>DEJJ01000029.1:95092-171394 GCA_002353285.1 Porphyromonadaceae bacterium UBA2751 | reverse complement strand
TTTATATATGTGATTAGCTTCGATCATCCACCCGTTGCTCTCTTTTGAATTAACTCACCTAATTTCATCCTCGCTTTTCTCAAGTCTTGATTGCTGATTTGCTCCCTCTAACCATTTGTATTAATTGTAAAAAAATATTTTTTTACAAAAAAATTGCTCAAAATTTTTAAATTTCACACACTTTTGTTAATTTTGCAACGTTAAGTTAATTGAACTGTGTCCGTTAACACTTTGGAGTTATATGTGATTGATTAATTTGCGACTCCTCAGTTTGCTTTCGGACTGTACAATGAAAATGTTGAGCTCATGAAAAAGTCCACGATATGGATTCTAACAGCAGTAATGGCAGCAGCAGTGTTAGGCTTGCTGTTCATGCAGATCATGTATATTGAAAACATGGTCAGGATGCGTAATGAGCAATTCGGAGAGGCTGTTAATCGCAGTCTCTACAGCGTTGCCAGCAATCTTGAGCGCGATGAAACTGAACATTTCCTCGATCAGGATTTGAACGAGGCGCAGCGCTCGTTTGTGCCTTTGCGTGTGACTAATCTTGGCGATAACGATTTTCCTGGTGACCTCGCAACCGATTCCACTCACCTGGGACAGCTAAATCCCGACAATAGACGGCTGGGAGACACTAATCTCTCACGAGGATTCAACTACAACCAGTCGCGTCAGGAAATCCTAAAAGGGCAGTACCTTTACCAAAAGAGTCTGCTTAACGAGGTCGTTCTCAATATCCTAAACCACGCCAGCGACCGTCCCATCACCGAGCGGGCCGACTCCACAAGGGTGCGAGAGTACATCCGTCAGGAACTTCAAAATAATGGACTCTTCATGCCTTTTGAGTTTGCTGTGCAATATCCCAATCGTGATTTTGCTTACACTACTCCTGAATATCAGCACAGTGCCGACGACAAGGGGGCCTATAGCCAAATTCTATTTGCTAACGACCCCAACGGCAACTATAGTACGCTCAATGTCACTTTCCCCACCAAGAGTGACTACCTCTTCTCATCTATCAAGTTCATGTTGCCATCGTTCTTCTTCACCTTTATCCTCATGGCGGTGTTCACTTACACTATCATCCTGGCTTTCCGCCAGAAGAAGCTGTCTGAAATCAAGAACGATTTCATCAACAACATGACCCATGAGTTTAAGACGCCCATCTCAAGCATCTCGCTTGCGGCGCAGATGCTCAACGACCCTGCTGTGGGCAAGAGCCCAGTGATGCTCAAGCAAGCCGCTACCGTAATCACCGACGAGACCAAGCGCCTGCGATTCCAGGTGGAGAAAGTGCTGCAGATGTCTATGTTCGACCGCACAAGCGCCACCATGAAGCTCCAGGAGGTTGATGCTGATGCTGTAATCTATAGCGTGGTCAATACCTTCAAGCTCAAAGTCGAGAAGTTTGGCGGCACAATCACTGCACAGTTGCAGAGCGATGACCCCATTGTCAACGTCGACGAGATGCACTTCACCAATGTCATCTTCAACCTACTTGACAATGCCATAAAGTATCGCCGCGACGATGTGGCACCTGAACTCATAATAACAAGCCGCAATCCCGACGACGACCACATCGTGATCACCGTCGAGGACAATGGCATCGGCATCAAGCGCGAAGACCTCAAGAAGATTTTCGAGAAGTTCTATCGCGTCTCCACTGGCAACCGGCACGATGTGAAAGGTTTTGGACTGGGTTTAGCCTACGTCCACAAGATGATAACCCTCTTCGATGGCACTATCAAGGCCGAGAGCGAGGTAGGCAAGGGTTCAAAGTTCATCATCACTCTGCCACTATTAAAATAGAAATTCATTAATAAATTAAAATTTAAAATATCACAACACTATGGACGAAAAATTGCGTATCCTGTTATGCGAAGATGACGAGAATCTTGGCATGCTATTAAGAGAGTATCTTCAGGCCAAGGGCTATAATGCCGACCTCTACGCCGATGGTGAGAGTGGCTACAAGGCCTTCCTCAAGGGCAAGTACGACATCTGCGTGCTCGACATCATGATGCCAAAGAAAGACGGATTCCAGCTCGCCCAGGAAATCCGCACCATCAACAGCGAGGTCCCAGTCATCTTCCTCACTGCCAAAGCACTCAAGGAAGACATCCTCGAGGGATTCAAGATTGGTGCCGACGACTACATCACCAAGCCATTCTCGATGGAGGAGCTCGTCATGCGCATCGATGCTATCATGCGCCGTGTTAAGGGCAAGAAGGGAAAAGAAATCACCATGTACAAGATTGGTAAGTTCACCTTCGATACCCAGAAGCAGGTGCTCATCGTCGACGACATGTCAACCAAGCTCACTACCAAGGAGAGCGAGCTGCTGAGCCTGCTGTGCGCTCACGTCAACGAGATTCTCGAGCGCAACTTCGCGCTAAAGACAATCTGGATCGACGACAACTACTTCAATGCTCGCAGCATGGACGTTTACATCACAAAGCTGCGCAAGCATCTCAAGGCCGACCCATCAATCGAGATTATCAACATCCACGGTAAGGGCTACAAGCTTATCGCTCCCGAACCCGAAGAGAAGTAAACCTCATTTAAGACCTTAACAGCAAAGTGCAACATCATGCTTCCATGGTGTTGCATTTTTCACAGATATTCACTAACTTTGCCATGTCAAATGACAAAGAGCTTAATAACAATGAACATCCTCTACCGCATATATCACTACTGCATCGCAGCACCCATCTTACTGGTGCTCACCATCATCACATGCCTCATCACCATCGTGGGGTGCCTCTTCAATAGCGACTACTGGGGCTACTATCCAGCCAAGTGGTGGGCGCGATGCATGTGCTTTTTCTTTGGTGTAAAAGTCAAGGTGGAGAACAGGCACCTCATCGACCGCAACAGCGCCTACGTCTTCGTCGCCAACCACCAGGGAGCCTACGACATCTTCTCAATCTACGGATACCTAGGCCACAACTTCAAGTGGATGATGCGCAAGGGATTGCACAACTTCCCACTAGTGGGGTGGGCATGCCACATGGCCGGCCACATCATGGTCGACAACCACTCAGCACGAGGCATCGTCAAAACCATGACCGACGCCAAGAAACGACTCGCCAAGGGCATGTCAATCGTAGTCTTTCCCGAGGGGCGACGCACCGATGACGGTCACATCCAGTCCTTCAAGCACGGAGCATTCCGCCTGGCCAAGGAGTTCAACCTGCCCATCGTGCCAATCACCATTAATGGGTCCTATCAAGTGATGTCGCGCACCATGTTCCATGTTGAGCCAGGTACTATTACCCTCACAATACACGAACCTATACACCCCGACGACTTCGGTGATACAATTCAAGATCTCACTCAAAAGACTTTCACTGCTATCACCTCTTCACTTGACGACTGATATTGAGCTTAGGGTGTTTTTCCAACCAATTTTATCATTAACTATTAACTAATTTACTTAACTATCGATGAAGGTACTTATTTTACAAGGCTCTCCACGTGCTAATGGTAGCACAGCTTGGATGGCAGAGCAGTGCAAGAAGGCTGCCGAGGCAGCAGGTCATGATGTGACGTTGGTGAACGTGGCTCGCAAGAAGATTGCTGGCTGCCTGGCGTGTGAATACTGTCATGGCAAGGGGAATGGAGCATGCATACAGAAGGATGACATGCAGGAGCTCTATCCACTCATGGCCGAGGCCGATGCGCTGGTGCTCGCAGCTCCCATCTACTACTTCACACTGGCTGCCCAGCTCCAAGCTCCTATCCAGCGCATGTACTGCGTTAACAAGCCTGCTAAGGTTCAAAAGATGGCGCTGCTCATGTCAAGCTATTCTCCTGGTGTCTACACAGGTGCTATGGCTGAGTATCACGACATTTGCAATTACTGGGGTGTTGAGGACTGTGGCATCGTCACTGCCAAGAACGATGAACAGAAGACCGATGAAACACGCCAAAAGATTGCCGACCTGGTTGCCAAGTTCTAAAGTTGTAAGCTAAACCAGCGATGACAATTCAGGAATTTAGGGATTATATGAGCACTGGCGAGCCCATCGACGGCGGCTCGACAGTGCATGTGATGTTTCACAAGTTGTCACAGGAGGCACTTCGCATCACAGCCGAGATTAATGGCCGTTATCACACTCCCGATGAGCTGCATGACTTGCTTGAGGAGCTCTTTGGTCGCAAGGTGCCACGGAGTGTGGGTATGTTCCCGCCCTTTCACACCGACTGTGGCAAGAACACAGTACTGGGCGAGCGCGTGTTTATCAACATGGGCTGTAAGTTCCAGGACCAGGGCGGCATCACCATCGATGATGGTGCACTCATTGGTCACAACGTGGTGCTTGCCACTCTCAATCACTATCTTGACCCTGAGCGCCGAGGCGGCATGACTCATGCTCCAATCCACATTGGCAAAAACGTGTGGATAGGTGCTAATGCCACGGTGCTTGCTGGCGTGACCATAGGCGATGGGGCAGTGGTAGCTGCCGGAGCTGTGGTCACCCATGATGTGGAACCTAACACAATAGTGGGCGGTGTGCCAGCCAAGCTGATAAAGAAGATTGAGGTGTGAATATTGAGGAACTGCGTGACTACTGCCTGTCGCTGCCTGATGTGACCGAGGCCACTCCCTTCGAAAAGTTCTCAAAGGGCAGGTTCACGATACTGGTGTTTTATGTGGCAGGGCACATGTTCTGCTACTTCAACATCGACGATTTCAGGGCTGTTACCCTCAAGTGCGACCCGATGATGATGGTTGAACTCAAGGAGCGATATCAGGCTATTGGTGAGCCTTATAATGGCGACAAGCGTTACTGGATTAGCGTGGAGCTCAACAGCGATGTTGATGATGATAAGCTTCGTGAACTTGTGCGCAACTCCTATCAACTGGTAAAAAAGAAAAAACGCAAGTTGCCACATGGAGGTGACTAATCTGTTGAGTTTCAAGAAGCGGAGTGAGTTGCGTGAGTGGCTCATTGAGCATCATGCCACCACACGTGAGTGCTGGGTGGTGAGCTATCGCAAGAAGGAGCCCATGTGGGATGCGTTGCTCTATCTCGACATTGTGGAGGAAGCACTGTGCTTTGGCTGGATCGATTCCACCTGCAAGAAGTTGCCCGATGGCCGCTTGGTGCAGCGGCTCTCGCCACGTCGCAAGCGGAGTCACTGGACTGAGCTCAACCGCCAGCGTTGCCTCGACCTTGAGAACCGAGGCCTAATGACCGATGCGGGAAGGGCAGCATTGCCACTCAGTCCCACACGTTAATTGGTTTTTATTACGTTCCTTGCAAAAACGTTCGAGCAACAAAGAAACTTGAATGTTATTGCAAGGTCCTAATTTGTTAGGGTTACTTGCCGATGCAGAAGTGGGCGAAAATTTCACCAAGGATGTCATCGGTTGAGATTTCGCCTGTAATCTCTCCCAAGTAATGCATGCACTCGCGAATGTCCTGGCTGATTAGGTCACCGCTCAGGCCGGTGTTGAGTCCACTAAGGGTGCGGTCGATGGCCTCGCCTGCACGCACCAATGCATGGTAGTGACGTGAGTTGGTGACGATGACAGCATTATCATCGCCCACCTGTGGCAGTGATGCCTGCTCGATGATGAGTTGCTTGAGCTGTTCCACTCCCTTGCCATCGCGTGCTGAGATTTCAATGGCTTTACCGTTAAATTGAAGAGCTTTTAGTTCATTGGTAACTTTCTGTGATGAGGCTGCGTCAATCTTGTTGATAACGGCAATCACAGCCTTGTCGTGGCAATGCATTGTGAGTTGGGTATGAAAGTTCCTGAGCTCATTAATAGGTGCTGTGGTATCGATCATCCACAGCACGATGCGAGCCTCGTCCATCTTCTTGAAAGAGCGTTCAATACCCATTGTTTCAATAACGTCGGTCGACTCGCGTATGCCTGCTGTGTCGATGAATCGCAGCAGGGTGCCTTGTAGCACGACGGTGTCCTCGATCACATCGCGTGTAGTGCCCTTGATGTCGCTCACGAGCGCGCGCTCGTCGCCCAACAGGGTGTTTAGCAAAGTCGATTTGCCAGCGTTGGTGGGTCCTACGATGGCCACGGGCAGCCCGTTTTTGATGGCGTTTCCATCATGATAGGAGCTGGCAAGCGAATGAATCACGCGCTTAATGTCGGTGGCCAGTGCGGTAAGGCGTGATCGGTCGGCAAAGGCCACATCTTCCTCACTAAAGTCGAGCTCCAGCTCGATAAGCGACACAAACTGCAGCAGCTGTGAACGCAAGGCATTGAGCTGGCGGCTAAAGGCCCCGCGCATCTGGTTCATTGCCACATGGTGCGATGCTTGCGACTGTGATGCGATAACGTCGGCAATAGCCTCGGCTTGTGAAAGGTCTATTTTGCCGTTGGCAAAAGCTCGCTGTGTGAACTCGCCAGCAGTGGCGGCACGGCAGCCAGCGTCGATGAGTGTTGCCACCACTTGTTGCTGAATCCACATTGAACCGTGGCATGAGAGCTCCACCACATCCTCACCAGTGAATGTGCCTGGTGCCCGAAACACGGTGAGCACCACCTGGTCAAGAATGTTGCCATGAGTGTCGAGGATGTTGCCCAAGTGAGCGGTGTGGCTTGCCATCTCGACCAAGGGTTTTCCTTGCCATCGTTGCTGCACAAGGTGTAGAGCATTGTCGCCGCTAACCCTTATCACTGCTATTCCTCCCATGCCATGTGGAGTGGAAACCGCGCAAATTGTGTCCATAGAGTTATAAGTTATTATCAGAGTTTTAGTTCCATTGTTGATAATTGAAGGAAGACTCCACTTGCCGCTCTACATTGTCGGGGAGGGCACTGAAGAAGTCATGACCAGTCACACGCTCCACATCGCGCACCGAGCATGCGTGGCGTGACACACCACCACCGCCCTCATGGTTATCATAGACGAAACCAATGGCGCAGTTGCGGCTTGGGTCGAGCACAACCTTGAAGAAACCTGCGGGCACCACGATGTCGTTGTTCTTGCCAATGCGCACCGAACTGCCATTGAATATTGGTCCTGTAGCCACTATTATCTTGCCATATCGCTTGGCCCAGTCATGTACCTTGAGCTCAAGCTTGTTCCAGCTGCCGCCGTTCAGGTCATGGTCCTGCGGACAGATGTTGGTCATCAGGAAGCAGTCTTGCATCGATTGGCGGCTCCATCGCATGTCATTGGCTGGCGCCATGTGTCCGCGGTCGTAGCCGCTGCCACGGTACTCATACCACTCGGGACATCCTGCCACCGACGGGTCGGTATAGAACTTATAGTTGCGCCTGTGCTCAGCATTGGGGCCATTAGTGATGTCGATCATGTTGCTGGTCAGGACGTAGCTCACACAGTTGGGCACACGGTAGGCAGTGTTGAAATTGACCGTCATGGCGGCATATTGCTTAGTGGCGTTAGAGTAGCGACCATTAATGCGCACAGCAGTAAGCGAAGAACTTACGGCTTGTGCCGATTGTGGGCTGCTGTTGCAGCTCGATGACTTGAACTTATTGTGTGGCTCTGAGTGCCCACGCCAGTGCGTGGCCTGGTTGATTAACTGCTCAAGCTGATACTGATTCTTGTTGCGCTTTTTCTTTTTCTTGGCATCAACGCCCACCGATACAACTAGCACAGCAATGATAGTGGCAATGCAAATCACACCAAATTTACCTAATCTCTTCATCATTTGTTACCATTATTAAGTTAATATCACGAGAGAGAATAGCAAAAATGATGCCAAAAATCTAACGGTTGAGCCATTGATTGAGGTTGCAGGTTGCCTCAATGCCATTCTCGACATCATCGGGCAAAGCGTTGAAGAAGTTCATTCCAGTGCGCCTTTCCACCTCGTCCACACTCACAGCATAACTCTTGAGAGATCCTCCGCACGACTGGTTGGGGCAGATGAAAGCTATTGCCTTCATGGGTTTGGATGAAGGAGAGAGAATAACCTTGAAGAAGGCCTCAGGCACAGCGATGTCCATGTCCTGGCCTATGGTGTCATGGCTCTTGCCCATGATGGGCCCAGTGATAACGATGAGCGACTTGTCGCGCCGTGCCCACTCTCGCACCTTCATCTCGATGTCGTTCCACATGCCAGCATTTAGCTCAGGATCCTGCGGGCACACATTGGTGAGAAAGAATGTTTCGTTCATTGCTTGCTCATCCCATTTCATGTCGCCAGCTGGGGCCATGTGACCACGGTCGTAGCCCGAGTCGCGGTAATCCCACCAGTTGGGGCATCCAGTCACACTCTTGTCGCGCTCGAAGTTTCCATCACGCTCACGTTTGCCACGGGCCTCGGCAGCTGTTATCTCGTAGGAGACACAGTTGGGAATGTGTAGCTGTTTGTTGAAATGCGCTGTGTAACCCTTGTATTTTATCACCCTGTCGCTCACACCTTTGGGGAAGAGTACCGACTCAAGATTGAAATCCTCAATGCCCTTGTAGCCGTCGTTGCCATCGCCCGTAGGGAACTTCACAAGCGATTGCTCGTTGTCGTCGCCCTGTGTGTTGCTGTCGTCATTCTTTTGATAGCCATAAAGCACTCCCAGCAGCACAACAAGGCCAGCCCACGCAACCCATTGCATCCATCGCTTAATGTTGTTTTTAATTTTCATTTTATATGATAGAATATGATAAGTGACTTAACGCTTGCGATACAAAGGTAATACTTTTTTTAAAAACACCTCGCTTTTTTGCCCAAGATTAGATAAAATGCTCACGCGCTCACAAAACTTTGAACAACGCTCAAGTCCTTGTCTCGCGCAACCGCATTTTTAAGCGATGTAGGTTGTGGGTGGAGATTTTGGATATTTTGGAGAGAGGATGCAATGCGATGTAAAAAAAGTGTGTGCAAAGGGTGGTGATTGATTGAAAATCGTTATATTTGCAAAAAAACACATAATTTGAATTATGAATGCGAAATTGTTAGTGATAATGTTATTATCGATGATTACCGTGAGTGCTAATGCAAACCGAAATAATGGGGAAATCTTCATGAGTTCTCACGAAAAAATTACTGAGGCTTTTCACAAAGGTGTAGTTGACGATGTGAAGCACCGCAATGATAAGCTCAGAGTGCTTGATGCTAAACAGATGTTGCTTAGCGACACTGAGCAGTTTTGGACCGATGGACGGTTCATTTTCTCTACATTCTACGACCCCGACTCTCGCGTGATAGAGGCAGGCTTTAATCGCTTCATGGAGCCCACGGCTGCCATGGTTGAGCCTCATGAGATGGTGGTTGTGGGCAACAAGGTAAAAGTGAAAGGCGCACAGTCGCTCACGGTCACCGTCGAGAAACTGGGCCAGTACACAATGCTGGTGTATCGAGACGCTAAAGGAGCACCTGCGAGGGCTTATTATCACATCGATGTTGATGCCTCGAATAATGGGCTGTGGACCATATTTGTACACTACATCCTGGCAGGTAACTACAAGCTCGTGAATGGTGAGAATGCGGTGTTCGGCGAGCGGCGAGCCTTCTACGATGGTGATGAATTTAACTGTGACCCTGGAGTGTATCAATTCTATATCTACCCCAACAAACCTCTTATCGATATCCTCTACGGTGAAGGCCGCGTGAGCCATGGCGATCCCAGTAGCCCCAAGTATGGTAAGATGCCAGGCGGCGGTGGCGCTGGAGCTCTGATGGGCCCCATGGTGTGGCAAGTGAAGTTTACACAGGCTGGCCTTGATGCCGTTGTGACCGAAGACCAGCGATTCGTCGACCACAGGCCGCGTCTTGCTCAAGGCAACAACGTGCTCACTAAGGTGCAGTGCCCCTGGCAGGGAGTTGATGGGAAGTGGGCTTTTGCGTCGGTGATACCGCTCACGCATGAGCTGCTAAAGCTCTTTCCAAAGGACGTGCTTGAGCTCATGCGCGCCGAGATTTATGCTCGCCATGGCGACACATTCAAGAGTGCCCACAATCAGCGTTACTTCGACCAGCAGCCATGGTACAAGAAGAGCGGCAAGCGAGTGGTACTAAGCGACATCGAGCGCTTTAATGTAGCGCTCATTAAGCAAGTGATGGCAACGTATTAACATCTTTATAATGAACATTCAGCCTAGTTTATTCGACGATTTTGAGACAGGTAACACTGGTAACGAGCAAGAGGGACAACCCAAGCAACCCAGTGGTGACGAGGCTCGCATCATGGAGTTGCGCGAGACGCTCAACCGTCATAACCACAACTACTATGTGCTAAATCAGCCCACCATCAGTGATCAGGAGTTTGACCACCTGATGCGTGAACTCCAAGACCTTGAGGCAAAGCATCCTGAGATGGCCGACCCACTGTCGCCCTCCCAACGCGTGGGTAGCGACTTGAGTCAAGGCTTTGAGCAGGTAGTGCATGAGCGACCCATGATGTCGCTTGGCAACAGTTATAGCATCGACGAGGTGCAGGATTTCCTGCGTCGTGCCAAGGACGGCCTGGGTGGAGAGCCTGTGGAGATTGTGGGTGAGATGAAATATGACGGCACGAGCATATCGCTCACCTACGAGAACGGCCGCCTGCAGCGTGCCGTGACACGTGGTGATGGAGTGCGGGGCGACGACGTTACGGCCAATGTTATCACTATTCGTAGCATACCGCTGCAACTGCCCCATGGCATGGAGTACCCCCCTCGATTTGAGGTGCGAGGCGAGATATTGCTACCATGGGCAAGTTTTGAGAGGTTGAACCAGGAACGAGCCTACAACGAAGAACCTCTCTTCGCTAATCCTCGCAATGCGGCAGCGGGCACACTAAAGTTGCAGAATAGTGCCGAAGTGTCGCGACGTGGACTCGATGCCTATTTCTACTTCCTGCTTGGTGATAACCTTCCCTATTCTACTCACACCCAAGCGATGGATGCTTTGCGCAAGTGGGGCTTCAAGGTGGCTCACACCGAGGTGCTGGAGTCGATTGACAGCGTGAGCAGTTTTATTGCACGATGGGACAAGGAGCGCAAGTCGTTGCCAGTGGCAACCGATGGGCTGGTGTTTAAGCTCAACTCGTTGAGGCAGTGGCTCAATCTGGGGGCTACAGCCAAGTCGCCACGATGGGCGATAGCTTATAAGTTTGCCCCCGAGCGTGAGTGCACTAAGCTCAAGAGTGTGAGCTTTGAGGTGGGGCGCACTGGCGTTATCACTCCCGTGGCCAATCTTGAGCCTGTGTTGCTGAGTGGCACCATTGTAAAGCGCGCGTCGCTTCACAATGAGGACATAATACGTCAGCTAGACATTCACGACGGCGACATGGTGCTGGTGGAAAAAGGTGGCGAGATTATTCCCAAAATTGTGGGTGTCGACACCAAGCAGCGAGAGGCGGGAGCACTGCCGTTGCAGTTTGTGAGCCATTGCCCTGTGTGTGGCACACCATTGCAGCGCATCGAGGGCGAGGCGGCATGGGTGTGCCCCAACAAATGGGGGTGCCCGCCACAGATTACAGGCCGCATAGAGCACTTCGTGGGTCGTCATGCGATGAATATAGATGGTATTGGCGAGGAAGTGGCTGTGCAGCTGCATGATAGCGGGCTGGTGAATAATATCGCCGACTTATATGATCTTACAGTCGATAAGCTTGTTGGCCTTGATCGATTTCAGGTAAAGAGTGCGCAACGCATCATGCGAGGCTTGGAGCAGTCGCGTCAAGTGCCATTTGAAAGAGTGATTTTTGCGTTGTCTATTCAGTTTGTGGGCGAGACTACTGCTAAGGTGCTTGCTCGCAACGTGCACAACATCGACAGCTTGATGGAAATGAGTGCCGAGGAACTTGCCGCTATCCCGGAGATAGGACCTAAGATTGCTCAAAGTATAGTGGAATACTTTGCAGTCGACACCAATCGCGACATTGTGGAGAGGCTGCGATGGGCAGGGCTGCAGATGGCTCTAAGCGAAGAGGAACTTGCCAACCGTACCACTAAACTCGAGGGAAAGAAGATTGTGATAAGTGGCGTGTTCCAGCATCATTCGCGCGAAGAGTACAAAGCTATGATTGAGCAGAACGGGGGCAAGAACGTGAGCAGCATCAGCAAGGCAACAAGTTTTATCCTTGCAGGCGAGAATATGGGCCCCGCAAAACTTGAGAAAGCACAGAAACTGGGTGTTGAGATAATAAATGAGGATCAGTTCCTTGCTATGGTGGAATAGGTTTTAAGATTCTTGACAATCGCTATTCCTCGTTGAGGGTAGGGAAGATGTCGTTCTCGATGTGATCGAGGATGGTCATGAGTTCATCTTTTGTGTTGGCGCGGAGCATGGCGATGCGTGTGTCGCGGAAGTTCTTGATGCCCTTAAACAGCGGTGTGGCGGCTAGATGGCGGCGAATGTGCAGGATGCCGCGGTACTCGTCGATGCGATCGATGCTCTCGTCAATTTGACGGCGAATCAGCGCCATTTTTTCATGACGGCTAATCTCAGGAATCTCACCAGTGAGCAGATATTGCTTCATCTCACGGAAAATCCAGGGGGCACCTATCGAGGCACGTCCCACCATAATGCCGTCAACGCCATAGCGGTCATAGTACTCGGCAAGCTTTTGGGGAGTAGTGATGTCACCGTTGCCAATGATGGGGATTGTCATTCGCGGATTGTTCTTCACCTCGCCAATGAGAGTCCAGTCGGCCTCTCCGTTATACATCTGCGAACGGGTGCGACCATGAATTGTAAGGGCTTGAATGCCACAATCCTGCAGCTGTTCGGCAAGTTCAACAATTATCTTGTTGTTGCAATCCCATCCAAGACGAGTTTTTACCGTAACAGGGAGATTGACAGCTTTTACCACCTCACGAGTAATCTCGAGCAAGAGAGGAACATTCTGCAACATTCCAGCGCCTGCACCCTTTCGAGCCACCTTTTTGACGGGACATCCAAAGTTGATGTCGAGCACCTCGGGCTTGGCCTCCTGAGCAATGCGTGCAGCCTCGACCATGGGGGCCACCTCGCGGCCATAGATCTGAATTGCAGCAGGTCGCTCGCCAGGATTTATCACCATCTTGCGCAGTGTGGAGCCGATGTTGCGAATCACAGCATCGGCACTCACGAACTCCGTATATACCATGTCGGCCCCTTGCTCACGGCAAATCTGGCGGAACGACACGTCGGTCACATCCTCCATCGGTGCCAGCATCACGGGTCTGTTACCTAAATCTATGTTGCCAATTTTCATTGTGTTCTGATGCGGAAAGCTTTATTATATCTGTTGCAAAATTAAGTAAATGATAATCGCTATGCAACTTTTTGTGAAATATTGATATAAGTTTACGTTCTCTATTGGTATTTCTTGTTCCAGCGGTGAAGCCACAGGATGGTCTGCACAAGGCTGCGGGTGGAGAGAAAGGCGATGAAGGCAATCCACAGGGTGTGGTTGCCCCAAGAGGATGGTAGGGTGAAATAGAAAATAAAAAACACAGCGCATGCAGTAGCCACAGCTGTGAGCATGCCGCGGCTGGCGGTGACGCCAATGAACACTCCATCCCACACAAAAGCCGCCATGCTCACAATGGGCACAATAGAGCACCACCAGTGATATTGCATGGCCACATCAACCACTTGCTGCTGACTGGTGAATAGGGCAAAGATGGGGTGGGGGAAGAGGCAGTAAACAATGACGAAGATGGCCGTTATAGCTGTACTCCACACGAAGAGCCATCGCACGCAGCGGTGCATCGTGCTGAGGTCGCGAGCACCATAATATTTCCCCACTACAGCCTCGCCAGCAAAGGCGATGCCATCCATGAAGTAGCTGTAGAGGTGGAACAACTGCTGCATCATCGTGTTGACAGCCAGCACAATGTCGCCACCGCTGGCACCAGCTCTAATGAAATAGAGGTTGACCACAAGCATGAAGATACAGCGCACAAAAATGTCGCTACTCACCTTGAAGAATCGGCCACTACCCTTGAAGTTGAACGCTCTTGCCAGGCGCAGACTGCTTGCGATTTTAGCAAACTTTTTTCTCACGCACCAGCAGGCATATATCACACCAGCCCACACCGAGACCAGTGTGCCCACCGCGATGCCCTTGAAACCCATGTCGAGGGAATAAACAGCAATCAGGCTCACGATAACATTAAGCACGTTCACCCCAATGGAGATGATCATGGGACTGCGAGAATCTTGCATGCCCAGGAGCCATCCCTTGAGCGACATGGTGAGTAGCACAGCAGGTGCTCCCCACACAACAATTGTGAAATAGGTGGCTGCCAGTGCTGAGACCTCAGCACTTGGTGCCATTAGCCACAGTAGGAACCACCTGATGGGCACCTGCAGTGCCACCATGGCAATGCCAGCTATCAAAGCAATGGTGCTGGAGCGCTCAAGCGTGTCGACTTGAGCTTGATGCGACCCACTGCCAAAGGCTTGTGCCGTGAGCCCTGAGGTGCTCATGCGCAAGAAACCGAAGTTCCAGTATAGCACGTTCATCATCATTGCACCCACGGCCACAGCACCAATAAACTGTGGAGCACCCAGGTGGCCAGCTATGCCCGTGTCAAGCAGCCCCAGCAGCGGCTCAGCAATGTTGGCGACAATCGCAGGCAGCGAAATCGCCATTATTTCTCTATTTAATTTCGATAACCTCATAATGAAAAAACGCTGCAAAGTTACGACTAATTAATGCATAATCCGCAATTCACGCGGTACAAGAAATCGTTAAACTTGTTTAATCGTTAGTGTGAAATGTGTTTTAGTTGCTATATTTGCAGTCAATAACTAAAACTAATAATTAAAACAGAAACACCAATGAGATTTTTTAAATACCTGTCAATTGCGCTGGTTGCAATGACCATGGTTGCATGTAGCGACGATGAGCCCAAGAACACGTTCACTCGTGAGTTCAACATGATTTATCCCCAGCTGCCCGCTGGCCACAAGATGATTAGCAAGATTGAGCGCTCTCAAGAGAATGGCGGCTCGTCGGTGGCAGTGATTGACTACGATGGAAACAATCATGTGGAGAAAATCACTGCTACCTATTATGACAAGTCGGGCAGTGAGTATAATAAGGAAGTGATTCACTTCGACTACAAGAACGGCGCCATAATCTGCGATAAGAAGATTCAGCCGGTCACCTATTCGTTTGAGGTGAATAATCGTGGGGCCATTACTCGCTTGGCTAATGTGAGCTCTAGCCGCACTGCTGCAGCGCTTGCCTACAGCTACGACAATGAGCTTGAGGCTGCGCAAGTGGTGTCGCCTTCGCAGACCGACTTGACGATTGTCAATTGGAATAATGGAAACATTAAGTATTGGAAATTTAACTCGGTTGTTGAAAGTGATAGTGTCGCCTATGATTACAGCCGTGGCATTGCCAACAAGGGAGGCATTGACATCTATGCCAACAATCCCTTCACATTCACGCTGCTGGTGTGTGAGGTAATGAGAAATGCAGGTTTATATGGCGCTACTAATGCAATGCTGCCTAATGCAGTGATGAAAGATGGAACGGAAGATCCCGAAACTGGGCAGATGGTACTCAAGAACTACACCATTAACTACGATCTCGACAGCGATGGCTATGTGAAGAGCTACACCGTTAATGTGGTGCCCAAGCTCACTGTGCGGTACACCTACAGGTAACTCAATCCACCAAAAAACAGTTAGTTAAGAATTAGGGCTTTGACCTAAGTTTAGGCCGTGATGGCTCGTGGTAGCTTGATAAGGGCTGGATCGATGCTGATGCGGTAAGGCTCGTTGCGCTTTCCTGTGATAATGTAGTTGTTGGCAATCTGCTCGTCAATGATGTATAACTTGATGTTTCGCTTAATCTTGGCAATATACTCATTGAGCGTGTTGCTCATGGGGTCGAGTAGGTTGTCGATGGACTTCTTGGCCATGTCCTCATTGCGCCCGGGCATCACTATTGAGTAGATGTTTTCAATCTCGTCGCGGTAGTTGGCAATGTTACGCAAAATAATTCCCTCGGGATGCTTAAGGAAAAGGATATAGATGGTGCGTGGCATAGCTCTCATCTTAACCTCCACCTCGTTGTAGCCTGGCAGCACAATCTTAAGGTCGTTATTGACCACGATAGGGCTGAGATTGTTATTGTTGCCAATCACAAACTTGCCTTTGAGCAGAGTATTGAAGAGTTGCTCAGGATTGGCGTGATATTTTATTACATATTCGAGGATTTTCGCCTCTATGTCCTTTAGTGCCTGCTGTTGCTCTTGCTCTAATGTGTCGAGTTGTGTTTCCTCTTCGTCGACTTCAAGAGGCTCCATTGATGGTGAACACACCTCACAGTGGTCGGAATCATAAGCTTCGCCAACACGCAGGTTGAACGTGAGCCAGTTATTAAAGTTGTGTTTTTTGCTCGCTTGCGATTCACGCACCGAACTGCGACTTTCTTGGATAAGTTGCTCATTGCGATTGACGTACTGCGTGAGCAACGAGTCGCCGCTCTCGGTGCTTGTGACATTGGTTGCAATGGATGCAAAATGATGGAAATCAATCAACAAGCTGTCACTGTTGCTGAGAGGCATCTCAACCACTGCATCTGTTCCCGAGTTGCCCACGTTGATGCGCCTTGCCACGAGAGTGATGCCACGGGAGTTGGGCAAGTCGATGATTTTTATTTCATATCTGGTGAGTTTTTTTAGCACATGCAACAATCTCTGGACCGAAGTCCACAAGTAATCATTACTGCTTTGCTGAATCCAAGTTGGCACAACTACATAGATTACGCCAAACTCGAGTTCCTGATTAATCGCTGAAAATCTTTTGATGATTTGTGACATGACTTATTGTGTTGATATGATGAAAAATAGCAAAAAGTGTGCCATGCGCTGTGACATGACACACTTGGCAGTGTTAAAGGGTTTTTATTTGCTGAAGAATGACGATGAACGCTTGCGCAGTGAGCGCCGTTTATCCTCGTCGCTCAAGCTGCTGTCGCTCATCATTGGCGCAATGTCCTCGATGAACTTGGCCTGACACATGTTGAAGTTGTTGAAGGCTCGGGCTGTTCCTTCGGCCGTTTTCTCAAACTGCATGTGGTTGTCGATTGAGAGAGAGAATGCCACCGACTCCACGTCGTGGTCGGCACCTATGTAGGCAAACATCCAACCCTCGTTCTTGTAGGCCTCGATAAGACCCCTGATGGCCTTGTGGGAGAACTCACGTGATGCATTCTCATAGCCATCGGTGATAATAGTAACGCTGGCAATGGAATTGGCATCCATGAGGGCGTGGATTGCGGTGATGGTGTTGCCCATGGCATCGTAGAGTGGCGTCATGCAGCATGGTTGATAATCACGCTTTGTGATAGGGACAACCTCGGCAATTGGGCATTGGTCGTAGATTTTCTTGATTTCGCATCCACAGAAGGCCACGAGCGTGAGGATGTTGTCCTGCTCGGGATGTTTCTCCTGAGTGCGCTTGATTGACTGGATGGTCTCGTTGACGCCGTCGATGGCCTGGCGTGCGATGCTACTCATTGATCCGCTCTTGTCGAGGATAATCACGTTGTAAACTCGGTTGCGCTTGTCGGTATTCATAATTCAATGTGTGTGGGGTTAAAAAAGTGAATAAATGTGGTTGGTTATGTTTTACACCGCAAAATTAATGTGAAAAAATGCTGAACTGGGAAAATGGCAACCTTGCAGTTTTGCAATTCCTTGATTGTGAGGGTAAAAATGTATTTCTTTATTCAAGTATGTGTATGATTGAGATATTATTTCTAACTTTGTGGCATGAGAATAATTGAGATAATATCGCTTGAGCAGAGTGGGGTGGAGGTGTTTGGCACATTGACTGAGGCACAGTTGCGCAACCGTTTAGAACCCGATAAGGGTTTGTTCATTGCCGAGAGCCCCAAGGTGATTGATGTGGCGCTCAGGGCAGGTTATGAACCGCTGGCTCTGCTGTGCGAGCGCAAGCACATCGAGGGTGATGCCGCCCATATTATTGAACGATGTGGCGATGTGCCCATCTACACTGGCGAGCGTGAATTGCTGGCGCAGCTCACGGGTTATGTACTCACACGCGGGGTGCTGTGCGCCATGCGGCGGCCTGTGCTACCCTGCGTGGAGCAGGTGCTCGATGGCGCTAGGCGAGTGGTGGTGATTGACGGCGTGACCGACACGACCAACATTGGCGCGATTTTCCGCTCGGCAGCAGCTCTTGGCATTGATGGAGTGTTGTTGACTCGCACCTCGTGCGACCCGTTGAACCGCCGTGCAGTGCGGGTGTCGATGGGGTCGGTGTTTCTGGTGCCATGGACTTGGCTTGATGCACCAGTGCAGAGTCTTAACTCCCTGGGTTTCAAGACGGCGGCAATGGCTCTGAGTGACAACTCAATAAGTCTTGACGATCCACAGTTAGGCGCCGAGCCTCGTCTGGCTATAGTGATGGGCACCGAGGGCGACGGCCTGCCCCATGCAACGATAGAGCAGGCCGACTATGTGGTGCGCATTCCCATGAGTCATGGTGTTGACTCTCTTAATGTTGCTGCCGCCTCGGCAGTAGCATTTTGGCAGCTGCGATCAATGCATAATTCATAATGTCAATTTTGTGCTTTGTGAACTGTTAACTCACAACCGACACAGTGCTGCTTGATGAGTTGCCCACTTGGTCAACTTGAATCTGCACTGGGATTCTCTCTTTCAATTCCTCGATGTGGCTGATGATGCCCACTTGGCGTCCTGTAGCGGTGTGCAGGCTGCGCAGCGTGTTGATGGCGTTTTGTAACGGTTCGCCACTGAGTGTGCCAAATCCCTCATCGATGAATAGCATGTCCACTTGTAGTTGCTGAGCAATGTCGCTCAATGCCAGTGCCAAAGCGAGCGACACAAGGAAACTCTCGCCGCCCGAAATGGTGTTGGCTGTGCGTGTGACATATCCTTGATAGGCATCTTCGACACTTATCACAAAAGTGCCTGGCTGCACTTGCAGGCGATATCGAGATGTGAGCGTGGCCATATAGACATTGGCCGATTGGATGAGGTTCTCAAGAATGTAGCTGAGTGCGATGGTTCGGAATTTGTTACCGGTGCTGTCACCAATCAGTGTGTTCAAACGCATCCATTTCTCGTAAATAATCTTCTTCTTTTTGCAGTCTTCGATAAGCTTTCCTAATTTCACTTTTTGCTGTGCGTCGTTGTCGAGTTTCTCCTTGATGCCTCCAATTTGCTCACCTAGCGACTTAACCGATTCTTCAACACTGCTGCTCGCTGTGGTTAGCGAGTCTTGCGTTTCATCGGTGTTGAATTGAGGTCTCTCTTCAATGTGCTTCTTGAGTCGGTTGTTGCAGCCTTTATAGGCCTCGTCAAGTCTCAACTGCTTGTCGTGCAAGTTTTTGATTGTCTTTTGTGCTTCGGTGACCTCTGTTGGGTTGTGCTTGGAAAGAGCAACTAACGACTCAATCGAGAGTGATGGGTTCTCGTTGAGCCAATGGCTTAGATTATTGCTCATCTCGTTGGCGGTATTCTGTGACTGTGCTATCGTCGCCTTTAACGACTTGATGCTTGTGTTGAGGGCGTTAGCATCGTTGAGTAAATTCTTAGCTTCTATTTTGCTCGCCGACGAAAAGTTGGCCCACAGTGGCATAGCGCCAATAATGACATCAACCGTCGATTTCACGTTGTTTAAGTCATTAGTAGCGCTGCTTATAGCATTGCTTTGCAGCAATTCGTTCTCAGTGTGTTGCTTGAATAACTGGGTGGCTTGTTTCAGCTCGGTGATAAACAAGAGTGGATTGGTCGTCCAGTCGTTGGTCCACTGAGTGGTGTTGACCACCATTGCTACTTCATTGCGGTGACTAGTTATTTCATCCTGAAGATTGCCAATGACCTTATTGCTCGATTGGATATCAGCCTTGCAGTCACTGATCTTTTTCTTGATGTCATTGAGAGTGTTGCTGGCTTGAGACAGTTGGTGCTGAAGCTTGATGGTAGTAGCGTTTTGAGTGTTGCGTTTACCTTCAATCTCTTCGGCGTTGGTCACTTGTTGCTTTACTGTCTCGAGTTGCTGGTTGTTATTAGCCTTGAGTTCTTCAAGTGTCTGCTTTGTGTTGTTGTCAACAACGGTTATGCCACATTTCTTGCAAGCATTAAGGGTTTTATTCATCTCATTGTCAAGTCGCTTATTGGCATTCTCAAGTTCTTTATCCTTGCCTTTGAGCAAGTTGAGCTGTGCATTAATGCTGGCTTTAGTTGCAATGCAAGCATCTTTCTTGACAGTAAGCTTCTTCTCAAACTCGTTGAGCTTTGCTTGGGCTTGTGCAAAGATGCCGTCTAACACTTCCTCGTGAGGAATTGCATGGTTGACTTCTTGCTGGCACACTGGGCAGATGTCGCCTTTTTTTAGTCGGCCTCTTATGGCCTTAGACCATTGCTCAACACTCTCACGCAGCTTGTCGCACAAGGCTTTTTCGGTGTCGTATTCTTCTTGTGCCTTGGTGGTTTCTTCTTCTTGCTGCTTAAGTATTTCTTTAAGCTTAGCAAGTTCTGTGTTGATGCCGTTAATTGCATCCTTTGCACTGTCGACATCGCCTCGAGCTTTGTTGAGCGATTCAATCATGAGCAATGCTGTGCTGGCATTGTTGATAATGGTAGTAAGATTCTCTTTGCTTTTGCGCAACTCGGGGAGATTGAGTTTGGCAAGATCTTCCTCAAGCTTGTTGAGCATTTCCTTGCTTGTTTTTACCTCTTGATCCTTTGCTTCATGCTTGCTCTTTGCCTCGTTGAGTTGAGTCGTGAGAGTTCCATTGAGCTTAGTGTTGGCGTCGACAATGCTTTTTTGCTCTTTTTTGATGTCATTCAAGCACTTAACAATAGCATTAAGGTGGGCGGTAATGGTTTGCTCGTTGGCATACACCTCTTTTTTCTCTTCTTGCTCATTGAGGAATTGTCGGGTAGCATTTAGCTCGTTTTTCTTTTTTGCAATATCATCTTCAAGCCATGCCACACCAGCCTTTATAGCCTTGAACTTGTTGACAAGGTTGTTGAGCTCTTCGTTGAAGGTGGTAATGTCGCGTAAAGCTTTGTTCTTGGTGTTGAGCCAATTGCGGGCATCGATTGTGGCGTTCCACTCATTGACTAACGTCTCAAGTTTTTTGTTCTCATCGCTTTCACGCTGTGATGTGGCTTCATCAAGGGCAGCTTTGGCTTTGGCAGTTTCATTTTTCAATTCAATGTCTTTTTTGAGCCATTGCAGTTTGTGATTTATGCTGTCAAGGAGCTTTCTCTCGGTGGCATATTGCTCGTTGAGTTTAGACCTTTCTTCATTTAAACTGTTGATTTCCTCGTCGGTGAGAATCTTGACATCGGCGATGCGTTGACTGGCTTGTTCCCATTCTTGTTTTTTAGCAGCAGTTAATGCATAAGTTTTAGCGCCAATCTTCATGTATTTGTCGGCACCAATAATCTTTCCAAGAATAGCGCTTTTTTCCTTGTCTTGACTGTTCAGAAACTTGGTGAATTCGCCCTGAGCGAGCATCGTGGTTCGGCAAAACTGGTCAAAATCGAGCCCAATAATGGATGGCAGCGGAAATGTTTTGGGCAACTCATTTTTGTTGTTGATAACGGTGCCAGTGTCGAGATTTGTGAGTGACCATTGCACACCCTGTATTTTGCCGTCTTTTCTCTTATGTGCTCTGGCCACACTCCACTTTGCCTCGTAGTGCTGTCCGTTATTGCCCAAGAAAGTGAGCGTGATGCATGCTGAGCAAGTGTTCCTGCGCATTAGTTGCTCAGGATTGTTGATTTTTAGGTTCGCTTCGTCGGGAACATCGCCTTTCATCTGGGTGTTCTTGAGTCGTGGAGTGTTGTTGTAAAGAGCCAGACAAATGGCATCGAGGATTGTGGTTTTTCCCGAACCAGTCTTGCCCGTGATGAGAAACACCTCGCTCGATGCGAGTGGATTGTTCTCGAAGTCGATTGTAGCCTTTTCAATCGATGCTATGTTTTCTAAGTCGAGTTTGAGTAGTTTCATTGTTACTTCCTTTCTTCTTCTTGAATGATTGCGACCACTTCGTTAAACATATCTTCCATTTCTTGGTCGAAAATCTCGTTATTGTCGCTGGCATAGCGTTTAACAAGGTCGAGAGGGGGAATGTCTTGCAATTCCTGAACGGTGAGCATGCGGCTCTTGTTACGCATCTGTTCGGGGCGTGTGAAGTTGACATGACACACAATGCATTGCTTGCCGCTGGCTATGTTGCGCGCCTCGTCCATGGCACCAGTGGGCAGGGAATCCTCTACCTGCACGTTGAGGCGAATGTAGGCGGCCATGTCGTCAGGGAAGTCTTTGAGCAGTTGCTTGGCCTCGTCCCATGTGGCGGTGCCAGTGGTGGGTAGCGTCACGAGTGGGCGGGGGTTCGTGACGTTAATCTCCTTCACATTGGGCGCTTCGCCATGCTTGCTAATTTCAATCATTGTCACGGAGTGATTATAGGCCTCATCGAAGCTTACTGCCAGTGGTGTGCCACTGTAGCGCATGCGGTGCTCGGTGCCGTGAATGAACTGTGCGTGGTGAATGTGACCTAGAGCCAGATAGTCATAGCCGGTGCCGAAGGCCTCGTGAGGCATACTGTCGATGCCGCCCACTGTGCGTTCGCTGGCATTGTCATGGCCCTTGAAGTCGCATCCGCTCACTGTGGTGTGCGCCATCATCACGATGGGCAGGCCATCGCTGTTGCGATCGGAGGCCAGGTCGAGCAGTTGCTGGAAAAATCCCTCGGGGATGAGCCGCTCGTAGGCGTAGGGCACAGCCACAATAATTCCCTTGCCAGGCACCTCAATGATGTGGCGCTCGGGGTTCTCCTTGTCGATGTTGCCCAAGGCATAAACGTTTAGTGCTCGCCAGGGAGTTTGGAAAATCTCGTGTTTTGAGCCACTGTCGTGGTTGCCTGCAGTGACGACAATGGTCATCGTGGGGCAAGCCTTGTGCATTGCCACAATGGCCTCGGTAAACATGGTTTGAACCGCCGCGCTGGGCTGTGATGTGTGGTACACATCACCACTGAGCACCATTGCGTCGGGTTGTTCGTTCTTAATAATCTCAATTATTTGGTTGAGCATCGATTGTTGCTCGGCAGTGCGGTCGTAGTTGTAGAGCACGTGCCCTAGATGCCAGTCGCTGGTGTGTAAAATTCTCATTTTTAGTGTCTAATGGTTTGTAATACGTTCTCTATTTAGCTTTGAAAGCGTCCATGATAACAGTAGGGCGATGACCTTGGAAAGCGCCCAGCGGGTAGAGGCCCTCGGCTTCGGGAGCCCAGTAGAACACACCTGGGCAATTGCCATTAGTGCGATTGCGTGCAGCGTCGATGAGGCGTGCCATGAAGGCTTTTCCTGCCTCGGGCCGGCGTGCTTCGTAGCCAGTTTCTACAATCATCACTGGGCAGCCATACTCAGCACTGAGCGTGTTGATGTTCTCGATAACCCGCTCAAGTGTCTCATCTTCGCTCTTGGTCAAGCCTGCCTCCATGTCCCAGTAGGGGTAGACGCTCACACCTATCATGTCCCACTGCGTCTTGTGTTTCTTGAGGCCATTGAACACGGTGTGGTAGCGGTCGATGTCGCAAGCTGCGTCAAGGTGGACGATGCAGGTGGCTTTAGGGTAAACTTTCTTGGCGGCACGGTAACCTGCTTGGGTGAGGCCTGCATATTGCTCCATGTTGTCGGGCACGCGGCCCATGGGCCACAAGAAGCCGTTGGTGGTCTCGTTGCCAATCTGAATCCACTTCACGTCGATGCCATTGTCCTTCAGTAGTTTAAGCGTCTTGGTGGTGTGCATGGCAACCGCTCGCTTCATCGTTTCGTAGTTATAGTGGCGCCAGCGTGCGGGAATGTTCTGCTTGCCAGGGTCGGCCCACCAGTCGCTGTAGTGGAAGTCAATCATGATGGCCATGCCTTGAGCTTGGGCGCGCTGGGCCATTGCCAGCACGTCGTGCATGTCGCACTCGCCGTCGCGTGGGTTCACCCACACCCTGAATCGTGCCGCATTCAGTCCCAACTCGGCCATGAGTGTGATGTTGTCGCGCTCTTGGCCTGCATTGTTATAAAGTTTCACACCGTGGTGCTCAAGTTCGCTAGTGCCGCTGATGTCGGCTCCGAGCCAGAATGTAGTCTCTTGTGCTGCCACTGTCATCACCAGTACAGTCGCAATTAAAAGTGTTGTGATTTTTTTCATGCTAATTATTGTTTTGCAACAAAGTTAATAAAAATTCCTCACAATGCCAAATTATTCATCAAGATAATCATATTCTCCAGTAGAGGAGCAAGGCATTCAGGTTGAAATGTGGTGAGAGTGTCGCGCTGTGGTGCCAGTGTAGTGCGCGGCTTGCCGCGTTCGAACAATAATTATTAAAATTTCTTTTCAGAAAAAAACATCCACAAGCTTTGCATTTTTTTTTAATAATGTATAACTTTGCACAATTTTAGTTAGTATATAATTCTAATTATAATAATTATTTCAAAATCTTCGCGTATGAAAAAAATCCTTACAATTCTAATGATGGCCATCCTCGCCGCCGGCGTAGGCTGGGCAGAGACAACGTGGCAAGAGACCTCTGCAGGTAGTCTTACCACTGGTGACATTGTTGTGATTGTCGACAAGACAAGTGGAAAGGCAATGTCTAATGACAAAGGCACAAGTTCTGCTCCAACAGCAACAGCTGTTACGATAACTGGAACTGAGCTTAATTCTCCTGCGGAAACTCTCCAATGGGAAGTTACAGTAACTAATGGGAGTTATAAATTTAAAAAGTTTGGAGCTACTACTTATCTTTATTGTATAAATGAGAATAATGGTGTTAGAGTAGGAACAAATGCTACTAATAATACATTCACCATTTACAACAATAACGGAACCCCATTCTTGCAAAATACAGCTACAAGTCGTTATATTGGTGTTTATAATTCACAGGATTGGCGTTGCTATACAACAATCAATAATAATATTAAAAATTGTGTGCTTGCATTCTATAAGAAGGTTGAACAAGCCTCATCTGTTGCCACACCAGTGATTAGTGGTACAACACCATTTGTGGGAAGCACCCAAGTTTCGATAAGTTGCGAAACAAGTGGTGCTTCTATTTATTATACCACTGATGGTAATGACCCAACTACTTCGAGCACGCTTTATAGTGCACCTTTCACTATTAATGCAACTGCCACTGTCAAGGCGATAGCTGCTCTTAATGGTGAGACAAGTAATGTTGCAACCAAGAAGTTCACTGCACTCAATGTAATCTCAAGCATTGCAGAGTTCAATGACCTTTCCACTGGCACTAACTTCAAATATAATGCCGATAACCTTATTGCGATAAAACAAAGTGGTAATCAACTTTATGTGCAAGATGGCTCGAAGGGAATGCTCATTTATGGAAACCTAGGGAAGACCTACACTGCCGGCGATGTGATCCCCAGTGGTTTCACAGGCACGAGAGCGGAATATAATGGCGCTCCCGAGATGACCAATCCTGATGGCTTCGGAGCCCCCATGCGAAACACTGGCCTGACACCATTGGAGGTCTCTTCAAGCGAGGTTACGCTCGACAACTTCGGACGCTATGTTGTTTTGAAGAATGTCGCCATCAATGGCAATAACTTGGTCGTGGACGGCGTGAACGTGTCGTTCCACAACAGCCTGGAGGCTACATTACCCACCGAAACCGAGGGCAAAATCTTTGATGTTACAGGTGTAGTGGGTGCTTACAATAGCAACGCTCAAATTCTGCCTATTGAGTTCACCGATGTTACGCCGGTTACAGGTCCTCAATATTACCTGGCGGGCAATTTCAACGGCTGGGGGGATGCTGTGAACAGCGAAGTGAACAAGTTCACTAAGCTTGCTTCGGGTAGCTATGTCCTGAACGACGTGGAACTTGCCGAGGGCGTTGAATTCAAAATCATAAAGGTTGAAAATGGTGAAACCACATGGTATGGTGGCACTGTTGACCAAGGTGCTACTTACTACGGCATTAATGGCGCTGTTCACACCGATATTTCATTGGTTAATGGTGCGAACTTCAAACTGGAAGTGGCTGGAACTAATGATTTTGTTATTAGCAGCGACATGAAGCTGACGATAAATCGTGACGAACAGCTCTACATGAAGGGCAGCTACTCAAACGACGACTGGGCTACCAAGACCCCATTAACAGCCACTAATGACGGTTGGACAATTACCATGGACATGGCGGCACATACCGAGTTCGGCTTCGTTGATGAATGGGACACTTGGCATGGTGGTAACGGCACGGAAGTAACAATGGATACTGAACTACCAATGGGCGCTAACGGTAACTATATCATCCCTGCCGACGGCAATTACACAATTACTGTCAACAGTGCGCTGACTAAGCTTATTGTGACCGACAATAATGCTGTGATAGAAGGCGGCTATGTGAAAGTGACCTCGGCTGACGAGCTCACAAGCGGCACTTACCTCATTGTTTATGGGGGCGGTAGCTTGGCGTTTAATGGCGGTCTTGAGACCCTTGATGCTGTGGGAAACAGTATCGCTGTGACAATCAACAATAGCACAATACCTTCAAGCAATGAGGTTGATGCAGCAACGTTCACCTATGATAAGACAACTGGAACCTTCAAGAGTGCCAGCGGCTATTATATTGGTCAAACAAAAGATGAAAACGGCTTGGCAAGCAGCGCAACAACTGCTTACTCCAACACCGTTACGATAGATGCTGACGGCAATGCCGACATCGTTTCAAGCGGTAGTGCTCACCTGCGCTACAACGCAGCAAGCAACCAATTGCGCTTCCGCTACTACAAGAGTGCAAGTTTCACCAGCCAGAAGGCCATCCAGCTCTACAAGAAGAGCGGAGAGGTGGCTCCAACATTGCCCACTCCAGTTATTGATGGCGACTCGCCATTCTTGGGCAGCACTACTGTAACAATCAGTTGTGAAGATACCGAAGCTGAAGTTCGATATACCCTCGATGGAACCGACCCAACCGCTGAATCTACACTCTATGAGGCACCATTCACCATTACTGAGACCACTACAGTAAAGGCTATAGCCATGAAGGGCGAAGCGTTCAGTGGTGTGGCAAGTAAAGAGTTTAAGAAGACTTTGAGCGTGGCAACTATCGCTGAATATAAACAACTCGCTGAGGGCACTACATTTGTGTTCACTGGCAATGTTGCCGTGACCTATGTTAATGGAAGGAATCTTTACATCAAGGACGACACTGGTTCAGCATTGATTTATGGCGACGAAAACTTCAATTTCGAGCAAGGACAAGTGCTGGATGCTAATTGGAGTGCTACCACCACCGTTTACAACGGCTTGCTTGAGGCAAAATCTCCATCAAATCTTGCCGTTACCGACCAGACCGTTGAAGTGTCACCGGTAGAGAAGAGCTTGCGCAATATAACAACAGCTAACGATAATGAGTATATCATTGTTACTAACGTGAGCATCACTGCTCCTGAAAATAAGAACTTCACTATTACCGATGCCAATGGCAACACTATAGTTGGCCGCACTAATTTCACTGGAGTTGACCATCCAACAGATCTTGATGCTAAATATGACATCACTTGCCTGGTAGGTGAATATAACAGTACTGTTCAGCTTTATCCAACAGACTACAAGCGAGCTGCTGTTATTGAGCCAGTAGTTCTCGAGGGTGTGGCATTTACTGCTGACCGCCAGTGGGCTACTTGGTATGGTGACGCAAGTCTTGCATTGCCCGAGGACGTTACTGCCTATGTTGTTACAGGTGTTCAAGGCGACGCTGTTGCGGTTGAGGCATTAGATTACATTCCTGCAGGCACAGGCGTGCTGCTCTACAGCGAGACTGCTGCCGAGAGCGTCAGCGCAATGCCTTACACTGGCGAGGCTGGTACAATTCCAACTAACTTGCTCATGGGTGGTCTTGAGACTCAGACTGTTAGCAATGCTTACTTGCTCTACAACAACCAGTTTATCCTTGCTCAGGATGGCACAACAGTTGGTGCTCACCGTTGCTACCTGCCAATGAGTGCAAGCGCTCAGGGTGTTCCTGTTCTCAAGATTGGCACTCCTGGCACAGTGACTGGCATTGAGACAATCAATGCTAATGGCAATGGCGACAACACTTACTATAACCTCATGGGTCAGCCAGTGGCTAATCCCACTCCCGGCATCTACATCCGTGGTGGTAAGAAGGTCATTGTTAAATAATGCTCAAAGCATAATTGAATGATTTCATGCTCCCCCTAATCCCCCTCGATTCAGAGGGGGAGGTGAGGGAGGAAAAGCGAAGAAAATAATTCAAACAAAATACTAACTAAATTTTAAAACTATGGTAAAAAAAATGACAAAACGCTTGTTTGGCATCGTCACAATGATGATGCTGATGCTGGCATTCTCGCTGCAGGCAAGCGCAGCACCCGTAACGGTGAAGGCCGCTGCCAATGGCACTATTAAAGTCGACAAGACGACTGCCAATCCTGGCGAGACGGTGACTATTACTGTTGCTCCTGATGCTGGCTACTACATTGAGAAAGCCGATCTCAAGGCCGAGAAGACCATCGATGGTGGCTCGGCTCAAGTTCCTGGTCTGAAGGCCAATGGGCCCGGTGTGGGCAGTTATGTTAAAATTAATGGCAATGAACCCGCCGATGTGAGTCAAGAGACGACCTACACCTTCACAATGCCTGAAGCTCCCTATGGAGTGCAGGTGAGTGGTGAGTTCAAGGCTTGTACTCCATTGACCGACGCTATGATTGAGGCGATTGCCAATCAAGAGTATACCGGCTCTGCTATCACTCCCGCAGTAGTGGTGAAGGATGGTGACAATACTCTCGCACTGGGCACCGACTACAATGTTGAGTTCAGCAACAATACCGAGCCAGGCAATGCTACCGTTACCGTTACTGGTAAGGGCAAATACACTGGCACAGCTACTGTGAACTTCACCATCTACCGCGACACCTACGAGGTGCGCTGGGGACAGGGCAATCCATGGGCTCAAGAGAACGTGATTCCCATGCTCCTGGGCGCCGATGGCAAGTGGGTTGCTGCCAATCAAGAGATGGCAGCCACCAGCGAGTTCAAAATCGTGAAAAAACATGACATTGGCGATGGAAATCCCACTCTCACATGGCTTAGTGCTGAAGCCGATGGCATGTACTGGATCACTGCCGATAATCTTGGCACCGAGATTTCGCTTTATGAGGACAAGCCAAATCTCTACTTCCCCAAGACAGGTGTTTACACCTTCACTTTCGACCCAAGCAACAACACCCTCGTTGTTACTGGCGACATGCTCTACAACGTAACAGTTGCCGACGGCATTCAGAATGGTACTGTTGTAGCAAACCCAACCAGTGGCAAGGCTGGTGACCAAATCACCATCACTGCTACTCCTACCGAAGGCTACAAGCTCAATTCTCTCTCTATTAATGGTGAACCCGCAGCTGCTGACGAAAACGAGGATGGCACTTACACTTACGTTCTCACTATGCCAACTGCCGATGTGACAATCACTGCCGAATTCTCTAAGAAGTTGTACAATATTACCAAAGTCGAAACCGAGAATGGTAGCTTTACTGTAAGCAAGGATTCCGGCTACATGGGCGATGTTATTAAAGTTCAACCAGAACCTAACGAAGGCTATACCGTTGACCAAATCACTGTTACTGCAGCCGATGGAACCACGGTGCCTGTTAATGATCTTAACGAGTTCACCATGCCAGCCAGCAATGTGACTGTTGCAGTTACATTCCGTGCTCTCACTATCTCTTACGAGATTCGCTGGGGACAGGGCACTCCATGGGCTGAAGAGAACGTAATTCCCATGCTCCTGGGCGACGATGGCAAGTGGGTTGCCGCCAGCCAAAGCATGGCAGCCACCAGCGAGTTTAAGGTGGTTAAGAAGGTTCAGGACGGCGACAATGCTCCTGTCCTCACTTGGTATGGCGCTCCAGCTGATGGCATGTACTGGATCACTGCCGATAATCTTGGCACCGAGATTTCGCTTTATGAGGACAAGCCAAATCTCTACTTCCCCAAGACAGGTGTTTACACCTTCACTTTCGACCCAAGCAACAACACCCTCGTTGTTACTGGCGACATGCTCTACAACATTACTGTAGCTGAAACCACTAATGGTACAGCAACTACCAATCCTGATGGTCCTGTGACTGCCGGAACCGAGGTTACTATCGTTCCTGCACCTGCCGAGGGCTATGAGGTGGATGCAATCACCGTTACCTGTGGTGAAAACCAGACCGTTGTGGTTACTGACAACAAGTTTGTTATGCCAGCCGCTGACGTTACAGTTAACGTCTCCTTCAAGGCCATTCAATATGAGCTCGAGGGCGTGACCTTCACTGCCAACCGCCATTGGGCTACCTACTACAACGGCACACGCAACCTTGCTCTGCCCGAGAGCATTCAAGCCTATGTTGTGAACAGTGTGGTTAACGATGCAGTTGATATTACTGAGATCGACCACATCCCAGCAGGAGTGGGCGTGCTTCTATATTGTGAGGCTGCGGCCGAGCAAGTATTCACCACCCCGTATACTGGCTCGACTGGCACCTACACCAGCAAGCTCGTGGGTAGCGATGAGGCTCAAACTATCACCGAGGGCTATGTGCTCTACAACGACACCTTCATCCGCAGCGAGGCTGGCACCGTTGCAGCACACCGCTGCTACCTGCCCACATCTCAGGTCGCTGGTGCTCCACGCATACTCAAGATTGGTGCGAGCGACGTGCCCACCGCTATCGAGAGCATCATTGCTCAGGGCAATGTGGCTGGTATCAACTATGTCAACCTCAGTGGCATGACCAGCAGCGAGCCATGGCGCGGAGTGAACATCGCAGTGATTACTTTTACCGATGGCACCACACGCACTGTGAAAGTGATTAAGTAAACGTTAATATTATTATAAAATAGGTGGGCTCGCCTTTCACTGAGCCCACCTTTCATAAAAACAACTAAAGACAATGCAAATAAAGAAGAATCTACTGCTTTTGCTTGTGATGCTCACCTGTGGCATCGCGGCAGCGTGGGCTCAGCAGCATGTCACGGTAGCACCCACCACTGGTGGCACGGTGACTGTCGACAATGCCACTGCTGCCGCTGGCCAGACTGTGACCATCACCGTCACTCCCGAGGACGGCTACCAGATTGCCAAGAGCGACATAGTGGCCGAGGCAACCATCGACCCGGGAAATGCACAAGCCCCCGGCTTGAAAGCTGATGGCCCGCAGGTGGGCTACAAGATTGAGCTGCAGGGCGACGACCCTGCCAGCCTCAAAGAGACGCGCACCTACACCTTCACGATGCCCGACGCTCCACTCAATGTGCTCATCACTTCCCACTTCTCGGGGGTGCTTGACTACAACATAACTATTTCACCCGACATCGTGAACGGCACCGTCAGGAGCGACAAGACCACAGCCAGCTATCAGGAGACCGTGATACTGACAGTGACTCCCGCCGAGGGCTATGAGCTTGAAACACTTCAGGCCACGTGGATTGTGGGCGGCACTCAAAACGCTATTGACGCCACTCCTGCGGGCAATGGCCTCTACACATTCGAGATGCCTGCCCACGATGTGACCATCAAGGCTACTTTCACTAAAAAGCCCTACAACATCACGGTTGACGACGGCATTGAGCATGGCTCCGTCGTGGTTCCTGCCACAGCCTACTATGGCGACCAGGTCACTGTAACAGCAACTCCCGATTTGGGCTACGAGATCACATCGTTAAAGGCCACCTGGTACGAGTATGGCACCTCTGAAACATCTGTTGACCTCACTCCCACAGGCAATGGCGCTTACATCTTCGAGATGCCTGCTTACAACGTGACTATCGAAGCCACTTTCACTAAAAAGCCCTACAACATCACTGTTGCCAATGGAATTGAGCATGGCTCTGTTACGGCTCCGGCCACAGCCTGCTTTGGCGACCAGGTAACTCTGACTGTGACTCCCGCCGCAGGCTATGAGGTTGCAACGCTGCAAGCCACCTCAATCGTGGGCGGCTCTATCACAGCCATCAATCCCACTCCCCAGGGCAATGGCATCTACACCTTTGAGATGCCTGCTCGCGACGTGACAATCGAGGCCACTTTCACTAAAAAGCTCTACAACATTACTATTGCCGACGGAATTGAGCACGGTTCGATTTCGGCTCCTGCCACAGCCTACTATGACGACCCAGTTACTGTAACAGTGACTCCCGACAAGGGCTATGAGCTTGACCGTCTCTACTACAGCTATGATGCTGGAGGTGGTGTTCATGAGCCTGAGATGACCATTGAGAATGGCCAGTTCAATATGCCAAACTTCGACGTTACCATTCACGCCATCTTTAAGCTAAAGAAATACAATGTAGAAGTTGAAGAGGCAATCGATGGCGACCACGGCTTTGTGCAGGCAGTCCCCAGCACTTGCTCAATGGGTGAAACCGTTACTCTCATAACCAGTGCCGATACTGGCTATGCGATTACCACCTTGCAGGCGACTTACGAAGAAGGCACCACCGAGGTAAACCTGCCTCTCACTCCGGCCGAGAATGACACCTACACCTTTGTGATGCCAGCGGCCGACGTGCATGTGCACTGGATTGTCAGCAAGGTACAGTACACCATCACAGTGAACCCGACAGAGCATGGCTTCGTTACTGCTCCTGCTACTGCCGAATATGGTCAAGAGGTCACCCTCACCATTACCCCCGACGCTCACTACATGCTCGAGAGCCTCAGTGTGGCCTACACCAACGGCACCCCAGTTGCCGTGACCGACAACAAGTTCACCATGCCGGCAGCCAATGTTATGGTTAACGCAACATTCAAGCCTGTAACTTACAACATCACCGTTGCTCCTACCGAGCATGGCACCGTTACAGCTCCCGAGTCAGCAGCCTATGGCTCTGAGGTGACTGTGAGTGTTGCTCCTGAAGAAGCTTATGAGCTTGAGACGCTTACTTACACAGTCGATGGTGGCCAGCCGGTTCCTATTGAGAACGGCAAGTTCACTATGCCTGGTGGCAATGTAACTATTAAGGCTACATTTAAGCCTGCCACTTACACTATCACCGTTGCCCCCACCGAGCATGGCACCGTTAGCGCTCCCACTACAGCCGCCTATGGCACAGAGGTGAATGTGACCGTTACCCCCGACCCAGGCTATGAAATCAATGAGCTGTACTACACTTACGATGCCGGAGGAAGTGTCCCTGACCCGATATTTAGAATTGAGAACGGCAAGTTCGTTATGCCAGGCACCAATGTGACTATTGTGGCTACATTCAAGGCTCAAGTATTCAACATCACCACCAGTGTTTATCCCAACGACGAGGCCGGTAGCATCACCGTGGCATCGAGCGCAGCTTTTGGCTCCGAAGTTGAGGTGACTGCCACTCCCGCCGCAGGCTACACTTTGAAAAAGCTTTATTATACTTATGATGCAGGAGGTAGCGTTCCCGACCCAATATTTGAAATTGAGGACGGCAAGTTCACAATGCCAGGCACCGACATCACTGTGGTTGCCGAGTTTGAGCTTGCGCCTGAGCCTGAGCACACCTATACTGTAGTGGGTGAGCCTGCTGCACTCTTTGGCTCGGAGACACCTTGGGATGTTAACAACAGCAATGGCGATATGACTGCTGGCGACGGCGGCATCTACACTTGGACCTCGCAGCCCACCCATCTTGAGGGTGACGTGAAGTTCAAGATTGTGACCGACAAAAATTTGAATAATACTTCTTATCCAGCCCAGAACTATGTGATTCCAGGTTTCAAGCCCGGCACTTACACCGTCACCATCACCTTCAATCCCGCCACTGGCGAGATTACCGTGAATGTGGATGGTAGCGCCGACGTTTACGTCTTTGGCGAGATTAACGGCAACACCCAGTTCACTCCCAACGATGGCGTGAAGATGACCACCGAGGATGGCAAGATCTACACTGCCCAGGTGACCATTGCCGACGTGGAGAATGGCTATAGCTTCTTTGCTTTCACCCACAAGCTGGGCGCTGATTCTCAGGATTGGACCACTGCCAACGCCCATCGCTTCCTGGCACAGAGCATTGGCAATTTCGTTGTGAATGGTCCCTGCATGAACGTGCCGCTGACAATGGCATATAACGGCGACAACGCCATGAAGATTCCTGCTGGTGAATACACTCTCACCGTCGATCTCGAGAACATGAAGCTCACAATCACCGGTGGAACACAGCTGAGCTACATCTTGGCAAGCGGTGTTGAGGGCGTCGATTACACCGTTATCAACGACCTCGCCGTGGTTGACAGTCACCAGGCTACTTCTCAGTACTTCACCAGTGACGGCAATGACAACTGGATTACTCTCAAGGCCGACAACCACTTTGTCACAGCCCAGGCTCTGCAGGGTGGACACGTCAGTGGTGTGTTTAGCGGTAAGGACCTCAATCCTTATCTCATGCTTACCGTAGATCCCGCAGTGCTCGAGGATGGCATTTCCGTTGACCCAGCAAACTATTCTCTTGCCAATGAGTTCACTCCTAAGGTCGACGAGGTAATCATCGTCAGCAAAGCTTACTACAAGGAAAGCGAGAACACTCTGCGTGCCTATGCTCCCAGCAACGCTATTCAGGGCCAGAGCTGCACTGTCGATACCAGCCTCTTCCCCTACGACTTCCAGGATGGCTACCAGTACACCGTGCGTGGCGTCATCAACATCAAGGAGCCTTGGGCCACTCCGGCACCCATTGGAATGAAGGACTACAACTATCCATTCCAGAACTACAAGCTCCTCGTGCTTGAGGTGACCGAGGAACAAGTGCCCACTGGCATCGATGGCATTGCAATGGAAGAAGGCGTGAAGGCCGTGCATTACTACAATGCAGCAGGTCAGCAGAGCTCTGTCCCATTCCGTGGTGTTAACATCGTGGTTAAGGAAATGCTCGATGGAACCAAGGTTACTACCAAGATGGTAAGATAATAACCACCTTATAGCGGTATTAACACCGTTATAGATCTCTGCAGGCGGCAGTCTCAACTCAATGAGGCTGCCGCCTGTGCATTTGCTGAAATGATATTGCTTTTCACCACTACATGGTATTACCTTTGCCATGCTATTACCGCAAGCGCTCTTTTACATGTTGCCCCCCAATAAAAAACACACAAAATTGTCCCATAGTTCCGTTTTGGACCAAGAAACAGCCCATTCCTGGTCCATTTTTCCAGAAAAAAATTGTAAAACTGTCCCACCCATGTCACAAAGTCGAAAAAAATGAATTGTTTGTAGTTCGTTTGACAAAAAATTCTACGATTCCACTGATTCCACTGATTCCACTGATTCCACTGATTCCACCATTCACACACCATTTTTAATAATATCAAGAAAAAACTTTGGTCAATAACGATAGTTATTGAATTTGTTTTCGTAACTTTGCAAGTTACAAACTATGTTTATTTATTAACTGACTGATATAATTGTAGATGACAACAGGAAGATGGATACGCTTCGCGTGCATTTTGGGCTTGTGGCTGTTCTTGGTCTACTTGCTCCTGACACGGGCCGCACGCATTGATTTCATGGTGATTTTCACCATCGTGGCAAGCGGCATTATCGTCTTTGTTCCTCTCTACAAGAAGTATATAAAGAATAAGAAGTAAATGTCGACCAAAGAATTTATCCTGGAGCATTTTCCGCTGTTGGCAAAGATTGATAGTCCTGCCGACTTGAAAAAACTTGATGTGGATCAGTTGCCTGCGGTGTGCGACGAGCTGCGCCGATTCATCGTGCATGAGCTAAGCGAGAATCCAGGCCATTTTGCCTCGAGCATGGGAGCAGTGGAGATTGCCGTGGCCCTGCACTATGTGTTCAACACGCCCGACGACCGCCTCGTGTGGGATGTGGGCCATCAGGCCTATGCCCACAAAATCTTGACTGGTCGCCGCGACCGCTTCTCGACCAACCGCAAGATGGGTGGACTCAGCGGCTTCCCTAATCCCAGTGAGAGCGAGTACGACACGTTCCAGGCTGGCCATGCCAGCAATAGCATCTCGGCAGCTCTGGGCATGTCGATTGCCAGCGAGATTCAGGCTAACCCCGATCGCCGAGTTGTAGCAGTGATTGGCGACGCATCGATAAGTGGTGGACTGGCGTTTGAGGGCATCAACAATGCCTCGATTCACAAGAACAACCTGCTCATTGTGCTCAACGATAACGACATGTCTATCGACCGACCCGTTGGCGCTTTGGGTGAGTACATGACAAAGCTCTCAACTTCTAAGGGCTACAACGACTTCCGCTATAAGACCTATCAGTTCATGCGCAAGCATCACATCATTGGCGACAGTGGCAAGGGCATCGTGCTGCGCTTTAACAATGCCATGAAGTCGTTGCTCACGGGACAACAGAATATTTTCGAGGGCTTGAACATACGCTATTTCGGACCATTCGACGGGCACGACGTGAAGCGACTGGTCAAGACTTTTACCGACATCAAGGACATGACAGGTCCCAAGCTCATTCACTTGCACACCGTCAAGGGCAAGGGATATGAGCCTGCCGAGAAAGACCCGACCACTTGGCATGCCCCTGGAAAGTTCGACGAGGACACTGGCGAGCGCATCAAGGGCTCGACCACTGGCAAACCGCTCAAATATCAAGATGTCTTTGGCAAGACTCTTGTGGAACTGGCTACCGACGACGTCAATGTGGTGGCAATCACTGCTGCCATGCCAAGTGGCACATCGGTGTCGATGATGCAGCAGGCTTTCCCTGCTCGCACCTTCGACGTGGGCATTAGCGAGGGTCATGCTGTGACCTTTGCCGGAGGGTTGGCACGTGAAGGATTGCGGCCATTTGTGGCAATCTACAGTGCCTTCCTGCAGCGAGCTTACGATTCCATCATCAACGATGTGTCGATTGCGGGGCTGCCAGTCACCTTCTGCCTCGACCGTGCAGGTCTGGTGGGGGAGGATGGCGTTACGCATCATGGACTTTTCGACTTGGCGTTCATGCGTGCCATCCCTGGCATGACAGTTACAGCACCAATGGACGAGCACACGCTGCGCAACCTCATGTACACCGCTCAGCGACGCAAGGAGGGGCCTTTCTCCATTCGCTATCCACGTGGTGCCGGCAAGATGGTAGAGTGGCACAACGACATGCAGGAGTTGCCCTTGGGCAAGGGCCGCAAGCTGCGTGACGGCAGCGGTGTGGCAATCTTGAGCCTGGGCACCATTGGCACCAATGTGGTTGAGGCTTGCGAGAAACTGCATGAGCAGGGCATCGACGTGGCACACTACGACATGATATTCCTTAAACCCATCGACGAGGGAATCCTCCAGGAGGTGGTGGCGAAATTTGACAAGATTATAACCGTTGAGGAAGGCACCACAAGCGGTGGTCTGGGTGGAGCAGTGGCCGAGTGGCTTGCCGAGCGTGGCATTGCTGCGCGATTGGTGCGACTGGGTGTCCCCGACACTTTTGTCGATCAGGGCACTGTCAAGCAGTTGCACGAGCTATGCCATCTCGATGCGGCATCTATTGAACAAGAAGTGAAGAAACTGCTAAACAATAGTGAGATATGAGAATTGTGATTGCTGGAGCAGGCGAGGTGGGCACCCATCTTGCCAAGATGCTCTCGAATGAGGAGCAGGACATCATTGTCATCGACAATGAGGAGAAGAAACTGCACAACCTCGACAACTATAACCTGATGACAATGCAGGGTAGTGCTGTCTCGCTCGACACGCTCAAGAGCATTCAGGTGGGAGCTGCCGACATCTTTATTGCCGTCACTCCCCACGAGACCATCAACGTGATTGCTTGCTCAATGGCCAAGAGTCTTGGCTGCAAGAAGGCTGTGGCTCGTATTGGTAACTATGAGTTCATGAAGCCTGCTTCCAAGAAGTTCTTCTCTTCTTATGGCATCGACATTCTCATCTATCCTGAGTATCTTGCCGCCCTCGAGGTCAGGACTGCAATGCAGCACACATGGGCACGCAACTGGTTTGAGATGCTCAACGGTGAGCTTGTGGTGGCTGGTGTCAAGGTGCGTGACAACGCACGCATCGTGGGACAAAAGCTCAAGGACATGATAGGTATTTCTAATTTCATGCACGTTAATGCCATCAAGCGCAATCGCGAGATCATCATCCCTGGCGGTAACGACGAGGTGATGCCCAACGATATCATCTATGTGGCCACCACGCCAAGATACATCGACGACGTGATTGCCATCTGTGGCAAGGAGAAGCAAGAGGTGGAAAGTGTTCTCATCATGGGAGGCAACGAGATTGTGAAACAACTGGCGCAGCTCATTGGTGGCAAGTACAAGGTGAAAATCATGCACAACAACATGGAGGAGTGCCAAGCACTTGCCGACAAGTTGCCCGAATGTAATGTCGTGTTCTATGAGACTGGCGACACCGATGTGCTTGAAGATGAAGGTGTCGAGGACTACGACGTGTTTGTAGCTATGGGAGAGAGCAGCGAGAGCAATATCCTTAGCTGCGTGATGGCCAAGGAGATGGGAATGCGCAAGACCATTGCTCAGGTCGAGAACCTGCAGTTCTTCAACGAGGCCGAAAGCCTCAACATTGGCACCATTATCAACAAGAAACTCATTGCCTCGAGCACTATCTTCCAAATGATGATCGATGCCGACACCGAGACTTCTAAGAGTCTTGCCTTGGCCGATGCCGAGGTGGCTGAACTCGAGGTCGGTGCTGGAGCCAAGGTCACCAAGGCCAAGGTGAAGGACCTGAGGCTGAGCTCCGACATGACAATCGCTGGACTGGTGCGCAATGGCGAGGGATTCCTCGTCACGGGCGACACGCAGCTTCAAGCTGGCGACCGAGTGGTCGTGTTCTGTCTGGCAGGTGCCATCCACAAGATTGAGAGAATGTTTGGCTAACAACTCAAAACTCAAAACTCACAACTCAAAACTAATAAATTATTACATGCACACGATGATGCGACACAGAACGTTCAAGAAAACCATCAACTTCCCCATTGTGTTGAGGGTGGTTGGATGGCTGCTCATGATCGAGTCATTGTTCATGCTGGTGCCACTGGTTGTCGCTCTGCTCTATGGTGAAGAGTGGATAGCGATTTGCTTTGGCATCGCTGTGGCAATAACACTCACGGTGGGGCTCTTCATGAACTATCGCATCAAGCCGTCGAGCAAGGCCATGCGCAAGCGCGAGGGACTGCTGCTCACCGCCACGGTGTGGGTGTTCTTCTCCATCTTTGGCATGATTCCGTTCCTGCTCTCGGGCACGGTGACAGGAATTACCGATGGCTTTTTCGAGACGATGTCGGGCTTCACAACCACTGGCGCCTCGGTAATCAAGGATGTTGAGGCGCTGCCGCGCGGCATCTTGTTCTGGCGATCGATGATGCAATGGATTGGAGGCATGGGAATCATTCTGTTCACACTTGCCGTGCTGCCCATGCTCAACTACAAGGGTGGAGTGTCGCTGTTCAACAGCGAGGTCACTGGAATCACTCACGAGCGCATGCGACCTCGAGTGAGCCAAACTGCCAAGAGCCTGTGGACTATGTATGTCCTCTTTACTATAGTTTTAGCGCTGCTTCTGGGGCTTGGGCCAATGGGCTGGTACGACGCGGTGTGCCACACCATGAGCACAGTGTCGACAGGTGGATTCTCAACCAAGAACGATGGACTTCACTTCTGGCACGATTATTACACCGATATTGTGATAATGGTCTTCATGCTATTGTGCGGTATTAATTTCACCATTATCTATCGAGTGGCAGTGCAAGGACGCTTCAGCGAGATTAAGCGTAGCGACACTCTCAAGTGGTATCTTTCCATTGTGTTAGTAGGGTCGATAATCGTGTTTGCCCGCATTGCTTACATGAGCTTTGTCGACACGTGGCATTTCGGTGCTATTCTTGCTGCTTTCGACACCATTTCGGCCATCACATCAACGGGTTTTGCCACCTACGACTATGAGAACGAGGGGCAGTTCATTTTCTTCTTCTTGATGCTGCTCATGTTCTTCGGTGGCATGGCTGGTTCTACTGCTGGTGGTGCCAAAATCGACCGACTTGTAGTGCTGCTCAAGAACGTGAAAAACGAGATGTACAAGGTGGTTCACAGCAGTGCTGTCACCGCCGTGAGGCTCGATGGCAAGTCGGTGCCTCACATGGTTGTGGAGAAGATTCTTGCATTCCTCTCGGTCTATGTGGTGGTGATGGTTGTTGTCGCGGTTGTGCTCACGCTATTTGGCATGCCGGCCTTCGATGCGCTGTTCAATTCGCTATCGGCCATCAGCAACATTGGTTTTGGCTATGGCGAGATGACGGGAGGTTACGACAAGTTTGCCGTGCTACCCGACGTGTGCAAGTGGCTGCTGGCTTTTGAGATGCTGGTGGGACGTCTCGAAATCTTCACCGTGCTGGCTCTGTTAACCCCCAGCTTCTGGAAGAGGGATTAACATCTCACCTATGTGTGAAATAAAAAAAACGAAAAAAACGAGAGAACGAGTATATTTTGAAACGAGAAAAAACTGAATTGAAATGAGTAAAGATGAATTCTATGATGGGTACGGCGTCGACACGTCGGCCATCAAGGAGCGTGAAAAGAAAAAAAGACAGGCGCAGTCGAAGGTGGCCGACGAGCAGCAACAGCTCTCGGTCTGGAAGCGATTCCTGAACTTCTTCAGGAACGGACGCACAAGGTTCGCTTTTGGCGTTGTGCTTATGATTTTGGGAGTGTATTTCCTGGTAACTTTCTTGTCGTTTGTGCTTTTTGCAGGTGGTAACGATCAAGGCAAGGTTAATAACAATTCCATCCTGGTCAATGCCGACCCGGCCAATGCCACACAAGCTGTTGACAACCTGGGAGGCTCGATTGGTGCTGCCACTGCACAGTTCTTTATCAGCGATGGTGTGGGCCTTGCGGCTTTCATTATTGTGGTGTGGTGTTTTGTGCTGGGAATGCGACTGATGCGAAAGCAACGAACGCAGTTCTACACCTACTCCCTAATCTCGGTCTATAGCATTTTCACTTTCTCAATGCTACTGGGTGCCTGCACCTATTACTCTGATTTCACATTCTTCCGCTTGGGAGGCAATTTTGGCTACTATGCCAATCAATGGCTGGCGGGACTGGTGGGAGTGTATGGCATGATAGCCATCAATGTCATCTTACTCATCTTCTGGGTGCTGGTGTGCTACAACACTATAATGTTCGTTATCAAGCAAGTGAAGCGTGTGAGAGAGTTGAGGCGCAATCAGCGTGATAACGATGAGGACTTGATGACCAATCACACACGCAACGATTCCACAGGTTTCATGGGCGATGACCAGAGCAAAGCCAAGAAAGAGAAGAAAATCAAGAAACTTTTCGACAAGCCAAGCGCTGTCAAGGATAAGGACATAGAGGCTGCTCCAACTAAAAAGGCGGAGCGTCGTCAGCGCAAGAAAAAAGACGATGAGACTGAATTCCAAATCGACCGAGCCAAGGACATTGAGCAGGCCAAGGGTATAACTAATCCGCATGATCCCACAGGTGAATTCATGCACTACCGATTCCCAACTATCGATTTGCTTGCCGACATTAAGACCAATCTTGATAATGTCGACATCAACGAGCAAGAGGACAACAAGCAACGCATTGTCGAGACTCTTGGACAATACGGGATTCCAATCAAGGCCATTACTGCTCATGTAGGACCCACTGTCACTCTTTTTGAAATTGTGCCCGAGGACGGTGTGCGCATCAGCAAGATTCGTGGATTGGAAGATGACATCGCTCTGAGTCTTGCGGCATTGGGCATCCGCATCATTGCGCCTATGCCAGGACGTGGCACCATTGGCATCGAGGTCCCCAACCGCGACCCACAGGTGGTACCCATGCGGCAGGCTATTGCCTCTAAGGCTTTCCAGGAGAGTAAGGCCGCGCTTCCCATGGTGCTGGGATGCACAGTGAGCAACGATGTGTTTGTTGCCGACCTCACTAAGATGCCACACCTGCTCGTGGCTGGTGCTACAGGTCAAGGTAAGTCAGTAGGTCTTAATGCTATCATCGCTTCACTTCTCTACAAGAAAGGCCCCAGCGAACTCAAGTTCGTGCTCATCGACCCCAAGAAGGTGGAATTCAGCCTTTATGCTTCGCTCGAGAAATACTTCTTCGCCAAGGTCGACGGAGAGGATAAGGCCATTATTACCGACACCACTAAGGTGGTGCAGACTCTCAACTCGCTCGTGCAAGAGATGGAAAACCGTTACATGGTGCTTGAGGAGGTAGGAGAGCGCAAACTCGAGGATTACAACAAACGATGGCGCAAGGAACTGCGTCACAAGCTCGATGAGAATGGCAACTTCTATAAGTTTATGCCCTACATCGTGGTCATTGTCGACGAGTTCAGTGATCTTATCATGAGCGCTGGCAAGGAGGTCGAGACTCCAATCGTGCGCATTGCCCAGAAGGCGCGCGCCGTGGGCATACACATGATTATCGCCACACAGCGCCCCTCGTCTAATGTCATCACTGGTCTCATCAAGGCCAACTTCCCTGGACGCATCGCATTCCGCGTGTCGCAGCTGGTCGACAGCCGCATTATCCTCGACCGTCCTGGTGCTCAACAACTCATTGGCCGAGGCGACATGCTATTCTCGGCTAATGGTGAGATTGAGCGATTGCAATGTCCGTTCATCGACACCCCCGAGATTGTTAACATCTGCTACTACATCAAGGAGCAGGAGGATGCCGACACCGAGGTTAGCCATGAGGAGCCCTACATCTTGCCCGACTATGAAGGCGATGGCGGCGGTAGCTACGATGGCGGCTCTCAGGCTGGGGGCGTTTCTAACGATCGCGACCCGCTGTTCGAGGAGATAGCACGCTTGGTTGTGCAGAAGGACATGGCTTCAACATCGTCGCTGCAGCGCAGCTACAACATTGGCTATAACCGCGCTGGACGCATCATGGATCAGCTCGAGGCCGCTGGCATCGTTGGTCCTGCAAGTGGTGGCAAGCCACGCAAGGTGCTCATGACACCCATGGATATCGACCAGATGTTCTAAATAGGGGAGTGGCGTGGATTTTTTAAACCACCCAGTCTCTATCAGGTCTAAATGAAGAAAGTGATAAAATATTTTGCTATATGAGAAAGAAATTATTTTTGGCATTGGCACTTGTGGCGATGGCCCTCACAGCCAGCGCACAGTCGCCCAAGAGTGTGGTCGACAAGGTGCTTGGGGCCCTCAAGGGCGGCAAGGCGGTGAGTGCTACTTACACCGTTGCTTCACCACAAGGTTCATCTCGAGGCACTATGGTGCTTAGTGGCAAGAAATTCCGTGTGCTCGCCAGCGACATCAAGTGCTGGTATAATGGCAAGACAATGTGGTCCTATTCGCCAGCTACCGACGAGGTGAACATCACCACGCCCACTGCTGCCGACTTGCAGATGACCAACCCCTACAGTGCTGCACAGAACTTCAAGAGCAGCTACATCATCTCGAAAGGTGGAACCGGTAGTGGCACCTACACCATTCGGTTTACACCCAAGAAGAAAAGCAACGTCAAGCACATGCTCGTGACGGTGTCAACATCTACTTGGCTCATCAGCAAGGCTGTAGTGGAGCACTCCGATGGTTCAAAGACGACAATCACCATCAGCAACTACAACCGCAACGCCAGTGCCGCAGCATCAACCTTTGAGTTCGACAAGACCCAAGTCCCTGCAGGCACCGAGGTCGTCGACCTGCGATAAGCATTATAACTCATTTTTAATTCCTTAATTCTTTAAACTCCTATTACTCTTTTCAACAATGGAAAAAGTTCAATGTTTAATAGTCGGTTCGGGGCCTGCAGGATACACTGCTGCAATTTACACCGCCCGTGCCAATGTGAAAAACGTGCTGTTCGAGGGCTTTCAGCCTGGTGGCCAGTTGACAACAACCACCACTATCGAGAACTTTCCTGGTTTTCCAGCTGGAATCGATGGCACCGAGTTGATGATGAAAATGCGCGAGCAGGCAGTTAACGTGGGTGCCGATGTGCGCTCGGGATTCGTGCAGAGCATCGACATGAGCAAGCGCCCATTTGTGGCAACGCTCGACGGCGGCGCCACCATCGAGGCCGATACCGTTATTGTGGCAACTGGGGCCTCGGCCAAGTATCTGGGGCTTGACGATGAGAAGAAGTATGCTGGGCAGGGCGTGTCGGCATGTGCCACTTGCGACGGTTTCTTCTATCGCAAGCGAGTGGTTGCCGTGGTGGGCGGTGGCGACACTGCATGTGAGGAAGCTCACTACCTGAGCAACCTGGCAAGCAAGGTCTACATGATTGTGCGCAAGGACTATCTGCGCGCAAGTGCTGCCATGCAGCAGCGTGTGATGGAGAAAGAGAATATCGAGATTCTGTTCAACACTAACACCGTGGGCCTCTTCGGCGACAATGGCGTTGAGGGTGCACACCTTGTTAAATATAAGGGAACCGATAAGGAGGAGCTATTCGACATCGCTATCGATGGATTTTTCCTCGCAATTGGGCACCAGCCTAACACTGCCTTCCTGGGTGGACAGCTGGAGCTCGACGAGCAGGGTTACATTAAGACAGGCTTGGCAACTACCGCAACAAGCGTGGAGGGTGTGTTTGCTGCCGGCGATGTTGCCGACCCACGCTATCGCCAGGCTGTTGCTGCTGCTGGCACTGGCTGCCGCGCCGCTCTCGATGTTGAGAAATTCTTGGCTGCATTATAAATGAGCGTTAAGTTCGACCTTTTTACCTTAGCTCGTTTGCTTGTTAGCTAAAAAATGGAGCAGGCATTAATCGACTATGGATATTGGGGCATGCTGCTGTCGGCAATTCTTGCTGGCAGTGTCGTGCCCTTTAGCAGCGAGGTGGTGATGCTGGGATTGCTTGCCGCTGGGCTCGAGAAGTGGCCTCTCATCATCTGGGCCACGGTGGGCAACGTGCTCGGAGCATTGCTCACCTACTACATGGGCCGTTTGGGCCGAATCGACTGGATAGAAAAGTATTTTCACGTCAAGAAGGAGAAACTCGATCGCATGCAGCGCTGGCTGCAGGGGCGCGGAGCATGGGTCGCCTTTTGGGGCTTCATCCCCATCTTTGGCAACGTGCTGCTCATCGCTTTAGGACTGATGCGTTCCAACGTGCCCATCACAACCGCCAGCATGACCGCTGGCAAGTTCCTGCGCTACGTCTTGCTGGCCTATGGCATCTCGCTGGCACTGTAGTGGACTAAACTGCGCCAGTTCATTTTGTGATTTGATCAATGATTTCCAGTGCCGGGTCGCGGGCTATTTGGGCGGGATTGGTGCCCAGCGCACCTTCGGGCACTGCCATGCCATGTTTGGCATAGTGTTTGCGCCAGTAGTCGAGAATGTGTCCTTGCGCATCGTGAAACGACATGTTAATGAGCGGGAACAATCGTTGTCCCTTGCCATTAACGTAGCTCAATTGCACCAGCTCGCTGCAATAAATCTCTTGAGTGTCGATCATGTAGAGGTCGTCGTAGGGCTTGCCCAGATGCTCCATGGCGTTGCTCACGCTCTGGTCAATGCCGCTGCGGTCGCTCAGCCTGCCTATCAGCATCCCGCCTTTGCTCATGGTGCGCTCACTGAATTTCTCAAATGGGGTGAGTACAACCCCTTCGTCAATTGCCTCAAGGGCGTAAGGCTTACCATCCACCCATGTTGCAATCGCCACGTGATAGATGGGTAGGGCAGTGGTGTCATGCACTGTGGCCTGGCTGATGGCGCGTCCAGTAGTGGAGCTGTAAGCAAAGAGAAGGTCGCCCTCTATCACTCCGTTTTGAGCCCTGCCACACAGGGTGCATAATGTGATGAGAAGTATAATGTGAAATTGCCTCATTTCGTTATTGGTCAAAGTCATTGTCTTGTTTGTTCGCCATCTGTCAGTATGTTGGCTGGTGAAAAAAACAAAAGCCCCTTCAAGACTACTTCTCTTGCAGGGGCTTTCCAATTACGTCTACGCGGTGCAAATAAGTGATTACTTGCGAATGCCAAGCTCCTTCTTGGCAATGAGTGCACGGTAGCGGTTGATGTCGGTGCGGATAAGGTAATCCAGCAGGCGACGACGCTTACCTACAAGCATCTTAAGTGCACGTTGAGTCGTATGATCTTTCTTGTTGACCTTCAAGTGCTCGGTCAAGTGGGCAATACGGTAGGAGAATAATGCTATCTGTGCTTCAGGTGAGCCAGTATCAGTATTGCTTTTTCCGTAGGTGCCAAAGATCTCTTTTTTCTTCTCTTGATCTAAGTACATTGTGTTGTTATTTAAAAATTTTCGCAAAATTGCGGTGCAAAGGTACACAAAAAAATCAAACTGACAATAAGTTGCAACATTTTTTTTGAAAAAATCTTTTTATGAACCCTGATTTGTTGCATTGATGCACTATAAATTACAGCTATAATGCCACGCTCAGAATTGCTGATTGATTACAACAATAGCTCTAACCACTAAATAATTTTAAATTTTTGTTGAAAATATTGCTCAACTATGCTGTGTTTTCAATTAAAAGCATTATCTTTGCAAAAAAATTTCGAAGATTTTTTACAGGTTATTGTAAATCAAGTAAATGCTAAAAAATTGGCGAGGCCGAGAGGCCGAGCTCATAATTATATAAACAAAGAATTATTAACCCTTATTAGATTCAATCTCAAAGCTATGGATGAGAACATAGAGAAAAAACCGAAGAGACCCCGCATTGGCGAGGGGCGTCCTGTGATGGACGAGAATGAAATGTCTACAACAAGAGTAGAAAATGCCGACTACAATCGTGAAGCACAAGCCGGTGAAGAAGGCAGTGGTGAGTATCAAGGTGGTTACCAGCAGCGTGGCGGATATCAGCAACGCGGCAACTATCAGCAACGCAATTATCAAGGTGGTGGTTACCAGCAACGTGGTGGTTACCAGCAGCGTGGCGGCTATCAGCAGCGCGGTGGCTACCAGCAGCGCGGTGGCTATCAGCAGCGTGGCGGCTACAATCGCCCTCAGCAAGGTGGCTATAACCAGCGTTATCAGCAGCAGGGCGAAGGTGATCAGCAAGGCAACTACCAGCAGCGCACCTACAACCGTCCACAGCAGGGTGGCTACCAGCAGCGTGGTGGTTATCAGCAACGTGGCGGTTACCAGCAGCGCGGTGGCTATCAGCAGCGCGGCGGTGGCTACGGCAACCAGCGCAATCAGCGTCCTGGCGCTCGCAAGATGCAGGGTCCACGCCCACAGATGCGCTTTACACCACGTCCTCAACGCATCGAATATGAGGAGCCAATCATCGATCCTAACACCACAATGCGTCTCAACAAGTTCATGGCCAACGCTGGCATCTGCTCACGTCGTGAGGCCGATGAACTCATCCAGAAGGGCGTGATCAAGGTAAATGGCGAGGTCGTTGACCAGCTCGGTATCAAGATCACTCCTAAGGATATTGTAGAGTACAAGGACCAGGTGGTTGTGGCCGAGAAGAAGTGCTATGTGCTTCTCAACAAGCCTAAGGACTGTGTTACAACCAGCGACGACCCCAACGGCCGCAAGACCGTTATGGACTATGTCAAGGGTGCATGCGAGGAGCGCATCTATCCTGTGGGACGTCTCGACCGTAACACCACTGGAGTGCTGTTGCTCACCAACGATGGCGACCTGGCTTCCAAACTCACTCATCCACAGTATGTCAAGAAGAAAATATATCAAGTATGGGTCGACAAACCCATCACCGAGGACGACATGCAGCACATTGCCGATGGCGTGGAACTCGACGATGGACCCATCCATGCCGACGCTGTTAGCTACGTTAGCCCCACCGACCGCAAGCAGGCTGGCATCGAGATTCACTCGGGCCGCAACCGTGTGGTGCGCCGCATCTTCGAGGCCCTGGGTTATCATGTGGTGAAGCTCGACCGAGTTTACTTCGCTGGCTTGACCAAGAAGAACCTTGCTCGTGGCAAGTGGCGCTACCTCACTCAGGAAGAGGTTAACTATCTTAAGCAAAACTCCTTTGAGTAAACTCTTTTCATGAAATTTTTATCAACTAATCAATAAACTCTAAACTTCAACTTGTGGCCACCAGTGCCACAAGTTGAATATATCATTATGGCATTAAAACGAACTAAAATTGTTGACGCTTTCACTGGTGAGCTCGAAGGACAGCAAGTGTGCGTGAAAGGATGGGTGCGCACCCGTCGCGGTAACAAGCACATTCAGTTCATCGCTCTAAATGATGGCTCAACCATTCACAACTTGCAGGTAGTTGTCGCTCTTGACCAGTTCTCCGAGGAGCAACTGAAACCCATCACCACAGGCTCAAGCCTGTGCGTTGTGGGAACATTGGTGGCCTCGCAAGGCAAGGGGCAGAGCTATGAAGTTCAAGCTCAAGAAATTGAGGTCTACGGCACTGCCGACCCCGATGAGTATCCATTGCAGAAGAAAGGACACACCCTCGAGTTCCTGCGTGAGAAGGCTCATCTGCGCATGCGCACCAACACCTTTGGCGCCGTGTTCCGCATTCGTCACCACTTGGCATTTGCCATCCACAAGTTCTTCAACGACAAGGGATTCTTCTATCTAAACACCCCGCTCATCACATCGAGCGATGCCGAGGGTGCTGGCGAGATGTTCCAGGTCACAACTCTCAATGTCAACGACATGCCTCGCACCGAGGATGGCAAGATCGACTACACCAAGGACTTCTTTGGCAAGATGACAAGCCTCACTGTGAGCGGGCAGCTTGAGGGCGAGCTGGGCGCAACTTCGCTGGGAGCAATCTACACCTTTGGCCCAACATTCCGTGCCGAGCACAGTAACACTCCTCGCCACCTGGCCGAGTTCTGGATGATAGAGCCCGAGATGGCTTTCTACGACATCAACGACAACATGGACCTCGCCGAGGAGTTCATCAAGTACTGCGTTAAGTATGCTCTCGACCACTGCAAGGATGATATCGAGTTTCTCAACAAGATGTACGACAACACGCTCATCGACCGTCTCAATGGCATCCTCAAGGATGAGTTTGTGCGTCTCACTTACACCGAGGGTATCAAGATCCTTGAGGAAAGTGGTGCTAAGTTTGAGTTCCCAGTCAAGTGGGGAGTCGACTTGCAGAGCGAGCATGAGCGCTATCTGGTGGAGAAGCACTTCAAGCGCCCGGTTATCCTCACCGACTATCCTAAGGACATCAAGGCTTTCTACATGAAGCAGAACGACGATGGCAAGACTGTTCGTGCCATGGATGTGCTCTTCCCACAGATTGGTGAAATCATTGGCGGTTCGGAGCGCGAAGCAAGCTACGACAAGCTTCTCAATCGCATCAACGAGCTGCACATCCCCATGAAGGACATGTGGTGGTATCTCGACACTCGCCGCTTTGGCACTGTGCCTCACAGTGGCTTCGGACTGGGATTTGAGCGACTCGTCCTTTTCGTCACTGGCATGGCCAACATCCGCGACGTCATCCCATTCCCACGCACTCCCAACAATTGCGAGTTCTAAGCATAACAAGCTACTTGCACAGTAATGTGCAGTGCTTGATATTGACTTATTCCACGGTCGGTCGATAGAGCTAAGCGGCTCTCATCGACCGACCTTTTTTTCTCCTGATGCCCTTGATGCAGAAAATGTTTATACCCTATGGTAGTGAAAAACTAACGATATCATCACAAATGGTGGTTATTAATTGCAATTGAAAGTGGGAATATTTTTGTATATAAGTGTTTTTTTTATTAATTTTGCCGAATAAAAATATATTTATTTGTTTTTTTTAAAAAAGAAAATTGGAATATGAAAAAACACTACTTGATTTTTACTTTAGTTCTGCTTTCAGTAGCTGGCATGAGCGCACAGACCCTTAAGGCTCCGCGTTTGCAATCGGTAACTCTCGACAAACCGGTGGTGAAACCCGCCACTGCTATCACTGCCAATGGCTTTACTGCCAATTGGGAGCCTGTGGCTGGCGCCGAGGCTTATTGCGTCTATGTTTACATAAAGGACATCGCTCCAAGCGATGGAGAATTTATCCTTGCCGACGAGGACTTCAACGGCATCACCAGCGGCTCTATCATCAGCCCTGCTGGTGGCGACGAGTACGGCGTTAATTTGAGTGACTATGGGTATGCTTTCACCTATGGCTGGGAGGCCTACGCTTATCCCACATTCGCACCAAGCCTAGTGGCCGGACTGCTCTATTCGCCCTATCTTTACCTGGTCAACGATGGCGGCCATTACAAGGTGATTCTCACCACTCTCTCAAGCCACAACGACGAGATTCGCGTCGAGAGTCATGGCACTGGCGAGAAACAGGTAGTTACCTATCAAGTCGACCTTTCGGCTCAGGGTGGAGGCACTGGAGTCTACACCAAGGAACTCGAATTTGATAACGGCTCCCGCGACCTCTTCTTCTCTACTATCAATGTCACAGCTCCAGTGGGACAGGCCGACTATGTCGACCGCGTGCAGGTAACCCAGCAGCTTAAGGCTGGCGATGAGGTCTACACCTACGTTGCTGCCGACGAGGCTGTCATGGCCGAGGACGACTGGGGATACGAGGTCTCTTCCAAGACCTTTACCTTGAACCCCAACTACCTTAATGGCCACACCGAGGTCTACTACGACGTCTATGCTGCTACCTACGACTACAGCACACCCAACGGAAGCCTTCCTTACACTCTTGTGACCTCGCCCTACAGCCAGCGCGTGCTCGTCGACCTGGCCAATCGCACCAGCGAGGTGATCGAAGGCCCCACTGCTATAACTGAGGTTGAGGCGCAACCAGCTACCGGTGGCGACGACGCTTGGTACGACCTCACAGGCCGTCGTGTGACCAACCCCACTGATGGCATCTACATCCACAATGGTAAGAAAGTGATAGTTAAATAACATATTATTAAAGTTTCAAAACACGTTTTTATTATGAAAAAATTCTATCTCATGATTGCTGCACTTGCAGCTTTTACAGTGTCGGCTCAGAATGCCGAGGTTAAAACTGGTGTCCTTGAAGTGGGTGACTATGAGGGCGCTACCGCTCTGGTCGAGGGCTCATTCTTTGACGTGGCTCCCACCACCTTCTATGTGGCTCACACCGGTAGCCAGATGATTTACACTGCCGACGACCTCGCCGAGCTCGTGACCGACGCTCAGAAGACCGATGTGAAAATCACCAAGCTCACCTATCGCTACTACAACGAGGGCTTTGACGACATTACCCGTAACATGAAAGTCTTTGCCACTGTGACCGATGCAACTGAGTTTGCGGTAGTCGATGGCAAGAAACAATTCTTCACCTTCGATGCCAGTGCTCCAGCACTTGAGCAAGTGTATGAGGTGTCGCTGCTCGACGCTTATGGTGAGGATGGCGAGCTCGAAGTTGACCTTAGCGCTTCGCCCATCGCTCTCGAGCCTGGCAAGGGAGTGGTGATTACCATGGTATTTGATGCCGAGGACAACGACAACTGCACCGAGGGCACACTCGTTAGCTTCTACAGCACTGGCACTCGCAGTCGCGCTATGACCTACACTCACAACACCGAGAGCTTCCTTGAGTATCCTGCCTTCCCCGAGGCTACCTCTACCAGTGGCTGTGGCACCAACATCGACCTGCCTGTTACCAAGATTGACTACACCTACACCCAGGCCTCTCCATCGGCCATCACCCAGATTGAGGCTGGTCAGAGTGACGACGCTCCCTACTACGACCTCATGGGACGCAAGATGTCGACCAGCAATCTTCCCGCTGGCATCTACATCCACGATGGCAAGAAGGTGATTGTTAAGTGATTTTTACAACCTCTCAGCTGAGTGCCAACTGGCATTACAGCACTTGATAGGCCGCCTCCATTGTGGGGCGGCTTTTTTCCTTAAAAAAATCTTCTTGAACCATGATGTGACTAAAATTAAGTTAAAATCGTTGTCCATTTAAGCATTAATATTTATTATTAGAAGAAAAAGTATTACCTTTGCATCTAATTTAAGAGAGTTATACGCTATACAATGGACTTAAACAAAGTTTTATTCATATCTCAAGAAATCTCACCCTATCTACCCGATAGCGAGATGTCAACTGCAAGCCGAATGCTTGCGCAGGGAATTCAAGAAAAGGGCATCGAGTTGCGCACGTTCATGCCTAAGTATGGCTTTGTCAACGAGCGCACCAAGCAACTGCACGAGGTTAACCGGCTCTCGGGCATGAATCTTATCATCGACGACACCGATCACCCTCTGGTCATTAAAGTGGCCACTCTCCAGCCCGCGCGCCTTCAGGTCTATTTCATTTATAATGAAGACTACTTCACTCCAGTTATTGCCAATGACCTGGAAACCAACACACACCCCGACGACAACGACGAGCGCTCTATCTTCTATGTCAAGGGCGTGCTTGAGACTGTGAAAAAACTCAGGTGGATTCCCGATGTGATTCAGTGCAGTGGATGGCTCACTGCCCTTGCTCCATTGTATATCAAGAAATTCTATAGCGACGACCCATCCTATCGCGATGCCAAGGTTGTAATGATGCTGTTCGACGAGAATCTCGTGGCTCCTTTCAACGAAAAGATGGCCGAGAAGCTCATGTACGATGGGTTCACCAGCGACGACCTGGCGCCTTTGGTCGACAAGCAGGCGTCCTATCTCGACCTCATGAAGCTGGCTATCGACAACTGCGACGCAGTGATGCAATGCAGTGCAGGGGTAGGCGACGATGTGCTCAATCTCGTCAAGGAGTCAGGGCTGCCATTCCTTGAATATAAGGAATGTGACCAGGCCGAGGCCGTGAGCCGCTGCATGGAGTTCTATCAAAGCCTGTGATGCGATGGGCGTGTGTAGATAACACTTTTTTTAATATCGTTGTATTAAGACTGAACAATATGAGAAAATCTATATTTGTGTTGATGGCCGCCATTGCTATGGTGATAGGCATTAACTCTTGTACCGACGATACTATAGGAACCACCATCTCCGACGTTCACTCGGCTCTGATACAAGACTCTGGATTTGTCTTCACAGGAAAGTCGGTGAGAAACACCCACTTGCGCTCGCGCAGCAGCGTGCAGCTGTTGGGCAAGGTCACTGCAAGTGGCTATGGCACGCTCTCAAGCGATGTGGTGGCGCAGTTCATGCCCACAACCACTATCGACACTGTGGGTGTGCATGGCGGCGACCAGTGGATCGACTCCTGCTTCATCACTATGAGGGTGGCTATCGGCGATGTCACTGGCGACACACTGGCGCCAATGCGCATGGACATCTACAAGCTCAACAAGCAGCTGCCAGTGCCCATCTACTCCGATTTCGACCCCAATGGCTACTATCTCACAAGCGACCTCATGGGATCGGTCACTTATTCGGCCAATGAGCTCACTCGCAAGTCGACCTACAACTCATCGGGCACACAGCAAATTTCCTACTACGAGGTGAATGTGCCAGTTAACGTCAACTATGCACGACAGCTCTTCAATGAGTATAAGAACAATTCTGCCACATTCAGCACACCCAAGTCGTTTGCATCCTTCTTCCCAGGCATCTATATCACCAATAGCTATGGCGAGGGGCATGTGATGAACTTCTACGACATCGAGTTTGTCACTTATTATCGCAAGTACGAGAAGACTTCCGAGTCGGCCGACACAATTTATCCAGCAAAGACACAAAGCTATATGGCTGTAACCCCCGAGGTGGTTTATAACAACAACATCAACCTCGATGTGGATGACGACATCGAGAATATGGTTGCCTCTGGCAGCACTATTGTGATGGGACCTGCAGGTTATGAGGTGCATGCCGAGTTCCCTATCCAGCAAATCATCGACAAGTATAATGCCGACACCAGAGAGGGCCTCGCTGTCATTAACAAGCTCACGCTTGAGATTCCGGCCTATAAAATCTCTAATCTCTATGACATAGCGCCACCCAAGTATCTGCTCATGGTCAAGGAGAGCTACAGGGATGAGTTCTTCGATAAGGACTCTCTCACCAACAACAAGGACGCATTCTATGCCGAGTACGACGACCAGGAGGACAACTACAAGTTCACAGGTTTGAGGGACTACATGCTCGATATCATCAACAACAAGGGCGGAGTGGCTGCCGAGGGCGACATTAAGTTTGTAATCATGCCCATCGACGTGTCAATCTACAAGAATTCGGCTTCTTCCTCTGCCTACTATTACTACAGTAGCACATCAACCACCGAGGTCGTTACTAAAATTGCACCAGGAGTGTCAAAGCCATGCCTGGCAAGGCTCGACCTCAACAAGGCTAAGATAACGTTGACTTATAGCAAGCAGGCAGTTTATTAAGCTTTTTAGCAGGCCTGATGATTTATAGCAGCAACTCTTTTGACTGCTGCAACAGCCACAATAGCTCAGTTGGTAGAGCAACGCATTCGTAACGCGTAGGTCACGGGTTCGAGTCCCGTTCGTGGCTCAAAGCTGGCTCCAGTTTCACTTGGGGCTGGCTTTTTCGTTTAGCAACCATGTTAGGCAAAACCGCAGCAGTTGAAATCTTTTCCTGACAATTAAGTTTTTTTTAGAGGAATATTCTTTGTGTGTTGTGTTTTTTGCCGTACCTTTACAAGTTAAAATTGACAATACTATTTATTATATATTATAATGAAAAGATTTTTTTACGCAGCACTGTTCGTAATTAGTTTATTGCCAGTCATTAATGCTAATGCGCAGGCTACTCTTTTTGAGTATCCCATTGCCCCCGACACTTGCTCTAACATCGAGAGCCGATGCAATTACAGCGTGCAGCATTTCTGGGACAAGTGCAACCTCACCAAGCCTTTTAGTGCCGATAACGATAGCCTCCTCATGGAAGCGATGCTCACTTATTTCGACATCATGAAGGCTGGCGCCAATGTGAATGTCTCTCTCGCTTCGGTGCGAGATCTCATGTTCAAGGCCCAGGCTAATCACGACAACTTCAACAAGCTGCTCTCTCTTGCCGACTATCTGCTCTATTTCCACGATTTCGATTTTATCGATGATCTTTATCTCGCTTTTGCCAAGAGTGCGGTCGACGCTTCTTGGCTCAAGAAGGAGGCACGCAACCACTATGCTGTTAGAGTCAAGAACATCGAGGCAAGCAAGCTGGGAGCGCAACTTTACGACTTCGAGTACACATCAATCACAGGAGCACGCAAGCACCTGAGCGACGCTAAGACCGGTGCCAAACTCTATGTCATCATGTTTAGCGACGACGGCAGCGGTAGCTCTATCGAGCGCATGCGACTCAGCACCGACATCGCCTTTGGCAAGATGGTCGAGAGTGGACAAGTCGAGGTCATCAACATCATTGCAGGTGACACTCCCAAGAAATGGGACAGCGACTCGCAGTCCTATTCCTCTACATGGCTCGTCGGGGCAAGCAAGGATGTGCTCGACAAGATCGACCTGCGCATCATGCCATGCATCTACATCCTCGACGAGGACTTGAAGGTCATTGCCAAGAACAAGACTGTCGACTTTGTCAAGGGGCTCGTCGCACGATGATGTTTCTGCTCATCTTTTAAAATTTGATTTTTCAACTTAATAAAGCACAACAACGATGATTAACATTCCACAATGGCTTAAGACATTTTTCATGTTCAACGCAGGCCACACCTATAGCAACCTCTCGCGATTGTTCCTGCGATTGTTCACCGGCATCATGTTCCTGCAGATGGGTGTGAGGCAGATGACTCACCTCGATGAGTTTTCCAAGGCTGCCGTTGGCTCTATGGGGCTGCCCGATGAAAACGCACTTGTGGCTATTGTCGTGCTTGAGATTGTGTGCGCAGTGTTCATCATCCTGGGGCTCTTTACCAGGCTTGCACTCATCCCATCTATTGGGGTCATGGTCTATGCCGAGACGGTCATGCTTACTGCCACAAGTGTTTCAAGTGCTGGGCAAATGTTCATCTTCGAGCCTGGCTATCCCATAATGTTCCTTGGCATCTTTGCCTACATGCTGCTCGCTGGACCTGGTAAAATCTCCCTCGACTACCTCATCGCAATCCACACCATCAACGAGAAGGACGACGAGGACAGCGAGGTGCTCGAGAAAGCATGATTTAATAAAGTCTAATTTGATTTATACTAACTAACAGCTAACAACTAACAGCTAATGAACATAGCGGTTCTAATATCAGGTGGCGTCGACAGTGCAGTCGTGGTGCATGAGCTTGTGCAGCAGGCGCAGCACGACTTGCAATTGTTCTACATTCGCATTGGCATGGACAACGACGAGGGCGACTGCAGTGCCGAGGAGGACATCGAGATGTGCCAGCTCATAGCGCATCGCTATGGGTTGCCTCTCGAGGTGGTTTCGCTCCATCAGGAGTATTGGGACAATGTCATGGAGTATGCTCTGCGCACCGTCAAGGCGGGGCTCACTCCTAACCCCGACATGATGTGCAACCGCATGATAAAATTCGGTTTCTTCGAGCAGCGATGGGGCAAGGACTTCGATCTTACTGCCACAGGCCACTATGCTACCACATGCTACATCGATGGAACTAAATATCTTGCTACAGCAGTCGATCCCGTCAAGGATCAAACCGATTTCTTGGCACGCATCACCTACGACCAGCTGCAGCACCTCATCTTCCCCATTGGCGATATGCCCAAGTCGAGAGTGCGTGAAATAGCACAGCAAGTCAAGCTCCCTAATGCAGGACGCAAGGACAGCCAGGGCATTTGCTTCCTGGGGCAAATCGATTATAACGACTTCATTCGCCGACATCTCGGGGTGAAGAAGGGACCTATCATCGAGATTGAGACAGGACGCAAGCTCGGTGAGCACAATGGCTACTGGTTCCACACCATTGGGCAGCGCAAGGGCCTGGGCTTGAGCGGAGGCCCTTGGTATGTCGTCAAGAAGAACATCAACGACAATGCCATCTACGTCAGCGGTGGTTATGGCACCAGCAAGCAATATGGGCGAGAGATTCATCTCGACGAGATGCACTTCATCAGCGGCAACCCATGGCTTGAGCAGGAGGGACCACATGAGATAACTTTCAAGAATCGTCACACTCCACGCTTCACGCATGCAACTCTCACACACATCGAGGGTAACCACTGGCTCATCACCAGCGACGACGACATTCAAGGCATCGCACCGGGCCAGTTTGCCGTCATCTACGACAGTAATGCCCACCTGTGCTACGGCAGCGGAGTCATAACATTATAAGTAAAAAAATTGACTATAAAATCTAGAATTTCTAGAACATCTAGAACCTAACATAGAGATAACTATATGACCGACAATAAAATAGAGATGGACGTGATGGGCATCACCTATAGCCAGATTCAGCAAGGTGCCTATGCTCTGCTGCTGCGCCAGCGCAACGGCGACCTCAGGGTCCCCATTGTGGTGGGCACAAGCGAGGCGCAGTCAATCGCCATGCGCCTCGAGAATGTCATTCCGCCACGTCCCATGTCTCACGACCTCATGGTGAGCATGTTTCATGCTTTTGGCATCAGCCTCGACGAGGTGCTCATCTATGGCTTCAAGGACGGCGTGTTCATGTCGCGTCTCAAGCTGTCAACTAATGAGCACGACTTGGAACTCGAGTCGCGAACAAGCGATGCTATCGCTCTGGCGCTGCGCACCAATGCGCACATCTATGCCACCCAAGAGGTGCTCGACAAGACGGGTTTTGTAATCAAGGACAGCGATGACGGTAAAGTCGCTGTCAAGCCCAAGCGGTCTCTCAATGACCTGACCCTCGAGGAACTGCAACGCAAGCTCGAGCAGGCAGTCAAGAAGGAGAAATATGAGCTCGCGGCGAGCATACAAAAGGCTATTAACATCAAGCTCGGCAATGAGCCTCACAACTCGCCTTCATCTTTGGATGAACAGGGTGAAAATGATGCTACTGATGCTTCTACTGAAATAACCGAATAAAATTAACATAATAATAACTCAAAAATCCAAAAACACTATGAATCTAAAAGTTCGCTTAATTATCATGAACTTCCTGGAGTTTGCCGTGTGGGGTGCTTACCTCACATGCATGGGCAACTATCTGGGAAAGGCCGGCATGGGCGGCGAGATTTCCTGGTTCTATGCCATCCAGGGAATTGTTTCTATCTTTATGCCCACTCTCATGGGTATTATCGCCGATAAGTTCATCCAGCCTCAAAAGATGCTCGGAATCTGTCACTTGCTGGCCGGTCTGGGGATGATTGCTCTGTTCTACATGGGGGCATCGGCCGCTGAGCCCAACAAGGCTATGTTTATCACGCTCTACACTCTTAGTGTTGCTTTCTACATGCCCACATTGGCTCTTAGCAACACTGCGGCTTTCACCATCATGAAGGACAATGGCATGGACACCGTCAAGGATTTCCCGCCAATCCGTGTGTTCGGCACCATTGGTTTCATCGCCACTATGTGGTTTGTTAATTGTGCTACCCTCGACAATGGCAGTTTCTCTTTCACTCTTGCCGAGAATGCCAATAAATTCCAATACACCCACTATCAATTCCTGGTATCGGGTATCTTGAGCGTTGTGCTCTTTGCCTACTGCTTCACGCTTCCTGCTTGCAAAATTGTCAAGAAGGAGGCTCAGTCGCTTGCCGAGACCATGGGACTCAGCGCTTTCAAGCTCTTCAAGAGCAAGAAGATGGCCATGTTCTTCATCTTCTCGATGCTGCTGGGAATGTCGTTGCAGGTAACCAACGGCTACGCCACTCCCTTCCTCACCCACTTCAAGGGTATTGAGGAGTTTGCCAACACTTTTGCTGCCAACAATGCCACAATGCTCGTTTCGCTATCACAAATCAGCGAGGCTCTGTGCATCCTGCTCATCCCGTTCTTCCTGAAGCGCTATGGCATCAAGGTTGTGATGCTCATCGCCATGTTTGCTTGGGTGTTCCGCTTTGGATTCTTCGGGCTCGGCAATCCAGGCATGCCAGGTGTTATTCTGTTTGTTCTCTCTTGCATCGTTTATGGCGTGGCTTTCGACTTCTTCAATGTTTCGGGAGCAATGTTTGTCGACAACGAGTGCGACCCTAACGTTAAAGCTTCGGCACAAGGTTTGTTCATGCTCATGACCAATGGTTTGGGAGCCACTATCGGCACTCTCGCAGCTGGCAAGGTTATCGACCAGTACTGCCAGTGGAACGACGCAGGCTACCTCGTGGGCGACTGGAAGAGCCCATGGCTCATCTTCGCTGGTTTTGCACTGGTTGTGGCAGTGATGTTCTGGATTCTATTCAAGTACAAGCACAATCCCCAGGCTGTGGCTAAGCACCAAGCCTAATTATGCATTAAATAAATTGTGCATTACGCATTGTGCATTGTGAATTAAATAAAGAGTATGCATCGATTCTTCGCCCCCGATATAGCCGCCACTCTCACTCTTCCCGAGGAAGAGTCGCGTCACTGTGCACGTGTGCTCAGGCTCGTCGAGGGCGATGAAATCGAGGTGGTCGACGGACGGGGCACCCTCTATCTGTGCCGCATCGCTATGGCACATCCCAAGCACTGCGGGGTCGAGATAATCTCACAGCAGCAATGTCTGCCTCACTGGGGCAGTAGGGTGGAGCTGGCGGTAGCTCCAACCAAGAATCTCGACCGCATCGAGTGGATGGTCGAGAAATGCACTGAGATGGGCATCGACCGCATCACGCCGCTACTGTGCCAGCACAGCGAGCGCAAGGTGCTCAAGACCGAGCGATTGCACAAGATTCTGGTTGCTGCCATGAAGCAGTCGCTCAAGGCGCAGCTGCCGCAGCTCGATGAGCTCACACCCATTGCTCAGTTCATAGGGGAGCGCAGCACCGCTCAACGCTTCATCGCCTATTGCGACGAGTCGTTGCCACGCAACGAGCGCCGCTCACTGGCGCAGGTCTACGACCCCACTCGCGATGCTGTGGTCTTGATTGGCCCAGAGGGCGACTTCGACTCTGCCGAGGTCGATGCGGCCCTCAAAGCTGGTTTCATCCCAGTAACACTGGGCGAGAGCCGACTCCGCACCGAGACTGCTGCAATCATGGCAGTCGCCACTATGCACACTTTAAAAATGTCACGTTAATTTTTTAGCTTTAAAATATCTTACTTTTTACTCACACTCACACTATGAAATTTAGAAAATCACTCATCCTGGCTTTGCTGCTAATGGCTTCGGTTGCATGCTTCACAGCTATGGCGCAACAGCAGGAACCCGACAAAATCACTCAGGCCGTTATGAAGGTCTATAACGATCACATCGCTAAGAACCCCGACGACTACAACGCTTTGTTCATGAGGGCCAATCAGCTTTACTATAACAACGACTACGATGCTGCTATCGCCGATGTCAATCGCACTATCGAGCTTGCACCTGCCAAGGAATCCGAGCTGCTCTACGACGCCTATCTCTTAAGAGCCAGGCTACACGACATCAAGGGAAACCTTGCCGACGAAATCAAGGACATTGAGAAGGCTGGTACCATCAATCCCACCAATCTCACTTGGGTCGACATGAAGGGTCGATGGGCCTATCAGGCTGGCAACTACGAGGTGGCAAAGAAGCAGTATGAGTCTATTCTGCAGCAGCAGCCACGCAACTACGATGCCATGTTCTTCCTGGGGTGTGTCGCTGCTAAAGAAGGCAAGAGCGAGGACGCCATGAAGTGGGTCAACAATGCCATGACTCTCTATCCTGCCGAGCCTAAGGTTTATCTCAACCGTGCCTATGTCCAGGAACTGCTTGGCAAGTATCGCGACGCAAGCGACACTTATCTCATCGCTATGAGCGCTACCAACGATAACGGTGCTTCGATCAACCGACTTTTCGACCTCTCTCGTGAGCATTACGACGATGTCATGGCTTCGCTGCGCAGTGCTACCGACGATAATCCTCGCACGGGCATCTTCTACCGCGTGCGCTCGGCTATTGCTCTCAACTACAAGCACTATGGCCAGGCTTTGCGCGACCTCAAGACTATCACCGACAACAATCTCATGGAGTATTCCACCATCTACAACGACGAGGCTACATGTCTCTACCAGCTCGGTGATTACGATCAGGCCTACAACTATGCCAACAAGGGCATTGCTGCCGACCCAACAAGCCCCGACCCCTACATCCTGCGAAGCAAGATTGAGCTCCGTCAGGGCAAGGGCGGTAACTACAGCACCGCTATGAAGACTCTCGACCAGGCACTCGTGCTCAACGAGAACTACGCACCCACTCTGCTGGCCAAGGCAAGGATGCTCATCGCCCAAAAGAAGTACAAGGACGCACTCCCTTTGGTCACCAAGGCCATCAATGCCTCTCCTAATAGCGCCGACGCGCTCATGCTGCGCGCTTGGCTCAACAAGAAGCACCTCAAAAACGCTGCCGCCGCTAAGGCCGACTTTGAAAAAGTGCTCACTCTCGATCCCGACGACATCGAGTCGCTGCGTGGATTTGCTCTTCATGAACTCGGTCGCGACGACGAAGCTAACGAGTGGATCAACAAGATGATTCAGGACTATCCAGCTATCGGTGGCGAAACCTATTACTACGCTGCAGCGCTTCAGGCTGCTATGGGCAACAAGGCACAGGGCATCAAGTACTTGGAGTCATGTCTTGCCAACGGTTATGGAGGTCTTTATGACATCAAGCTCAACGACGACCCCTATGTCAATATCGCGCCACTGCGTTCCGAGCCAGCATTCAACACTTTGCTCAACAACTCACAACTTAACTTCCAAGAGCGCTAAAAATATCTCATAAATCCCCCACCTAGGTGGGGGATTTATACTTAACACTTAACTTTTTACCACTTAAAATTTGCCTTTTGTCTACCCTCCTCATCTTCATATTAGCAATCTTATTGATGATTGTTGCCATCTCTAGGTGGAAAATTCATCCTTTCATTGCCATAATCGCCACGGCGCTCTTGTTGGCAATGGTACTTGGCGTGCCGTTAAAGAGCATACCTGACGTAATTGGTAAGGGATTCTCGGGAATTTTCACAGGAATAGGACTTGTGATAATCTTTGGCACTATCATAGGCACCGTGCTCGAAAAGACTGGTGCTGCATTGTCGATGGCGCGTGGCGTTGAGAGGGTAGTGGGGCGCAGGTTCCCTCGCTTGGCTATGATGCTAATTGGCTGGATTGTGTCGATACCAGTATTCTGCGATAGTGGTTTTGTGCTTGTGAGCCCCATCGGAAAGTCGCTGGCACGTCGCACTGCTCACCCCCAGGCAAGCCTCATGCTCGCCCTCGGAGCAGGTCTCTTTGCCTCTCACGTCTTCATCCCACCCACACCAGGCCCCGTTGCCGCTGCCGGAATGATGGGCCTTGACGACGACCTTCTCATGGTCATCGCTGTGGGAGTGGTTATATCGCTTATATCTCTCATCCCCGCTTATTTCTTTGCCGGCAAAGTGGGGAAGAAAATAACGACTGTTGGTGTTGATTTTGACGAGGACACCAGCATTGACGACAAGAACAATCCCTCGGCATTCCTATCATTCCTCCCCATTATAGTTCCGGTGCTACTCATGGCAATGGGCAGCGTGGCATCGCTTGTGGCAATGCCCGAGTGGCTCGCTGCAATCTTTACATTCCTTGGCAAACCAGTCATAGCCCTTATGGTGGCATTCTTGTGCTGCCTGCCGTTGCTGGCCAAGCGTCATTTGTTCAAGCAGTCCTATGGTATCATCAACGACTCGCTAATGACAGCTGGCCCCATCATCTTCATCACAGCCGCTGGTAGCGTTCTCGGCACCGTGATAATCGAGAGTGGTTTTGTCGAGATTTTAAAGCAATACACTGGCACGCTTTCGGTGCTAGGCGTTGTCTTCCCCTTCTTGATTGCTGCCATCCTCAAGTCGGCGCAAGGCTCTTCCACTGTGGCAATCACCACCACGGCAAGTCTTATGGGAATGTTTAGCGACGCAGGCTCGATGATGCATGCGCTTGGCTTCACCACACCATTTGCCGCAACCCTTGTAGTTATGGCGATAGGCGCAGGTGCTATGACTGTCTCGCACGCCAACGACAGCTACTTTTGGGTAGTCACAGGCTTTGGCGGAATCCGCACCACCGACGGCTACCGCTCCTTCACCGTCATGACCCTCATCATGGGTATCACAACCATTGCTGCTATCTCTCTAGCCGCACTCTTTCTGATTTAGCAATAGTAACATACCCCCAAACATATAACAATTATGAATAAGATTAGATTTTTAGTAACGATATTTGTTTGTTCTCTTGCTGTACTAAGCATTAATGTGCATGCCCAGCAAGTGAATATGTCCAGTGCTCAGAGCATTGCTGCTAAGTTTATGCATGATAAGAACATGGGAGCGGTCGATGCATCAAAAACATTGCAGGTTCCACGCAGTACAATTGATGCATCGCAAGGCGGCGTTGCCTATTATGTGTTTAACGCCAAAGATGACAAAGGCTTTGTCATAGTAAGCGGTGACTCGCGCACCGAGAAGATTTTGGGTTACTGCGACCATGGCAGTTTTGATTATGAGATTATTCCTGAGAATATGAAGGGCTTGCTCGGTCAGTATGCTGCTCAAATCAATCAGAGTAACCACGCTGCACCACCTTCCACGAAGGCCGATGGTAATATAGTTCATCCATTAATTAAAACCCAATGGGGACAAGATCAGCCATTTAATTTAAAGTGTCCTGATTTGAACGGTGAGTATTGCTTGACAGGCAGCACGGCAACGGCTTTGGCACAAGTGATGTATTACTACAGATGGCCCAGTTCTTTAACTTCAATACCCGGGTATTACACTGCAACACATAACATCCATTGCCCGTATTATAATTGTGGACACATAGACTGGGATAATATGAAGCTTTTTTATCCGTACCATGTTGGCAGTGAGAGCGATCCGACATATGTTGCAGTTGCAAAGCTTATGCGTTCTTGTGCACAAGCCGTTAGGGCCGATTTTGACACAAGCTTTGTTCCAGCAACCGATTTTGTCGAGACTATCGAATATTGGCTTCATTTCAGCAGAAAAGCTCGACAAGTGTGGCGCTGCGATTATACTCCTTCAGAGTGGGAGAACTTTATCCTAACTGAACTACGTGCCGGTCGTCCTGTGCTTTATACCGCCGACACGCACGATGGGAGTTGGTCTCAATCCTTCATTTGTGATGGTTATGATGGAAATGGCTATTATCATTTCAACTGGGGCAACCGAGGGCTGTATGACGGCTACTACAAACTAGAGGCACTCAACCCCTCAATCAACAATATGCCATTTGATTATAGCCTTCAGTTCGGCCAACGCATGATTATTGGTTTGGAACCAGATAATGTGTCGACCAACGAGCAGAACTCTGTTGCCGAAGTGACTGCTTGTGGCTATGGCAGTGATACTTACATACGCCAAAGCAATGGTAGGTTTAGCATTAGAATAGGAGCTAATGTATTAAACAATAATCCTGCTATGTCTAGAACTTTCGACTTGGGTTGGGAAGTATTGAACGCTGATGGTCACACTCACATTGCATCTTATTTTGATTTAGTTAGTGACACCACCTTATCATATAATCAGTCTATGACTTTTTTTCGCAATCTTAATTTTGGATATGGTTATGCCGATGGAACCTATATTCTGAGACCCATCTGTCGAGAAACTGGTAATTCAAGATGGTATGTATGTCATAAATCTGGGCTCAATTATATCCGTGCTGATATCAAGGGCGATACCCTGAAGTTGTCTGTTTTGGATCATAAGCGCAGCGACTCTGGTGTTAATGCTCAGATTATGTACTACAATACTGTGAAACAAAAAGGTGCTCTTCTCAATGTCTATGTGAAGGTCGATAATATTGACCGTATGGACGAGGAGATTCCATTATACCTTTGGGCCACTCCCCCACAAGGTGGTAGTGCACTAGAACTGGTAGGCGGCACTACAGTCCATGTCCCCCGAGGTTCAAGCAATATGGCCATAATATCATTCTATCCAAAACGTGCTGGTTCAACCGCAATTGTTATATCTCCTCGAAACGACGTCGTTTGGTTAAATACTACTTCATCTTACTACTGTAATGCTGCTATTAATATAGATAATCTAGGCGCTTTCATTTTTTCAGCAACCAATCGTGCACTCGATGCTAATGCCAATAATGTGATATATGGAAACACGTTTAAGCTCGAATCAGTAATCACAAGCGAGGGCGGTAACGATTATTATAATTATATCTATGCTAAGCTTTTTACAATGGTAAAACTTAGTGATGGTTCTTATTATAAGGGTTATTTAGTAAGCGAGTCAAGGCAAGAGGTATATCTGCCTGCTCATGGAACCAAGACCATTTACTTTAACTTTGAAAATTTGCCCCCTAATGTGTATTTTGCCGAGGTTTATTCTGTTAACTATTATAATTTTGAGGATGGACCAGTTAAAAAATTTATTTCAAGTTCTCCTAGATACAGAATTGGTGATCCATGTGATGTGAACTGCGACGGCTCGGTAAATGCTAACGACCTTACTGTTCTATACAATCGCATCGTTAATAACGATACATCTTATTATATCACGTGTGACGTTAACTTTGACGGTGCTGTCAATTCCAACGACGTGACAGTAATCTACAACAGGATGTTGGGGGACGACTAGTGTTAGGGAATCGGGAACGAGAAGCAAAAGAGGCTGTGGCATAATTCTTATGGAACAGCCTCTTTTGTTGTAAATAACACGGTAGTTTACAAGAACTTTCCAAAATGAATTGGTATATATACTATCAATTGCTATATGTCAACAAGTCAATGTGCAACAGGACAAAGTCTCGTTCAAATCTATGCTCATTAACTTGAAAAACAAAATCAATGTTGGCTTGTGGAAAAATTCTTTGCTAAAAATAGTGATAAATTATAAGATGTTTTGTATCTTTGCAAGACTTAACTAAAACACTTTAAAATAATATGGCAAAAATTCATGGAGCAGTAACGGTCAACACCGAGCGCTGCAAGGGCTGCAACCTCTGCGTTGTGGCTTGCCCTAGCGATGTGCTTGACCTAAAGAAAAATGAAGTTAACAACCGAGGTTACCATTATGCCTACATGGCTAATCCCGACAAGTGCATCGGATGCCAGAGCTGTGCTCTAGTATGCCCCGACGCTTGCATCGAGGTATATCGTGTTGTGGAGAAGTAAAACAACTATTGTATTCAACCTAAAAAAACAAAACCGTAGAAACGATGAACGATAAAGTAACATTAATGAAGGGTAATGAGGCTCTCGCTGTCGCTGCTATTCGCTATGGTGCCGATGGCTATTTTGGTTATCCTATTACCCCGCAGTCCGAGGTTCTCGAGAAACTTGAAGAAGAAATGCCGTGGGAAACTACTGGTATGGTAGTTCTGCAAGCCGAGAGTGAGGTCGCTGCTATCAACATGGTGTATGCTGGCGCTTCGTGCGGCAAGACTGTTCTCACTTCTACCTCAAGCCCAGGCTTTAGCCTGATGCAAGAAGGTATGAGTTACATGGCTGCTAGCGAAGTTCCCGCATTGGTGATTAACGTAATGCGTGGTGGACCTGGTCTAGGTACCATTCATCCCTCGCAGGCCGACTACTTCCAGGCTGTTAAGGGTGGTGGTCATGGCGACTACCGCTTGATTACGCTCGCTCCTGCATCAGTCCAGGAAATGGTTGATTTCGTGGCTCTCGGTTGGGACCTTGCGTTCAAGTATCGCGCAGTCTCTATGATCCTTGCCGACGGCGTTATTGGCCAAATGATGGAGAAAGTGGTGCTCCCCGAGCAGCGCCCACGTCACACTGAGGAATGGATTCGCGAGAACTGCCCATGGGCTGTTAACGGCCGCAAGGGCATGCGCCCAAAGAACATCATCACTTCGCTCGAGCTCGACGACGACAAGATGGAGGAAAACAACCATCGCTTCCAGGCTACCTATCGCGAGATTGAGAAGAATGAGCAACGTTGCGAGCTCATCAACACCGACGATTGCGACTACCTGATTGTAGCTTTCGGTAGCATGGCACGCATTAGCCATAAGGCTATGGAACTCGCTGCTGAGGAAGGTATCAAGGTCGGCATCGCTCGACCCATCACTCTCTGGCCTTTCCCAGTTGACGCTATCCGCAAGGCAGCTCAGGGCGTTAAGGGAATCCTTAGCGTGGAGCTAAGCGCTGGTCAAATGATCGAGGACATCAAGCTCGCTACCGAGTGCAACTACCCAGTTGACCTCTTCTGCCGCCTGGGTGGCAACGTTCCCGCTCCCGACGAGATTCTCAACGCACTCAAAGAGAAACTGGTTAACAAATTAGGATAATCAACTTTTTTAATCATTACAAGACCATTATGGAACTTAACGATATAATCCGCCCCGAAAACAGGGTTTATAAGAAACCGAGCCTTCTCAACGACGCTCACATGCACTACTGCCCAGGCTGTAGCCATGGTGTTGTGCACAAACTCGTTGCCGAGGTTATCGAAGAAATGGGACTGCAAGAAAAGGCTATCGGCGTTTCTCCTGTAGGTTGCGCCGTTTTCGCCTACAACTACATCGACATCGACTGGCTTGAGGCCGCTCACGGACGCGCTCCAGCTATGGCTACCGCTACCAAGCGACTCATGCCCGACAAGCTCGTCTTCACCTATCAGGGCGACGGTGACCTCTCGGCCATTGGTACTGCCGAGACTATCCACGCTGCTAACCGTGGCGAGAACATCGTCATCATCTTCATCAACAATGCCATCTATGGTATGACTGGTGGACAGATGGCACCTACCACTCTCCTTGGTCAGAAGACCGCTACTTGCCCTTACGGACGCCGCGCCGACCTCAATGGTTATCCTTTGGCTATCAGCAACCTGCTGGCTCAGCTCGACGGTACTTGCTATGTTACCCGTCAAACTGTTTACAGCCCAGCTGCTGTACGCAAGACCAAAGCCGCTCTCAAGAAGGCCTTCCAAAACAGTATGGATGGCAAGGGTTGCTCGGTTGTTGAGGTTGTCAGCACCTGCAACACTGGTTGGAAGCTCACTCCAGTGAAAGCCAACGAGTGGCTACAAGAGAACATGTTTGCTAAGTACCCATTGGGTGATTTAAAAAATAAAGAATAATCATGAAAGAAGAAATAGTAATTGCAGGATTTGGAGGACAGGGTGTCCTCTCTATGGGTAAGATTCTCGCTTACTCTGGATTGATGGAAGACAAGGAAGTCACTTGGATGCCTTCTTATGGACCAGAGCAGCGCGGTGGCACGGCCAACGTTACCGTTATCGTGAGCGACGAGCGCATTAGCTCTCCCATCCTCAACATGTACGACACAGCTGTGGTTCTCAACCAGCAGAGTCTCGACAAGTTCGAGAAGATGGTCAAGCCAGGCGGAGTGCTCATCTACGATAGCTACGGCATCAACACGCCTCCCACTCGCACCGATATCAAGATCTATCGCATCGAGGCTACCGAGGCTACCATCGAGATCAACAACAGCAAGGCCTTCAACATGATTGTCCTTGGTGCTTACCTCAAGGTTAAGCCCATCGTCACCATCGAGAACGTGCTCAAGGGCCTCAAGAAGACTCTGCCCGAGCGCCACTGGCACCTTATCCCCATGAATGAGGAAGCTCTCAAGAAGGGCGCTACCCTCATCAAGGAATAATCTGATAATTTCCCCACCAATTCCCCCTCTAAGATAGAGGTGGTAAGGGGGGAGTATGATTCCCATTAGAAATAAATGCGCATCGAGCTTTTGCCCGATGCGCTCATTTTATTGTTCAAGCCGAGTGTCACTTTACAATCTCAACCGTGGTTGTGGCATTGATGTCATTGATAGTCAAGGGAATTGTGAGCACTGGAATGGTGATGTCATAGTTCATTTTCACCTTCTTGCCGTTAACCTTCACTTGCGAGGGCTTGCTCTCAAGACCTGGAACCATGAGGCGGTACTCCTTTTTGGCTGGAGTGCCGTCGCCTTCGCCCTTGATGGTGATCACGCATTTGTCGGCAGCAGGTGCAGCGGCAAAGTGTATCAGGCGGTGCTTGCCCTCGGCAAGGGTGCCAGTCGACTTCAAGTCGTCGTCAAAGAGGGTATAGCCCGATGCCTCATCGCCCATGTAGTACATGATGTCGAGACTGTTGGGGTTGTAGTCTCCCACATTATCCATTTTGTGGCTGGCCTGTGGAATGAATGCACCGGCGCGAGCAAAAAGCGGCAACACCTCGATTGGCGCGGGATACGACATGGAACTATGACCCTCGTAGCGCTCGACTGGGTTATTGATGTCAACCCAGGTGCCCTCGGGGAAGGTAATCTCGCGGCTAGTAGCGCCCTGAGTCATCACGGGAGCCACCATCACGTCGTGGCCCCACAAGTACTGGTCGCTCACATTGTCGAAGCGCTTGATGTTGTTGTCTCTCTCATAGAAACCAAGTGGACGCACCAGTGGCACACCCTGGCTGGCATTCTCCCATGCTAGGGTGTAGTTATAAGGCAGCCAGCGGTAACGCTCACTGATGATGCGTCGTGGCAGGTCGCCATATTCGGTGTAGTGATAGGGCTCGGCAAGGTCTTGCGAGTGGGTGCGTAGCACGGGTGAGAACAAGCCCAGCTCAAGCCAGCGTATGTAGAGCTCGCCGTCGCGCTTCTTGTTGGGGTCGAGGGCAAAGCCGCCCACGTCGTGCGACATGTAGCCCAGACCGCTCAATCCCGAGTTGAGCATGATGGTAACCTGTGGCTGGAAACCGCCCCACGAGCGCGACACGTCGGTCGACCAGGGGAACACCGAGTAGCGCTGCAGGCCTGCTGTGCCGGCGCGCATCATTATCATGGGTCGGCGGTCGGGATATTCTTCCTTGAATAGGTCGTAGATGATGCGGCTCCATTCATTCCCATAGTAGTTGTGATACTGCTCGGCAGTGAGCCCATTGTAGTGGCGTATCGCCTCAGGGTGTACCTCGGGCTCACCCAGGTCGCCCCACCAGCCTGTCACGCCCTCATTGGTCAGGCTGCGGTAGCGGTTGCGAAGCCACTGCTGGGTGGCAGGATTTGACACATCAAACATTCCGCCTTGACCCACCCAGATGGTTACCGTCTGCGTGGTGTCGGTGCCATCGGTCTTGCAGAACATTCCCTTAGGGTCAAGCTCGCGATAGTTGTCGATGGCGCGACCATTGGTCAGCACGTAGGGTTGCGAGATGGTCACGGCATGTATGCCTTTGTCCTTAAACCTCTTGAGCATGCCACGGTGGTCGGGCCACTGCTCCTTGTCCCATGACAACCGGCCCATGTCCTGCTCTTTGCCATACCAGTACAGGTCAAACACGATGCCGTCGAGTGGATAACCAGCACGCTTGAGTGTGTCAACCACACCCTCGCTCTCGCGCTGGTCGTGATAGCCATATTTCGAGGTGATGTAGCCCAGCGTCCACAGCGGTGGCAGGTCTTGGCGGCCCACCAGCCAGGTGAAGCTCTTCACCACGTTCTCAACCTTGCCATGACCGTCAATGATGTAGTAGGCAATTGGCTGTGGCGATGTGCTCTTATACTCGATGACGCCTTCTCCCAGATGCAGCGACGACTTGGCAAAGTCGTCAAAGAGGATGCCATAGCCCTTCGATGAAATAACCATCGGCATGGTGATGCCCATCTGCCTGATGCGCTTCTCACCCTTCACGTAGCCATAGTTCTGCTTGTTATAGTTGATGAGCGTGTCGCCAGCTAAGTTCAGGGAGTAGCCGCGCTCGCCAGCACCGTAAAACGACTCATTGGTCTGGTGCACCAGTCGCACCCCGCCAGCTTCGCGATCACACAAGTCGATGGCAAAGAGGGTGTTATCATTGCTTATGCTAAGAGTGTTGAGCTTTGTGTCGGTAACAACGCGCAGGCCACTCTCGGTAACCATCTCATTGACGCTGTTGCCCTCCTGCTTCGTGTATCGCCCTTCATCAGGCTGCTCCTTGGTCAGCGACGGCAATCTGCTTCCTTTCCAGCTCCATGGCACAACGTCCACTTTCACAATGTCGTTGCTCACCACTGTCACGGTGATGGTCTGGTTGCGGGTTTCATCATTCACACTCAAGGCTGGCGCCTGGGCACTCGAGGCCAGGGCTATCATGCCAGCCGTCAGTAATGTCAAAAATGTGCCAATTCTCATGTCTCTCTATGTTTTAATTTCTATTTTTTTTAGCCAATAAGTGCCACAAAGATATATAATTTTTTTATTATTCTCAATGATTTTTTACCTTCTTGACTTTAAATTCTTTCACTTTAATAGTAAGTATCTAAAAAATTTGTATATTTGCAACAGAAAACTCTAAATCGTATCAATTATGCAGATAAAAATTTTTGATGAAGAAACGGGTCAGGCTAAAGAGTTGACCCTCGATTTTGATGCCGATGAGCTCAAAGTCGTTGATTATTCTGAGAAGGCCATCGTGGTCACGGGCAACACCAAGCTCTTCAAGACCGAAATCAAAAAATTGGGAGGGCGTTACAATCCACGCCTCAAATGTGGCCAAGGGTGGGTGTTCAGTGTCAAGAAGCGCGACGAGGTCGAGGATCTCGTCAAGTGGATTAACATCCTGCAGAAGCAGCTCTCAATGGCATCCACCGATTTCATGCTCGACAAGAAGTGACGAGTCACTTAATCATGTGGCCCTGTCTTTTATCTCGTGGCAGATAAAAGCAGACTCTCGCGACATTTACAACTCAATGTGAATGTCGCGAGAGTGCGTTAGGGTGTCAATCGCAAGGCTCAGCTGCTTTACTTTTTCTTCTTCTTGTTGCCACGCGATGAGATCATCTGTCGTGTGAACTTCAGTTCTGCCTGCTTGAGTTGGAACATCTGTTTCTTCGACAGGATCTTGGAGAATTTCTCAAAGTAACGACCCTCAATCTCACCTTCCTTGACCTTCACCTGCGACATGGCGCGTGCTGCTGTGGCATAATCCTGCTCACTGGCTTTTGTCGTGCTCGACACCTTCCGGGCCTGCTCTCGGGCAGTGCGGTGCGCCGCATACACTTCTTTCTCCATCGCCTCATACAGGGGCATGAACTTCTCACGCTGGGCTTGCGTCATCTCAGTCTGCTCTGCTATGAAGTCATGCTTGTAGTCAAGCATCTCTTGGGTCCACTGGCTGCGGTTGCTACGGCTCTTGCCAGCAGCGTCTTTTGCACTGGCAACACTCGAGCAACACATCAGCAGTGCCGCAAGTGCTATTAAGGGTAATCGTCTCATTCTCTTCCAATTTAAAAGTTTTTCTTTTAAAAACTCCATCTCGCTGATCCCACACCTTTAGGGCATCTTGTCGTCGGCAACTTCCATCTCCACCGAGTCCTCATAGGTCATGATGTCATAGTCGTTGATGCCGCCGTAGTCAATAAGATCGTCGGCATTCTTCTCAACCGAGACGCCTGCCGAGATGTTGGCAGCACGCTGCTCACCAGTGGCACTCGACTTCCCCAGCGAGAAAATGTTCATCATCAACCACACGCCGGCAAACATGGCAGCCATGTAGATTAGCGGTCTCACGCGAACCCAAAGTGTAGGCTTCTCTTCCTCAGTGATTTTCACCTCAGGAAGCGAGTCCATCAGCTTCGAATTGAAATCTTCGAAGAAATTCTCCGGCACTTTAAAGCCCGGATCCTTACCCAATTTTTCTAATATTTTGGAATCTTCGTTTTTCATTACAACTTTTTGACTACAATAACTTAAAAAGGTTTAATCATTGTTCTCAAAAAATGTCTCGATTTTCTTCAACGCATGATGATACGACGCTTTCAGCGCCCCCACCGATGTGCCTAAGATCTCGCTCATCTCCTCATATTTCATCTCGTCATAATAGCGCATGTTAAACACCAGGCGCTGCTTCTCGGGCAGGGTGGCTATGGCTTTCTGAAGCTTCATCTGGGCCTCATCACCATCAAAGTAGCGGTCAGCCTCAAGGCTATTCACAAGGAACGAATCATCATCGTCAAGCGAGATGTTGTTCTGAACCTTCTTCTTGTTGATGAAGGTTATCGACTCGTTGATGGCTATCTTGTAGAGCCAAGTCGACAGCTTTGCATCACCGCGAAAGTTGTCGATGTTAGTCCACGCCTTGATAAACGTGTTTTGAAGCACATCATTAGCGTCGTCATGGTCAATTACCAAGCGACGGATGTGCCAGTAAAGCTGCTCAGAATAGTGCTCTATCACTCTCCCGAACGCACTCCGGCATGTCGCCTGTTTGTGAAGCTCCTCGATGATGCTGGCTTCGTCATATTTTGCTCGTGTTGCCATCAATAAGTAAAAATACGCCTCAAAGTTACAAAAAACTTTTCACTTTTCACTTATAACACACCACTTTTTTTATCCAACCCCACAATTAATAACTGTGGGGATTATACTTAATGTGGAGTGCTTTTTCAAGACGGAATCCAATGCAACTCATTATCTTGAACTTGAGTCGCCTAATACAACACTACTAAAATGGGAGGTCGTAAGCAATGCTCGGTTCACTGGCTATTCCAGGTACTTCAAGCTGGCACGACTTGCCTATGTCCTTAATGCGGGAACGGTATTCTGTCCACTTGTTAATATCGTCAAGTTCAATACGTCGGTTCTTGCTAATCACTACGAATTCTTTTTCCTTCTCAATGCCAAGATAACGACGTCCTGTTAGGCATGCAGCTATGCCAGTAGTTGATGAACCAGCGAATGGATCAAGAATCCAATTATTCTCATCGGTTGATGCTAAGATAATGCGGGTCAACAGTGCTAACGGCTTTTGAGTGGGATGCTTTCCACATGACTTTTCCCAACGCGCTATTGCAGGCAATCGCCACACGTCGGTCATCTGCTTGCCATCATTAAGTAGTTTCATCAACTCATAATTAAAACGGTGTGGAACTTTTGGACTTTTTCTTGCCCAAATCACAAATTCGGTTGAATATGTGAAATATCTACATGAGATGTTGGGTGGGGGATTCGTTTTTGCCCAAGTAACTACGTTTAGTATCTTGTAACCTAAAGATTTCAGTGCTGTTGCAACACTGAAGATGTTGTGATATGTGCCACTAATCCATATTGTCCCGTTATCTTTAAGCTTGTCACGGCATGCTGACAACCAGCGCATGTTGAAATCGTTGATTTCATCTGTACTCTTTCCTTTATCCCATTCGCCCTTATTCACACTAACAATCTTTCCTGACTGAAAACTTATGCCGTCATTTGACAAAAAATATGGGGGATCGGCAAATATCATGTCAAATTTGAAATCAAACTGATTTAACAACCACATGCAATTACCATGAAGCAAGGTGAAGTCACGATTCACACTGCGGTAATATGGAAGAATTGCTGCCATTATATTTTGATACTATTAAGAAAAGTATTAAGGGTAAAAAGATTGTAAACACTTGGAATGGTGTAATAAGCCTCCTGCAATTTATTTTTTGCACTATTCCATCCAATACCATCAGTGACCCAAACGAATTCAAAGCCTGGAACAGAATTAACTTTAGGGGCCAATTCGGTAAAAGAACGTGCAGTTTCATTAAGTTTACTACCTCCACCACTATAAAAATTGACTTCCATCAAATATGTCTTCTCATTTGTGGAAATAACAAAATCAAAACGCTTCTTATCAGTGCCTAATGCTGCTGTCAATTCAGGCCATTCGCTTGAATATACTTCTTTTCGGTACTCAATACCAGAATTCTTTATTATTAGCTCCACTGTATCTTCCATAGCATGACCACTTCGATTCTTACGCGCATTGGAATCCAGACCAGCTTCAACGCCAAAAACATAATCGACAAGATTTTTTATACTCTTATCAAGAAAAACTTGAGCTAGTCCAGTGCCTTCTATATATTCAATTACTCCCTCCTTTGTTTTAAGATAACTATCAAGAAGCACTGTTTCAGCGTTATCATTTATAACTTTTTTCTTGTCTTTCTTTCTGCAAGCGACTAGAATAAGCAAGACATCAAAAACACTTTTGTCATTATTCCATAATTCACAGACGGCAGCCCGTAAATCTTGCTTGCCTATTAAATAATTCAGAGTATTTAATTTTATCTCAATACTTGCTACATTTTTCTTGATTTTCTCAAAATCAGTCCAAAAATTTAAAGTAGCATTAGTCTCCGATAATTGAGTCATAAATTGATTAAACTGTTCTTCTGTATGTGCTGCCATTTTTAGATTGCAATTTGTTCAGTTGTTGGTGTTTTATAATTTCTGATAAGGAGTTCTGTCAATTTGCCTCTTTTGCTTGCATTTGCGTTTACAGCTCTTGAGGCGATTACTCGTTGAATATCAAATCCTTTGTAGAGATCTTCAAAAAAAGTGTCTTTTGGGTTTTTTGCAGAGCAATCAGAGTTACTCAGCATCCATAAAACATTCTCTTTTAATGCCAACTGTCTACAAAAGTTTGATAGTTTACGTTGACTATCATCATTAAAATTTTCTTTTACAAATGAATTAAAACTTGATGTTGCACTTAAAGGCCTATATGGAGGGTCAAAATAGAAGAAAGAAAGATTTCCTTCTTCAACAAAAGTTGAAGTATTTGAAAAGTCCCCTGTAAGAATCTCTATCTTACATTTATTAAGCAATTTACTATCAGCATAAAGAATTTCTGCATTGCAAATTGTGGGATTAACATATCTTCCAAATGGGACATTAAATTCTCCTTTAGAATTCTCTCTATATAAACCATTAAAGCAAGTGCGATTAAGAAATATTAATAAAGCTGTCATTTCCAATAAATCAAGATTTGCTTCATTAAATCTTTCACGCTGCTTTAAATAGAATTCTTTTTTAGAATCTTCAACTTTGAGTTTATGATATTCATTCTCAATATTAGTGAGCATTAAAACTAATCCTTCAACATCATCTTTGATAATTTTATAAGCATCTGTTAATTTTTTGTTTATGTCATTAATTATGACTTTTTTGATGTTGGGAAACTTATGGAGCATAAAAAATAACATTGCGCCACCTCCAACGAAAGGCTCTATATAGGTGAAGTCGTTATCATAAAGCTCATGTGGTAGCAACTCATTAAGTTGTGGAATGAGTTGTCTTTTCCCCCCAGCCCATTTCAAGAATGGCCTTGCTTTATTATAGTCTAATTTCATGTTCTATTATTAAACCCTTTATTTTATAACAAAAATACAGCAATAAAACGACAATAATACAATTAGATCATTCTTTATGATTTGTGATCAAAAAAGATCAAAACCAGCCTTAAAACTCTGTTCTTAAAAAAATATTCTGTTAATAATGTTTCCCATCAATTCTTGTAAATGCCTAACCACTCCAGCATTCCTGTCCACTAATGGAGTCTTGCTAAGTACAATAACTGTCGCATAAAACTAAGAATTTTTTTGATATTGTTTTTATATATAATAAGGTGTTACCTTTGCCACACACCTCACACAAGAGACCATTGACATACTGCCACCCATGAAAAGAAACACAAAACTGTCCCACTGATTCCATGATTCCACCG
>DEJJ01000029.1:94845-94978 GCA_002353285.1 Porphyromonadaceae bacterium UBA2751 | reverse complement strand
TCAGTTGAGTCAGTTGAGTCACTGAAAACAATTTTGTTTAATTTATAATTTTAATTTTGTCCAATTTCTCGCCGCAGGCGACCCACAGCTCATGCTATATCCCCCTGCGTAAGCAGGCTTTGCGACACCGCCA
>DEJJ01000029.1:80809-94823 GCA_002353285.1 Porphyromonadaceae bacterium UBA2751 | reverse complement strand
GTGCAACTTTGCGAGATGACCATGTTGTCCCAGGTTGTAAAAGTTGTTGATTTCAGTGATTCCATGATTCCACCGCGTCAGAAAAGTAAATTCACGGTTAATTTGCGTGAGAAAAAGATTTGCGCCATTTGCGGTGTTTGCGTGAGGAAAAAATAACAGAGGTGCAAAAAAGCACCTGCGCCGATGGGGTGGGGCGCAGGTGCTGTGAGGTGGGGGAGGGGGGGCAGGGGAGTTATTTGGCAAACTCGGTTCCTGAGAATGTGCCCTCGTACTTGTTGCCGTTGATTACAAAGGTGCCGCTGATGGCTCGTCCGCCGTTGGTGACTTCGGCCTCGAAGTTGTTGAGGATGTAGGTGCCATCGGTGGAGTGCTGCTCGCCATTGTAAGTCACTTTGTAGCCAGTGGCTGTGGCCTCGGCATGCAGGCCGTAGAATGTCATCTGTGGAATGGCACCGCTGGTCTGTGTCAGCGAGAATCCGCCCATTGCCATGCGGGCACTCATGTCAGAAGGATCAATGGTGATGGCCATTCCCGCCGAGGTGCTCTCGACAGCTGGTGAGCTGCCGTCGAGTGGTGTGACCTTGCATGTGAGGTAGGGGTAGCGCAGCATGGTGGAGTTGTAAACTCGGTGTGTGCCGTTGGCCACGAAGTTGATTTGCAGCGCCCCCACTTGTGGGTCGTAGTAGCCGGTGACGTCGGTGATGCCGTTGCCTCCGTTTGCTGCCGTGAAGGTGTAGCAGTTGAGTGTGTTGTCGGCATTGAGGTCCACGTCGGTGAGAGCGAGGGTGACGTTGCGGTCGTTGCTCACTTGCACGGGATAGGAGATTGTCATTTTGGAGTTGGTGATGTCCCACTTGATGCTCATCACGCCTGAAGTCACTTTCTCGGATGTGTTTTGGCTAATGTTGACCGAGTTGCTGAGCATTTCGGTCTCAAAGGTGCGGGTCATCACATCGTCGTCGCTGCCGCTGCTGCATGCTGTGATGCCAAGCATAAGCACAGCGAGTGTGAGAATTGAAATTGCTTTTTTCATTGTCGTGTTATTTTGGTTATTTAGTATAATCATGAAAAAATGTGCCACAAATGTAGCACATTATTTTATAATAGGAGTGATATTTAAACTAAATTAGTAAAAAATATCGTTAATTCTTGACTTGGCTCATCACTGGGCAGCTTTCCAACTCCACAGGTAGAGGCTGCTGGTGTTGCTGTGCTCACCGCCGTGGGCATTGAAGTAGATGGTGTGCTCGGCGTCGGTGACGTCGATGGTGCTCTTGAAGTTGGTTACCGTGAGGGCAGGATAGGGAGTGCCCTGGTCCAGGTTCTCACCAGTGTAGTAGGTGGGCACGATGTCGGTGCCTGTGAGCTCAAAGCCGGTGGCTGTCGCTGTCACGTCAAGGTTGGGGATTGAGATTTTCTTGAGCACGGGACTGGTGGCACCGCCCACTGTGAACTGTACGTTGTAGATGAACACCTCGGCTTTCATCGTGGCGACATTGATCTTGTAGTTGTAGTAGAGCTGGCTGGGAGCACGATAGTCATTGCCTTCAACACGGCTGCTTATGCTCGAGCTGCACACTATCACGTGCCACTTGCCGTTGACGGTGTATTCCAGTGAGTAAACGCCGTTAGCCTTGTCGATGTAGCCGTTCACATCGGTGAGGGTGTAGTTGGTGTTCTCCTCATCGGTGCCTGGTTTCAGGAATTTGACTTTCGACGAGTGGAACTTTACATAGTAGTCGTTAAGCTCATTGGTCTTCATCTCTTCCATTTCAAATGAAACGCCAAAGGGCATGTGGGAGTCGAATTTCACGCCATTGGCCACAACTTTGATTGTGGCTTCTCGCATGTCGCGGTACTCGATGTTGAAAGTGTAATTGGCCTTCTCAATGTAGTTCACAGCGCCGCTTTCAATGATGATAGTGCTGCTGATGACGTTCTGGGCCATGATGGTCTCGTTGGTGATAACTGGAGCATAGGGCTCATCGTCGCCACATGAACTGAATGGCAATACCATTGCCATAAGCGAAAGTGATAATAAAAATTTCTTCATCTTGATTTTGTTTATCATTTGTTCTTAATTTTTTTGTTGTCTTGTCGTTTTCTAAAATTCCACCCTCAATGTTGCCCCGAGCATGCGGCTGCGACCACGTTGCAGGAACTCGTGACTAATCGACACGAAGTAGAACGTGCGGTAGCTGGTGCCAGTGAGGTTGCGCCCCCACAGTTGCAGCGAGTAGTGCTTGCCAGCGAGTGTGACGCTTGCTCCGAGCAGGGCATAGAATGGCTGGCGCTGACTGTTGGCCTCATTCCAGTAGATGGCGCCTGCACCTTTCACGTTGGCATCAAGGGTGATGCTCCGTGCCCAGTCGCTGCCACCTTTAAAGTTGTAGGTGTAGAACGCTTGGGCAAAGAGAGTGTGCTGTGGGCAGTAGGGCACATGCTTGTCCTTGTAGTCGGCCTTGCCGTCGTTGTAGCGCACAAAGCGTGCATCGCAGTAGCCGTAGCTCAGGTTCATGCCCAAGTTGTCGGTAAAGTTGACGCTCATGCTCGCCTCGGCCCCCACGCTGCGGGTATTGCCAGCATTGGTCATGATGCGGCCTGTGGTGGTGCCGTCGGGGAAGATGGTCATCTGTCGGTCACTGCAGTCTATGTAGAACAGCGCAATGTCGCCCTTGAGGCGGCGGTTGGCGCTCTCGAAATGACCTCCCAGCTCGTAGTTCCACGCCACCTCGGGTTTGTAGCCCACAATGGCGTCGATGTCGTAGGCTGCACCTATGCCCAGGATTCCCATGAGCCGCTGCTGCAGCACGTCGCTAAACATCTGGGTGTTGAAGCCGCCAGCCTTATAGCCCTTGCTTGCGCTGGCATAGATGCTGCCTTGCCACATGGTGGGCAGGTGGTAGGTAATTGAGAGCTTGGGTAGTAACTGCACAAAGTGCTTGCTCAGCGAGCCGCCGTCGTCAATGTCGATATTGCTGGTGTTATACACCTGGCCCGTTGCGCTTTCCATGATGGAGTAGCCTGTGTGGGTCTCGCTGTGGTAACGAAGCGACGTGTGCTCATAGTCAAGGCGCAGGCCAGCAGTGAATGTGAAGCGCTTCCAGTCGTAGCTCGACTGGTGGTATAGTGCCACTCCCCACGAGGGATTGGTGAATTCGCTGCCAAGCTCAAAGCTGCGCTCGTTCCACACCACAGGATAGTAGGGGTTTACCTCGTTGATGTGATTCTCGATGAGGAACTTTATGCCAGAGTCCTTGAATGTCACAGGCGCATCCATGCGGTAGCGGCGATAGAAGCCAAAGGCTCCCACAAGCCACTTGTAGGCTTGGCTATCACTGCCGCGTGCCACCACCTCTTGTGTGACAGCGTGCTCGCGGCGTGCTTGAGTTAGCGTGAAGTAGGGCAGGGGTGTGAAGTCCTGGTCGAGGGTCATGTTGTCGTTGATATACTGGTAGCTGGTGATGCTCGACAGCGTCCAGTGCTCAAAGTGCTTGCTCACCGTGAGGCCGTCCATCACACTGGTGCGGCGATAGAAGCAGGTGTCGTTGTAGGCTATGCGCCCTGTCTCCACCCACTCGTAGGGGTAGCCGCCCTGACGGCTGAGCGATGCACTCATGGTGTTGCTCACCGTGAGCGATGGTGATGGCTGCCACACCAGCTTCATGCGTGCCGAGCCCTGGCGCTCCCAGTCGCACTTCTTGCCGTTATATTGGTTAGTGTATTGGCCACTAGTAGTGGTGTAGTAGATGCCACCAGCTATGCCTAGCTTGTCGTTGATGCGCGCATAGTGGCTTGCGCCGACCTTCACGGTCATGTGCGACGCCATCTCGGCGATGATGCGTGTGCCTTGCCACGACATGGGCGAGATGGTGTAGACGTTCATGAGCCCGCCCATGGTGTTGCGGCCATAGAGGGTGCTCTGTGGCCCACGCAACATCTCCACTCGGGCTATGTCGGCGATGTCGAAGTCGTAGTTCTCCTTGCACATCACAGGCACATTGTCGATGTTGAGGCCCATCGAGGGCTGGTCGATGCGTGCACCCAGGCCGCGAACGTAAATAGTCGAGGTCATTCGACTACCATATTCGGGCAAGAAAAAGTTGGGCACAAGATCGCTCACGCCACGCACTGTGACAATGCCGTTGCGCTCCACCTCACGCCTGTCGAGCACTGTGCTGGCCGTGGTAAGATCGATGTCAGCGCCCTGCTTGATGGCTGTGACATTCACATCACCGAGCGTAATGGTGTCGGCAACCGCTTCGGTGTCGGTCGCCCACATTGGCAAGGTGGAGAATACAATAGTTAATATAAACAACAGTTTTTTCACGACTGCAAAAGTACACATTTTTTCCAAACCCCACAATCACAACATGTAGTGATAAAATGGTTAGAGAAGGTGACAAAGTTGTCGCAAAAAACAAGGACGACCGTTGTATGGCCGTCCTTGATGATGCGATTTTTCTCAGCAATTATAGGTGCTGTGAGATGCGGCTGCGATAAACGTAGCCCAGATAGTTCCCGTCTAAGTCGTAAACCTTAACCCATTTTGACTTAGTCTTTTCGAAAAGGACATCGGTGCTCACGGCCAGTCGGCAGATAATGCCATAATTAGTGCCGGGACCTTTGCGCACGTTTACATAGTCATCATCGGGGTCAACGATGTAGCCTTTTTCATAGGCACTCTCATAGGCACCTGCGACATCCTCGTTCTGTGCTTTAACTCTCACGATGCGGCTAGTGTGCATGTAGCCCATGAAGCTTGAGCTGCTGGCATCGGAGTACACTTTGCTCCATCCATTTTTCAATGGGGTGTAGTACAGATATTCGCCCGAGGTGTAATCTCCCAGGATTTCGGCTTTGTTAGATGCCGCAGCGCGAATGTTGGTGTAACCGTCAGGGTCAGAAACGTAGCCATAATACTTTTGAGCATCAACAGTAACGAAAGATGCTAAGATGGCTAATAACGTGATTGATAATAGCTTTTTCATGATTTTTACTTATGGGTTGATAATGATAACAAATTCTTGGTACAAAGTTAGGATTTTTTTATTAAATCACCAAATTCAATATGAAGTTTTAGGGAAGAGGGAAGAGGTGAGAGGGAATTATGCATTGTGAATTATGAAATCATTCCCAAATGTTTTCACTGTGGGTATGCTCTTTTTGCAATTACGTCAATTTCATAATAAATCTTTTGTGGTTTTGTGAAAATGTGTTATCTTTGCATCAGTGTTCAGAATGGCACTGAAATTTTGGTTGCTCAATTGCTCTCGAATCACCACCTCGATATTTTTTGAGCGAAAGGATACTAATTGGGTACATGCCACACAAGGCGTGGACCCTCATAAAGTATCCGGCTTGTGGTGAGCCCGAGAGCGTATGACGGAAGTCTGCGCCTTTTTTATGAAGTTTTAACTACCGAAAATAATAGTATTAACTTAAAAAAATAACAACTATGAAACGAATTCTAACATTAATGGTGATGACACTGCTCATCGCTGCAATGCCACAATCCACATTCTCAAAGGTCAAAAAAACAAATAAAACTACAAAGACCACTAAAACAACTAAGTCAACAAGCAAAAAAAGTAATAGTTCAACGACAGCTTCAACCACAATAAATAGCGCTACAACTAATACATCCTCCAATACTCAAACCTACCCGGTGCCAAAAAGTTATGTGAACTATGCTAATAGTGCTCCAAAGATAGAAACAAGGAAAATAGATGAAGAAGGATTCTCAAGTGCATACACATCAACAATGATTGATGATGTTATTTACAGCGGTCGTGATATTTTTTTCTTAGAGGTTGAAACAAAAGAAGGTATGGCATGGACCATAGATTTTGGAGTTTTCAGTTTCAATAAAGAACTCGTGGGGTTAGCAAATTATTTGCGTGATAATGATATTGAGAGTCAAAAAGAAAAAATAGAGATAATCTTTTCTGATGGCACATCTTTAAGTGGAGAGATTATTGTTTATTGTGTTGGTGGCAATAGGAATATGAGTCGTAAGATGGCTGGTACTGCATTTTTTGATAAACATGATTTTGATGAAAGACAAGTTCTTAGCTTTGTTTCATCGTCTAATACACTTGGTAATTCGTTCTCTACTGCGTCCAATTATGTAGACCATCAACAGTATGTATCCAATTTATTTATGAATTACAACATCACAACAATTAGAATAGGCAATAATATAACCATTCCAATCGACCAGTCTAAATGGGGCACAAAACATACAATGACTGCATTGTTTAAAGCATTAGCAGACGATTCTGGTAATTATGAGGCATTTGGTTTAACCGCTCCTACATCAAGCAGCCAATCATATTCAGGCAGTAGCAACACCTCATCCACCTCATCCACCACCACTCCTACCTATAGCAGCAGCTCTTCCTCATCAAGTTCCACCTACACCACTCCATCCACAAGAACTTACAGCACTCCAAGTTATAACTACAGCTACAAGCCTGAGCCCAAGAAACGTTTCTGGGGGTTCTCGGCAGGTTATGTTCAAAAGCAGTGGCAGTCGAAGGAAGGTGGAAGTAAGGAAAAGATGGGATTTTGGGAAGACTCAAAGGTTGTGCATGGCGTGCAGGCTGGATTCCGCGCTACTCCTTATTTCAAGTTTGGTCTGGGATTGAACACCGGTCTTCTCTACGAGTACTATTACACCAAGAGCCAACCTATGGTGGTTGATGGTTACAACGTGTATGGCGAGATGCAGGAACATGCCCTCTATATGCCCGTTCACCTTACCTATAGGCTGAAGTTCAATGATTTCCACATCTATGCCTTTGGTGGAGTGGGTCTGGACTACGGCATTATGTCAAAGGTTCAACTCAAAGAGAACGGTAGCGATTATGTGGGCTACGACAACAGTCCACTCTATGAGACTGAGGACGCTCCCGACTGGAAACGCTTCAATGCCAGTTATGAGTTTGGTGGTGGATTGCGCTATAAGATGGTTGAACTTCAGTTTACCATGTCGCGTGGTTTCCTTAACATGTCGCATGACAGCAGCTACAAACTCTACCAAAACAAACCAATGATGTTCTCGCTAGGCTTTATGTTCTAGACTATAGTCAGAAAGAACCATATTGCATAAATCGCCCGCAAATAGACCATTGTAATAATAGAATCTTTGCGGGCGATTTTGTGTGTGATTTTATGTCATTGTTATATAAAGGCGCAGCCCGATTATGCATTGTGCATTTTGAATTATGCATTATAAGTAGTGCATTTAAGAAATCATTCCCCAGTTGGTGTCGCGTGAGAATAGGAAGCGCATGGCGCGTTGGAGCATCTGGCCGTCGGGGGTTGAGAGGTCGAAGTCCTCGTCAAGGATGCGTTGTGCCTCATTGCGTGCTGCTTGCAGCACCACTCCGTCGCTGGCTAGGTTGGCGATGCGCAGATTGAACGCCACTCCACTCTGCTGCGTACCCTCCATATCGCCAGGTCCACGCAGTTTCATGTCTTCCTCGGCAACGACAAAGCCGTCATTTGTCTGTGTCATCACCTCCAGGCGATGTCGTGTATCCTTCGACAGCTGATACTTCGACATGAGTATGCAGTAGCTCTGGTCGGCACCACGGCCCACACGTCCACGCAGCTGGTGCAGCTGCGAGAGTCCGAATCGTTCGGCGTTCTCTATCACCATCACGCTGGCATTGGGCACGTTAACGCCCACCTCAATCACTGTGGTCGACACAAGAATGTGGGCTTGACCACTGGCGAAAAGCCCCATCTGATAGTCTTTCTCGCTGGGCTTCATCTTGCCGTGCACGTAGGCCACGCGATAGCTCGGGAAGTTCTCGCATATGATTTCATAACCCTCTTCGAGGGCTCGCAAGTCGAGCTTTTCATTTTCCTCTATTAGGGGATATACAATGTAGCACTGGCGGCCCTTTTTGAGCTCGCTGCCTATGAATCGGTACACAGCCATGTGGTTGTTCTCGTAGCGCAACACCGTGGTAACAGGCTTGCGGCCTGGCGGCAGCTCGTCGATGACGCTCACATCTAGGTCGCCATACACTGTCATCGCAAGGGTGCGTGGGATGGGCGTCGCCGTCATCACCAGCACATGGGGTGGGGTGGTGTTTTTGCGCCACAACTTGGCACGTTGCGCCACGCCAAAGCGGTGCTGCTCGTCGATGATAGCAAGACCTAAGTTCTTGAATTGCACGGTGTCCTCAATCAGGGCATGGGTGCCAATGAGGATGTTGAGTTCTCCGCTCATTAGCTGCTCGTGAATGGCGTCGCGCTCCTTCTTGCGTGTGGATCCAGTGAGCAGTGCCGCTTTCAGCCCCACAGCACTTGCCATCTCGCCGATGCTCTCAAAGTGCTGTGTGGCAAGAATCTCGGTGGGTGCCATGATGCAAGCCTGGTAGCCATTGTCGGCTGACAGCAGCATGGTCATGAACGCCACAATGGTCTTGCCGCTGCCCACGTCGCCTTGCAGCAGGCGGTTCATCTGGCGACCGCTGCCCATGTCGTGCCGCATCTCCTTGATCACTCGCTTTTGCGCTCCAGTGAGAGGAAACTTTAGGTAGTTCTTGTAGAAGGAGTTGAAGTGGTCACCCACATGGGCAAACACATGCCCTGGCACCTTGGCGTTGCGTCCCTTAATGTACTTGAGTATGTTCATCTGCAGGAAGAACAATTCCTCAAATTTCAATCTCCGTTGTGCTTGTTGCAGTTGCTGGATGCTCTGTGGCTGATGGATGTTGATAAGCGCCTCACGCAGTGGCATGAACTTATATTTCTCAATAATGCTCAATGGCAGTGTCTCACGCAGGGTTTGCACCGCTGGTGTCTTTAGCAACTCGCTCACAATCTTCTGCATTGCACGTGTGGTGAACGACCGGTTGTGCATCTTTTCAGTGAGGTTATACACGCCCACAAGGCCGCGGCTCGTTGCCTCGGGTTTATATGGGTCGACCTCAGGGTGAGCCATGTTGTAATGCCCTTTGTAGATGGTGGGCTTGCCAAAGAGGATATATTCCACGCCAGTGTGATAGCTCTCCATTATCGATTTCACCCTATTGAACCACACCACTTCAATTGTGCCAGTGCCATCGGTGAACAATGCGTTCAGGCGGCGCTTGGCGCCCTCACCTTGTGGGGTGAACGTGATGAAGTGTCCCTTGAGCTGGATATAGGGCATTTCGCCCTGCATCTCGCTTATCTTGTGGATGGTGCTGCGGTCTATGTAGCGAAACGGGAAGTAATAGAGCAGGTCGTAGAACGAGTGAATGCCGAGCTCCTTGCTCAGCAGCTCGGCGCGCTTTGGCCCCACACCTGGCACATATTTTATGTCTTGTCTGGCAAGTCTTTCCATCGTCAAAACAATCTGAAATCTCTAATCGGCCACAAGTGCCTTCGCCACAATCATGTCAATGGGCGTGGTTATCTTGATGTTGGTTGTCTCGCCGTCGACAAGAGTTACTTGATGTCCTGCTGCCTCCACCACGCTTGCGTCGTCGGTAAAGAGTGGCGATTCCTCAACGTCGTAGGCTCCTTTGAGCCATTCAGCGATGAAGGTTTGGGGCGTCTGCACCGCACGCAACGACGACCGCAGCAGCTGCCGCGATGTGCCGTCGTCCATCACTTGACGAATCGAGTCGTTTGGATTCACCACGGGAATGGCACTGCCAGTTTCTTGAGCAGTATTATAGCAGCGATCAATCATTTCCACGCTCACCAGTGGCCGCACGCCGTCGTGCACTGCCACCAGGTCATCAGGCTCAAGGTCCTCGATGGCTGCCAGGCCATTGCGCACCGATTCAAAACGGGTTGAGCCGCCATTGGCAATGATGTGTGTGATTGGGAAATTGCACTCTTTGCACATGCTCATCCACATCTCCTGATGCTCGGCAGGCAGCACCACCACGATGGTGGCACCTGCCTTGTGGAATCTCTCGATGGTGTGCATGAGCAGGGCTTTGCCCTCGAGTGGCAAGAACTGCTTGGGCAACTCGCTGCCAAACCGTTTTCCGCTACCTCCAGCCACTATTATCGCATGTCGCTTGCTTTTATCCTCGCTCATAGTCATGAAATCATTAATGATGCAAAATTAGGAAGATTTTTGCGCTTTGGCAAATATTCTTTTTTGATTTGTGAAATGTAATGAGTAATTTTGCGCCCGAAATTTACTTTATTTATAAAACAACTATTATTGATGAAAACAACTAAAACATTGATTCTGGTGCTAATGCTAACGATTAGCTGCCAGTTAGCGCAAGCTAAGGACTACTCTCCCAAATTCCTGTGCGGAGTGGTGAAAGCCGACTCCTGGACTATGAACAACAATCAAGAGGGTATTTACGAGTTTGACCTCGCTAATGCTACTCTCACCAAACTCACCGAGGGGCAAGACGTGTATCAGGCACCACTGGGTGGAGCCGTATATGAGGACGGCCTCATGAAGGGCATCCACTTCAAGACCGTGTGGGACGACTTCGACCAAACCAACACCTACATCCTCTACCACGTGCAATACGACATGGAAACCTGGGAGCGCGTCAAAGCTGTGACTCTTGGCGACATGGATCGCAACTACATTTCGAGCTGCGGCATGGCCCACAACCCCGTTAACGGCAAGAACTATGGCATCTTCTACAACTTCAACATGAGCTGGCAGGTGGTCAACCGCAAGCTTGCCGAGATTGACTTCTCCACCAATACTCCCACACGCACCATCTTGGGCAATGCTTCAATTCCCATGGCTGCAATAGCTTGTAACGACCAGGGTGTTCTCTATGGCGTGGGCATGGATGGCTGGTTCTATGCCATCAGCACTGCCAATGTGGGCAATGGTAGTGAGATTGAGGTGATGCCATTGGGCGACCTGGGCATCGACAACATCTCCACTAATCCCAGCACTATGACCTACGACGCTCGCACCGGCAAGTTCTACTGGGCTGTGGTGCTCAACGACCAGAAGTGCTACCTCTATGAGATTAATCCCACCATTGGTTCGGTTGCTGCCACTCAACTCATGGTCACCCCCGACAATGCTTGGCTGGTTAACCTCTACGTTGAGGAGCCTAAGGCTGCCGACGATGCCCCTGCTGCTGTGACCAATCTGGAAGCGGCTTTCGAGGGAGCTTCAACCACTGGTGTGATTTCGTTCACAGCACCCACAACAACCTATGCTGGCGACCCACTCAGTGGCATGCTCAACTACACCATCACCGCAAGTGAAGAACAAGTTGCCACAGGCACTGTCGAGGCTGGTGCCGACGCTCAAGTCGAGGTCACACTGCCCATGGGCAATGTTGAGGTGGTCGTTGTGGTGGCCAACGAGGCTGGCTCCAGCCCCGAAGCTAAGCTCAAACTCTATGTTGGTGCCGAGACTCCGCTGGCTCCCACCAATGTGATGTTCGACTATGATTACTACACCAAGCAGAGCTCCATCTCTTGGAGTGCTCCAACCGTTGGAACCCATGACATTGAGCTTGACGCCGATGCTATCACCTACAATGTTTATCGCATGCCTGGCGACGAACTTGTGGCTCAAGGTATTGAGGAAACTGAGTTTGTCGAGGATTTTGATCCTGCCACACTGGCTTCTTATTCCTATAAGGTTGAGGCAATCCACCACACTGTGAAGGGCGCTGCTGCCGAGTCTAACAAGGCTGTTGTGGGACCTGCTCTTGAAGTGCCTTACACTAATAATTTCAATACGGCTGCAAGCTTTAACCTGCTCACAATTCTCGACAATAATAATGATGGCAACGTGTGGAAGTGGTCGAGCTCTTATTCGGGAGGTGGTCGTGCATCGTTCTATAACTCCAAGACCGTCGATGCCGACGACTGGCTGCTCTCGCCACCCATCAACCTCAAGGCTGGTGCTACTTACAGCATCTCTTTCGATGCTAATACTGCCGTCTCTAACGATGTTGACTACATGGACGTAGCCTTTGGGCAAGGATTTTTCACCGAGAAGTACAACACCATCTTCGACCACATTGTGCTTAACACTCCAGTGTCAAACACTTACACTTGCGACACTATCGTGCCCAGCAAGACCGGTGTCTACTACTTTGGATTCCACTGCACCAGCGTAGCTGGCTACGGATGGCTGTTACTCCACAACTTCTCGATCAAGATGGTCAAGGACGCTCCATCAATAGTGGGCGATGTCGACGGTGATGGTGTGGTCACTTCTACCGACATCACTTGCATCTACAACTACATGCTCAACGACGACATGACCTATGTCGCCACAAGCGATGTTGACGGTGATGGCAATATCACAAGCACCGACATTACTGTAATCTACAACATCCTGTTGAACGACTAATATTTTGTCACAACGCAACATCATGGGCGCTCCTCATCATTTTCGAGGAGCGCCTTCTTATTTCTTGAATTTATGGTGCATCACTACATCTCTTTTGTCATTGTCAACATTATTGACTACCTTTGCAGTCGTTTTTTTGAAGTAACGAGTTATAGAATATAGCATGATAACTTTTCCTAATGCAAAGATTAACTTAGGGCTGAACATTGTGGAGCGCCGCAGCGATGGATACCATAATCTCGAGACGGTGTTCTATCCCATTGCGTTGACCGACGTGCTGGAGATTGTGCCTGCTCAGCGAGCGAAATCCACTCTCACCACCTATGGCAACTTGGTTGACTGCCCAGTGGAGAAAAACCTGGTGATGAAAGCATTGAGGCTGATGCAACAACATTATCAGGTGCCTGAGGTCGATATCTATCTCTACAAGCACATCCCCGATGGGGCAGGACTGGGTGGAGGTTCGAGCGATGCAGCTCACACGATGCTCATGCTCAACGACATGTTTAATCTTGGTGTTGATAATGAGCAACTGGCACACCTCGCCGCAACCCTGGGTGCCGACTGTCCGTTTTTCATCTATAATCTTCCCATGATGGCAACTGGAATTGGCGATGTGCTCAAGCCTATCGATGTTAGTCTCAACGGATTGCATCTCTTGCTTGTGAAGCCCAATGTGAGTGTGCCCACTCGGGTGGCTTATTCGCGAGTCACACCTGCTCCCAGCACTTCATCTCTTGTGCAGGATCTTGCATGTGGTGTTGACCACTGGCATGGTGTGGTGAAAAACGATTTTGAGCCAAGTGTTTTCGCTTATTATCCTGAGTTGGCAACTATTAAGGATACTATTGAAAATGGGGGCGCGCTCTATGCTTCGATGTCGGGGTCGGGCTCATCTATTTTTGGCATATTCAGTGATGTCAATATGGCAGAAAAATTGAGGCAGCAGTTCTCCAATAGCACTACTTATGTCATAGCTTTATAAATAATGTGTTGTGGCAAGGTTTTTGCATAGATAAATCGAGATAATAAAAAACTTAGAGAAAATGGCAAAGAATAAAAATAAAGAGAAAGAAGAAATTAAGAATGAGGAACCAGTAGTTGAACAGCAGGAGGCTACTCAAGACGATCAGCAACAACAGGTGAATGACGAGACTCCTCAGGAGGAAACTCCTGCCGAAGAACCTACGCCCGAAGAGAGAATCAAGCAGCTTGAGGCTGATATTGAAAAGGAAAAGAAAGAGTATCTTTTCCTTATGGCCGATTTTGAGAACTTCCGGCGTCGCACTCTGCAAGAAAAGCAGGACCTAATCAAGAATGGTGGGGAAAAGGTGCTTGAGGGAATTTTGCCAGTGGTCGACGATATTGAGCGGGCTATCGACGCTATATCTCAAGGTGGCGACATCGAGAGCCTTAAGCAAGGTGTCGACCTTATTCACAACAAGCTCATGAGTTTCCTCAAGAGCAATAAGGTGGAGCCAATCGAGTCAACTGGCGAACTCTTCGATACTGATTTTCATGAGGCAGTGACCACTTTTCCTGCACCAAGTGAGGATCAGAAGGGACGCGTTATTGACACTGTGCTTAAGGGCTACACCCTCAACGACAAGGTTTTGCGCCACGCCAAGGTGGTGGTTGGCCAGTAGTTGAGGAGCTCGGTGGCAATGTCGACACCAGGTGAGTCACTTGAGTCAACTGAGT
>DEJJ01000029.1:0-80733 GCA_002353285.1 Porphyromonadaceae bacterium UBA2751 | reverse complement strand
ACTGAGTCACTTGAGTCAACTGAATCAGTTGAGCCACTGAAATAACTTGAGTCTATAATTTTTATGGAAATAAATATTGCGCATTTTGTATGGTGCATTAAATAATAAAGAATATCATGGCAAAGAGAGATTTTTATGAGGTGCTGGGCGTTGACCGTAATGCCGATGCCGATGCACTCAAAAAAGCATATCGAAAACTCGCCATCCAGTATCACCCCGACCGTCAGCAAGGCAAAACCGATGCCGAGAAGAAAGAGGCCGAGGAGAAATTCAAGGAGGCAGCCGAAGCTTACGACGTGCTAAGCGATCCCGACAAGCGAGCTCGTTACGACCGTCTGGGACCTGATGGATATGATCAGATGGGTGGTGGCGGCTTCTCGGGAGGGGGCATGTCGATGGAGGACATCTTCCGCCAGTTTGGCGACCTCTTTGGCGGTTTTGGCGGTTTTGGCGGATTCAGCGGCTTTAGCGATGCAGGCCACACCGTGAACCACGGCACCAACTTGCGTGTTAGGGTCAAGGTCACTCTTCAGGAAATTGCCAAGGGAACTGAGAAGAAGATAAAGATTCCGCGTCAAGTTTCGTGTCATGCATGTAACGGCACTGGGGCCAAGAACGGCACAGCACTTGAAACTTGCTCTAACTGTCATGGCTCGGGCGTGGAGGTTCGAATTCGTCGCACTATCCTCGGGCAAATGCAGACGCAGAGCGAGTGCAGTGTCTGTGGTGGGTCTGGCAAGCGCATCAAGGAGCGTTGCCCCGATTGTGGAGGCTCGGGACTTGTCAAGCGCGAGGAGGTGGTTAACATCAATATCCCGGCTGGTGTGCGTGAGGGCATGATGCTAAACATGCGTGGCAAGGGTAACGATGCTCCTGGTGGAGGTGTGCCGGGCGACTTGCAAATCGTTATCGAGGAGCAGCGCGATGAGCATCTCATTCGCGACGACCAGGATCTTATCTATAACCTGATGATTGACTTCCCAACGGCTGCTCTTGGAGGTAAGGTGGAAATACCCACCGTTGACGGTAGGGCAAGGGTTACTATCGAACCTGGCACTCAGCCTGGCAAGGTGCTTCGTCTCAGGGGCAAGGGACTGCCTTCGGTCAATGGTTATGGCAAGGGCGATTTGCTTGTCAATGTTATGGTCTATGTGCCTGAGAATCTGAGTGCTGCCGATAAGAAGGCGGTTGAGGCTATGCGGCAATCACAGGCCTTTACACCAAGCTCTTCTACTAAGGAACGCATTTTCAGTCGCCTACGTCACATGTTTGACTGATTTTCAACCTGTGCTTCATTCACCTTATAATTACTGCTTGTTGAGATTATGAAGAACCGACGATTTATGTTTAATGGGCCTAAAGTGCCACGGCATGAGATGAAAGTGACTACATTCCTCGCTGCCGAGGAAATGGAGTTACTCGATTTCGTGCTCAAGAAACTTGATGGGATTAGTCGCAACAAGGCCAAGGGACTTTTGAGTCATGAACTTGTAAAGGTTGATGGTAATGTCGAGAAGCAGTACAATTTTCAGGTCAAGCCTGGAATGGTTGTCGAGGTTACCAAGAATCCACGCTTCATGCCCATGAAGAACTTCGACCGATTCTTTGCCATCCTTTACGAGGACGAGTATCTCATCGTCGTTGATAAATCCGACGGTGTGCTCTCAATGGGAGTAGGGCGAGGCAGTCTTAACATGAAAATCCTGCTCGACCAGTATTTCGCTTATACCAAGCAGCGATGCACGGCTCATGTGGTGCATCGACTCGACACGCGAACATCGGGTGTCATGGTCTATGCTAAGAGTGTGGAGGTGCAGCAACTGCTTGTTCACAACTGGCATGCTCATGTGCGCGATCGTCGATATGTGGCTGTGGTCGAAGGCGCTATGGAAGAGGATCATGGGCACATCGAGAGTTGGTTGCGCGACACTCCTTCGCGCAAGGTGGTGAGTAGTCCTTTCAACAATGGAGGAAAATGGGCCAGTACCGACTGGTGGCTGCTTGAGAGAAACGACGATTTCTCTCTCATTGAGTTGCACCTAAACACTGGGCGCAAGAATCAAATTCGTGTCCACATGGAGGTGCTGGGGCATCCCATTGTGGGCGATTACAAGTATGGCAGCATCGATGATTCGCTTGGCCGCCTTGGATTGCATGCTTTTCGACTGGCGTTCATCCATCCTGTCACACACGAGGAGTTGGAGTTTGAAACACCATTTCCCACATGCTTTCTCGATCTTTTTCCAGAGCCCATGATTTAGTTGACACTATCAACTCTCGTTCTACATTTAAATGAATATTACACAAAAATTAAAGGTTAATAATTCTCGGCATTTTTTCCTGATAAAGGACTAAAAATGCCGTTTTTTTTGTATCTTTGGACTCTCTTATAAATCACCTTTATTTTTATATAAAATGAAAAACCTCTTTATCAACTCAGTTCTGACTCTTGCCCTTCTCACTATTGCTGGGGCTTGTAACAATGGTAGTGGCAATCAGCCTGCTAATACTGTTAATAATCCTGTGCAGTCTGCACCTCAAGGTGCACAGCAACAAGTGGTTAATAGCGACGACGACAAGGTGGTTGATGCTGCAAGTTTGCCACAGAGTGCACAGGAGTATATCAATAAATACTTGCCAGGCAAGCAAATTGCTAATGTCACTGCCGACAACGATGATTTCAACGTTTTACTCAACTCTGGCGAGCGTCTGGAGTTTACAACTACAGGTGAAATCAAGGAGATAGAATGTGCAGCTGGTGTGCCTGCTTCAGTGGTTGAGCCACGAGTGATAGAAGATGTCAAGACCAGTAATCCTCAGGCTACTATCGTTAAGATTGAGAAAAGTGGCAACGGTGGTTTTGAGGTGAAACTCAATAATGGTTTGAAAATAAACTATGATGCCAATTTTAATAGATTGGGCTACGATGACTAATTGACGCATGAATCACAGCCAGAAAATAGCACTTGAGGTAGCGCGGCAGGAACATGATAGGCTCTGTCGTGAGCATCCTCTTGAGCAGCTTTTCTGGGAGTGTACCTTGCGGTGTAACTTGTCGTGCAGGCACTGCGGCAGTGATTGCGCTAAGGATATCAATGCCTCCGAGATGCCATTGCGCGACTTCCTCAATGTCCTTGACGAGATTGCTTGCCATCAAGACCCTTCAACTATCATGGTTTCGACCGTGGGAGGCGAGCCACTGGTGAGAGAAGATATTGTGGACTGTGGCCGTGAGATTAAGCGACGTGGCTTCCAGTGGGGACTGGTTACTAACGGTTTCTTGCTTGATGAGAAGATGATGCACAACCTTGTTGATGCTGGTATCGACTCAATGGCAATTGATCTTGATGGTACCAAGCAGGACCACAACTGGTTGCGATGCAACTTGCAAAGCTATGACCGTGCTATGCGAGCCATCGGGCTGATGAGGCAGGTCGAGGGCTTGGAATGGGATGTGATCACTTGTGTCAATTCGCGCAATATTGGGCATCTTGATGACATAAAAAAACAGCTCATTGATGCTGGAGTGAGATATTGGCGAATTTTCACTATCGTCCCTATGGGAAGGGCTGCCGGGGTTGACGAGCTCCAAATCAGCGACTCTCAGTTCCGTGACTTGCTCAATTTCATTGTAAAAACGCGCATCGATAAGGATATCGACCTTAATTACTCTTGTGAGGGGTTTTTGGGGGCTTACGAGGGACTGGCGCGTGACTATTTCTTCTCTTGTGAGGCGGGACTCACAGTGGCAAGTGTGCGCAGCGACGGTGCCATCTCAGGATGTTTGAGCATCCGCAGCGACTATAATCAGGGCAACATCTATGATGATAGTTTTTGGCAAGTGTGGAATGAGCGTTTTGAGAAATACCGCAATCGCGAGTGGATGAGGCATGGGGTGTGCGAGCATTGCGACATGTTCCGGTATTGTCAGGGCAACGCCTTCCACTTGCGTAACTCTAACGGTGATCTAATGCTGTGTCATTACCGTCGTCTCAAGAATGTGAAATTATAAATAAAATTATTGATATTATGAAAAAGAACAATAACAATCGTGGCAAGGCCACATTAGGAGCTATGATAGCTGCTGGTGTAACGGCAGGAGCTATCTCGGCTGGATGCGGCAATAGCAGTCAAGTGGCATCGCCTGTGCAGCAGCCTCAAGATGCCAGTGTGGAAATCACTGCAGCCGACAAGGTGGTTATCGACGGCCATGAAGTGCAGCTTGATGACACCATGCCCACCAATCTGAGGCGTGATGTTGCTAAACCCATGTATGGAGTGCGCCAAAACCCCATCCGCCTTCTATACGGCCCTCGCCCACGGCCAGGCATTGGCCGTCCTGTTACTCCCATGCCTGATGTTGAGCCTCAAGGTCCTGCAGCGGTCGAGCCTGTGGTTTTTGAGATTGTGGCTTCAACACTTAATATGAACATTAGACATGTGGGAGCGGCAACCGAGCTCAAGGGTCTCTCTCTCGAACAGCGCAATCAACTCAAGGCTGAGCTTGAGAAACGCTTCGAGGTATCTATTCCTAATGATTCCTTCAATAATGTGCGCACTGCTGCCGATTTGGTTAACACCATCTGTGCATTGAAGTTCTAACACTGCTAACATCAAGCGCCATGTTTCATGGTGAAGGGTGCTGCATAGGTTTTACTTATTATGCCCTTCGCAACCAGCAAGGTTGTGTAAACAATTTTGTGCCATTGTGTGCGTTATAATATATATAATATAATGTATAGCTTATGAGTTACTCAAGATATTTTATGCTGGCTGCAATGATTGCAACGCTTGCAACTGCCAGTGCTCAAGTCTCTTTTGAGGGCAGTACAAAACCTGTATATCAGCAAGGGCAATCGTCATCAACTGGTAACATGGCTGTCTATGTGCTCTATTCTGCACAAGGGGTGTCAATGAACTATACTGCAACTACCAACCCCGATGATGTGTCATGGCAAAGCATCACTATAGTTGATGGGCAAAGGGTCTACAATGAAATCAATGTCGACCGCAATGGCAACGTTACTACTCTCAACCCAGTAGTGCCAGAGCAGGGCTACATCATTAAAGAGGGTGAGCGGTCAACCTATGTGTGGGTGATTGACTACAGTAAGCACCGTTTTCAGCTCAACGGTGTCACTGTTGACCCCGAGAGTGACTGTGGAACGGCCATCCTTAACGTTGATGGCAACGGAGGTGAGATAAAATATGATGTCAATAAGATTCTCGACCGTGAGATAAAAATTTATTATAACACACTTGAGTGGAATAGTGCCACATTGGAATGGGAGGAGCATCAAGTGATTGAGAGTGAGGAGTACTTGAGAAGCTCTATGGCAGTCCCTGCTCCTTACTGCAACACCACTTTCACCATCGAGGGCGACAAGTTTCTTGAGTTTTGGGGTGAGATGTTGAGTAAAACTTCACCCCCCTTTGAAACTAAGGCTATCAATGTTGAAACCACAGCAGTGCAGGAGCAGCGTGACAACGATAATGAGCAAAAGACCGATGGTTCCTACTTGGGTGGCTCGGCTCCAGCAACTATCACCTTCACGGCACGTTGTACTGATGCTGTTACTTTCAAGGAGTGGCAAGTGAGCGACTTCCCTGAATTCAATAATATCATCATGAACTTCTCGCAGGATGAGGTTGAGTACACTTTTGATGATGCTGGAACAACCTATTGGCGCTTCTATGGCGCTAATAGTGATGGCTCATGTGAGTATTACAGCGACACCTACACCGTGAGCATTGGCGAGAGCGAGCTGCAGTGCCCTAATATCTTCTCTCCAGGTAACCACGACGAAATTAACGATGTGTGGAAGGTCTCGTATAAGTCGATTGTTGAGTTCCACTGCTGGATTTACAATCGCTGGGGCAATCTTATTAAGGAATTTACCGACCCTGCCGACGGTTGGGACGGCACCTACCGTGGTAAGCAGGTGGGCACTGGCGTGTACTTCTATGTGATTCGTGCCAAGGGTAGCGACGGCAAGGAGTATAAGCTTAGTGGTGACATCAATATTTTGAATTACAAGAAGAATGAGATTAATACTGGCATCCAAGACCCTGAAATGTAAAGGTGTCAACTCAACTTGGCGAGTTTTTGATGATAATAATTCATTGTTATAAATATGAAATTTAATAAATATATTCTTGCGACTATTACTTTACTGAGTGTGAATTCTTTCAATGCTGTGGCACAACGGATAGGCGATGCGCCTTTCATTCATGTCACGGTGCCAGATGTTCCACAGTCAATCAACTTCTGTGGCGACAAGGTGAGTTTTGACCGTATCGACATGGCCGAGAGGCTTGACCGTGAGCTTACTGGTACTATCTATGGTCAAACTCTCACTACTCTCATTATTAAGAGAGCAAATCGTTATTTCCCACGATTGATTGAGATTCTTAAGCAAAATAACATGCCCGAGGATCTTATCTACCTGGCTGTGGCCGAGAGTTCGCTCGACATTAATGCACTCTCTCCAGCAAGTGCCGCGGGTATATGGCAATTCATGCCTTCTACTGGGAAACAGTATGGCCTTGAGGTTAATGATTATGTCGATGAGCGTTATGATCCTGAGAAAGAAACAGTTGCTGCATGTAAGTATTTGCGTAACGCTTACTCTAAATATGGCAACTGGGCTACCGTGTGTGCTAGTTATAATGCTGGCCCTGCACGCATCTCGAATGAGCTGGCTAATCAAGGGGTGAGCACTTCGTTTGACCTCAGACTGGTGAGTGAGACCTCACGATATGTGTTCCGAATCATGGCCTATAAGATTTTCCTTGAGAATCCTAAGCGATATGGCTACAGGCTGCGCAGCGACCAGCTGTATCAGCCCATCGAGTGCGATGTGATAACTGTCAACACGCCTGTCGACAACTGGACTTCTTGGGCTAAGCAGCATGGTATCACCTATGCGCAACTGCGCGATGCCAATCCATGGATTCGCAGCAATAAGCTGCCCAATGCATCAGGAAAGTATTATAAAGTGAAAGTGCCCAAGCGTGAGTCGCTCTATCGCAGCACAGCGGGTAAGAGAGTGTACAACTCTAATTGGGTAATCGACTAAAAAAAGGGATTTATTCTTCAATGAAATATAATGGTAAGGAAGTGGACTGTGTGTCGGTCCTCGGTGCAAGAGTTCACAACCTAAAGAATATTGATGTCGACCTGCCGCACTATAAGCTGAGTGTAATCACGGGGCTAAGTGGTAGTGGCAAGTCGTCGCTTGCCTTCGACACCATCTTTGCCGAGGGTCAACGGCGTTATCTTGAGACCTTCTCATCCTATGCGCGTAACATGCTTGGAGTGCTTGAGCGACCCGATGTCGACAAGATTTCGGGACTTAGCCCAGTAATATCGATAGGGCAGAAGACTACCAATAAGAATCCACGTTCCACTGTTGGCACCGTGACTGAGGTCTACGATTACCTGCGACTGCTCTATGCTCGTGCAAGCGATGCTTTTAGTTACCTGTCGGGCGAGAAGATGGTAAAGTACTCACTCGATAAGATATTGTCACTCATCCTGTCGCGCTTCGACGGCAAGAGGATTTATCTGCTTGCACCACTGGTGAAAAACCGCAAGGGGCACTATAAGGACCTCTTTGAGCAGCTGCGCAAGAAAGGGTATCTGAGGGTGAGGGTTGATGGCGAGTTGCGCGAAATTACTTTCGGCATGAAGCTTGACCGATACCGCAATCATGATGTGGAACTGGTGGTTGACCGATTGAAGGTTAGCGTTAAGGATGAGACCCGGCTGCGCGACACCATCAACACCTGCTTTAAGCAAGGTGATGGCCAGTTGATTGTTATGGATGCCGACTCGGGAAATATTGAGCACTACAGTCGCTCTCTTATGGACCCTGTCACTGGCTTGTCCTATCCAGAACCTGCTCCACACAGTTTCTCGTTCAATTCCCCACAGGGAGCTTGCCCTAAGTGCAAGGGATTAGGCTATGTCAACATTATCGATAAGGATAAAATTATGCCCGACCCTTCGCTCTCGATTCGTAATGGTGGTATATCCACATTGGGGAAGTATAAGAATTCCCTTATCTTCTGGCAAATTCAGGCGATTTGCGAGAAATATGGTGCTTCGCTCGACACGCCTCTCAATCAGATGCCCGACGAGGCTATCGACGATATCATGAATGGCACCGACGAGCGACTCAACATCAAGAATGAGACCATGAGCACCAGCAACTATTTCCTCTCTTACGATGGACTGGTGAAATACATCGAAATGCAGCAGAGCGAGAATGCTACGGCCAAGGCGCAAAAGTGGGCTGGGCAGTTCTTTTCGCGCTCGGTGTGCCCTGAGTGCAATGGCGACCGCTTGAACAATGTGGCTCTGCACTTCAAGCTGGCAGGCAAGAGCATTGCTGAACTGGCTCGAATGGATATCGCCGAGCTGCGTGAATGGATGCTTGACCTCAAGAACAAGTTGCCAGAGCGGCAGTGGGCTATTGCACAGGAGGTGGTAAAGGAAATTAACAGCCGCTTGAGCTTCATGCTCGATGTGGGGCTCGATTATGTGTCGCTCAACCGCAGCAGTGCCTCTCTCTCGGGTGGCGAGAGCCAACGCATCAGGTTGGCGACGCAGATTGGTTCTCAGCTTGTGAATGTGCTTTATATTCTTGATGAACCAAGCATCGGGCTGCATCAGCGTGACAATCAGCGCCTCATCGACTCGCTCAAGCGCTTGCGCGACGATGGTAACACCATCCTGGTGGTTGAGCACGATCGTGACATGATGCTCGAGGCTGACTATGTGGTTGACATTGGGCCTAAAGCTGGTCGTCGTGGTGGTAATGTGGTGTTCTCGGGTACTCCCAAGCAGTTGCTAAAGGCTGACACTATAACAGCACATTATCTTAATGGAACCGAGAAAATCGAGATTCCTGCCGAGCGCCGCCTGGGCAATGGCAAGTTCATAACGTTGCGTGGTTGCAGGGGCAACAATTTAAAGAATGTGGATGTCACCATCCCGCTTGGCACGCTGTTGTGTGTCACTGGCGTGAGTGGTAGCGGCAAGTCGTCGCTCATTAATGCCACGTTGCAGCCCATCTTGAGTCAGCGATTCTATCGCTCGCTCACCGAGCCGTTGCCTTACGACATGATTGAAGGGCTGGAGAACGTTGACAAAGTGGTGACTGTGGATCAGTCGCCGCTGGGACGCACTCCCCGCTCGAATGCTGCCACTTATACTAATATCTTTACCGACATTCGCAACCTCTTTGTCAATTTGCCCGAGGCCAAGATTCGTGGCTACAAGCCAGGGCGGTTCTCGTTCAACACCAGTGGTGGCCGTTGCGAGGTGTGCAAGGGCAATGGTTACAAGACGGTGGAAATGAATTTCTTGCCCGATGTGCTGGTGCCATGCGAGGCATGTGGGGGCAAGCGCTACAACCGCGAGACCCTTGAGGTGAAATTCAAGGGCAAATCGATTGCTGATGTGCTCGACATGACCATCAACCAGGCTGTGGAGTTCTTTGAGGCTGTGCCTAATATCTTGCACAAGATCAAGGTTCTGCAGGATGTGGGACTGGGCTACATCAAGCTCGGTCAGCCCTCGAGCACACTGTCGGGTGGTGAGAGCCAGCGTGTGAAGCTGGCGGCCGAATTGTCGAAGAAGGACACTGGCAAGACGCTCTACATCCTTGACGAGCCCACAACGGGCCTGCACTTCGAGGACATCAAGATACTGCTGGGCGTGCTCAATCGCCTGGTGGCCAAGGGCAACACTGTGATAGTGATTGAGCACAATCTGGATGTGATAAAGTGTGCCGATTATGTGATTGACATGGGCCCTGAAGGGGGTAGGGGAGGCGGACAGGTTGTGGCCACTGGCACTCCTGAACAAGTGGCAAAGTCTACCACATCTATAACCGCAAAATACCTTAAAAATGAACTTAAAGTCGATGAATAGAATTAGACACATATTCACGGTACTGCTGGTGGCGCTGGCAGTCATGATAAGTTTCGATGCATCCTCAGAGGGGCGCATTAGGCGAATCACACAGGGTATTTTCCTTTACAGCAATTGGGATGCTCCTTACCTCACGCTCGACACTTGCCTGGACATGACAATTACCGAGGCTATAATACCCGACAATGTCACTTGGTACGGGCGCAAATATCCTGTAGTTGAGATTGGTCCTGGTGCCTTTCGTGGTTGTCGAAACCTTATGGTTTTAGATTTGGGAAATTGTATTGGTGGATTCTTGAAAGGGGCTTTACTCGATTGCCCTAATCTTAGAGTCATAAAAACGGGTCGTTGTGAACCTCCAGAATTGAACAGCAAGCATCCTTTCTATGGTTGCACATGGGATGAGGTGATTGAACCTTACCACACACTCTCCACCATAATTGTGGTGCCCGAAGGATGTGAGGAGGCCTATCGCAAAGCTCCTGGATGGAAGGAGTTTAAAGTCATCCAGTCGCACATGCCCGATGGCAGCGAACTGAAGATGGATGAAATCGATGTGCAAATCAATAATTTGGAAAGTGAGTTGAGGAAAACTCAAGAGAAAGAGCAACGACTACTTATTGAAATTGAAGCGTTGCAACGAGCTCGTGCTAGTTATCATCAACAACACCAGTAAATCCAGCCACTTTATCTAACTTCTTGCGAATTTGACTTTCGTAATTGTTGCAGTGCTCTTTTAGGGCATATTCTATCTCGGCTAGTTCTTTGCTAGTGAACTTGTTGCGAATGTTGTTCATGTATTCAGGAATCTTTTTTTCGCCCTGAACAGTCTGGTAATGCCAGTCAATCCACACATATTTGCTGTCGCTCACTGTGTCGGCGTGCTGCTTGATGTGAGTTGCAGCATTGGTGGCATCAATGATTTTCAGTCCTTCAGCTATGGCTTCATCAACTTTTCGCTCACGCGCCTCGAGTTCTTTTTGGGCATCGCGTAGCTGATTATTGGCGATGTTGAGCTGATTAATTGTATCATTAAGTCCCCCCAAGTGGCTGCGCAGACTGTCTTGACTCAGTTGGCTCTGTTCCATTTGGTCAGCAGTTTGGTTTAGTGCATTACGCAGTGAATCCACTTGTTGCCGGGCTTGGTTATCCTTCACATATATTCTACTTGGATCCTTTTGGTTAAAATGAACGGCAAGAATGGCTGTGGTGGCTAGAATAGCTGCCAGACCTAATGCGGCTGCTCCAATTGCTAATGTGCGGCGTCGTGATTCACGGCGTTGAAGGTCGGCTTTCAGCTCTTCGATACTCTGGTAGCGCTCGGCGATAGGCAACAAGCAATGCGCTATAGGTGCTTTATAGTGGCGTCCGAGATTCATTTCACGAAGCACTAATCCAAGGCTGTAAATGTCGTTACGCACATCGGGTTTACTGGTCGAAGCCTGCTCAGGGGCCATGTATTGCTCGGTACCTGCTGGTTGCTTGAGTATGGCATGCACATCGGTGTCGGCAAGTCCGAAATCGATAATCTTCACGTTCTTGCCGTTGCTTGTCACCATGATGTTGCTAGGCTTGATGTCGCGGTGTGCTACGCCCTGGGCGTGGATGTGCTCGAGAGCGTCGAGCAGTTGTCGTGCTACATGGAGGCGTTGTGTGGCAGTGGTGTCGGTTTGGAGCCATTGCTTGAGTGTGGTGCCTTCGATCCATTCCATGACAATGCATTCTCCGAGTGGTTTCACTTGCTCCATCCCGATGGCTTGTACCACTCCTGGGTGCTGCATTCGCATCATGATGTCGAGTTCCTTGTGGAGCATGTGGCGGTAGAGCTGCTCGCTTGCACACTCGGCAGTGAGACCCTTGAGGAGGTGCCAGCGGCCGTAGCGCTTGGCTCGTGCGAGCGTGTTGTGGCCATGAGAGCCTATCACTTCTATCTGGGTGAAGTGGGCGCTGACTCCCTCGAAGTTCTGCTCCTGAAATCCTGATGCTGATGAATCGTCGTGCATGTTATTAGTGTGAAATGACTCAACAAAAATACAAACTATTGCTCATATCACCAAATTTTTTTATTAATGCACAACTTTGATAATGCACAATTCATAATGCACAATGCACGATTGGTTGGTGGACTGCGCATGGAATCATGGAATCAGTGGAATCAAACAATTTTTACAGACTGGGAACAACTCTTACAACTGGTCATCTCGCAAAGCTGCACCTGGCGGTGTCGCAAAGCCTGCTTGCGCAGGGGGATATAGCATGAGCTGTGGGTCGCCTGCGGCGAGAAATTGGACAAAATTAAAATTAAAAATTCAACAAAATTGTTTTCAGAGACTCAACTGACTCGGGTGACTTAAGTGACTCAAGTGACTCAAGTGACTCAGAGTTTAGCTCACGCAAATATCGCAAAAGGCGCAAATTGATTATCTCGCAAATGAGAGCCATAGGAATGATATGAATCATGGACTCAACTGACTCAACTGACTCAACTGACTCAAGCGACTCAAGTGACTCAAGTGACTATCTTGCTCTTTCCTCTCGCTCTTTCCTCTCGCTCTTTCCTCTCTCCTGTCTTAATCATGTCAATGGTCTCGTGGGGGTGATGGGGCAAAGGTAATACATTATTATATTGGAAAGCAATATCAAAAAATCGGGTGATGTGACAAAGCCACTTGGGCTTCATCCTCAAGTGGCTTTGCTAATTATAGAGGCTGTGAAAACGGGTGTCATATCCCTGAGGCTATGAGAATAAGCACGTTATTTATATTGCGAACATTGCATACGCCCAAGCCTAAAACCTGTGAGAAATCGGGTTCAACCCTTTTTCTGACCTTAGCAAAAGGTTTGTAGAAAGGATTCCAGTTCTTCTGGTTGAAGCGATTTGACCCCTCGAGTTCGATGTGCTCTTCTTGTGACTAAATCAGATCAGTTGGTCTACATAACTTTCGCTGAAGTTGTGGCAACAATTTAAAAGAATGTCACCTTGCGTTTTATATCTCTTTTGCAATCTCACTTGGTTTTGCATAATTACTAAGTGCTCTGCCCTTATCTTGCTTTACCATAGCACGGGTTTCTTTTTTCAGAGTTTCAGCATTTTTGCCTGTTTCATTTGACAATTGATTAAGCAATGATTTCTCTACTGCATAAAAGAAATCCACATCTTGAGCCAAAGTGAGAGCTTTCTTTTCTAACTTTTCAAGTTTGTTTTTACGAATTCCTGGGATGAAGCCAAAACATATCGAGCTTACAATACTCGCAATGCCAAATATTAATGCAATTATTATACTCGTATCCATATTATTCATTATTTAAATTGCCAAAATATTCTTCAAATTTCTTGTGAGCAGCGTCAATATCTTCAGTATAATACTCTATGTAACCATGATTGCCATCGACTTTTACACCATTAACAACAATGCCATCAGAATCACCTTTTGTCACTTTCACATTTTTAACAAAATATGATAAAACTTCTTTAGCCACGTCTTTGTTGTCTCTATTTATGGCTAATGAAAGAGTGCGATCTAATAAGTGATTATAATGCCGAGTCCATTCGATATATGCACCAAGAGAGATATTGTAGTCATCAACGCATGCATCATAATAACGACATAACCCTTCAGGTGCCTTTTCTCCAACCTCTGTTATTTCATTCAGCAGAAAAACCAATTTGTCTTTACAATCGTTACCATCAAAATTGGTTAAAATAAATTGTATTTCTGAATTATAGATATAATCAAAAGCTTTATAATATTGTCCTTCTGCTTTTTTCGCCTCAGATGCACTATATGAGCTAAAGGAATGCTGCCCTTCAGCTAATAATTTCAAATAATTATCATGTAATACTGACATAAAGTCACGGGCGGTCTCAAAGTCTTGCGCTTCACAAGCCTCTTTATATGTTTTGAAGTCTTTTTCTTGATTCTCTCCACTATAGTTTCCATGACTTTCATCTTTATTGCCATTAGAGGTACAAGAAACAGTTAGAATTACTAAAAGAAATGATATTATATTAACAAATAAAAGTTTCATAATATACAAATTGTCAAAAAATGCCTACTCCCTTCCTGTGAGCGTTTCGGCTTCCTCTCTGCAATTGTTAATAATCAAGGTTTTTGTCTTCTACTTTCTTAACATAGTCACCAAGCTCAAACTTATCAACGACAATTTCATCAATTACGTCAAGGCCCTTAATCGCTCTGTCGGCTACACCAAGTACACGATCACCAAGTTTGCCCCAAAAACCTTTGCTGTTTTTCGCCTCAGCAGCTTTTGCTGCAGCTTGAGCCTGATATTTAGCTTTCATCTTATCACATTCTATTTCAGCAAGCTCTGTTTCGTGTTCATATTTCATTTCAAGCTGTTTTAGTTCTCTAGCAGCTTGTTCGTCTCGTTCGGCTTTAGCTTCAAGTGCAGCTCTTCGCTCATTACATTTTCTCTCATATTCTGAATAAAGTTCTTCTGCACGTTTGTACTCAGGAGCATCTGTTGGTATCATTTTTAAATATGCGCCAACAGCAGGTTCAAAGCTATCGCCAGCCGACGAGATAGCTGCCGTCATCTCTCCAAGCATATCTGCAGCTTTTTTATGCATCAACCCACTTGTAAGCTCCTCAATTTTACTTGTTGCATACTGAAATGCCTCGGTTGCTTGCTCAGGAACGCTTTCAGCTATAGCAAGTGCCAAAGCATAATCGCCCTTACATGCTGCACTCTGAATTTGATTCTTTAAGGTTTGAGCATTCTTGTTGTACCAATCAATGATTCGATTGCTTGCAGTCTGCAACATTTGTTGCATGGAAGACGTGTTTTTGATATTCCTTACAGCATTTTGATTAGCTTCAATAAAGGAGTTACCTACACCTGTTATTTCTTGAACTGCTGTAGCATAAACTTCTCCTGTCGTGTTATTCATCACCTTAAAAGTTAGAGTGTATTGAACAGTCATTTTTTGTGGTGCTGAACCAGTTGTAGCCCTTCCAGTCTGTGTTATCTCAGTACCAAGCACAAAACCAGGCGCAGTGCCAAGACCACTAATTCCATTTTGACAGGCAATTTCTAACATCTTCACACCTATTGCTTGTGCGATTTCAGGAGTAATATCTTCGCCTAAAGTTTTGGGTTCAAGAATACTCAGTTTAACACCATGACTATAAAACAGAGTGTCAAGGTTTAGGTTATACTGAGAACGGGCTTTGGTAATTGCTGCCGCCCTTTCATCATCTGACAAATTGGACTCTCTCTCTCTTGGAGCAAATTTTGTTCCTTTATTCTCATTGCAACCAGCCACTGCGAGAGCCATGATTGCGACGCAAATGAAATATAACGTTTTCTTCATGATTACATGCCTTTAATGGTTAATAACACTTCGCCAAGTCCTTGAGCTTTGTTTGTGACTTTTAGCCCCAAGTCTTTGCGTAACATCTTTGCCAAGTCGCGAGTCCAATCATACACACCATATTGAGTTCCATCCTCGTTAAGCAGCTTAATGCGACAATTCACGAAGTATAACTCCTTGTCGGTGTTGCGTTGCATTTTGTAAGCACCTTTGACAGTGTGTGTCTTTATATAGTCGATGATATAGTCGGCATATGTGTCACCTTCAGCACTAGTGTCGGTCAGGTTGATGTCACAGCCATTTTCCACAGCTACTCTAACCGTGATGTCACGTCCTCGCTTGAGGATGTCGCTGAAATATTTTTGAATGTCGTCCTGAAACTCTGGAAACTTTTGTTCCATGTCGGCTTGCAGGAGCTTAGTTGTTGACTCTCCCTTAAGGCCTGTTGCATTGATTGTTGCTACAACCTTATTGGTATAAGCGTCAATTGCGTTAAGTGTATAGCTGACGTCACGTGTGCCCTTGTTTGCATAATTATGCCCTGTTAGGCTTATTTTTCCAGAACTTGTGTAATAGTCAAGCTCAAGAATAATGTCGGGCTGAGCCACTGTGAGCAGGCGAGTTTTAGCATCATCGCCCAAGCCATCACCGATGTCGGTGGCTTCTTGCGTGTCGAGTTGCTTAATAGTTTGCTCTAAATCGTTAAGCGGATAATTTTGTTCGTTGAACTTGTCTTGGATGAATGACAAGATGCGCTTTGCGTGATAGTCATTTTTGAGATAAGCTGGATAGTCTCTTTGGTAATAAGTCCTGCCATTGACATGAGACTCTGATAGCGCCTTGAAGTTCTTCAAGGTATTATCACTTGGCAAAACCATGATTTGTGGACGCGCCTGCTCAATTGCACTGACATCACTGTTCTCATAAGCCTCCATGTCGCCCGAGGCACCCTCGGTGAGGGTATTACTTTTTTCTCCGCCACTGCAAGCGGTGAGTACTAGACTCATTAAAGCAATCAAAATAAATAAAATCTTTCTCATAGTGTTTTTAATATTTTAATTATTATTGTTCTCCTCAAGAATTTGATAACCAAAACCAGTAGTTTCAAAATCTTTCCTATCATAGTCTCGCATTCCACGGTTATTATCAAGTTGCTCGCTTATGACTTTCGCCATCAAGTAGGCAGCAACAAGTCTGTGAACATCAGCATTAATTAACTTCGATGACACACGTAACACAAAACCATTACCACCAATGTAATTCTTTTCTCTTAAATAGAACAAAACATTCTTCTTAAGTAATGGATAACGTTGAGGGCGTATAGAAGACTTTAGTTCAAGTTCTTTAGTCAAGAGCTCGCTCATTTTCTCGTACAGCAATTTATACAAGTTCTCATCAATAACAGTTGAGAGTTTGCCATCTCGTGTTATATCGTTAAATACAAAGTCGTTCTCATTTTCACTATTCTTTATTATGTCATTGAACAAAATCAGCCACGAGCCCTCATCTTTCAACAATTTTTCACAATCAACAAAAAACTCCTCTCTTGCTGCAATTTTCTTATCCAATAATTTTATAGCATCATCATAACTTGTGAGAACATTGAATCCACCTTGAGCAATACTTTTCTCATATATTTTCTTGCCCATTTCCTCCCATTCTGATTTTTTCTTTTTATCACATAATGGTTCATCCGAAAGATTGAAGAATGAATCAAGTTCGTCAGGATCAGCATCAATATCTTTACTAATGTAATTGAATCCTCCAAATTTTGCTAAATAATAGGAGAACCAACCACTACCAACTTCGGTGCTGCTACTTGTGGAAAAAATCGTAACTTTTGAACCACGATTGATACAGCATCCATATTTGCGATTTAAAGGAAAATTCTCAACAAGGAAACGATCTGTAGGATTTTCTTCCATTGAAAACACAGATGCTTGATTCTTTAAACGGAATTCGTTGAACTTAGAGCACGTATCCATTATGTCTTTAATATCCATTCCTTGATTAACCTGCAATGTGGATACATATTTCACACGTGGAACAAAATTGAGTTTCTTGAATTTTTCACCACCTTTGTCAGGCAACGAATCAAGATAAGTGCGCAAAGTTTTATCACTCCCACGACGGAACGACTTTGTCATTCTCTTGCGATAGTCTTCAAGTTCACTTTTGCGCTTGTCATCATCAATTGCTTTGCGAAAACGTGCGCCAATAACACCAGCGGGAATAGCAAAAATCAAAATGCCCAGGATGCCAATTAGCATAGCGATTATGCGACCGCCAAGTGTGACTGGAGCCACCTGAGCAAACTTCCCAGGATCACCAATATAGCGCAAAACTGCCCACCATATTGATTGAAAGAAGCCATACTCTTCGGGTTGAGCACTGTGTTCACAAAAATAGAACACAACTGCCAGGGCAATAGTTATCGCTAATATAACTTGTAGCGACGTCCAGATATCGCGTCCGCTACCTTTAATTGCGTTCCAAAATAGCTTAAAGGAGTTTTGTCTCTTGCTTTCTTTTTTCATTGTTATAGAATTAATTTGCCTACTCTTTTTTAGGATTTTCGGCTTGGTCCTTTTGTGTTTATATATAATATAGGTGTAAGCTGGGTTGGCACAGGCCGCCATTAGGGTGGGCTGTGCTTTGTGGGGGATGGGGATTGGTGAGGGGGATTAAATGCCTTGGGCCAAAATGGGGGGGGGTAAAATGCTGTGGCTCAATGTGTTAGTGTGACACATTGGGCGGAAAGGTTGTATTTTGGTGGCCAGTGGCATTGTTTTGGTTTTAAATTGGTGTAAATCTCGATTGCAAAGTTATAATATGTTTTTTGGATTTGCAATAGTCTGAGTATCAAATTGTTGTGTTCATTTTGGTTCATTGTCTGTTCATTTTGGTTCATTTGCATTTTGGGCTGATTTTTTTGTGTTGCGGCGGCGGATTTTGTTGTGTAGTGGTGTAATTTTGTTTAAATTTGTGGCATGAAAGCAGAGAAATATTACAACCAGGAGATTATTGGTGGCCTGCTGGAGCAGGTGGAGAAGATGTGTGGCCGGCAGATGCTGTCGCCTCGCGACTTTGAATGGCTGAATGGCCAGCTGTTGCAGATGGGTGAGGGCGTGAGCGTGACAACGCTAAAGCGCTGCTGGGGTTACGTGTCGAGTGAAGTGCGTCCTCGGCTTCACACGCTCGACGTGCTGGCGCGGTTTGTGGGCTACGGCAACTATGCTCACTTTGTGCAGTCGCATGGTGATGGCGATGCTGGCGACTCGAGCCGCCCTGTGCTGGGTGAGTGGCTGCGCCCGGGGGTTGATCTTAAGGTGAACGATCGCGTGCAGCTCACATGGCAGCCTGGGCGTGTGTGCGTGATAAGATATTTGGGTAATGAGCAGTTTGTGGTGGAGAGCTCGGAGCGCACCCGGCTGCAGCCTGGCAACACTTTTTATTGCGGTGTGATTATCGAGGGCGAGCCAATGTTTGCTCGCGACCTTGTGATTGATGGCCGGAGCCCTGTGGGCTACGAGTGCGGCAAGCGCGGTGGTGTTCACTACAGCGTGATGGGTGCTCGTGACGACGAGTCGTGACAGGGAGAAAAGTGGTTGTGAACGCATGGTTGGGGACTGGTCCAAAAGTCGTATTTTGGGTGGTCTCCTAATTTTTTTATCTTCGTGAGAATTGGATATTTTTGAGCGTTGCGATGTGTGGGCTTAAAAATTGTGGGGTGGGATAGGGCGGTGGCTTGAGGCTGGGTGATGGCTGGTTGTGATGAGATGATGGTGTGCCTTTCTTGCGACACTTGGAATGCGCCGCATGATGGATGGGAGGGGGGGGGATGGAGGCCAGAAAAATGCTGACGTGGGGTGATGATTGGCCCTGAGGGTGCTGAAATGGCGTGAAAGAGGGCGATGGTAATGGCTCGAAGGGGTGTTTTAGTGCGGAAAATGGGTGGAATTTGTGCTTTTTGGGGCGTTTTTTCGGGAAAAAGTGGCTGATGGGGTGTTGTGCTCAAAAGCTACTGATAATCGGTGATTTGGGGTGATTGTGGGGTGAAATTAACGTGATTTTAAGTCCTTGAGAATGAAATATTCGCTGGCTGGGTGGGGCGAGGTGGATTTTTTGCCCAAGAATTTGGATTTAGCATCAAAATGGTAAGATTACCATCGCTTGTTTACCAAACGGAACAGGCCTGGATGGGGTGCGCTTTGCAATCGTGAACTGCGAATTTTGCCCTGGGAAATCGAAATTTTGCGCTCGGGCGATGATGTGGTTTTGGCAATTTGCATTTTTAAAGTTTGCAAATCCAAATAAATTGCGAATTAACAATTGTTTGCAATCGCTATATTATGGTGGGAATCAGAATTTTAGCCATCACAAAATGGGGTGATTGTTGACGTTTTGTGGCTTTGAGGCTCGATTGCTGGTGGTTTGGGTGATTTTGTGATACTAAATGTGGTGATATATAACGAAATGTGGTATTAACTATAAACTTTTAGTTTAACTAAATTGCATTGTGTGTGAAATTAGGATTCAGAACTGTGTTTTCAAGAATTTAAAATGTAAATTTTGAGATTTCTGATTAAAAATTTGTTTTTTTCAACAGTATGTTCTAAATTTGCAAACGAAAAATTTGTAAATGTTAATCGCATTATGGACATAATTTCGCGCTTAAAAGTGTTTTTGGAGCAAAACGGCATCAGCAATTCGCAGTTTGCCGACACGTGCGAGATACCTCGCCCGACGTTGTCGCAGTTGCTGAATGGGCGCAACAAGAAGGTGAGCGATGAGGTGATCTCGAAGATACATGCGGCGTATCCTTCGTTGAATATTATGTGGCTAATGTTTGGCGACGGCGAAATGTTGGTTTCTCATGGCTCCAGTTTGGCTGAAAATCGTGAAGTGCAAAACTTGTCCAAAACTCCACACGATGCTGGCATGATGGCTGGTGGCGTGGCGGGCTCACAGGTGGCTCGCAGCCAACGCACGATAAGCTTCAGTGAAGGCAACACGTCACCGTCGAACAGTGGAGCTGCTGCGCTGAACGATGCGTTGCAGAGCATAGCCAGGAATGTGAATCGTGGTGGTCAACCCGCGGCTGGCGGTCAGCGCCAGATTGTGAATATCATGATTTTCTATGACGATAATTCGTTTGAATCGATTACTCCTATGCGCTAAACTAACTTACTACTACTATACGTTACTTTCTTCTTTAGCCGTCGGTTTTTTCTATGTGAACTGGCGGCTTTCTTTTCATCAGTATGGACCCTTTGTCATGGTGAAATTATCGTACGCCCTGGCCGTCGGCGAGGCGCTGGCGCACTACTTCGTACATCATGATGCCGCCAGCCACTGAGACGTTGAGTGAATTGATGTTTCCGAACTCGGGGATGGCCACGAGTGTGTCGCACAGCTGCATGACGTCGCGTGACATGCCGTTGCCCTCGGAGCCAAGGATGAGGGCTACTGGTCCAGTGTAGTCGCAGTGGGTGTAGCCCACGGAGTTCTTGTCGCTGGTGCCGATGATGCGGCATCCGCTCTGCTTGAGATAGGTGATGGCCTCGGTGAGGCTTGGCTCGCGGCAGACAGGGATGTAGTTGAGTGCTCCTGCTGAGGTCTTGATTGCGTCGCCATTGACGCTGACGCTGCCCTTCTCGGGGATGACAATAGCTGTGACACCGGCACAGTCGCATGTGCGTGCTATGGCTCCGAAGTTGCGGACGTCGGTCACGCCGTCGAGCACGACGAAGAAGGGATTCATGCCCTCGTCGAATGCGGCAGGCAGCACTTGATCGACGTGGTAGTAGGTGACAGCTGCGAGCATGGCGATTGCTCCCTGATGGTTCTTGCGCGTGATGCGGTTGAGCTTCTCGATGGGTACTCGCTGGATGATGATGTTGCGCTCGCGTGCCAGGTTGATGAGGTGGCGTGCCAGGTCGCCGCTCAGGTCTTTCTTGAGCAGGAGCTTGTCGATGGTTTTACCGGCCTCGATGGCCTCGATGATGGCGTGAAGTCCGAAGATGGTGTCCATATATGTAAATATTAAGCTTGTTCAGGTTGTGAAGTCGTGGCAACAGATGGGACTTTGTTCATGTTGCTGTGGATGAGCGCGCGTGCATTGTCGAGAGCTGCTTGGTTGACCTCGCTGCCGCTGAGCATGCGTGCTATTTCAATGACGTGCTGCTCGTGGTTGAGGCGCTGCACGCTGGTGAGGGTGTGGGTTGGGGTGTCGGTCTTGAACACTCGCAGGTGGCTGCTGCCGTGGGCCGCGACTTGCGGCAGATGTGTGATGGCTATGACCTGAATGTTGCGTGCTATGTCGCCCATCATGTCGCCAATGCGGTTGGCAATCTCGCCTGAGACGCCTGTGTCGACCTCGTCGAAGATGATTGTGGGCAGGTTCATGGAACGTGCAATCACGGACTTGATGCAGAGCATAAGCCTTGAAATTTCGCCACCCGAGGCTGTGTCCTTGACAGGCATGAGCGACTGATTCTTGTTGAAAGCGAATAGGAACTCGATGGCGTCGCATCCGCTGGCGTTGAGATCCACGGTCTTGAAATCGATGTGAAACTGCAAATTGTTCATGCCCAGATTGTGGGCGAGTGGCTCTAATGCTGCTGCAAAAACTTGCGCAGCCTTCTTGCGGCTGGCACTGATGGCTGCTGCCAGTTGTGCGGCTTCATGGTGCTGCTCCTCGAGCAGTTGCTGCATGGCGATGATGCGCTCCTCGCTGCAGTCGATGGCATTGAGGCGCTGCTGATATTGGTCAAGGACCTCAAGCAGTTGGTTGGCCGACTTGACGTTGTGTTTGCGCTCAAGCGAATAGATGGCGTTGAGCCGCTCCTCGACTTGCTGCAAAGCTGCTGGGTCGTCGTTGAGGTCTTCCTCGATAGCCGAAACGCTCTGTGCGATGTCCTTGAGCTCGATTAATGCATTGCTCACTCGCTCGCTCATGCCTGCCACCTCGTCGAGATTTTGCTCGGCTGAGGCAAGTGTGCTGTGAATGTCCTTCAGCTGGTCGAGCAGTGAGTTGTCGTCGCCATTGAGGACGTTGATGATTTTCCACAGGTCTTCCTTGAGGCTTGTGGCATTGGCCAGCCGCCGTTGCTGCTGCTCGAGTTCTTTGTCCTCGTTGGGCTTGAGGTTGATTTCACTGAGCTGATCGAGCTGGAAGCGCAGGTAGTCTTCCTCGCTGCGGTTGCGCTCATAGTTGTTGCGCAGATCGTTGAGTTGCTGCTCGGTGGCCTTGTATTGTGTGTAGGCGTTGTGGTAGTTGGAAATCTCGTCGTGGTGGCCGGCAATGTTGTCGAGAATCGATAGCTGGAAAGCAGGTCGCGATAGGAGCATGTTGCTGTGCTGCGAATGGATGTCGACCAGGCGTGTCATGAGCTCTTTAAGAGTGGCTAGTGCCACTATCCCGTCGTTGACAAAGGCGCGTGATCGCCCGTTGGGATTGATTTCGCGTCGTGCTATGAGCTCGCCGTCGTAGTAATCGAGTTCATTGTCGATGAAGAAGCTCTTGAGGTTGTAGTCCTTGATGTTGAAAGAGGCTTCCACGATTGTTTTTCGCTCCTTGTTGCGAATAGAAGAGGAGTCGGCTCGCTCTCCCAAGATTAGTGCCAAAGCTCCCAAGATGATGGATTTTCCTGCACCCGTCTCACCTGTGATAATGGTGAGGCCTTGATCGAAATCGATGTTGAGCTGGTCGATGAGAGCGTAGTTGGAGATAGATAATCGCTTGAGCATTATTTAGGATTGGATAGGATAGGAGTGATTAAGAGTGATATGAATGATAAGAATTGCAGAGAGGTGGTAATGGTTATTTAGCCTCGGTGTTCTTGATTCGGTTCAAGCGGTCGGTCTCGGTGGGATAGAGTGGATAAAGAAGTTCATATACCTTCTCTTTCTCGGAGCTATTGGCCTTGGAGTAGATGTTGACGAGTTCGTCCATCTTTGCATCCTTGAACATAGAAAGGCATACGGACATTGGTGCTACATCGTAGATGCTCTTAAGCGTTTCGAGCTGTTGTGTGATCATGGCTCTACCTTTGTCAACGCTGGTTGCCATCTGGTCGAGCCCCATGCGATGGTAGTTGTAGAAGACCTCTCGAATGGCGTTGGTCTGCTTGTCGGTATAGGCGCTAAGAATAGAGCTACGGTTCTTGCTGTCCTCAAAAGCTTTCCATCCGCTCTCGCCCGAACTTTGTGCCATTCGCACGATGTTGTCGAGCTTCTCGAAGTAAGGGTCGCCTCCATTGGGAGCAAACGAGTCGAAATCGAGTGCAATGACAAAGAGTGCGTAGAAGTTAAGAATTGCAGTGAGGTTGCTCTGCATTTCCTGCTCGTTGTAGACAAGCTGCTCGTTGTTGTCGTAGATGAACTCAATGCGTGTGTCGCGAAAGTTGATGAGCGTGGTGGTGTAGGAACTGTTGTAGACGGGTCGTGTGCTCTGCACCTGCAACTCGCCTTTCATTTTACCTGTGGATTCGTCGTACTCGGCAACGCTGAGGAACATCTTGCACTGAATTTTCTCGTTGGTCGCAAATTGAGCGTCGGTCCACACAGTTGTGTTGAGATACTCATTCACGGCCTCTTGCAAGGTGTTGAAGATATCCTTGTTGGCAATCTTCACCTTCTTAGAGTCGATTTCAAAAGTGCAGTTCAGCTCCTGCGCTGTTGCGGCAAGGCCAGCTAACGATGCCACGGCAAGTAGTAATATTCTTCTAATACTTCTCATTACAAGCAATTTAGTCGTTTTCTCCCAATGATAAATATATTATTACATTATATATAATAACGTATTGGACAATAAAAAATTGTACTACAATTTAAAGGATTAAGAAAAACGCGCATCACAACAGTGTAGCACGTTTTTTCAAGGATTAAGCAGGGTGATGGATGTGTTGTTGATAATAGCGATATAGTTCACGTTGCCAAGGGTCATTGTTGGGTGATAAGGTTGGAGATATGCCGCGTTTATAATAGGTAGACGCAATCTTCCACTAAATGCGGCAGCAAAACATGACTTTTTTCAAAGATTTTGATTTAGGTCAAGGTTTTGGCACAAAAATACCACGGTGGAGCCGTGGTATTTGGAAGCTTTATTATATAAAGATTGTTGATTCTATTTTAAATAATCTTTGACCAAGGCGTCGACTATGTCTTTGGCGACCTCGGTTTTGGGTTTGCAGGGGTATTCCAATGCCTTGCCATCGCTGGTGATGATGGTGATGACGTTGGTGTCGACTTGGAAACCTGCGTTTTTGTTTTGTAGGGAGTTAAGAACTATGAAGTCGAAATTTTTGCGTTGGCATTTGCCCTTAGCGTTCTCTACTTCATTGTCGGTCTCGAGGGCGAACCCTATAGTTACCTGACCAGGCTTCTTTATTTCTCCTATCGCTTTGGCGATATCGGGGTTCTTCTTGAGGCGGATGACGGGGATTTCGTCCTTTTCACGCTTGATTTTGTGGTCGAGGGCGTTCTCAACTGTGTAGTCGGCAACAGCGGCACACAATATTGCAACATCGCTGGTGGCAAACTCGCTGATGGCTGCGTCGTGCATTTGTTGCGCGCTCATCACGTCGATGCGGTGGATGGCGGGCGACGATGTGTTGAGAGCTACGGGACCAGCAATTAGCGTTACCTCGGCACCTCGAGCTGCACACTCCTCGGCGAGAGCAAATCCCATTTTCCCTGATGAGAAATTGCCAATAAAACGCACCGGGTCGATTTTCTCGTAGGTGGGACCTGCGGTAATCATCACTCGCTTGCCTGCCAGGTCTTGCCCTTTCTCAAAGAAGCGGTCAAGAACTTCGAAAATCTTTTCAGGCTCTTCCATGCGACCCTTGCCAATGAGGTGGCTTGCCAGCTCACCAGCCGCAGGCTCGATGATGTGGTTTCCATAGCTCTTTAGCAGTTCAAGGTTTCGCTTGGTGGTTGGGTGCTTAAACATGTCGAGATCCATGGCTGGAGCAATGAAAACAGGTGCCTTGGCCGAGAGATAGGTGGTGACGAGCATGTTGTCGGCGACACCGTTAGCCATCTTAGCAATGGTCGAAGCAGTTGCAGGCGCAATGACCATAGCGTCGGCCCAAAGTCCCAGGTCGACATGGCTGTTCCATTGACCGGTGTTGGCAGTAAAGAACTCACTGATGACAGGCTTGCCGCTCAGTGTTGAGAGTGTAACAGGCGTGATGAACTCTCGAGCGTTGGGCGTCATAATCACTTGCACGTTAGCACCAGCCTTGACAAAGAGGCGTACTAGCGAGGCGGTCTTGTAGGCAGCGATGCCACCAGTGATTCCCACAATTATGTTTTTATCTTTCAACATTCAAAAAGATTTTAGAGATTAGATGTCAGAGATCAGATGTTGTGAATTGTTGTTTCTCACTTGAACTGAATTGTGCCGGGATTGTTGCGTTGCTTCATCTTGATGTAGATTTCGTTGAGCACATTCTTGGTCTCCTCGGGGAAGTCGCGCTTGAGAATCCAATCGAGATATTGCGGAGTCTTGGTGAGTACATCTTCAACGCTCTCGCCCTTGTGCTGGCCAAAGTTGAATACAACCACATTGTCGTCGTTGCGCACGATTCGTCCTGCGAGATCAACGTTGCGGTTGTGGCTTGAGTAGCTTGCAAGAAACTCAACATCGTTTTGCAACTGGTCGCTATAGCGGTCGAGTTGCGCTTTGAGGACCTCGTAGGTGGCACGAGTGTCGGCATTGGCCGAGTGAGCCCCTTCGAGCTCCTTGTCGCAGTAGAACTTATAGGCAGCAACAAGATTTCTGGGTTCCATCTTGTGGAAGATAGTTTGCACATCAATAAAGTTGCACTTGTTGAAATCCATCTTGATGCCTGCGTTAAAAAATTCTTGCGCAAGGAAAGGAATGTCGAAGCGGTTGCTGTTGAATCCAGCGATGTCGCATCCCTCAAAGATTTGTGCAAGGCTCTTCGACACCTGCTTGAAAGTGGGGCAGTCCTTCACATCGTCATCGTGGATGCCATGCACCGCGCTGGCTTGCTCGGGGATGTGCATTTCGGGATTGAGCCTCCGTGTCTTTTCCTCATCGTGGCCGTCGGGGAACACCTTGATTATAGATATTTCAACAATGCGGTCCTTAGTGATGTTCAACCCTGTAGTTTCAAGGTCGAAGAAGATGATGGGTCGTTTCAGGTTGAGTTGCATGATGTCTCTATTATGTTTAGCCAATCACCATCATGGGCATGAGCAGCACGAGCAGGTCTTCGTTTTCACGTTGCTCGGCGGGCTTGAAGATGCCGGCGCGCGATGGATCCATGAGCTCGAGAGTGACCATGTCGTTGTCGATGTTGTTGAGCACATCGATAATGTTCTCGTCGTTGAAGCCGATGAGCATTGAGGCTCCAGTGTAGTCGCAAGCAACGACCTCCTCGCTCGACTTAGAGTAGTCGATGTCTTGAGTTGCAAGGTGGATTTGGTTCTCCTTGAGGTCGAATTTCACAAGACCACCTGGGCTGGCTGTTACCGACACACGCTTGATGGCAGCAAGCATTGTCATGCGGTCGATGGTGAGAGTGAACTCGTTGTCTTGTGGGATAACCGAGTTGTAGTTGGGATAACGACCATTCACAAATCGGCATGAGAGTGTGTAGTCGGTGCTCTCGAAAGTCGCACTCTTGGAGTCGATAGTGATTTTCACGTCGCCCTCTTGCTTGTCGAGGATGCTTGCGAGGATAGTGGCAGGCTTAGTTGGCAGAATAAACGACTGCTCCATGCCGGTTTCAAGGTTAAGTTCGCGGAATCGCACCAGCTTGTGTGTGTCGGTGGAGACGAAAGCAATCTCATTGGGCTTGATGTCCCAATATATACCCATCATCATGGGTCGTAGCGACTCGGTGCCAACGGCAAAGACCGTCTGCTGTATGCCACGAGTGACCTTCTCGGCAGGAAGTATGAGAACCTTGGCGTCGTCCTCACTTGGTGCCTTGACGGGGAACTCGTTGCCATTCATGCCAATGAAGTTGAACTCACCGTTCATGTAGGTGATAGTGATGGCAAGGTTCTGGTCGTTGATGTCGACAGTGAGTCCCTGATCGGGGAGTTCTTTGAGCATGTCGAGCAATTCCTTGACTCCAGCAGCAAACTTGCCGCTACCCTGTGCGTTGGTCACCTCCACATGTGTGGTGAGAGTGGTCTCCTGATCGCTTGCTGTGATAATGAGTGTGTCGCCATTGAGGTTGAACAAGAAGTTGTTCAAGATTGAGATGGTGTTCTTAGAATTTACCACTTTACTCACTGCCTGCAAGTGAGTTAATAACAGTTTGCTTTGAATGTTGAATTTCATTGTGTCAATATAATTAATTGTTATTATTATGCGTGATACTAATTATTAACCTACAAAGTTACAGAAATATTTTAATATTAACTATTATTATTTTAAAAAATCACCAAACAAGTTATCAACAACGGCCAAAATGACAATGTTTTGACAAAAAAATGGCATTTTGCTTGCAGGATTTAAAAGATGTTTGTAACTTTGCACCCGTCAAAAATCGGAAGCATGGTTTTTGGCAGGTTTCTTGAGCGCAAGAAGCTGAATTCGGAAAGATGGTAGAGTGGTCGATTACACCGGTCTTGAAAACCGGCGTGCCGAGAGGCACCGGGGGTTCGAATCCCTCTCTTTCCGCAAAAACAAGGCAATAAACTGACAATCAGTTTGTTGCCTTGTTTTTCTTGAAATCACGGGACGCTATAGGGACGAAAATAGCTAAAAAAGTCGTTGAGTTATAACTAATAATAATTGTTAGTCCACACGTCCGTCACTGCTTTTGTTGATTTGTGCGTTGCGGAATGACGTGTTCACGCTGTTGAATGTGTAACGGATGGTGAGTTTAACGCCTCGTGTGTCATACCTGTTGCGCTGCCATTGCTTGATATTGGAGAAGTCTATGCTCCAGCGTGGTGTTACCGCCTCTCCGATAAGGTCGGTCAGTTCAATGGCTGTGCGCAGTCTGCCGTCAAGAAACGTCTTGCTCATGCCGATGTTCAATCTCAAAGTTCTGCCAATTCTCATATTGCTGTCATACCATGGACTTTGATAAGAGAACCTACTGAAAGCTTCGGCAGTTTTCCAAAACTTATAACTCAAATCGCATGAGACGTAGATATTGTGCTGTCCAAATTCTTTGTTAATCATTCCGCTAATGTCGGGCAACTTCGTGAATTGATAGCTATACTCAATCTCCGGGTCAATCCTCAGTTTGCCGATACTCGTTGAGTAGGACACTTTAAAAGTTACATCGTTACTAAACAAACTGTTGATAGGCTGGTCTATGATAGCACCATTCTCACCATAGGGAAATGAACCAGTGACTATCATTTTGTTGATTCTTTTGAGGTCAACGCCAAGCGAGACATCTTTGATATTGGCGAAGAATGCCAGTTTGTGAGTATAGACGTTTTCAAGATTTTCATTTCCTTTATCGTAATGCAAAGTGTCGCTATATACCACAGCCGGATTGAGTTGCGATATTGTGGGATAACCGACAAACATCGTGTAATATGTGCCAATGGAGTAGTTGTCCGCTATATTGTATTTCAAGCTGATATATGGACGTAAAACCAATGTGTGCTTGTCGCTGGCTGTTGATGATTGTATCAACTTTGTGATGTTGTGCATCAGTCTCGCCCCCAAGTCAAGTCTCAGCTTGTTTATTTTGCGACCCCATGAGCCGTAAAGGATGTTAGTGTAATCCTTTCTGATGGTTGGTTGCCCGATACCGTCATTGATGAAGTCATAAGAGTTTTTAATGATACTAAGATTATATCCTAATCCCCAGTCATTGCCTTTATGCGAGAAGCGCCAGTTTGTTTCCGCGTCTAGCAAGTCATACTTCGAGTTGCTGGCGATATTCTTTGAGGTGAGAATGTTGTCAGTAGTGTTAAGGATGTCAATCAACTGTGTCTCACCTTTGTTCTGATGGGAATAACTGAGAGTTAGATTGAAGAAATGACCAGATGGGGAGAAGTATGTCATACCTGAGGTTAAATTGTGCCCTGATGATTTGCGATACGGGATAACCGTGTTTTCGTCAAGGGTTGCTTCAACGTCATTCATTGATAGTTGATGAATTTTATGTTCCTTGAAATCCACGTTGGTAGAGTTGCCTGAGTATTGGAGTATGAAATTAAGTGTTGGCTTTGCCAGATAGTTCAGTCCGACATTCCATAACGGGCCAGTCTTTATTGCGGTGTATTCAGAATCAAAAACATCGCTGTAGGCTGGTTCACCATCAGTGTTGAATATAGTCGTCCCGCCATTGCCATAGATTTTATGGTTTGTATATTGGCCTACCAGCGACCCCGAGAACGAGAACTTGCCGTACTTGCCACTGAGATTGACCCAGCCGTCATCTGACACACGCCGACGTATTTCAAGATTGTTGGTTACAGATACACCAATGTAGTCTTTGAGCTGCTTTTTAAGCGTTATCTTTATCACTGCCCCCGATTCTGTGGAATACCTCACCCCAAGGTCACGGATTACCTCTATTTTGGAGACTTGGCTGGATGGTATGGACAGCAGTATGTTTCGGTCTGCAACTTTCTGCTCGTTGATATAAATTGCACCAACGCTCATCGATCCTCCTGTTTTTATGTTGTTGATGTCGTAGGTCACAATGCCAGGAGTCCATCCGAGCATGTCATAAAGAGTGCCAGCCTCTCCAATATGAGTGCCCGACAGATTGCTGATTGAATAGTTCAATCCGTCTCTGTGGATAACCGCTTTAGGAGCGATGACTGAGACCTCTTGAAGCAGCACATTTATACTATCGGCGGTTACGACATTTGTACTGTCGTCATTCACTTGACTTGCAGCCGAAAGACAAGTTAAAATGCTGATTGCAAATGAATAAAGTCTTGCTTTCATATTGGTGAGTTTTTTGATAAATAGACATAGTTATGGCTGTTTACATGATCTTGGTCACATAAACGGTGTTATAAAATTATATGGTTAAGAGTGCTTCCTGTTTAGATTGAATTACCAACTTGTTTCAAGTATTTCAATGACTTGTTTCAGAAGGAGAATACTTGAATCGTCTTTGTGCTTTCGCTCCAACTCTGATTTTGTGAGTTTGATTTGACCGATTGCTACCTTTAAATCGTCATGGTCGAGCATGGCACAGTCTTTCGCCAATGAGTAAAGCCCGGATAGATACAGAGATTCGCCGTCTTTGAGCTTGTCAAGATAAAAGAACAGTTTTCTCATCCACATTTTGTTATCGTTCTTTTGCTCTAAAGGTGGGGTAACTGTGGGAGATTCTATTTGTGGTTTTATGGGTGCGTATGTGGTGATCAGCCTACCTGTGACTCCGCCATCTGACATTTCGCTCCACTCTATGGTGTAAGTAGTTCTGAACTGTGTGTCATCCTCGTTGATCAGTCCTACTGTGTAGCAGTTGTCGGATTCAGTTCCCACAAGTGTGAACTCGCTTTTATTATGATACAAGCGATACCCAGTATAAGAACGGTCTTTATTGCCGGTGATGCTCCAAAGAGTGTAGATGCCGCGTCTGGGAATCTTGCCATCGTCCATCGCTTGGCTGATGGCCTCATACTGCACTCTCACGCTGTCGGTGTAACTGACGTCAGATTCAGGCAATACAAATTTATAGATTGTGAGCTCGCCTTCTTTCTCCCCGTTCTCGGGGTTGGAAAAGGTGTTGTGAACCTTCAGCGTATTCTGTTGGTTGACGATGGGTGAATTATCTCCAAAGTAATATCTCAACTTAGCGAAATAATCTTGTGCCGTCACCGCAGGTGCGATGAACAATGTCAGTGCAATGATAATATACTTTGTTTTCATAATCCTGGTATGTTAGTTGATTGGTTGTTGAATTGATTATCTATCTCTTGTTGCATATCCACATAAATTATTGAGCCGGACTCGTCCTTCACGGCTTGGTAGCCCATGGCTTCCATGTCGATGATGATGGCTCGCTGGTTCAGTTCTTCAAGTTCGCGTTGTAGCCGCCCGTTCTCTTGCAAAAGCCGTTCGTTCTGTTCTATCAGATTGGTTTGTGCCTCATGATGTGAGACAGTCAAAGAATGCTTTTGTTTTCTCGATTGTTGCTTGATTGCAACGACGTCTGCTTTAGTAGGTGCAGAAATGTTTTTGTCAGCTGATTCGTTCTCAGCCTCATGAGGATTGCCGGTTTTCTGGTCAATCGTCTCATCTTTTGGTTCTGCCTTTTGAGCGATTATCGGCGATGAAATAGGCTGTGTGGTTTCGGGTTTGTTTAAAACTTTAAAGCCGAAAACGAGTGCCACGATTGCCGCTGCCGCTGCGGGAATCCACCAAAGCCACTTGCGATGTGATGGTGAGGATGTTTCGGGAAGCAAGTCTCCTTCCAGCCCACGGTCGATGTAGCCGAACAAAGCCTGATAATCTTCCCATTCGGCTGGCACGTCGTGAGCCGTACTGAAATATTGGCTCAGCAACGACTCCTCCTCAATGGAGGTCTTGCCCGCCATGAATTTGTCGAGCAAAGCCTCTATCTGATGTCGTGAATATGGTTTCATTGTCGTTCTCTGCGTAGTTGCTTGATTTGTTCCATAAGTTGCCTTCGTGCTCTTGCGAGCAATGTGCTCACGCTGTCTTCCTTTATTCCGAGCAGAGTTGCAATCTGCTGGTTGGAGTATCGCTCTTCCTGACGCATTTTCAACACTGCGTGCAGGGTGGATGGCAGCTCCTTGATTTTCTGTTCGAGCCAATGCACGTCCTCTTGCTGTATGATTTCGTCCAACGGCGATGGATTGGTCTGACTTGCGGGCTCCTCGCTCTCTAACGGAAGCGGAGGCTTGCGACGCAAGTGGTTCAGCGATAATCGGTGTGCAATCACTGCGGCAAAACCCACAGGATTGTAGAGCCGACTGTCGTCACGCATCTGCCATAGTCGCAACAGCGTCTCCTGGGCGATGTCTTGCGACTCGTCATAGTCGAGGCCCATTGCTGTCGCTTTATTTATAGCAGCAGTCCTCAGCTGTGGAGCTATCAGTTCAAATGCGTCAATATTCATTTACAAATCTCGTAAGTTGCCGACAAAATTACTAACTTTACATATATATAACACATCACCCCCCACTTTTCAAACAAAAGAAGAAATTTTTTTGAATAAGTGGAAATAAACTGATGCTTTATTTTTCAGAAAAACTAATTTATTAAGTCTATTGTTTGTACCTTTGTGGCATTAAAAGCATAGAGATTATGGCAGAAAACATCACTATTGTTCCTAACCAGTCCGAACTGGAAACTCAATTCGAGTTTGTCAACTCGTTGATTGAGAGGTATCGCTCATCAGCAATAGCTATGGTTAATACAACAGCATTGCAGATGTATTGGGAAATAGGTCAATATATTTCACTGCAACTTAAGTCTGCCCGATGGGGGACGAAAGTTGTCGGTGACTTAGCAGACTATCTAAAACGGCAAAATCCAAGGCGACGAGGTTTGAGCAAAAGGAATCTTTATAACATGGTAAAATTTTATGATGTTTATAGCCGACCTATATTCATTGACCGTATTTCACAATTAAATATCAATGAATTTGTGCAATTGCCAACTGCACAAATTCAAGATACCACAATTGTGCAGTTGCCAACTGCACAATTAGAAACAACGAATAACAAACAAATTCCAGCATTATTAACAATTACAACGTTTACCAATCATGTGGAAATCATGAACCGCTGTCGCAATGATGAGGAGCGTATATTCTATATGCTATACGCTCGGCATCAAGGTCTGAAGACTGAGGAGTTGCGTCGTTGCATTATTAATCAGACCTTCTCGTCATTAATGGACAAGGAAAAAATGTTGTCGCCCAAACTGCTAGCTGATTATCCTCAATCGGAGTTTATGCTCAAAGACAAAGCGGTTGTCGACTTTCTCAATTTGCCCCAAAAGCATAATGAGCACCATTTACACAAAGGTTTGCTTGAGCACATGAAAGCGTTTATTTTAGAGTTGGGCAAAGATTTTTTGTTCATTGAGAGTGAATTTGGAGTACAAGTAGGTGGTTCCACAAAAAGAATCGACTTGTTGTTTTTCCATCGAGCTTTGCAATGTTTGGTGGCGATAGAACTGAAGGCAGTTGATTTTCAGCCTGAGTTTGTGGGTAAGATGGATATGTATCTCGAAGCACTGGATCGTGATGTGAAACGAGATAATGAGAATCCGAGCATTGGCATTATTCTTTGTCCTTCGGCCGACAGGAGCATGGTGGAATATACATTGAGCCGATCATTAAGTCCAACAATGATAGCCGAGTATCAGCGCAAACTAATTCCTAAAGAGGTTATGAAAAAATCATTGGAGGAATACTGTGCTTTCTTAAAAGAGAACAAATAATTAAATGTAACTTTATAATAAATAATCAGAGTTTGTTAACAGTTTATCAGCGAGCTAAAAGGTCTTCGTGCTGGGGCGATATAGGGACGGTAATAAGCGAAAAACGACCAAAAACGGCAATAATCAAAGATGTAACTATTTGAAAATCAGTTATTGTTGCCTAAAAAAAGAGGAATACATAAATTCCCTCTCTTTCCGCAAAATGAAGGCAGCTTGTTGATTAACAGGTTGCCCTTATTTTTTTATTATCGGGATTCTTTAATGAGGAAATCGGTTGAGCCAGTTGTGGTGTGTCAATCATAGTGCTTTTGCGTTGGGTTACACATCAAAAGAAGAAAAGTTTTGTTAATAGACGAAAGAGCTCACCAAATTATGGCAAGCTAAGAATGAACGGTATAACTTTATGGTTTGTAGCGCTAAATATTGTGCGATGGTTGATCTTCGTCTTGAGGAATTACAAGGCTCCAGCGACACATGGTCCACTCAATGTGTGTTGTCTCAATGCGCTCTCCCAAGCCATAGCCACTTGTTTTCTGGTTGTAGCATTCTTTGGGCCATCCATTAAAGAAGTAACTGTAATATTCCTCGTTGATGATCTTGATATTCTTGTTCCCATCGGGCATGGCAGCAGTGATAGAGTCAAGCATTTCTTTGCGGTGATTGGCAAGCGAGTCGCTTATGGCATCAGTCATCATCAATCCCATGCTGCCAAGTCCCAAATCAAGCATATCTTCAATGGGCACTGTTGTGACTGAATAGCTTAGGATTGAATAATCACCATCAAAGTCATTATCTTCATTCTCAATAGGATTATATCCAATACTTGCCGTGACATGCATAGGATAACCGTTGGCTTGAGTGTCAATTTCGGAGTCACCAATATCAAATATATTGCCATGCAGGCCAAATAGTTCATTAAGTTCGTTATAAGCCTCACGAACACCTTGTTCGGTTGAGAATCTCAACAACAATGTGTTTTCTACTTGCTTGCGAGGCATGACATCATTCAAGAAGGGAACGGTGCTGTAAAGTGTGTCGCACATTCCTTTGATTCCCACCTTCATCTTGTCGCGTATCTCCCTCCAGTTGATAATATTTTGCACCCTGCCAATCTCGTCGGTAGTGAACTCGCACACTAAATCTTTAGATAGCTCACTAAGTTTTACCTGCATAATGCGGTGTATCGAGTCGGATTCCTCACTGTAATCAAAAGCTACTGGTATTAATTTCATTTTATAACCAGTGCTTGTTGAATCGGTTACCACAATTAAAAAGTCTTCGGTATACGCATCATCAACAATTGTGTCACCCTTTTCGACCTTAATTTTGGAGTAGGTTTTACGGAACATCATGCTGTCATTTTTGCAAAAATATCCTATAACAGCGATTGATGTGTCGGGCACTTCGGTGTCGAGCATCAAGTTTTGTGCTGCACACACAAATGATGAGCACATCAAAGTCATGATAATTATAAATAGTTTGTTTTTCATAACCTAACGTTGTGATAATAAGCCTGTTCTCTTGGTCAGTTTTACTGATATAATCCTTGCTTTTGACACAATCCATATATTTTTCGTTACAAAGATAGCAAAGATTTTATAAAATAGGCTTTGTAAAGCATTTTTTGTTCAATGGCTCTGCCCGAAATCTTAGCCCTTATCACGAACTATTAATAAGGCTTTTAACTGAAAAAATCAGGTGTTCAGTATTGGTGCAATAATAGTTCTATTCCATCAATTACCTCCTTGTCCCGAACCGCCCTCGAGGTCGTTATTCTGGATGGTCTTGTTGGTTTTCTTCACGCCCGCCTTGAGGGAGCCAAAACGGTAGGTCACGGTTATCCTGAACTCACGCATAAACTGCCAAGCACGGTCCCGACCTGTGTAGTCGCCATGGGTAGTGTACATGGTAATCTTGTTGTACTTGCTGGAATTGAAGAGGTTAGCAGTGCTTAGGTGCACCGTGAGGCGGTCGTCCTTGAGGAATGAGCGCTGGAGGCTAAAGTTATAGTACATAGTGCCTGTGTGGTGACCATAGAGACCATTGATGCCGCCACTGCGCCCGCTCAAGGTTGCAGCAAACCGCAACTTCCAGGGCAGCTGCTGAGTGATCTGTGCATAGTAGAACGCCACCCATCGATTGTTTTTCAAGTTGAGGTCACTGCTCTCATAGTTGTAATGCCCTACGCTGCCATTGAGTGTGAAACTTGTGGTTGGACCAATCGCCCACTGCATGAAACCACTTAGGTTAAAGTAGCGGCTCTTGAGCGTGTTGGCATAGGTCGAAACCAGCACATCGCCATCGGTGTACTGAATTCTGGTTATGCGGTTGTTGCTGAACGAGATGCTGGGGCTGAGGTTGAAGGTTAGCTTGCCGCCAATCTTCATATAAGTCATGCTGATTGAATGGTTGAGCGAACTGCCGAGGTGAGGGTTGCCAAACTTGCGGCTTGTGGGGTCTTCCTCAACAGCCGGATTCAAATAGTTGATACCTGGGCGACGGATGCTTGTGGAATAATTAATCTTGAGGCTATGCGCATCGTTAAACTTGTATCGCACACTCAAGTCGGGCACCCAGTCATTCAAGTTGCGATGATAGTTGGCCTGCACACCGTCGGGGAACTCGGCATTGAGGCGGCTATACTCATAGCGCAGTCCTGCTCGGGCCGCCCAGTTGCCCTTACTGAAACGATAACTCAAGTAGGCGGCTGCCACATGGGTGCGGTGGTTGAAAAGCGTGGTGTTATCCATCTCGGGCGCACCATCAAATCCAAAAGTTCCCTCGCTCGTGTTGAAGCGATTGATGTACTTCAGTCCTGTCTCAATAGTGTGATACTTAGCGAATGGGCGAGTCCAGTCGAGCTGGAATGTGTGCTCGGCAAAGGTCTCCTTGGTGTCGGTGGTTTGTCCAGTGTAGGGGAATGGACAATTGAGCATATCGCTGAATGAACTGATGCTCTTTAGATTATTATGACTGGTAGAAAGCATGTAGCTGAGGGTCAGCATCTCTCCAGGATTGCGCATCGTGTGCTGGTAGTCGACACGCCCATGCAGGTAATAGGAGCCACTCTTGGGGACACGACCGGTGGTAGTGTAGCGATACAGGACGTTCCCATCGCGGTCGGTCATGCGAGCGTTGTTGACACCATCGGAACGGTGGTCATAATAGTAGCCGCCAAACGAGAGCGAAACGAGATTCAGCGTGTCAGGTTCCCAACTCGCACTAAGGGTGCCGTAGTGGAAATTGAAAGAGCCGCGAGTTTCGTTGTGGCTATGCAATGAGTTGCCCGTAGTGGCATAGGTGTGCTCGCTCTCCATGATGTTGTGGTCGTAGTGGCGATTCTTATTATTGTAGCCATAGTTTACCGAGGCCACCACTTTTCCAATCTGCGTGACGACGCTTGCATTGGCATTGGGGCTACCGGTGTTGTCAACACCCAAACTTACCGTGCCCATCACGCCCTGCATAAACGAGCCACTGCCGCCCACAGTCACGATGTTGAGAATGGACTCGGTACCCTCAGCATCATATTTTGCTCCAGGGTCGGTTATCACCTCTATCTTCTTGATGGTGCTGGCTGGGATTGCCTTGAGCACATCCTTCATGTTCTGGCCGCTCAAGGCAGGGTCGGGATGACCATTGCGATACACTTTAAACGAAGAAGAGCCTTTCACTAAAATATCATCCTTGCCGTCGACCGATACCATAGGCACCTTCCTTAGCATGTCGAGCACGTTGCTGGTGCGGCTGTCGGCATCGGCTTGCACATCGTAGGTGAGGCGATCAATCTCGGAGGTCACTAGTTGGCGTTGGGCTTTAACAGTCACTTCTTTGAGCATAGTTGATTCAGTATTGAGAACTATTGTGCCAAGTTTTGCAACAGGCGACGATGCACTAATCTCGAAGGTTCGGCTTTGTGTCGCCATCCCCACAAAATGCACACGCATCAAGTAACTGCCAGGATTTGCGAGGTGGTGGTTCACATTGCCAAAGGCGTCGCTCACTCCACTGCTCACTACCTTGGTTGTGTCACCTATATTATAAATGTAGATTGTGGCAAAAGGGACACCCTCGCCCTTGCTGTCGTTCACTTGACATTGAACACTATATTGCTGTGCCATCGCACCAATGGCGCATACCATAAGCATTAAGAAGGTAACAATTCTCTTTTCCATAGCCTTCGGGTTTATAAAATTTATGTACAAATTTAGATAGTTTTTTTTGAATTAGACGCACACTAAAGGGTGAAATGTTGCAGACCAAAAGCAAACAACAAGCATTTTCACACTTTAGGGTGTGAAAATTAGCCATACCACAAGGCAAACAATGATCTTTTAATAGCTTCCCCTCATCGGGTGATGATACCATTGTCGGTATCTCTTAGATTGATCGTTTTATCGGCCGACTTATGTTTTCGGCCTCGGCTTAATCGCCATGATATGTTAAGTGACACGCTATTGCCAAAATCTCTATTATTATGAACAAAGTGCTTGTACAGATTCCGATTTAGAATTTCGCTCTCGGAAGACTTGTAGTTATTGATGAAAGGATTTGACCATGAGAGTGAAAATTGCCAATCCTTATAGTTGTAGGAGCATTGCAAGATTGTATTAGCTCCGTTATATCCCTTAGTTTCGCCCTCTAAGAAGCGAAAGCCATTGTTAGCATAAGCCAGTAAAGTGAATTTTCCGAGATAGGCTGTGACACCAGCCGAATAGAACCACGATGTGTAACAATGCGTATATTCAAAGCCATAGTTGAAGCAACGCATCATTCCTCCGTTTACATAAGCTTGTAGCTTCTCGGGTATAATCCAATAACTAGCGTATGCCATTACATTTAACACGTTAATAGCTTTCTGGTTTATCTGTGTATAGATGAACTTATCATCGTTGGTGCGCTCATAGAGTGCCATGTTGGGTTTATTGCAATGCCGGTAGAATCCTTCGGCAAATGCACTCCAGCGGTCATTGTTAAACGACAGGCGCAATGCATGTTCAATGTCTCGACTAGGCTTGAGATTGGGGTTGCCCACGGTATATTCCATGCTGTTTGTTTGAATTGTTGCATCGCTGACCATGGCAATGCGTGAAGCACGGTCTTTCATCTCGAAAGTATAGCTTAGCAGCATCCCGTTCATGATATTATAAGCCAGAGTCGCCTTGGGGCGGAAAGTCCAGAAGTCGTAGTTGTGCTCATTTTGATTGTAATGGATGTAGCTTGCTCCCAAACCAAGTGAATATCGTAAATTCTTGAGCGAGCCTTTTATCTCGCTGAACGCATAGACATTATTCTGCTTCAACTCAGTCAGAGCGAAAGCATCGCCCGTATAATCATTTTTCGTGTATTTGTAGCGATAGTTTACTCCGGCAGATAATGTGAAGGGTTTCAGTCGATTTTCGTAGATTATTTCAGATAAAGCAGAGACGGTCTTGCCACTCACGTCATATTGATAAGGTGCTCCCTCATCGTAGTAATTGCTGCTCTTAGTGGCGATGTAAGTGCCAACAGCATTTGCTGTGATTGATTGACGCGGAGTGAGTTGGCGGAAGAAGTACAAATCGAGGACAGGCGAATTGGATTTGCCGCTCTCTCTGTTAGTTGAATTATATCGCTTTGTGCCATCAATAATGTCTTTAATTGAATAATTGCCAGGAGTTTTATTTAGACTCTCACTCAAGGATGCTTGAAAGACAAAGGCTGTAGAATCTGCCAGATTGTAGGTAAGCTTCACATCATGACTATGCGCTTTTCTGAGAGTCTCAACATCATCACGCTCTATAGTATGGATGCTACCATTACTCAAGGTATATTGTGCCAACTCAGTTACCCTCGTGCCATTCAATTTATAACCACTATAATTGTAGGAGACAGTAAACTCGCTTTTCTTATGATTCCATTTTCCATATATCGTGCCATCACCTTGCAAGGAAGTGAGGGTGGGAGTGATGTCAGCACCTAATGTATAACCCGAGTCATTGCGCTTGGTGATAATGTTGATGACATAGGCTACATTTTCACCATAACGCACACCAGGATTGTCAATGAAGTCAATTTTGCTTATGAGTTTTGGATTAAGTGCCAACATTTCCTCTTTGCCGACGATGATTCCATTGATTCTAAGTTGCACACTGCCTCTGCCATCTATTGCTGTTATCGAATGTGCTACATCATCAATTCGGAGGTTGGGCAACGAGAGTTTCAGCAGAAGACCATAACCGTTGTTGGAGGCATTCTTCTGGGCAGCTGTAGGAAATATCATCAGGCCGTCAGCCTTGCTGATTACCTTGGGAGCATTGACGATAACTTCATCAAGAGTAACAGTTCTGTCTTCATTCTGAGCAAAGGCAGAGAAAGAAGAAATACATAGGAAAATGAGTAGAAATAATGATTGTTTCATATGCATCGAACTTTTTTTGAATTTCGATGCAAAGGTATTATGGAATAAAAAAAATGTCAGATATATTACCTGACATTTGTCTGACATTTATCTGACATTAACCTAACTATTTGAGTTTCAATGTATAACTTTTGCCCCTGTCTGACTCTATTTTCAAGTTACTATTGGACTCCAAGATGGGTTTTACCCGTTTTATAAGAGTATAAAGTGTGTCGCTGGCATCAGGCTTTTTGGGCCACAGACGGTCGCAGATTTCTTGTTTGGACAGTGAATGAGATTCAGTCATCATAAACATCTCCATAAGGGAATGCTGCATCGGAGTGAAATGAATTGGTTCGCCCTTAGCAGTAATAAATTTGTCGTTGGCAAAAACAATGCCTCCATAATTAAGTCCTCCAGCAAACATTTCAGGTTTAAACCTGCGCATATATAGTATGCTGCATATCATCCATAGAATGCCGACAAATAATAATGTCCCAGATGCTCGCTGGTCAGAAATCATCAGTGTGGTAATAAAGTCGCAATTAGCCTGTGCAACCATCTTCGTTTCTATGCGCCCAGCTCTTTTTACGGATGTCATGGCAATGCATGCGGTGTCTTTCAGTTCGGCTATTGTGATATGGCTACGATAACAGCTGATGGTATCGGCATTGACCACATCAGTAGGCATTTTGGCAAGAGTAAGCTTTAGTGCATTGTTTACATCTCGTGTTATCCTGTTTTCGGCAATTTTATAGTTGCAGACGCTTGAACATAACGCACAAAGCATTATAAAAACGAATATGATGAAAGGAAGCTTCTTCATTGTTTTGAATTCTTATTGATATTCAACATTTCAATCTTTTTCTTTACATGTGGCATGTAAACATGCGCAACTCATGAAAGACATAGCCGCATGTATTATATACAAGAATTATCTCATTGAAAAAGGCGTATGTTTTCGCAAAGTTAAGCAAAATTCTACTACTTGCGCTTGTTTTTAAACGATTTATAATTCATTAACTTTGGTAATTTCTTTTTGCATAGTCTAGGGATTTATATTATTCTACAAGCAAATTTAGATAGGTCTTTTTGAATTAGATGCACACTAAAGGGTGAAATGTTGCAGTAAGAATTGAAAAACTGAAATTTCACACTTTAGGGTGTGAAAATGGTTGAATGATCGGGAATGTTTTGTAATTTTGCCATAACAAAACTAATATATTATGGCAAGAATTGAGGATTTCTTTTTTGAAGAGAATAGCGTGAGTGAGCTCAGTGGTGACCGTTATGCCCACATTGAGATGCTCAAGCGTGCCGTTGATGCGATGGCTAATGCCACATACCAGAGCATCTATGTGATTGACTATTTTAAGCGCGAGTTCCTGCATGTGGCAAGTAATCCGCTGTTTCTGGGTGGCCACACTGCCGAGCAGATGAAGAAGATGGGCTATCAGTTCTACCTTGAGCATGTGCCCGAAGCCGAGCAAGCCATGCTGCTTGAGATCAACACGGCGGGCTTCAAGAAATTCAATAGCATCCCTGTGGAAGAGCGCAATGGCTATTTCATTAGCTATGATTTCCACATCGAGGATGGCGAGAAACGGTTTCTCATCAACCATAAGATGACCCCATTTGCCCTCGCCGACGACGGCCGGCTGTGGCTCTCGATGTGCGTGGTGTCGCTCTCGTCGCACAGCGAGCCCGGACACATTGAGCTACGCAAGAAAGGAGCGCCGTCCTACTGGGAATACTCACTTGATTGCCATCAATGGATAACCAAGGAGACTGTCAAATTGCGGCCACAGGAGAGACAGGTGCTCATTCTCTCGGCCCAAGGGCTCACCGTAGCGCAGATTGCCGACACGATGAACCGCTCGATTGACACTGTGAAAACCTACAAGCGAGTGATGTTTGAACGCCTGGGCACCCGCTCTATCACCGAGGCTCTAACGCTCGCCACCAATTCGGGGCTAATATAAACGGGGGCAGTTTTTTATTGCCATTTTGTGGGACGATGCGGCCTGCATGTGACAAGCAACCGCTGGCGATGTGCTCATTGTAGCACGTTGCCAGCGGTTGTTGTGTGACAAAGTTAGTGTCGAATTACCAGATGGTAACGCGGTCGGCTGGGTCGCGCCACATCTTCTCGCCAGGCTTGATGTCGAAGGCCTTGAAGAATGGCTCCAGGTTGCGAATTGCCACGTTCACGCGGTTGATGCCGAGTGAGTGTGGGTCGGTCTTGGTGCGTCGCAGTATTTCCTCCTTGGTAATGTTGGCTGCCCACACGTTGGCGTAGCTGAGGAAGAAACGCTGGTCGGGAGTGAAGCCGTCGATTGTCTTGTCGCTTGCTCCTTGCTCAGTCTTCTTGAAAGCGCTGTAGGCTACTCGCAGTCCACCGTGGTCGGCGATGTTCTCACCCATAGTGAACGTGCCGTTGGCGTGCACGTCGTCGGCTACGATCTCGGCACTATATTGAGCACCCAGTTTGTCGGCCAGCTGCTGGAATTTGGCAGCGTCCTCGGCAGTCCACCAGTCAATCATGTTGCCGTGGTGGTCGAAGTTGCGGCCCTGGTCGTCGAAGCCGTGAGTCATCTCGTGACCGATTACCACGCCAATTGCGCCGTAGTTGCTGGCATCATCGGCATCGGGATCGAAGTAAGGCTTCTGCAGGATGCCTGCTGGGAAGCAGATCTCGTTGGTAGATGGGTCGTAGTAGGCGTTAACGGTTTGTGGTGTCATCTGCCATTTATCCTTGTCGACTGGCTTGTTGAGTTGTGAGAGCTGATACTCGGCCTCAAAGCGGCGAGCGTTCTTTACGTTCTCCCAGTAGTAGGCATTGCGGTCGATAGAGATGCCGCTGTAGTCGCGCCACTGGTCGGGATATCCCACCTTGACGGTGAAGCTGTTGAGCTTGACAAGCGCGTTGACTTTAGTCTTGGGGCTCATCCAAGTGAGACCTTGAATGTGCTCGCCCAGAGCCATGCGCAGATTGTTGATGAGTTTAATCATCTTCTGTTTCGACTCCTCGGGGAAATACTTCTTCACATAGAGTTCACCTACAGCCTCGCCCAGCACGGCATTAGGCACGTTGAGCGAGCGTTTCCATCGAGGTTGCATCACGGTCTTGCCGCTCATGGCACGGCTGTACATGTCGAAGTTGGCCTGCTCATATTCATCGGTGAGGTAGTTAGAAGCTGCGTCAAGATATTTGAAAGCCAGGTAGTCACGAATTTGCTCAATCTTGAGAGTAGCCATCATCTCGTTGAACTTAGCCATAGAGTTGAGGTGCATCACGCACACCTTTTCGAGCTTAGTTGAAGCAGGAAGAAGCAGGTTGAAATAGGCATCCCAGTCAAAATTAGGATAGTCGGCCTTGAGCTGTGCGATTGTGCGCAGGTTATACTGCTTGCTGTAGTCGCGGCTCTCCTCGCGTGTCATAGCCACCTTGGCAAGTTCGGTTTCAATGCTCAAGATGTTTTTAGCAATTTTCTTAGCGTCCTTAGCCTTGCGGCCCGAGAGAGTGAAAAGTTTCTCGATATAGTTAAGATAAGCATTGCGCACCTTGGTGGTGTTCTCGTCGTTCTCGAGATAATAGTCACGGTCGCCCATTCCCAGTCCACCAGCGGTGAGGTATAGCAAGTTTTGGTCGCTGTTCATGAGGTCGGCCATCACGCCGCTGTCGAAGAATGGGGCTGCAATGCCAGTGTGGAAGTCGGCCATCATTGCCTCGAAACTATTACGAGGCATCTGATAGATTTGTGCAAGCATCATCTCCACTGGACGTGTGCCTTGCTGGTTTCGCAATGTGCTGTCCATACCCTGAAGATACAGGTCGCTAACCTTTTGTGCCAGGCTGCCTTTGGGATTGTTGGTGCCCAAGTTGAGGATGAGGTCCTTGAGCTGCTCGCGGTTGTTCTCGGCAAGTCCGTCAAATGTGCCAAACCTCGCATACTGAGGGTCGAGAGGATTGGCTTTCATCCATCCACCACAAGCATACTGATAGAAGTTCTCGCCAGGCTTAGTGCTCGGGTCGAGGTTGTTGCGATCAACCCCTTTGTTGAGATTTCCAGCACTCATTGTCATAGCTGTCATCACTAGTGATAATAATAGTAGTTTCTTGGTTTTCATCGTTTTGTTAGTTTATATAATTATATGTGTATTTCCTGTTGCAAAGTTAGTAAATTGTTTCGAGTTGTTAGTTATGAGTTGTGAGTTTTTTAGTTCATGGTTTAGAATGTGAAGTGCATCTGGATGCGCACGCCACTGCGGTTGATGCCAGGGTTGTCGCGATAGTTGAGCCGCCAAATGTAGTCGACTCGCAGGATGGTGAGGATGTTGTCGAGTCCCACGCCGACTTCCATGTAGGGGCGCTTGCCCATGGCCTGACATAGTGGTCCCTCGGGGAACTGCATGAGCTCAGGGTTGAGAGCAGGGTTGTTCTTGTCGGTGAGTTTGCCCCAGAGTCCACGGAATGACAGTACTTCTCGCATTTTTAGCTTCTTGATGAGCGGTATTCGGTTGAGAATTGCGCCGTTAATCCAGTAGGTGACATCCCACGATAGGTATTGATCGTTGACAAACTCCATTGCGTTCATGAGCGAGAACGACTCGGGCTGGATGGTGAACGAGAGATTGGCATTAGGCAGCAGTAGCTCGGGGTAGGGCACCTTGCTCCAAATCTTGCCAGCTCGCAGGATTATGTCGGTGTAGCCGAAAGCTGAGAACCAGAATCGCTTTTGAATGCCTGCTTCGGTCTTGTTGATTGTGTAGTCGCTTCCCAAGAATCCACGTGGCATGAATGTGTGGGAGAGTGTGAATACTGGAGCGTCCTGGTTGATGGGGATGCGGAAAGAGCGTGTTTGGTAGAACTTCTCGCCTGGGGCATAGCGCAAGGTGACATTAAAACCTGCTGAATTGTAATGACCAAATGCGTTGCCATTGGCATCGGCAAACGGAAGGAACCTTGAAGCCTCGTGCCGTTGATGCATGATGGCTGCAGTGATAGAGAATCCCGCTTGCGTCTCGAGCTTGTACTCAAGCCTCGTTTCCCGCAAGTAAATTATCTTGTCGTCCTTCTGTCGTCGTAGGGCGAGGAACACATTGTCGGGGTTAGTGTAAAGATAGTGCTGCCCGATTTTGTCGACATCGTATCGGTGCATGACGCGGATGGAGTTGACCGGGAACTCGTTAGGGTGATACTTCTTGCCTACAAACGAGTACTCGATTTGGCCCATGTACTTGAATCGCTTATCGCGGGTGCCATAGGCAAGGTAGAACTTGGTGAACCAGTGTGGGTTGAGATTGGCCGTTGTCATGCCTCCCAGTCGGAACCTTGCTCCCTCGAGCGAGTTGCCGCTGATTGTTGTGTTCATGGGGCCGATGTCGAACTTGCTCTTGCGCGAGTTGCTGCTGGTTGCGATGTAGCCGTTGACAAGAGTGGTGACCACCTTCTCGCACCAGTAGAAGAGTTTTGACTTCCTGAGCCTGTTGAGCATGTCCTTGACGGTGTTCTCGTTTTTAGTAGCAACCTCGGGCCTGTGAGCGAGCCAGTAATTATCGTCTTGCTTGATGTCGTTGCTCATTATTACCTCGCTGGTGTTGTTGAAGACCGTCAAATCCTTGGGCTGCTTGAAATTGTGCCCGTCATAGAAAGTCTGTCGGCGAGCGTAAAACTCGGGAGTTTTAGGAGCTATTTTAAACTCAACCATAAGGTCGTCGCGCACCTTGAGCCGTGATCCATCGGGGGCCTTGATATAGTCCTGCTCAAGATATACTTGGTTGACATAGTTGAGGTTGATCTTGTGCGGCACATTCATCCTGATTTTAGAGATGAAGAGCGTGGTGTCGTTGGCAGGCACATACAGTCGCCCCAGGAAGCCGAAAGTCTCGGTGGTGAAAGGTGTGAAGGTAAGCTCGTAATGCTGCACCCCATCGACCATGACGGTGTCGAGATAATATTTGTAGAAGTCGGTGCCGATACTCGATAGCGGACTCACGAAGCGGTTTTGCATGAACGTGATATCGTTGCTGAAGATGTCCATTTCGCGGAAGACGTCGTCGATGAATCGCTTGATGCTCTCGGTGTCGTGCTGGTCGTCGATTCCGGCATGGTTGGTTGCCATAACTACCTCGCGATGAGTTGAAGGCGACTTGCGGAAGTGCTCAATCGACACCTTCTCCTGAATAGAAAGCGGCAGCACCATCTTGCCAGTGATGTCGCTGGTGTCGACGTAGTCCTTTAAGAACTTGAAATTCTGCGCGATAAGGTTTTTGTTGCTGTAGGGGTTGAAATTGTTGAGCCCGAAAGATACTTTCTCGTACTTCTCGTAATTGTAGTAGTCGTGGTCCTTGGGGTTGTACATGTTGCGCCGTGCCCTGAGTTTCTCTACAAACGCCACTGCAGGATTCCCCTTCTTGACATATTTGGCCGTCTTGCGCACAATGACCTCATTGAGCATGACCGATGTGGGCACCATCTTGATGGTGAGGTCGGTGTGCTTGCCCATAGGCACCTTGATTTCTTGCGACTGGTAGCCCACTACGTTGACCCTGAGTGAATTGAATTTAACGCCAGTGATGATTGTGAACCCACCATTTTCATTGGTGAGGGCCCCTGTTTGCGACCCAGTGAGAAAAATTTGCGCATAGGGCATGCCCTCGCCGGTTATAGAGTCGAGCACGATGCCCTTGATGGTGGTGTAGCCATCGGGAGCTTGTGCCGTAGCGCCAAAGCTGCCAGCGATAGCAAGCAGTGACAGCAGTAAGAAGGTGTGAAGAAATCGTGTCATTAAGCCCAAAGATCCATGCTAAGCAGTGACTTGAGTTTTATTTAGATAAAATGCTCACGCTCGCAAGGTTTTTAGCAAGCTAAAACTTTGTCTCGCTTAATCGCATTTTTCTTAACAAGAAGAACCACGTTCTCGACGTGGTGGGTGTGCGGGAACATGTCGACTGGTTGCACAGCCTCGACACGATACTTGGCATCGAGCATTGCGATGTCGCGTGCCTGAGTGGCCGGGTTGCAACTCACATAGACTATGCGCTGTGGCTCGGCATCGAGAATCACCCTGACAACATCCTCGTGCATGCCAGCACGTGGTGGATCGACAATCATGACATCGGGGATGCCATGTTGAGCCACAAATTCACGCGTGAGCACGTCCTTCATGTCGCCAGCATAGAACTTGGTGTTAGTGATGCCATTGACGTGCGAGTTGAGCTTAGCATCGTCGATAGCTTCGGGCACATATTCAATGCCAATGACCTCTCGTGCCTGACGTGCCACGAAATTAGCGATTGTGCCAGTGCCAGTGTAGAGGTCGTAGACGAGTTCATTGCCGGTGAGTGCGGCAAAGTTGCGCGCCACCTTGTAGAGCAGGTAGGCCTGATTGCTGTTGGTCTGATAGAATGACTTGGGTCCCACTCGGAACTTGAGTCCTTCCATCTCCTCCTCGATATAGTCGCGACCGCTAAAAAGGATGAAATCCTGGTCGGCGAGCGAGTCGTTGACCTTGAGATTGACGACATACATTAACGACGTGAGTTGTGGGAACTTGCCATTAACCGCGCTCATGACGTGGTGAATGGCCTCTTGGTTGTCCTCGCTGAAAACCACCACGAGCATAATCTCGCCAGTGCTAGCAGTGCGCACCATCATCATGCGCATGAAGCCCACGTTGTTGCGAATGTCGTAGAACGAGTAGGCGTGCTGCTGAGCAAAGTCGCGCAGGAATAGTCGCAGCTGGTTGCTGATGTCGTCCTGGAGCCAGCACTTGTCGATGTTGAGCACCTTGTCAAAGCCACCAGGGATGTGAAATCCCACTGCGTTGCGGTTGTCGAAGACTTCGCCACTTGCCATTTGCTCAGGCGTAAGCCATCCCTTGCATGAGAAAGTGAACTCGAGCTTGTTGCGGTAGAACGTAGTTTTTTCGGACCCCAAGATTGGAGAGATGGCAGGCAGTGGCACCTTGGCGATACGCTCAAGAGCGTCGACCACCTGCTGCTGCTTGCATTGCAGCTGGTAGTGGTAGGGCAGGTGTTGCCACTTGCATCCACCGCATGTGCCAAAATGCTGGCACATGGGCTCAACACGCAGTTGGCTTGGCTGAACTAAAGAGTGGATGACTCCCTCGGCAAAACTGTGCTTCTTGCGTGTGATCCTGACGTTGGCAATGTCGCCAGGAGCCCCATAAGGGATAAAAACGACGAGGTCGTTCCATCGTCCCAGGCTCTTGCCCTCGGCTGCAACAGCTGTTATCTCAAAGTTCTCGAGAACTGGTAAATTCTTCTTTTTTCCCACAGTCAATATATATTAATGTGTTGAAACTGGATGCAAAAGTAGCGAGAATTTTCGGGAACATCACAACAATGAGTGAAGAATTTAAAATCAGGCATAGTGTTTTAGGGATAAGTGGGACAGTTTTTGTTATTTTTTTTGGTGGCGAGCGGAGGTGCAAGATGTTCAGGAGTGGGAAGCTGTGGATGGTGGAATCAGTTAATTTGGTGTGATCACTGGAATCACTGGAATCACTGGAATCACTGGAATCAGTGGAATCACTGGAATCAGTGGAATCACTGGAATCAGTGGAATCATGGATGTGGTTGCCTGATTTTGGTTGCATGTTTTTCAGTCTTTTTCCCTTTTAAAAGTTGACTCGGTTAAACTTATTTTCGGTATTGGTTGATAATTCCTGTGGAATCGGTGGAATCACTTGTGGTGTTTTCTTGTGTGGTACAGTAAGTCAATGATCTCTCTTTATTGTGCATGGCAAAGGTAATATCTTGATAAATGAAGAAGCAAGATTAAAAAAACAAATCTGTTGAAAAAAACATTCGAAATAGTTTGTGTGATTTCTCAAAAAGTTGTAAATTTGTTACGATTACAAAAGAAAGCATTATGCCTGAAGTGAAAGAATAATAGAAACTTATTAACCATTACATATTTACACTTAATGAGCTATTTAAAATTTGATAAAAACTTGATGATAAATCTTGAGCAGTCTTTGACTAAAGAGATACTCAGGACCAATCAGTCGGGTGCTTATCACTGTACCACAATTGTGGGTTGTAACACTCGCAAGCAGCATGGCTTGCTCGTGATTCCCATCCCCGAGCTTGACGACAACTTCCATGTGATGCTATCATCGCTCGATGAGACGGTGATACAGCATGGCGCACCGTTCAACTTGGGCCTTCACAAGTACAAGGGTAATGTGTTCAGCCCCAATGGTCACAAGTACATTCGCGAATATGATTGCGAGCGAGTGCCAACTCACACGTTCCGTGTGGGTGGTGTGATCATGAAACGTGAGAAGATTTTTATCACTAACGAGAATCGCATCTTAATACGCTACACATTAGTAGATGCTCATTCGAAGACAACATTGCAGTTCAGGCCATTCCTGGCGTTCCGCAATGCTAACGACCTGTGTGTTGAGAACTCGGTTGCTAACAGGGAATACTGGGAGGTTCACAACGGTATTGCCACCTGCATGTATGACGGTTATCCAACATTGTACATGCAGTTTAACCATAAGCCGAAGTTTGTGTTCGACCCGCATTGGTACAAGGGCATAGAATATATCAAGGACATGGAGCGTGGCATACCTTACACTGAGGACCTGTACGTGCCCGGCTACTTTGAGATAGAGATAAAGAAAGGTGAGCCGCTGATATTCTCGGCTGGCATTGAGGAAGTTAACACCCGCAACTTGAGTCGCATGCATGACGATGAGGTGAACTCTCGCACACCCCGTACCAGCTTCTATAACTGCCTGAAGAATAGCGCAAAGCAGTTCTACTTGACAAATGCTGATGGCAACTATATGCTTGCTGGTTACCCCTGGTTCAAGATCAGGGCGCGCGACGAGTTCCTGGCGCTTCCAGGCTGCACCATCTCGAATCATCATCGCCCCGACTTTGAGAAAATCATGGACACAGCCAAGGCAGCACTGTTCCGATTCATTGAGGATGGGACCCTTGACAAGCACCTGAAGGGCATTGACCTGCCCGATGTGCCATTGTGGGCGATGTGGTCGCTGCAAGAGTATGCTAAGGATGCAGGCATGGAAGCCGCTCGCGAGCGCTACGGCGACCTTGTTAAGGCAATGCTGAGTCACATCATAGATGATAAGCACCCAAATCTGCATCTTGAAGTTAATGGCCTGGTTAAGACCGATGGCACTCGCAAGCCCATGTCGTGGATGAATTCCACACACCCCGATGGCTCGCCAATGATACCACGAACAGGTTATCTGGTAGAGTTTAATGCGCTGTGGTACAATTCGCTCATGTTTGCCCAGGAGATGTTTGGTGAGATAGATGAAGAAAAGTCTACCGTTGCATCATGGAAAGCGATTACCGATAAAGCCAAACCTGCCTTTGTTGAGATGTTCCTCAACGACTACGGCTACTTGTATGACTATGTTGATGGCTCCTATGCCGACCCGAGCGTGCGTCCCAACATGATAATAGCAGCAGGCATTGACTACTCGCCCCTTGACCGCCGCCAGCGCAAGCGCGTGATAGATGTGGTTACCCGCGAGTTGTTGACCCCCAAGGGCCTGCGCACGTTGAGCCCCAAGAGCTGGGGTTATAAGCCCTGGTATCTTGGCAATCCGGAGGAGCGCGAGGTTGCTTACTATGCCGGCTCGGCGAGGCCGTGGCTGATGGGCTTCTACACCGATGCGTATATCAAGGTGTTTGGGCTCAATGGTGCCTCGTTTATAGAGCGCATGATGATAGGTTTCGAGGATGAGATGTCGCAGGGCGGCATTGGTTCGCTGTCGGAGCTCTACGATGGCAATCCACCATTCATAGGGCGCGGTGCCGTGAGCTATGCTCCTAATGTGGGTGGTGTGCTTCGTGTGCTGCGCTTGTTCAAGAATATAGGATTTATCAACTCTTAAAAAACAAAAACGATAAATATGAAGGCTTTAATGTTTGGCTGGGAATTTCCTCCTCACATCCTGGGAGGTCTTGGAACAGCAAGTTATGGTCTAACCAAGGGCATGGCCGAGTGTGGTGACATGGACATCACGTTCGTCATACCCAAGCCTTGGGGCGATGAACCCAAGGATTTTGCCCGCATCATAGGTGCCAACAGCACACCCGTGGCTTGGCGCGACGTGAATTGGGACTATGTAGAGGGTCGCATAGGCAAGGTGATGAATCCACAGACCTACTTTGACCTGCGTGACCACATCTACAGTGATTTCAACTACATGAACACCAACGACTTGGGTTGCATTGAGTTCTCGGGCCGGTATCCTGACAACCTTCTTGAGGAAATCAATAACTACTCGATAGTGGCAGGGGTGATAGCCCGCACAGTAGACTGTGATGTGATACACTCGCACGACTGGCTCACATATCCCGCAGGCATCCATGCCAAGCAGGTGACAGGGAAGCCACTTGTGATACATGTTCATGCTACCGACTTTGACCGTAGTCGCGGCAAGGTTAACCCCACGGTGTTCAGTATTGAGAAAGATGGAATGAACAATGCCGACCACATCATCACTGTGAGCAACCTGACGCGGCAAACCGTGATTGAAAAGTATGGCATCAGCCCTGATAAGGTAACAACAGTGCACAATGCAGTGGAACCATTGAGCCAGGACTTGCTCGACATTGAGGTGCCTCCCAAGCACGATAAGGTGGTGACCTTCCTGGGGCGCATCACGATGCAGAAGGGTCCAGAATACTTTGTCGATGCTGCTTGGCAGGTGTTGCAGAAGGTTCACAACGTGCAGTTTGTGATGGCAGGCAGTGGCGACATGATGGAAAAGATGATCAGGCTCGCTGCTCGTCGCCACATAGCCGGTCGCTTCCACTTCACGGGATTCTTGAAGGGAAGGCAGGTGTATGAGATGCTCAAGGCCAGTGATGTGTATATCATGCCTTCGGTGAGCGAGCCGTTTGGCATATCACCGTTGGAGGCGATGCAGATGGGCGTGCCATCGATTATCTCAAAGCAGAGTGGCTGTGCCGAGATATTGAACAATGTCATCAAAGTTGACTACTGGGACACCAATGCCATAGCCGATGCGATCTACTCGATTATCAAGTACCCAGGCATGTACAAGCAATTGCGCGAGCAAGGTCTTGAAGAGGTGAACCAAATCACCTGGGACCGCGCTGGAGCCAAGGTTATTGACATCTACAAGCGATTAATAAATCGATAATTATCAACACCATAATAATACATTAAAGAATCATGAAATCAATCTGTTTCTATTTCCAGATACATCAGCCGTTCCGCCTGAAGACTTATCGCTTCTTTGACATAGGTAACGACCATTACTACTATGATGACTTTGCCAACGACGAAATCATCACCCGCATTGCTCAGCGCTCCTACATGCCAGCCAATGAAATGCTGCTCGACATGATTAAGGAGAATGGTAAGAAATTCAAGGTTGCCTTCTCGATAACTGGCACAGCGCTTGAGCAACTTGAGCAGTATGTGCCCGAGTTTATCGACTCGATGAAGGAACTTGCCGAGACTGGTTGTGTTGAGTTCCTGAGTGAGACCTATGCTCACTCGCTGTCGTCGCTCGTTGATCCCGAGGAGTTTGTCTCTCAGGTGAAGGCTCATGACCAGAAGATTTACCAGCTCTTTGGGCAGCGTCCCAAAGTGTTCCGCAACACCGAGTTGATCTATGACGACGACATCGCCTCGATGGTTGCCTCGATGGGCTTCAAGGGAGCTATCACTGATGGTGCCAAGCACATCTTAGGTTGGAAATCGCCAAACTACCTCTACAAGGCAGCTCCAGTGCCCAAGTTGAAACTCTTGCTGAAGAACTCCAAGCTGAGCGACGACATTTCGTTCCGCTTCAGCAACCCCGAGTGGGCTGCTTATCCACTGACAGCCGACAAGTATATAGACTGGATAGCCTCGCTGCCTGAGGAGGAGATGCTCATTAACCTGTTCATGAATTATGAGACCTTTGGCGAACTTCAGCCTCGCGAGAGCGGAATCTTTGAGTTCATGAAGGCCTTGCCTCGCTTTGCGTCTCAGCACAACATTGAATTCATGACCCCGAGTGAAGTGGTGAGCAAGATGAAACCCGTGGGCGAGCTCTCGGTAATGCACCCGATATCGTGGGCCGATGAGGCACGCGACACAAGTGCTTGGATGGGAAATATACTGCAAGATGAGGCAGTGAATAAGCTCTACTGCTTGAGTGAGCGCATACGCCTGATAGAGGACAAGCGCATACGCCAAGACTGGAACTACCTGCAGGCAAGCGACCACTTCTACTACATGAGCACTAAGCACAGCAGCGATGGCTCGGTTCACTCGCACTATAGCCCATACGACTCGCCCTATGCAGCGTTTACTAATTACATGAACGTGCTTAGCGACTTCCTGATAAGGGTGCGTGAACAATTTCCCGAGGAAGTGGAAAACGAGGAGCTTAATGCGCTGTTGCTCACCATACGTAACCAGGAGAAGGAGATTGAGGAGCTGAACCGCGAAGTGGAACTGATGCGTAACAACATCGTGAAGGATACCACAGGCGACTTTGCCCCGAAGGTGGAAGAGAAGGAGCAAGAACCAGAAAAGAAGACTCCTGAGAAGAAAGCTGCCGCAAAGAAGGCTCCAGCCAAGAAGGTTGGTGAGAAGAAAACCACAACCAAAAAGGTGGCTAAAAAGTGATGCGCTCAATGAAGAAACTGCTTTATATCCACGGGTTTAGGAGTTCGGCAAAAAGTAGCACCATACTCACGCTCAAGGCGCTATACAGTGATGTTGAGGTGCATGCATTTGATGTGACACATCATCCTGTTGAGTCGATCAGGAAGATTGAGGACTATGTAGCAAAGCATGGTATCGACATTCTGGCAGGGTCGTCGTTAGGAGGATATTACACATTGTGTGCAGGGGTTGACATTCCCAAGATTGCGGTTAACCCTGCTATCAATCCTGAGGAGAGCCTGAGTTACCTGCCCGAGATAGATGAGGAGGTGGAATATTACAACGAGCGCGAGGATGGCGTGCAGACTTTCACGTGCAAGATAAGCGACCTGGATGAATTCCGCGGCATAGAGAAGCACATCACGCCAGTGACACACATCATTGGCAGTAACCAGGATGAGTTGCTGGGCGACTTGCGCGCGCAATATAGGGAGCTTGTGGGCGACCGTTTCCATGAGTCGTCGCAGCTTGGCCATCGCATCACTCCTGAGTTTCTTAAGATTCCCACAGGTGATTTCTATAAGGTGCTGTCGCTACTACTATAAAGCACTATTATAGAACAGAGCTGAGAATGATAATTTCCCTTGATTGTGCTCACATTATTGGCAACAATCAAGGGAAATTGCTATGTGTGGTGAATGTGCAAGTTGCTCTACTGCTTCATAGTGTTGATGATGCGCCTTGTGGCTTCTTCAACAATGGAACGAGGCGTTGCGAGGTTGATGCGGATGAAGCCGTCGCCAGCCTTGCCGTAGATGACGCCATCGTTGACCATCACACGGCCCTCGTTGAGAATCTTTTGGGTTGCTTGTGTGCTTGTCAGGCCCGTGGGAGTGACATCGATCCATGCAAGATAGGAGCCTTCCATGGGAGTGATGTGGAGTTGTGGGAGTTCTTTGCTCATCATGTCACACATGAGGTTGAAGTTGCCAGCAATGTAGCGGTTGAGTTGCAAAATCCAGCTCTCGCCATGATTGTAGGCAGCGATGAAGGCCTCAAGGCCGAATGGATTGATGGAGTTGACTTGGTTGTCGATGAGAGCTTGGTTCACTCTGGCTTTAATGTCGGGGTTGTTGCTCACGATGAAAGCAGCCTGTAGGCCAGCAATGTTGAACGACTTGCTGGGAGAGCCACAAGTGATGCAATTGCGCTGTGCCTCGACTGAAATAGAAGCAAATGGAGTGTAGTCGTGGCCAGGCATAACCATTTCGCAGTGAATCTCGTCGCTGATGACTGTGACTCCATGCTTGATGCACAAGTCGTTGACCTGTAGTAGCTCTTGGCGCGTCCACACTCGTCCTGCAGGGTTGTGAGGGTTGCAGAACAGTAGTGTGTGGGTGTTGTCGTCGCTCAGCGCCTGCTCAAGAGTGTGGAAGTTGATAGAATAGGTGTAATCGTCATTATAGTTGAGAGGGACTTCCACAGCCTTGCAGTTGTTGCTCTCGATGCAGGTGAAGAAGCAGTTGTAGACTGGTGTGAGAATCACCACATTCTCGCCTGGCTTGGTCAGAGCCTTGATCACTGCGTTGAAAGCTGGCACCACCCCTGTGGTGTAGTCAATCATGCTGCGGTCGATGTTCCAGTTGTGCCGCCTGGCGAACCAGTTGGTGATTGATGTGTAGAACTCATCGGGCACACTGGCATAACCGAAAATGCCATGGTCGAGCCGCTGCTTGAGAGCCTCGATGATGCATGGTGCTGCCTTGAAATCCATGTCGGCAACCCACATGGGTATGATGTCGTCGGCTTCACATTTGTCCCATTTTATTGCATGGGTGTGATGACGATCAACGATTTCGTCGAAGTTAAAGTTGTCGTTATTCATGATTATGCGTGGTTTATGCTTATTGTGATGCAAAGTTAATGAAATGACAAGTTATTATTAAGTATTTTGAACTATTTAACTGTTGATGATTGACGTTTTCTTTATCCACTTGCCTGAGAGGAGCCTCCCCAGGAATAACAATCCCCTCACGCAAAGCTCGATGCACATTGCAATCCACACGCCCACGAGCCCCATGGTGGATGCAAGTAATGTGGCGAGTGTGATTCGCACAATCCACATGCTTGCCAGGTTCATGATGCATGGCACTAATGTGTCGCCAGCACCCACCATCACGCCATAGCCCACAATAGAGATGGCATAAAGAGGCTCGGCCCATGCCTCGATGCGCAGGCACTGCGTGCCCAGATTGATGATGTCGTTGACAGGCGACATGAAGCCCATGAGCAGATGGGCGCAGGCATAAAGCAGCACTCCCATAACAGTCATTGTGAGCACTCCCATGATCACAGTGATGGTGGCGAAGCGTGTCATTAGATTTCTTCGGCCAGCTCCAGCGCTTTGCCCCACAAGTGTGGTTGCTGCCTCGCTGATGCCTTGTCCTGGCATGTAGCAAAGGCTCTCGGCTGTGATGGCAAAAATGTTGGCAGCGAGTGCCACGCTTCCCAGCGGGGCCACGATGGCAGTGGTTGCGATGTAGGCACCACACATCATGACGTGTTGTAACGCCATAGGCAGGCTGATGCGGTAGGCCCGCCTGAGACATGCCGCAGTGGGTGTGAACGATCCTTTGTTGCCAATGAGTTTCAGGTCGCGTGAGCGCGTGAGCAGGAAGTAGAGCATGAGCAGGCAAGTGACCACCTCGGCCATGACTGTTCCAATGGCGGCACCTGTCACACCAAGGCCCATTCCTGGCATGTGGATGGTGTGGCCAGCAATGGCAATGTCGCGAGTGGGGAATATGAGGAAGAAATTGAACACCACATCGAGCACACACATTAATATATTGAGCAATCCTGGCACTTTCATGTTGCCACTGCTGCGCAGCATGCCTCCTGCCAGGAACTCAATCTCGAGGAATGGAAGGAATATTGACAAGATGAGGAAATAGTTAGAGGCCTTGGTGTTGACCTCGTGGGTGCCTCCAAGCCAGTGGGGGAGTGGTGTGCTGATGGCAGCTCCAATGGCAGCCAGCGCTACACTGAATAGAAGGCAGGCGACCAGTGACTGCCGCAACACGCCGCGTGCATTGCTGGTGCCTCCAGCTCCAAGATGATGAGCTACTTGCACAGTGAATCCCATGGCCGCTGCGCTCAAGAGCCCCTCGAAGAGCCATGCCGATGAAGAGACGAGTCCAATGGCGGCACTGTCGGCAGCACCCAGGCTTCCCACCATCGAAGCATCGATATATTGCATGATTATAATCGATAGCTGTGCCAGTATTGCTGGTGTGCTCAACGCTACGGTGAGTGAGAGTTGCTGCTTTAGCGTCATGTGATCGCCGGTCTTGATGCGGTCGATGAGTCGCTGATGTTGCTTGGTGGCCATTGTGGTAGTTGCCCTATATATATAATGTGTAAAAAAGGATGGGGCAAAATTAGTGAAAATAAATGAGACTGGGTTGATAATTATGTCACAAAAAAAAGTCCCGCACAATGGTGTGCAGGACTTTTTGTTCTTTAAGCGTTTTTAATTCTCGATGTCAAAGAATTATTTGTTACGCTCGATAGTAACGCAACGGCCGAGAGGTGCAGATGCCAAGCTAGTGGCATGTGGGTGGTTCTCGTTGTTGGTCTCAGTGTTGAGACGGTCGCCGTCGATGCCCTTGTCCTCAAGAGTCTTCTTAACGCCGTTAACACGGTCGTGACGAAGCTTGATGTTGATGGCGTCGTTACCAGTGTAGTTGTCGGCCCAACCAGTGAGCTTGTAGCTGTCGCTCTCGTTGTTCATAACGTCAGCAACTGCGTTTACAACCTCCATCTGGAGAGGAGTGATGTAAGACTTACCTCTTGGATAGTAGATAGTAGCCAGAGGAGCGTCGCCGATGATGTTGTTAACAACATTGTTCTCGGGGCACTTGTGGTTACGCTTCCAGTTCAGGCAGTCGTTGAGCTGGTTCTCGAGGTCGCGGATCTTAGCATTAGCTTGAGCAAGCTTGTTGCGGAGAGCGTCGAGCTCGGGAGTGAGGTCCTGATACTGTGGGCATACAGGAACAACAGGTGCATTCCACTCAGTCTTGCCAAACTTATAAGCGAAACCGAGTTGTACGCTTGGGTACTCGTTCCAAGTCTTGTGGCCCCAACCGTCGATGTGCTCCTGAATCATGTCGAAACGGAGGTCGAGGAGGAGGTCAACGTGCTTGCCAAGAGCGAAGCTGTTGAGCAAACCAGCCTGGAGGGCGAAGTTACGGCTGTGAGAGCCTTCCTTACCATTGTCGGCGCCTTTGTACTTCCAGCTACCAGTTCCGTCGGCCTTGTCGTTGTAGAAGTTCCAGCTAGTAGAAGCACCAGCATAAACTACAGCGTTGTAGAAGCGACCGGGCTTGTAACCGCAGAGCCAGTTAGTAACGTTGAACAGAACATCGCCGGTAACACCGATGCGATTGAACTTCTGTCCCATTACACCCTTAGCGTCATCCTTCATCATGTCGCCCATGTCGGTGCGATAACCGATGGCGCGAGTGTTGTCGGTAGCACCCTTCATCTGCTCGAAGTGACCGCCGATGCGAACACCCAGCAGTGGAGAGAACCACTTACCGATGAACAAGTTAGCCTTAGGAGCGAGGAAGCGCTTGCCGAGCTTCATGTTAGCGTCTTTGTAAGACATCATAACGCCAACACCGCCTGTGGCCTGGATGAACCAATTGTCTTGCATACGATTGAAGATGTAGCCCTGAGCGGGATCCTCAACGTACTGAACCTCCTGAGCGTTAACTGCAGGAGCCAAGAAAAGAGCACATGCACATGCTAGTAATGTAATCTTTTTCATAGACTTACGTTTTTGTTAAATAAAAATTTTTATTTGTTAAACACTAAAATGAATTGTATACCTTATCAAAACATTGTGCAAATATATAGCTTTTTTTTTGATTGATAGTCATTTTCTCAAAAAAATCTTCAAAAAAAGGTCATTTTTTGCTTTTTTTGAGGGTTTTTTGGATTTCCGATGAGATATTTTGTGGAGAAAATCCAAATTTATCATCGAGAATCTTATAGGGTGCCGAAGCTCCAAAATGGTCGAGTCCGAAAACAGTGCCACCGTTAACCACGCTGTGTAGAGTGGATGGTAGTCCTGCTGTGAGTCCAAAAGTGGGCAGTTGCGGTGGAATCACCTGGCATTGGTAATCGGCTGGTTGGCACTTAAAAAGTCCTATTGATGGTATTGAAACAATCTGTACCTTAATGTTTTGCTCGGCCTTAAGAAGCTTTGCCGCCTCAACAAGAGTTGACACCTCGGAACCATTGCCTACAAGCACTATGTCGGGGTCTTGGTCCTTGTATAATATGTAACCACCCTTTTGGGCCTGCAGTGCGTCGTTGTAGCGAGCAGCATAGTCGTTGCCGTGCTGCGATGGCAGGTCGGGGATGTTTTGTCGCGAGAGAATGAGGGCCGTGGGTGTGAGAGTGTTCTCCATTGCCATTTTCCATGCCACGGTGCACTCGGCGCTATCGGCTGGTCGTAGCACGAGCATGCTGTTGCGTCCGCTATGATTCTTGAGCTCTTCCATAAGGCGAATTTGTGCCTCCTGCTCAACTGGTTCGTGGGTGGGTCCATCCTCACCAACTCGGAATGCGTCGTGTGTCCAAATGAACTTAACTGGCAGTTCCATGAGTGCCGAGAGGCGCACTGCGGGTTTCATGTAGTCGCTAAAGACGAAGAAGGTGCCGCATGCTGCAATCATTGCGCCATGCAGGGCGATGCCATTGATGATGGCAGTCATGGCGAGCTCGCTCACGCCGACCTGCAGGAATGCACCCTCAAAGTCGCCACGAGTGAGAGGCTTGGTTTTCTTCAAGAATCCGTCGGTCTTGTCGCTATTAGCAAGGTCGGCACTTGACACAATCATGTTGCCCACGCCTTGCGCCAGTGCAGCAAGCACGTTGGCACTCGAAGCGCGTGTGGCAAGTCCTGGTTTGTGCTCGATGGCTGCATAGTCGATGGCGTCGACTTCACCTTTTATATAACGGTCGAGCTGTGCTGCCTTTTCAGGGTTGGCTGTGCGCCATTCTTGCTCTTGTGCCTTGCGCTGTGCAACGATGTCACGCAGCTGCTTGGCACGGTTGCTGTAGAGCTCGGCTACTTCGGGGAACACCTGCCAGGGGTTAATTGGGTCGCCGCCCAGGTTCTCGATTGTCTTCTCGAAGCTTGCTCCCGACTTGCTGAGCGGATTGCCATGAGTGCTGCACTGGCCCTCGAAATTGGTTCCATCGTCGGTCACACAGCCACGCCCCATGATGGTGTTGCCAATGATGAGGGTGGGGCGCTCGGTCTCATGTTGTGCTTTGTCGAGTGCCTGGGCCATAGCGGCGGGATTGGTGCCATCGACCTCGATGACATTCCAATTCCAAGCACGGTATTTCATAGCGGTGTCCTCCGAGCTCACTGCATCGCACATGGTGCTAAGCTGCACCGAGTTGCTGTCGTAGAACATGATGAGGTTGCTCAGGCCCAGGTGCCCAGCCAGGCGGCCGGCCTCTTGCGAAATGCCCTCCTGGATGCCTCCATCGCTGATGAAGGCGTAGGTCTTGTGGGCGAAAACCTCGCTAAAGTGAGTGGCAATGAATCGCTCGGCAATGGCACATCCCACAGCCATTACATGCCCCTGGCCCAGTGGACCGCTGGTGTTCTCCACGCCGTGATCGACGTCGAGCTCGGGATGGCCAGGTGTGATGCTTCCCCACGAGCGGAAGGCCTTGATGTCGTCGATGGTGTACTTGCCTGTCATCAGCAGTGTGGCATAGAGCATTGGCGACATGTGGCCTGGGTCGAGGAAGAATCGGTCGCGGGCTATCCAGCGTGGGTCGTCGGGGTCGTGCACAAGGTAGGAGCTATAAAGCACATTGGCAAAGTCGGCACCTCCCATGGCGCCACCGGGATGTCCCGATTTAGCATTCTCAACCATTGCGGCGGCCAAGATGCGGATGTTGTTGGCCGCGCGAGTCATCAGATTATTATCAGTCATATAAAAATTAAATTTCAATTATTACGTGACGAAATTACTAATTATTATAATAATGTGCAAATATTTTGTAGAAAAATTGCAAAAAAAGGCATTGCTGTCGTAGCAATGCCCTGGTATAATGAGTTTGTGTTGTGATGTTATTCGACTGGTATGTCGGTGTTGACGTTCTTGCATCCCACGATGGCGTAGAAGCACAGGTAGGCAAGTCCCACCAGAGGCACGATGTAAGAGATCATGTAGCCGAGGTTGCTGTCGGCAATGGCATTCTGGATGAGTGGCAACACGCCGCCACCCACAACCATCATCATGAAAATGCCGCTGGCAGCTGCGGTATACTTGCCCAATCCCTCGGTTGCGAGGTTGAACACGCACGACCACATCACCGATGTGCACAGGCCGCACAGCACCAGTAGTAGTGCGCTCAAGGGCACAGTTTCCATTGCAAATCCGCTGCCGGTGAACACTGGCATAGAGGTCTGGGTCTCCTTGTCGGCAAACATTGCGCACAGAATGAGTGCCATGCCCACGATGGTTACCACAACCATCATGGTCTTGCTTGAAACCTTGCTGGCAATAGCGCCGCCAATGATGCGCCCCACGAGCATGAGCAGCCAATAAGTTCCAGCGACCATGCCTCCGATTGCTGCAGCGTTGGCAAGCAGGCCAGCGCCCTTGGTTGTGGTGTCGCTAAGGTAGAAGTTGAGAGTTCCTGGGATTCCCACTTCGATTCCCACATAGATAAAGATGCCAATAGCGCCAAGCACAAAGTGGCGGAATTTCCATGGAGAGTGTTCGAACTTTGTGTTCTTGGTAACCTTGCCAATTTCGGGGTCTTTAATGGGAACAAAAGCTAGCACAATAAATGCAGCGGCAAAGACAGCCATGGCGATGTAGAGCACCAGGTTAATGTCGGCAAAGTCGCTCTCTCTTGTGATTTCTCCAATTAGCGCGCCCACTAACATAGGTGTGAATGTTGCAGCGAGAGAGTTGAATGTGCCGCCAATCATGTTGAGCTGGTTGCCTCGCTTGCCTCCGCCTCCAATGAGGTTGAGCATGGGGTTGACAACGGTGTTGAGCAAGCACACCGACACACCCGAGATGAACGCCCCAATAAGGTAAATGGTGTTGTCGGAATACCCTTCGAGTGCCTCAAATCCCGACAGGAACTGGACAAGAACTCCGATAAACCCACAAAGGATGCCAAACATTGCAGTCTTTTTATATCCAATCCTTGTCAACATTTTGCCAGCAGGAATTCCCATAAAGAGGTAGGCAAGGAAGTTCATGAAGTTACCCATCATGGCAAGGAAGTTGGAGCCTCCTACCTCGGGGTCGTTCTTCATTACCACGCCAATTGGTGCAGCCAGGTTAGTCACAAATGCAATCATTGCATAGAGGAACATCATCGTGATGATGGCGATGATAGAACCATTTTTCTTTTGTTGTGCCATTGTATTCTTGTTTAAAGTTAGTATTTAAATTGTCAATATTCTCGTGGGCCGAAGATGTCGGTGCCAATGCGCACCAGAGTTGCGCCGTGCTCAACGGCAACTGGCCAGTCGTGGCTCATGCCCATGCTAATCTCATTGAAAGCAGGGCTATTGATCATGGATTGCAGTTTTGCAAAGGTGTCGTGCACGAGTTCAAACTCCTGGGCCACTTGCTCCATGTCGGTGGTGAATGTGGCCATTGCCATCACGCCGGCTATGGTCACATTGCTCAGGTCGTGAAATGCGCCATTGCGGGCTGCTTGCAGCACTTCCTCAACAGTAAATCCACTCTTGGTTTGCTCTTTAGCCACATGAAGCTGTAGCAAAACTTTAATGTGGCGATCAATCCTTGCGGCCTCCTTGTTAACCAGTTGGAGTAATTCTTCAGAGTCGATGCTTTGGATTGTTGATGCCCAAGGCATTATCATGCGAACTTTATTCTTTTGCAAGTGACCAATAAAGTGCCATTCAATGTCGGTGGGCAGTTGTGGCGCTTTTGCAGCCAGTTCCTGTGCTCTGTTTTCACCAAAGATGCGTTGCCCCGCCTCGTAGGCTTCTTGTAGCCTCTCAACCGGATGAAACTTCGACACCGCCACGAGCTTCACTCCTTGTGGCAGTTGCGCCTTTAGGCGTTCAATGTTTTGAACTATAGACATTGCGAGTGAAAGATGATAAAGATTATTCTTCTTCGTTCTTAGCCTTTTTGTCGGCAAGAGTCTCGGTAAGGTTGGCAGCAAAAACGTCCATCAGTTGTGTCTCGTCGATAGCAGCAATCTCATAGTCGAAAGCTGTGCCTCGCATGTTCTCGAGGAAAATGTCGAGCGCCTGCTTGAACTCGCTTGCCTGAACCAGTGAGTTGCTTGCGGTGCGTTTTTCGGCGGCAGTTTTCTCGTCGATGGTGATCATGTTGATTTTCACTTTGTACCAGCGGTCGCCACCCTCATGGAAGAAGATGTCGTCGAATTTCACTTTCTTCACAGCAGTTACAGCAAATTCACCAGTGGTGAAAGGGCTCACCTCCTCGGTGATGCGTGCCTCGGCCTCGGTGAACGACAGTGCGTCGACGAGGTAAGGTTCGGTAACAGTCTTTTGTGCACCAGTGTCGAGGGTGCGGTCATATTTCACTTTACATTCAAAGTAGGTTGCCATAATGTAATAATTTGTATTTATTAGGTTGAAAATTACTTGATTGTGATTAAAAAGCCATCAAAAGCAAGTGCAAAGGTACAAAATTAAGCCGAGAAAACGGTGAAAGTGTGAAAAAATAGTTATTTTTGCAGAAAGATTCATCGAGAGGAAAACTATGAGTGATTTTTATAAAACGCTGAAAGGCGTGTCGCAAGGCATCTACAAGGAGAAGATGAGCAAGTTTATCGCTATAGCTCAGCCGGCCTCGAGTGCCGATGAGGCTAAGGCACTGATTAAAGCGATAGCCAATAAATATCACGATGCGCGTCATTGCTGCTGGGCCTACATGATTGGCACTCAGCGCGATGAGTATCTTTCAAGCGACAATGGCGAGCCCAGTGGCACTGCTGGCAAACCCATTCTGGGCCAAATCAACTCGTTTGGGCTCACTAATGTGGTGATTGCTGTGGTGCGCTACTTCGGTGGCATCAAGCTTGGCACTTCAGGACTTATTGTCGCCTATCGTGAGGCGGCTCGCGCTGCTATCGAGGCTGGCGAGATACTTGAATGTCACGAACAGGCAACCCTCTCGTTCACTTTCCCTTACCTTGCCATGAACGACGTGATGAAACTGGTGAAGAGTGGCGATCTCAAGGTCCTTGACCAGCAATTTGACAACGTGTGCTCGATGACCATCCAGACCGATGCCGACCGCCTGCCTGCCCTACGCGACCGCCTCCTTTCCCTCGACGGAGTGACTGAAAAATGAACTAAAAGAGAACCATCCCCGATTAGTTCATTTTGATCGTTTCTGGAAGATGAATCGTGAGCGCACTCTGGTGGTGCCGTCGGTGCTGATGTCGAGGCGCACGTTCATGGGGTCGTTATCGTCGATGGCGATAAGTGCCTCACTGTCGTAGTAGGTTTCCTTGACGAAAGCAATTTCCATGCGGTGGATGAAGTAGTCGTTGTAGTGCTGCATCGAGAACTGGTTCATCAGGTGCTCGAGGTATCGCAGTGTGTTGACGTGGCCGTTGAAGTCGATGTCGCAGTAGGCGAACCGATAGGTTGCGGTGCGTGTGGGTTCAAAGGGGCGCAACCGGCTCTGTGGCTCGATGGGGCAAGGGTGAGAGGTGACATTGCCTGAAATGTAGCTGAGCTTAGAGATATCGACGCTCTCTCGCGTGCTCAGGTTGATCACCACCCAAATGGTGCGTACATATCCCAGCACCTCGCCGTCGCTGGTAGCAACCTCAATGTTGCGCTGTGAGAAGTGGCGGTTGTAGTCCTCGATCCATGTGGTGAGGGTGTACCACTCATCCACTCGTGGGTATCGTTTCATCTCAACTGTGACTCGTGAGAGCACCCATCCCTGGTTTTCCTCGATGAGTCGTGCGTAGCCCACTCCCCATGAGTTGGCATGGTTAGTGGCAACTTCGATTACTCTTGACACGAGAAGCGTTAAAGGCATCTCGCACTGTGGATTACACTCGCCAGCTGAGAGGTAGAACGACTGCTGGTATTCTTTTAGATTGGGGTTGGTAGGTATCATTTGATTCCGGTGTGTTTTTTGAGTTCTTTAGTAGTGCTATGTTTCTTGCCGTTGAGGTCGTAGATGTACTGGTTCACGTGTTTGGGTGGCATCTTTTTCACGTTGTCGAATTTCTCAGGATTGGTGATGCGGGTGAACACCACACGCTGTATCTTGGTCTTGTCGCAGCGGCCCATGCTATAGCCCATCTCGGCAGGATTCTCGCCAGGACCATTGCTGCTCCAGTAGGTCACGAAGCCGTCGCTGTCGATGCCCATGAAGATGACGCTGTGGCCATGCTCCTGCAAGTCGCCTTTCACGCCGTTGTCGCCAACGATGGCGCCGCTGTCGTCGTCACGGTTCCAGAAAATTTTCATAAAGTCGCCCGGCATGGCTTGCTGCCACACGGGGTGGTTGCGCCACTCATCGTCGGTGAGGTAGCGCTCGGTGGGTGTTTCCTTGCAAGCATCGGTCTTGGCACCGCGATAGCCTGTGAAGTTGAAGCCAGCCTTGAGCTCGTGGATGAGCACGGCGATTGCAGGTCCGTTGCCATTCATTCTTCCCCAGAACCCCTCGCCATCGCTCTGGTAGTAGCCTTGAGGATTCATGTTATCGACGATTCCTACAAAGGGTTTCATCGCCAGCCATGCCTCGCGTGATATTTTGTGTTCATTATCCCAGATTAGCAGGGCTTTGATGAGTGCGCAATAGGTTGCGCTTGAGCAGAATGAGGGCTGTGCCAGTTGCAGGTCGAGCACTGGTCGCTGGTCGGCAAGCGTCATCTTGTAGGCTTGATGCAGTCCCTTCCAGGCTGTTTTCTTGAAAGTGTCGTTAGGTCGTGCCCCGGTGTAGTAGCCGCCGTTGTGAGGAAACGAGTCGACTGCGGCAAGCACACACTGTTGCCACTGCTGATTCACTCGTTCAGCCTCGCTGGCCTGAGCGATAGAAACTGTGGCAATTATCGCTGCCAGAGCAAGAAAGCATTGTGAAAACTTCATGTCAACAATATTACGTTTTGAAAAAATCGGTCCAAAAGTAATCAAAAAATCACAATTCGGCAAATTTACACCAATAAAGCATATGGCAATAATAGTGGTAGAATGATGATATTAACCGCTGCCAGTGCAATGCTTTATTGATAATTTAAGTTTATTTTTATTAATATTGCAGATGTTATATAATTGATGTTAGGAAAAAGTGCTAACTTTGTCGACGTTTTTATGAAAATATATATTTACATCATAGGTAAAAGATAGATAAAAGAAACTATGTTCAACTTATTCAAGAAGAAACCAAGAGAGGACGCTAAGCTGTTCTATCACACCGATGTGCACAGCCACATCCTGCCAGGAGTGGATCATGGCTCGCAAGATGTGGGCGAGTCGCTCGAAATGCTCAGGGCTGAGCTCGAAATGGGCATCACCCACGTGATGTGTACCTCGCACGTTACTGCCGAGACTTTTGAAAACACCCCCGAGACGCTCACCGCTGCCTATGAGGTGCTCAAGAAGGCTATAGAGGAGGAGGGCCTGCCCATCACCATATATGCCTCGGCCGAGTATCGCATCGATGAGTACTGGACCCGTGAATACGAGGCTGGTCACCTGCTTCCAATGCCTGGCAAGCGCATTCTTCTTGAGAACTCCTTTGTTCAAGAGCTCATTGGCATTGACAACATGATGTTTGACCTTCAGGTGAAGGGTTATCGCCCCATCCTGGCCCACCCTGAGCGCTACCGCTACTACTACGACCGCAAGGAGCGCTACAAGCAGCTGCACAGTGCGAGCGTCAAGTTCCAGGTCAACATCTTGTCGCTGGCTGGCTACTTTGGCAACAGTGCCCGTGAAATCGCATTGTGGCTCATCCAGAACAACCTGTGCGACATGCTGGGTAGCGACATGCACAGCATGGACCATGCCCGCGTGATTAAGGACTACATAGGCAGCCGTGAGTGGCGCAAACTGTGCGACAAGCATGACCTGTCTCACCGCATAGTCAATGACCGCGAGTTTGAACTGTAAAATTCCACCATCACTACTTGCCGTTGCTGGCCAATCCTCATTGCGATGATAAAGATTAAGCGACTATACGTGTTCATGTTAAAGACATTCTTGCCTTTGTTCATGATGACGTTCTGCATTTGCCTCTTCATCGTGATGATGCAATTCTTGTGGAAGTACATTGATGAGCTGGTGGGCAAGGGCTTGAGCGTTGACCTTATTGCTGAGCTATTCTTCTATGCAGCACTGTCGATGGTGCCACTGGCATTGCCACTGTCGATATTGCTGGCCTCGCTCATGACCTTTGGCAACCTGGGCGAGCATTTTGAGCTCACGGCAATGAAGTCGAGCGGCATATCGCTGCTCAAGGTGATGAAGCCACTCACTGTGTTCATTGCACTGGTGAGCGTGGGAGCCTTCTTTTTCCAGAACAACGTGTTGCCTCAGGCTCAGGTGAAGATGTGGACCCTCCTGTTCTCGATGAGGCAGAAGTCGCCCACACTCGACATCCCCGAGGGGGCTATCTATAATCAGATTCCTGGCTACAACCTCTATGTAAAACAAAAGAATCCCGACAACGACAAGCTCTACGGCATCTTGATCTACGACGTGTCGGCGATGTCGTCGTTTCCGCGCATTGTGGTTGCCGACTCGGGCACACTGAGCATGAACAAGGCCAAGACCCACCTCATCCTCACGCTCGACCATGGCAACTGGTATGAGGAAGTTGCAGGCGGCACTACCTTGAGCAATGAACTGGGCAGCGACATGTATCGTCGAGAGTCGTTCAAGAGAAAAGAGGTGATAATACCTTACAACGACAATTTCACTCGCATGGACGATGAGACCATGCGCCAGCAGTACATAGGCAAGGACATGGCCGAGTTGCGTAAGACTATCGACTCTATCGACCTGCGACTTGACTCGGTGGGCAACACCGTGGGGCGCGAGATTAGAGCCAACAGCTCGGTGGGCGTGCCTACAGTGCATTTTGATGCCAGTGAGAATAAAGTAGTGCTCGAAAAACCAGTGCAATTAAAGCAACCAGTCAACTTCGACTCGGTTGTGTCCTCATTGCCCGATGCGTCGAGGCTGATGCTCTTTTCGAGTGCCATCTCACGCCTGAAGATGAAGAAGCAGGACTTTGAGTTCCGTAGTCTCTCCATGGGTGACGATGCCCTCACAAAACGTAGGCATGAGATAGAACTGCAAAAGAAGTTCACACTATCGCTTGCGTGCCTCATCTTCTTCTTCATTGGAGCACCACTGGGAGCCATCATTCGCAAGGGAGGCCTGGGAACTCCCATCGTGATATCGGTGCTGCTCTTTATTGTCTATTACATTATCGACAACATGGGCTACAAGCTGGCGCGCGACGACCGTTGGCCCGTGTGGCAAGGCATCTGGCTCAGCTCGGCAGTGCTGCTGCCGCTGGGCATTTTCCTGACCAAGAAGGCTGTCGACGACTCGGCAGTGTTCAATGCCGATGCTTATCGCAACTTCTTCCGCCGCTTGCTGGGCCTGCACCAGAGCCGCCATCTAACACTCAAGGAGGTTATCATCGAGGAGGTGAAACCACAAGTGGCTCTCGACAAGATAGCATCGCTCAAGCAGCATTGTGCCGCACTGCTGGCACGCTATCCAGGCCGCCAGGGCTATCTCGACTACTTGCAGCAAGGCTACGACAAGAGTGCGCTGCGCAACCTCTCGCAGGAGCTTGAGGACGTGGTTGATTACCTGTCCAATTCTCACAACCAGCTCCTCCTTAACAAGGCGATGGACTTCCCCATCATGCGCCAGTTGCTCACTTATCACATCACAAACTACAAGCATGTGGGCACTGCGCTGGTAGTTCTTTTCCCAGTGGGCTTGCCACTGTACCTTGTGGGCACTCGCCATCAGGCTAACCTCAAGCGAGAACTCCACACCACAATGCGAGTGTGCGATGAGATTAACGAGATAATCACAAGTGACATGGACGATGCACAAAGCGATGTGCAGGGCGACACCCAACAAGAGATCACGTAACAAATTGAAAATGAAACAGAACGAAGAATTTAAACTAAATACTATTAGCGAAGCTATTGAGCAGTTTCGCAAGGGAGAATTTGTGATTGTGGTTGATGATGAGGATCGCGAAAACGAGGGCGATTTCATCATTGCTGCCGAGAGCATTACCGAGGAGAAAGTAAACTTCATGATGAGCGAGGGCAGGGGAGTGCTGTGCACTCCTGTCACAGCCGAGCGGTGCAAGCAGCTGGGACTCACCATGCAGGTTGATGACAACACCTCGATGCTGGGAACGCCGTTCACTGTGACAATCGACAAGCTCGACGGATGCACCACTGGTGTGTCGATGCACGACAGGGCCGAGACCATTAGGCATCTCGCCAACCCAAATGCCAAGCCACAAGACTTTGGGCGGCCAGGGCACATCAACCCGCTGCGAGCCCAGGACAAGGGCGTGCTAAAGCGCGCTGGCCACACTGAGGCAGCAATCGACCTCACCCGCCTGGCCGGAATGCAGCCAGCAGCAGCTCTAATTGAGATTATCAACCCCGACGGCACGATGGCCCGCCTGCCACAACTCATGAAGGTGGCCGCCAAGCACAACATGCCCATCATCTCCATCAAGGACCTGATTGCCTACCGCTTGCGCACCGAAAAGATTGTTGAGGTGGGAGAAACTGTTGACATGCCCACCAGCTACGGCCACTTTAAGCTCATCCCATTTAAGCAACTCAACAACGGCCTTGAGCACATTGCACTCATCAAGGGTGAATGGACTGAGGACGAACCGCTACTGGTGCGAGTGCACTCATCGTGTGCCACGGGCGACATATTCGGCTCGATGCGGTGCGAGTGTGGAGAGCAGCTTCACAAGGCCATGCAGATGATTGAGGACGAGGGAAAAGGAGTTATCGTTTACATGAATCAGGAAGGTAGAGGCATAGGATTGATGAACAAAATCAAGGCCTACAAGCTGCAGCAGGAGGAGGGGCTCGACACTGTTGATGCCAACATTCACCTCGGGTTTAAGCCCGACGAGCGGGACTACGGAGTGGGGGCCAACATCCTGCGCATTCTCGGAGTCAAGAAAATGCGCTTGCTCACCAATAACCCCGTGAAGCGGGTTGGCCTTGAGAGCTACGGCCTTGAAGTGGTGGAGAACGTCTCGATTGAGATTATGCCCAACAAGTACAACCGATTCTACATGCACACCAAGAAAACCCGCATGGGCCACAATCTCCACAATGTGGATTGATTGCCTTGTGGCATTCCAGTCTCCATTGTCACCAATGCGCAACCTCGTTTTTTGTCGTTTTCAATAGATTTGAAGCAAAACACACAAGCAGCCGAGATTGCGCGTTGCTGCATCTACCTGTTGCCCCTGCAAACTGCAAAAAAACAACTTAAACAGGATGCAATAAAATTTAATTAATGTCAATGTGGGAAGAATATTGGCAGAAATGTGTAACTTTGCAAGTTATTTCGATAATTAGCACCTGCAAGGTTGAGAACTCGAGGATTAGACATATTGTTCTGGTGCGTGATGGTGGCCACACTTGCTGCCAGCACGCTGCACATGGTGGCGGCTCCACAAGTGAGGACACCGCTTGACAGGCCACGCATTGTCAACGACTCGGTGCCGACCGACTCCCTCGCAGCACCTCGCGACACCGCCCGCTTCAAGAAGACCAGGGCGGTGGATATTGACAATGTGGTGAAGTTCTCGTCGAAGGACTCACTAATCCTCTACGGTCGCAACGACTTGAGGTTCTATGGCCCCAGCGAGGTGAACTACGGCGACATGAACCTGAAGGCCTCGTCGATACACATGGACATGGACAGCAATGTGGTGCATGCAATGGGCGTGGTTGACTCGGTGGGCGAGGTGCTAGGCACGCCAGTCTTCACCGACCCAAGTGGTGAATATCAGTCGAAGAAGATGGCCTTCAACTTCAAGAGCAAGAAGGGCATTATCACCGACATCATGACCGAGCAAGGCGATGGATTCCTCACAGGAGGTATCACCAAGAAGCACGAGGACGACGAGTATCACATCAAGAACGGACGCTACACCACCTGCGACAACCATGAGCACCCTCACTTCTATTTCCAAATCACTAAGGCCAAGATGCGGCCTAAGAAAAATGTGATTACTGGTCCTGCCTACATGGTACTTGAGGATCTGCCATTGCCACTTGCGGTGCCATTTGCGTTCTTCCCGTTTACCAACAAGTACTCAAGTGGAATTTTGGTGCCCACCTTTGGCGAGGATTATAACCGAGGTTTCTATCTCAAGAACGGTGGCTACTACTTTGCCTTGAGCCAATACATTGACCTCGCCCTCACTGGTGAGATTTACACACGGGGCTCGTGGGGAGTGTCGCTACAGTCAAACTATGCCAAGCGTTACAAGTTCTCGGGCCGCTTCAATGCCAGTTTCCTCACTACTGTGACAGGCGATAAAGGCGACCACGACTACTCTAAGGCCAAGAACTTCTCGGTGGTGTGGAGTCACACCCAGGACTCGAAGGCGAATCCCAACATGCAGTTCTCAGCAAGCGTGAACTTCGCCACCAGTGGCTACTCACGAAGCAATATCACCGACTACTACCGCAACACTTTCACCGAGAACACCAAGAGTTCGACAGTGAACTGGTCCTATAACTTCCCCAACTCGAAGTGGAGTATCTCGGCCACCGCCTCGGTGTCGCAACGCTCGGCCGACTCCACGCTCACCGTGTCGTTCCCCAACTTCACGCTCACAATGGCCCAGGTGGCTCCCTTCAAGCGCAAGCGTGCCGTGGGCGCCGAGCGATGGTATGAGAAGATTAAGATTTCTTACTCGGGCCGTTTCCAGAACACGCTAACTGCCAAGGAGAAGGAGTTCTTCCACAAGAGTCTTATCAAGGACTGGCGCAATGGCATGTCGCACTTGGTGCCCATCAATGCCACTTTCAACATCTTCAAGTACATTAATGTAACACCCAGCATCACTCTCAACGACCGCATGTACACCAGCAAGATTCGTCAGCAGTGGGATCCCAATGCCAGTGCTGTGGTGAGAGACACCACCTATGGTTTCTACAACCTCTTCGACTTCTCGGCATCGATATCGATGAGCACAAAGATTTATGGCTTCTATAAACCCCTCAAGTTCATGGGCGACAAGCTGCAGATGGTGCGCCATGTGATCACTCCCACCATTTCAATCTCGGCAGCACCCGACTTTGGCACAAAGTTCTGGGGATATTACGGCAACTATTCCTACACCGATGCACAGGGTGTTGAGCGCAATGTCAAGTACCCTTATTTCCAGCATGGCGTCTACGGCCAGCCGTCGAGTGGGCGCAATGGCGTGCTATCGTTCCAGATAGCCAACAACCTGGAGGCTAAGGTCAAGAGTGAGAGCGACAGCACTGGTTACAAGAAAATTTCACTTATCGAGAATTTAACTATCTCGCAATCCTACAACTTTGCTGCCGACTCCTTGAGGTGGAGTAACTTGTCGACATCGATACTGCTGCGTCTCACCAAGAGCTTCAACCTCAACTTGAGTGCCACATGGGATGTGTACAAGTATGGCTTGAATGAGTATGGCAACCCAGTGCGCATCAACAAGTTGCGTCTGTTCCATGGTGGTGGCTGGGGTCGCCTGGCCAGCACTGGCACCTCGTTCTCTTACACCTTTAATAATGATACATTCAAGAAGCTCTTTGGTCGCAAGAAGGATAAAGACGATAAAGCCAAGAATAAAGATGCTAATAATAGCGCTAATGCTGGCGAGAATCAAGGCAATGGCACGGGGCAAGGTTCTGATGTGCAGCTGCGTCCCGATGGTTACATGCAGTGGAGCTGCCCATGGAGCCTGACGGTGAACTACTCACTAAACTACGGCTACGGAGCCTTCGACTACAAAAAGATGGAATATAAGGGAAAATGGACTCAGAACTTGAGCTTCAATGGCAGCATACGACCCACCAAGAACTGGAACATAACACTCTCGGCCAGCTACAACTTCGACACTCACAAGATTGCCTACATGAACTGCTCGGTGAGCCGTGAGATGCACTGCTTTGTGATGAGCGCCAGCTTTGTGCCTGTGGGACCCTATAAATCCTACAACTTCCACATTGCTGTGAAGTCGAGCATCTTGAGCGACTTCAAGTACGACAAGCATTCAAGTTATAACAATGGTGTTCAGTGGTACTAAGCGGTGAAAGAAGGATTTTTTAGGAAAGCTGGTTGAAAAATATGGTTCATTTGTCGTTTTTTATGGGGTATTAGCTGAAACTCATTTTGATGATACAAATATTTGATATATATTTGCATCGTAATAATAACACATAAGGCAAATCAATAAAAGTAATCACTATTTTTTTCATCAATGGGGCGTAGATCGTTGTGAAACGTGACCCGACGCCCAAAATGCTAAAGGACTAAACCGCCTTTAGCATTTTTTTTGTCTTGGCACATCTTTTCCTGTCTGTGGAATGCTATTCGAGATTGACTACTGTGATGCCAGCACCGCCCAGCTGCACGTGCTCGTCGTGGTAGTTCTTGACATCGGTCACAGTGTTCAGATACATGCGGATGGCTTCCTTGAGCGCTCCCGTGCCAGTGCCATGAAGGATGCGCACAGTCTTGTAGGTGAACTGGATGGCATCGTCGATGAAGTAGATTACGGCCTGGACAGCCTCGTCGGCACGCATACCTCGCACGTCGATTTCGGGCTTGAAATGAAGCTGGCGGTCACGAATGTCGTCGGCTGTCGACTTGGTGATTGATGGTCGCTCACGCACTGTGTCTTTGCGCAGGGTGCGCTCAAGACGTGATGTTTCCACCCGAGTCTTGATGCTGCCAAATGCCACCACGGCATATTTTTCATCGACCGTGATGATAGTGCCCACAGTGGATGTGCCGCCCTTGAGCAGCACGTTGTCGCCGGCCTTGAGAGGTGCATTCATGTTGGGCTTGGCAATGTGGGTTTTCTTGGCCTTGTCATGCTTGGCAGGCTTGCTCACAGGTCGCATTGGCTTGAGGTCTTTGAGCCCCAGGCTATCGTCTTCCTTGGCGAGCTTCTGCTTGAAGTCCTCAAGCTGCTGTCTCACAAGCTTGGTCTGCTCTTTGTGTGCCTGCACTTCCTTAATGTCCCTGATGGTTTGTTCCACCTGCGAGTTTGACTTGACGATAATGTCGTGTGCCTCTTCTCGAGCCTGCTTGATGATGGTCTTGTACTCGTTGTTGAGTTTCTCAAGCCGTTCATTATATTGCTCGGCAATAGCGTTGAGCTTCTTTTCCTTTTGATGGATGTCGTAACGCTTGTTTTCCCAGTACTTGCGGTCGCGTACAATGTCGAGCAAGTACTTGTCCATGTTGATGTAGTCGCTGCCCACAATCTCGCTTGCCTTGTCAATCACTTCGCGTGGCAGACCAGTCTTGCGTGCTATCTCGATGGCAAAAGAGCTGCCAGGATAGCCTATTGAGAGCTGGAACAAGGGCGTCATGCGCTGGCGGTCGTAGAGCATGGCCCCGTTGACGATGCCAGCAGTGTCATCGGCAAACTGCTTGAGATTCTGGTAGTGAGTGGTGATCACACCCATTATGTGCGACTTGTTGAGCTGCTCGAGGATGGCTTGCGCTATGGCACCACCAATCTGTGGCTCGGTGCCGCTACCAAACTCGTCGATGAGCACCATCGACCGCTTGTCGCCGCGGCTCAAGAACATCTTCATGTTCTGCAGGTGGCTACTGTAGGTGCTAAGGTCGTCCTCGATGCTCTGCTGGTCGCCAATGTCGATGAAGATGCTGCTGAACATTCCCATGTGTGAATTGTAGTAAACAGTGGGCAGCACGCCACATTGCATCATATATTGCACCACACCCACCGTTTTGAGGCACACCGACTTGCCGCCGGCATTAGGCCCCGAGATGAGCAGGATGCGCTGTTCGCGGTTGAGCTCGATGTTGAGAGGCACCACTTCCTTGCCTTGCTCACGCAGCGACAGCAACAGCGCTGGATGCACAGCATGGTAAAGCTCGACATGTGGATTTTTCTCGACATGAGGCAACTGAGCATCAACATCTTGGGCAAACACTGCCTTGGCACGGATGAAGTCGAAAAGCCCCAGCACCCTGTAGGTGTCGAGCAGCGATTGGGCATGGGGGCGTATCATGTCGGTCACCTCGGTGAGGATGCGCACAATCTCCCGCTTGACCTCGGCCTCGGCCTCACGGATGCGGTTGTTGACCTCGACCACCTCTTCGGGCTCGATGAAGATGGTGCGTCCAGTTGCGCTCTCGTCGTGAACGATGCCGCGCAGCTTGCGCTTGTGCATGGGCGAGACAGGAATCACCAGCCTGCCGTCGCGCACACTGGGGGTGGTGTCCTTGTCGAGGTAGCCTTCTTGTCGGCCAGTAGCAATCACTTTGCGCAACAGGCCGTTGATGCTTGCTGTTGCACTGGCTATTGCCTGCCTCAGCTCTTGCAGCAGTGGCGAGGCGTTGTCTTTGATATTGCCGTTCTTGTCGAGGATGCGCCCTATCTCAGTCACGATTTCAGGGAACGACTGCATGGTCTTTGCCAGGCGAGCAAGGTTAGGGAAAGGCGTTGCATTGCCATCGGCGCTGCGCTCAAAGAATCGGCCTATGTCGCTAACTGTGGATAGTGAGCGTTGCAGGTTAAACAGGCTCTCGGCGCTAAGGTGCGACCCAGGCACACTAATTGCCTTTAGTGTCGACCGCATGTCGAAGTAATGGTTGAGTGGGAACTCGCGTTTGGTTTGCAGGATTGCAAGAAACTCGTTAGTTTGGTTGAGCCACAGCATCACCTCATCATAGCGAGAGCTGAAACGCATCTGCTCACAGCAACTTTGCCCCATTGTGCTTATGCACCTGGAGTTAATCTCTTTACGCACAGTAGTGAAGCCTATCTTCGCTTCAAAATTCCCTGGATATATCATAACTTGTGGGCAAAATTAGTCAAAAATATTCAAAAAAATGACTATCTTTGCAATTATATTGTTAATTGCAGTCTTGAAAATGGATAGTAACGATTATATCTACTCGATGGAGATTCCTGTGCGCGATTATGAGCTCGACAGCGAGGGAATCGTGAATAACGCCATCTACCTTCATTACCTGGAGATGACGCGCCACGAGTTTTGCCGCTGGGCTGGCTACTCGTTCAAGGCAATGAGTGCCGATGGCATTGTGCCTGTGCTCAGCCGCGTGGAGATTGACTACAAGACCCCTCTGCGCAGTGGCGACGTGATGCTTAGCTGCCTGTGGGTGGAGGCCAAGGGGGTGAGGTTTGTGTTTCATCAGGACATTTTCAACAAGCTCACTGGCGATGTTGCGGTGCGAGCCGTGGTCACTGTGGTGAGCCTTGAGGATGGCAAGCTATCGCGCAGCGAAAAATTGTTTAAAGCCTTTGAGAAATGGCTGTGACATCGCTTCCCGGCATAGTGTATCGCATGGCCTTTGCCGCAGTGCGTGGCATGGGAATTGAGATGGCTCAGCGACTGCTCGATGTGATTCCCAGTGAGCAGGAGTTCTTTGCCATGAGCGACCGTGAACTCAAGTTGATAACAGGCAGCCGCAGCAAGGTGTGGGAACGTTCTCACCGCGACGAGGTGCTGCGCAAGGCCGAGCGTGAGCTTGACTTTGTAGAGAAAAAAAATATAAAAGTGGTGTATTTCACCGATGCTAATTTCCCACAGCGCTTGTTTAACGCCAGCGATGCTCCCATCTTGCTCTACACAACAGGCAAATGCGACCTTAATGCAAAGCATGTGATTAGCATTGTGGGCACTCGCCGCAGCACTCATTATGGAGCCACGTTTACCGACCAGCTGCTTCACGACTTGTCGCAGATGCTGGCTGGCGAGCTGGTGGTGGTGAGTGGCTTGGCTTATGGCACCGACATCAATGCGCACCGTGCTGCTATTAAATATAATGTGCCCACTGTGGGAGTTCAGGCATGTGGGCTCAACAAGATTTATCCTGCCGAGCATCGCAGCGATGCGGCCCACATGATACAGCAAGGCGGGGCTGTGGTGAGCGACTACATGAGCCAGGACCAGATACATCGTGGCAATTTCCTGGCACGGAACCGCATCATCGCAGCATTGAGCGATTGCACCATAGTAGTGGAAAGCGCAAGCAAGGGAGGCTCGCTGGTCACGGCAAGCATTGCCGCCAGCTATAGCCGCGATGTGATGGCACTGCCAGGGCGAGTGACCGATGAGTTTTCCAAGGGCTGCAATCGCCTCATCATGAACAACCAAGCCGCGCCAATCACCTGTGCCGACGACTTGCTGAAGACCATGCGCTGGGAGTCGAAGCTCACCAACGGGCAGGCTAAGGAGCTTGAGCTGTTTCCACAACTGACACAGGAGGAGCAATCAGTAGTCGACACATTGCGCAAGGCAGGCGACCTCCACATCAACGACCTCGCTGGCCTCACTGCCATGCCCATCTATCGCCTGATGGCAACTTTGGTCGATCTCGACACTAAAGGGGTAGTGGCAACGTTGCCTGGATGCCGATACACACTGCGTTGCTAACAGGCTCATGCACATGAAAAATAAAAAGGGATTGGCAATCACCAATCCCTAAATCTTTATTTTATAGTAGCTCATTCAAGATTATTTGCGCTCCCAAGTGTCGCCAGCGAGAATCATGTCGCGCAGGTTCTTGAAGTGGTGCTTGGCCTGGATTTTGCGCATCTGCACGGTGACGTCGGTCTCGTAGGTGGGAGCGTCAACGTCGCGAATCACTCCCAGAGCCACGGGCAGATTAGTGCCGTCCATCATTGCCAGCTGCTGGTGCAGGAAGTTGTCCTGGCAGTGAGCGTCGTGAACGAGCACATCGTCGATGGTGTACTCGCCATCATCGAGGCGCACGGCCTTTAGTCCGAATCCATCCTGCACAAGACCCATGTCGCGGTTCTTGCCAAAGAGCATCTTCTCGCCATGCACAAGGTGGATAGTGCGGTTGGCGCGCACGGCCTTGTCGGTGATGCGGTTGTGAATGCCGTTGTTGAAGATCATGCAGTTTTGCAGTATCTCAACCACCGAGCAACCCTTGTGGCCAGCAGCTTCGACCATGATTTCCTTGTTGATGCCAAGCTCAACATCGATACCGCGGGCAAAGAACGTGCCACGAGCACCAAACACGAGTTCGGCGGGGATAAATGGGTCTTCGGTAGTGCCATAAGGCGACGACTTCGAGATGCAGCCACGGTCGCTGGTGGGGCTGAACTGACCCTTGGTCAGTCCGTAAATCTTATTGTTGAGCAGTAGCAGGTTCAGGTCCACATTGCGTCGCACCTCATGAATGAAGTGGTTGCCACCAATGGCGAGGCAGTCGCCGTCGCCCGAGATTTGCCACACGGTGAGCTGTGGATTGGCAACCTTCACGCCAGTGGCAATAGCTCCACCACGGCCGTGAATGGTGTGGAAACCATAGGTGTTCATGTAGTAGGGCAGGCGAGAGCTGCAACCAATACCCGACACCACAGCAATCATGTGAGGTGGAATGCCGAGCTCGGCCATTGCCTTGTGTAGCACATTGAGAATGGCGTGGTCGCCACAGCCGGGGCACCAGCGCACTGCTATATCATTCTTGTAGTCTTTTGGTTCGTATGTCTGATTTGTCATGATTATTTGCCCTCCATAATTTTAGTTACACCATCTTCAATCTCGTTAACAAGGAACGGTTGACCTTGAACCTTGTTGATTCGCTTGATGTTAAGCTCTGGAATCTGACTCTGCAGATAGGTGGCAAACTGGCCGTTGTTAAGCTCAGCAACAATTACCGTCTTGTAGCGGGTTAGCACCTCGCGGGTGTTGCGTGGCAATGGGTTGATATAGTTGAACTGGGCAAAGTCGAGATGCTTGCCAGTCTGGTTAAGGTGCTCATAGGCTGTGTAGATGTGGCCGTAGGTGCCTCCCCAGCCCACAATTATTGTGTCGCAACCTTCATGCTCGCTCTTTACTTCAAGCTCAGGAATGTGGTTGGCGACATTAGCGATTTTCTGGGCACGAGTCTTGACCATGCGCTCGTGGTTTTCGGGGCTGTTTGAAATCACACCAGTGTCGTAGTCACGTTCAAGGCCACCCACGCGGTGCATCTTGCCTGGAACGCCAGGGAACGACCAGTAGCGCACGAGCTCATCGTTGCGGCTATAGGCATGCCAGGTTTCTTCCTTGTCCTCGGGTACGAAGTTTGGTTTAATCTCAGGATAGTCGCCCACTTCAGGCACACGCCATGCACTGGAGCCATTAGCAATGAATGCATCGGTAAGCAGGATGACGGGTGTCATGTGCTCAATTGCTATGCGGGCAGCCTCAAATGCCATGTGGAAGCAGTCGGTTGGCGACGATGCAGCAACAACCACCAGTGGGCACTCGCCACTGCGGCCATAAAGTGCTTGCAGCAAGTCGGTCTGCTCAGTCTTTGTGGGCATGCCGGTCGATGGGCCACCACGCTGCACATCAATGATAACTAAAGGAAGCTCGCTCATCACAGCAAGTCCCATCGCCTCGCTCTTGAGCGACAAGCCAGGACCACTGGTGCTAGTCACTGCCAGGCTGCCTGCGTAGGCAGCACCTATTGCCGAGCAAATACCTGCAATCTCGTCCTCCATCTGGCAAGCCTTCACACCCAAGTCACGGCGCTTGGCAAGTTCATGCAGGATATCGGTGGCAGGAGTGATTGGGTAGCTGCCCAAGTAAAGTGGGCGCCCACTCTTCTCACTTGCGAGAATCAGGCCCCATGCCGTTGCCTTATTACCGTTCACATCCACATAGATGCCAGGGCGCATATCCTCGGTCTCGATGCGGTATTTCGACACCGATGCGTGAATGTTGTGACCATAGTCATAGCCGCCTTGCAGCACCTTGCAGTTAGCGTCATAAACTGCGGGCTTGTTGCCAAACTTGTGCTGGAGGAAGCGGCGGGCACTTGCCAGTGGCATGTTGAACAGCCAGCAGATGAGTCCAAGGGCAAACATGTTGCGGCACTTCATTTGGCTCTTGAAGTCCATGTCGCTGCCCTCGAGGGCAGCCTTCACCATCGATGTCATGGGCACCTCCACCAGTTGGGTCTTCAGGCCAATTTCCTTGTAGGGGTCATCGGTTTTGAACTCTGCTTTCCTCAGGTCAATCTCCTTGAATGAGTCCACATCTACAATCGCCACGCCGTTCTTGTTCAAGAACTTCACGTTCTGCTTCAAGGCAGCAGGGTTCATCGCCACCAGCACGTCGCACTCGTCGCCAGGAGTGTGAACACCGTGACCAATGTGAACTTGAAAACCACTCACGCCGCTAAGTGAGCCCTGAGGGGCGCGAACCTCAGCGGGATAATCGGGGAAAGTCGAGATGATGTCGCCCATCTCAGCACTCACACTCGAGAAAATGTTGCCGGCAAGCTGCATGCCGTCGCCAGAGTCGCCCGAGAAACGGACCACTATGCTCTGGCGGAACTTGACGTTAGTTTTTCCTAACATGATCTTGTTTTAATCCAGATTTTTAAAATTTGCAATAATAGTAGTTCTAAAACGCCTGCAAAATTACACATTAATAATTAACTCTACACCCTATTCACTCTACATTTTTTCACATTTAAGCCCTTTTAAGCAATTTATGATTTTTTTGCAGCCCTCATTGCATCACCCCAACCCCGCAGTTCGATGGAAAAAACTTCGTTTATTATTTTGTTCTGCACTCGGTTTGCACTAATTTTGGATAAATTAGGCGGCACCTCTTTTATTTTTGCAGTCGGAAAAGTTTAGATTAACTTTGCCAATAAAAGTTAATTGTTTAACCATAAAACCGAGAGAGGCCGGTGACC
>DEJJ01000031.1:8503-8901 GCA_002353285.1 Porphyromonadaceae bacterium UBA2751 | reverse complement strand
TTTAGATGGTTGATAGTTTTTTTTGGAGGCAAAGGTAAAACGATGGTGGCATGAAAAACAATATCATTTTATCAGGGGATAATGGTGGGTGGAAATGGCTGAGGATGAGGAGGATGAGTGGTGCAGACAGGCTGTGTTGCGAAATGCTTGCGGTAGGCGACATACAACTGATTGGCAGCGGTTTAGGGGTGAATGAGGGGTGTGTTTTTTTGATGATGTTTTTTTGATGGTGCGCTGTTATTGAAGATACACTGGACTGGGTTTGCACTAATGTTTGATAAATTAGGCGGCACCTCGGAAATAGAGGATATTGTAAAACAGAACAGTGAGAATGACACATAGAGCATGGCAAGTGAGATACTGAAGTTCCTCAAAGTTGGGTCGAATTTCAATGCCCT
>DEJJ01000031.1:233-8480 GCA_002353285.1 Porphyromonadaceae bacterium UBA2751 | reverse complement strand
CGCACACCGCGCTGCGCGCGACTCATGCTTTGACATCTCCCCGAGCACTTCGTGGTTCGAGGCACATGCATAATTCGCTGTCAATCACCAAGCTGCGAACCCCTGCGGGGTTCTTGCATGGTGTTACTATTGAAGCGGCTCAATGTTGGGTCGAATTTCAATGCCCTGTCGGGCACCGCACACCGCGCTGCGCGCGACTTATGCTTTGAAATCTCCCCGAGCACTTCGTGGTTCGAGCCTTTTGACCTCTTCGAGGCCATAGTCTGCAGTTTTGCAACACCCTCGTATTTCGCTCGGTTTGCACTAATGTTGGATAAATTAGGCGGCGCCTCGGCATAAAAAATAAAAAAACTTCGTTTATTATTTTGTTCTGCCCTCGGCTTGCACTAATTTTGCCATCGTTTATTAATATATTACTAATCATGAAACGATTGACACTATTATTAGCTTGCGCCGCACTGGCCATCGCCACAAGTTTTGCACAAAAGAGTTACGTCACAATCTACGTCGACCTCGACATCCCTTCCAATAATTGGGTTCTCGCACGAATTGGAGGCGATGTTCCCGAAGGCATTCGTTCTTCCTACAACAAGAGTTTCGACAGGCTCAATGAGGGACAAATCATCAACATGCTTGCCGCCCATGGCTTCCAGGTCGAGAGCATCACTGGCATTGGCGACGGCGTGGGAACCAACCAGAGCAACAACGTGCACACTGCCCTGATCCTCATGTCGAAGCCTGCGGGCAATAACGACGACTCGGCCATCCAGCCTATAGCAATCGGTAGCAACCCAGGCGAAGCACACGAGGTTGCAAGATACAACCTACAAGGCATTCCAGTAACCAAGGACGAAAAGGGTGTTCAAATCGTCGTCTACTCCAATTATACCACCAAGACTGTCATCGTTGAGTGATTCAGTGGCGAGGTGCAGCTCTGTTAACAAGTTTTCTTATTTTAAGATGTGTAACTGCACACTATTTCAGCGATAATTTGTATATTTGCAAATTATTTTAGGGACCAACCATCTAAAGTTATGGATTATCAACTGATAGCCAATATATTACTAGCATTTTCGAGCTTCTACGCACTAGTTGTGATGCTTAAGGGGGATTTGCTCACTCTAAAGGGCAAAGACTATAGCAACAAGCAGTTCATGGCTTGGTTGCAAGAAAGCGACGAGAGCTATAGCACAAAGCGCATTGTGCCCATGGCAGCTTTAGTTGCTTGTGCCACACCCTGGGCACGCGAGTCATGGATGGTGGTCCTGCTCATTGCCATTGCAATGGCCGCACTTGCAACAACGCTCCTACTTGGCAAGCGCAAGGAACTGCTGCAGTGCGACAAGCGCACCACTGCAATCCTGCTCACCATCATGGCAGTAGTTGCAGGTTGCGCAATTTCGCTATTCACAGCCCACTTCTCGCTCGAGGCTGGAATGATGCTATTGCTCTTCACGGCATTCTCATATGTGCTGGCGATGGGTGCCAACTGGATTGCGAACCTGCTCACTAAAAAAAATCATTAAACTTACATTCTATAAAACCACAATGAAGAAATTTAACGAATACAACAAGTTCAATCTTTCCGACATCAATAAGGATGTCCTTAAGAAATGGGACGAAGAAGACGTGTTCAACAAGAGTATTGAGCTGCGCGACGGAGCACCTGCTTTTGTTTTCTATGAAGGTCCTCCAAGCGCCAACGGCATGCCCGGCATCCATCATGTGATGGCCCGCACAATCAAAGATATCGTGTGCCGCTTCAAGACCATGCAGGGCTACCAAGTGCTGCGCAAGGCAGGTTGGGACACCCACGGACTACCTGTGGAGCTTGGCGTTGAGAAGGCGCTCGGCATCACCAAGGAAGACATTGGCAAGAAAGTCTCGGTCGATGAATATAATGCCACCTGCCGCAAGGAGGTGATGAAATACACCAAAGAGTGGGAAGACCTGACCCACAAGATGGGCTACTGGGTGGACATGAACAACCCATATATCACCTACAAGAATAGCTACATCGAGTCGCTGTGGTGGCTCTTGAAGCAACTCTACAACAAGGGGCTGCTCTATAAGGGCTACACCATCCAGCCCTACTCGCCTGCCGCCGGCACCGGCCTGAGCTCGCACGAGCTCAACCAGCCTGGCTGCTACCGGGATGTTAAGGACCAAACAGTGACCGCCGAGTTCACCGTAGTTGACAACGGTCACAAGGTGATCGAGGCCATCAAGGCTGCCGCTGATGCTAAGTTCAGCGATAACCTGCGCATCCTTGCTTGGACCACTACCCCATGGACCTTGCCCAGCAACACGGCACTGTGCGTTGGCCCCAAGATCGACTATGTGGCACTCGAGAGTTACAACCCCTACAACGGCACCCCAGCCATCTACCTGATGGCAAAGGCACGCGTCGACGCCTATTTCAAACCCGAAGGCGCCAACCTGCCACTCGAGGACTACAACCCAGGCGACAAAATTATCCCTTACAAGGTGATTGCTGAGTTCAAGGGCACCGACCTGCTCGACATCAAGTACAAGCAGCTATTCCCCTGGGTAAAGCCCGTTGACAAGATTGATGACCAAATAGTGGGCAACGACAATGGTTTCCGCGTAATTCCTGGCGACTATGTAACCACCGACGACGGTACTGGAATCGTTCACATTGCTCCAACCTTTGGTGCCGACGATGCCAATGTGGCTCATGCTGCCGGCATCCCAGCCCTCTACATGATCAACAAGAAGATGGAGACCCGCCCAATGGTCGACCTCACTGGCAAGTACTATGTGCTCGACGATCTCGATGAGGACTTCGTCAAGAATTTTGTGGACGTGGAGCTTTACAAGGAGTATGCCGGTGCTTGGGTCAAGAATGCATACGATCCCAAGTTCACCGTCAACGGCAAGTATGACGAGGCAGCCGCCACTAAGGCCGAGGATCTGAACATCTACATGTGCATCCGCATGAAGCAAGAGGGCACTGCCTTCAAGATTGAGAAGCACGTGCACAACTATCCACACTGCTGGCGCACCGACAAGCCCGTGCTCTACTACCCACTCGACAGCTGGTTCATCCGTTCAACCGCCTGCAAGGACCGCATGGTTGAACTCAACAAGACCATCAAGTGGAAGCCTGAGCACACTGGCACCGGCCGATTTGGCAAGTGGCTTGAGAACCTCAACGACTGGAACCTGAGCCGCAGCCGCTACTGGGGCACTCCACTCCCCATCTGGCGCAACGACGATGGCGAGGAGAAGTGCATTGGCAGCATCGAGGAGCTCTACAACGAGATTGAGAAAGCCGTTGCAGCAGGCGTGATGCAGAGCAATCCATTCAAGGATAAAGGCTTTGTGCCTGGCGACTACAGCGAGGATAACTATAACAAGATTGACATCCATCGCCCCTATGTGGACTACATCACTCTCGTGAGCGACACTGGCAAGCCCATGAAGCGCGAGCTCGACTTGATTGACGTGTGGTTCGACAGTGGCGCCATGCCCTATGCACAACTGCACTACCCCTTCGAGAACAAGGAACTCGTGGATGAGCGCAAGTTCTATCCTGCTGACTTCATTGCCGAGGGTGTAGACCAGACGCGTGGCTGGTTCTTCACGCTGCATGCTATAGCCACTATGGTCTTCGACAGCGTGGCCTACAAGGGCCTAATCTCCAATGGCCTCGTGCTCGACAAGAACGGCAACAAGATGAGCAAGCGACTGGGCAACGCCGTGGACCCATTCTCGACAATTGAGAACTATGGTACTGACCCACTGCGCTGGTACATGATAAGCAACTCATCGCCATGGGAGAACCTCAAGTTTGACACCGCAGGCGTTGAGGAAGTGAGCCGCAAGTTCTTCGGCACACTCTACAACACCTATTCGTTCTTTGCCCTGTATGCCAACGTCGACAACTTCGACCCAGCAACCCCACAGGTTCCCATCCAGGAACGTCCAGAGATTGACCGATGGATAATTTCGTTGCTCAACACCCTCATCAAGGAGGTTACCGAGCAGTTCAATGACTACGAGCCCACCCGCGCCACCCGCGCCATCAGCGAGTTTGTGAGCGAGAACCTGAGCAACTGGTACGTGCGCCTCAACCGCAAGCGCTTCTGGGGTGGAGAGATGAACGACGACAAACTCGCCGCTTATCAGACACTCTATCAGTGCCTCGGGACCATTGCACGCCTCATGGCCCCCGTTGCTCCCTTCTATAGCGACATGCTCTACCGCGACCTCACTGGCAGCAGCGATAGCGTGCACCTTGCCAAGTATCCAGTTGCCGATGAGAGCGCTATCGATAGCGACCTTGAGCATCGCATGGCAATGGCCCAGAAGGTAACATCGATGGTGCTTGCGCTGCGACGCAAGAAGAACCTGAAGGTGCGCCAGCCACTAACCGCAATCATGATTCCCGTCACTGACGACAAGCAGCGAGCAGCTATCGAGGCTGTGAGCGACCTCATCACCAGCGAAGTCAACGTCAAGGGCATCAAGTTTGTGGGCAACGACGAGGGCATCCTTGTCAAGAAAGTGAAGCCCGACTTCAAGAAGCTTGGCCCAAAATATGGCAAGATCATGAAGGCCCTTGCCGCTCAAATCGCCACCATGTCGCAGGCCGACATTCTCAAGCTCGAGCAGGAAGGCTACATCAAGCTCATGGTTGCCGACCAGGAGGCAGTGGTTGACGTGGCCGATGTTGAAATCATCAGCGAGGACATCCCTGGATGGCTTGTCACCAACGAGGGCAGCCTCACCGTGGCACTCGACATTACTGTCACCGACGAGTTGCGCCTCGAGGGAATGGCTCGTGAGCTGGTGAACCGCATCCAGAATGTGCGCAAGAGCAAGAACTTCGACATCACCGACAAGGTGCTCGTTACCATCAGTCCCGATGAGCGCACCGACGGTGCCATCAAGTCATTTGGCGACTACATTGCCCACCAGGTGCTTGCCATTGACATCAAGGTGGAGCCAGTGGAAGGCGACGACGCTATTGCTCTTGACATGGACGGATGGACACTCAACGTTAAGGTTGACAAAGCATAATTTTCACTTCTATAAGGTTGGCCAGGTGCAATAGTGCCTTGCCAACCATTTTCACAACAACGACAAAACACTAAAAACCGTCTATATTATGGCAACAGAACAAGAAAAGACCCGCTACAGCGACGAGGAGCTACAGGAGTTCAAGTCACTCATCCTGGAGAAGATAGAGGTGGCCAAGGCATCGTACGATCAACTCATGGACAAGATCAAGACCGATGAGTCGAAAAACAGCTTCAACATGCTCGAGGAAGGCGCTGCCACGCTTGAGCAGGAAGAGGCAAGCCAGCGTGCCGCTCGTCAGCTCGATTTCATCAAGAAGCTTCAGGCAGCCCTGGTTCGCATTGAGAACAAGACCTACGGCGTGTGCCGTGTCACTGGCAAGCTCATTCCCAAGGGGCGCTTGATGGCTGTGCCACATGCCACCCTGTCGGTTGAGGGCAAAGAAATTGAGCAACAGCGCAAAATGAAACGATAAGCCTCACACTTAGCGCGATACAATGAAGAAAATATCGAACGGATGGCTTGCAACCATTATCGTTGTTGTTGCCATCATCATTGACCAAGCCACCAAGATCTGGGTCAAGACCCACTTCTACTATGGTGAGCAGGTGGAGGTAGCGTCGTGGTTTAAGATTGCCTTTATCGAGAATAATGGCATGGCCTTTGGTATGGAGCTTGGCAGCAAAGCCATTCTCACGTGGCTGCGCATCATCTTCTCGGCCCTGTTCATCTACTACTTGGTGAAGATAAGACGCCGCACCGACTTGCCGCGTGGCTTTGTGGCTTGTGTTGCCCTAATCACGGCAGGAGCCATTGGCAATGTGATTGACTGCATTGCCTACGGCCAACTCTTCAACGACCCCATGCCTCCCGAGGTGGCTCAGTTCATGCCCAGTGAGGGCGGCTATGCCTCGCTGTTCAACGGCAAGGTGGTCGACATGCTCTACTTCCCACTCGCCGAGTGGGACTGGCCCACGTGGATGCCAGGCATTGGCGGCAAGCACTTCTTGTTTTTCGAGCCCATCTTTAACATTGCCGATGCGTGTCTCACTACCAGCATCATGGTGCTGATCATCTTCTACAGCAAGTACTTGGCTGGCGACAAGCCCAAAAAAGAAGAGCAAGAAACACCTGACCAAAATTCTCAAAACGAGCCTTCGGCTCAATAACTCCCCCCTCTATCGCATGGCACGAACCACCATATTCCTCACTACCATTCTGGCACTTGTGGCATCTTTTTTAGCAGGATGCGACAAGGCTCCAAGCGGTGTTATCCCCGAGAGCGACATGGTGCATGTGCTGGCCGACTTTGCCAAGGCCGAGGCGTTCATAGAGCAAAATCCAGGCAAGTACCCCGACGATTCCTCGAAATTGGCTCTCAAGCAGTCGATACTACTGAAATATGATGCCGACCTGGCCATGTATGACTCGTCACTGGTGTGGTATGCCCACAATCTCAAGCTCTACTCTGAGCTTCACGACAAGGCTGTGGCGTTGCTCGAGAAAGAAGGCAACATCAAGCCCAATGGCAATGCTGTTATGCCCCGCAACTTGCCACTCGATGGAGGACCAGGAATGGCACAGCAAGGCGGTGCCACTGCGAGGCGAGTGTACCCCAACAGTGGCGACAGCGCCAACATCTGGACCGAGCCTGTGCAGTGGATTCTCACCAGTGCAATGGGCAAGGGCTATATCACCTATGACTACATGCCCGACAATGAAAGCCGCCGAGGTGATGCCTACTCTCTTAACCTGAAATCAATCAACAATAGTGGCAACACTATCAATGTGATGATGGCACTCGACTATAGCGACGGGACCACCAGCTACGTTAATCGCACGGTGAACATCGCTGGGTGGTCGAACTTCGACATCCAGTCCGACTCCAGTCGCAACGTGACACGCATCTACGGTTACTTGCACTATGACATCAAGCCCCAGCGAGTGAGCTTTATAGACAGCATCTACCTGCTGCGCACCCACCTTGACCGCAGCAGCTACCACCGCATTGGCATCCAGCGCATTGCTGGTCCCAAGAGTGTGATAAGCAAGAACACTAATGGTCAGCAGCCCAACCAGGCTGAGGCCCCTGAGGGTAGCAAAGCATCGTCGCTCCCTGGCAGGCTGCGTCTCGACTCGCTGCGTGAACGAGATGTGCTCAACGGACATGAGGGCCCGGTGCATCGTCCCAAGCCTGGAGTGCACAAGGCGGTGATACCCTCGCGCGAGCGTGTTCACAATCCTAATGGCGACCACACGCCACGGCTACCCATCCCATAAAAACCGTTACACTGCAATGAAGCGCTTTATCTCTAACTACACTATCCTTGCTTGTGGCCAGGAGCTTATCAACCACATCACCACCACGAGTGATGATGGGACGCTGCTCTCAATCGAAACATTTGAGCGCGAGCTTGGCAACACCGTTTATGTGGCACTACCGCTGTGTGTGGTTGCGACGAGCGACGTAGCTCGGGTGGAGAGTGCTTTTAGAGAGTCGGCATCGCGTGATTTCTTCAAGAGAAAGCTCGTGGAGTTGAACATCTCGAGACCAAAGCCTGGCACTGTGGTGGCAATATTGAAGCTTGATTTTGCACGCAACATAATAATTAAACTATAACGATGGAACAGATTGAAAGGATCAAACTAATGGAGGAGCATCTCGACAAGGCTTCGGCTGCTGTCAAGGCTCTGAGCGAGGCACTCGACCTCTACTGCGAGGCTCAGGAGTCAATTGAGATTATCGACGATTATCTCGCCAGCGATGAGTGGGAGCAGGACTTTGCCGACAGCGAGGCGGGGCGTCTGCCGAGCGACCTAAAGCAAGGGGTTCTGAGCGAGGATGGCATTTGGAATGTGATCGACACCAACCGTGAGCTAAACGCTCAGATGCTGGAGATTGTGGCTAACCACCTGCGCCATGAGTAAGGCAAGACTCAGTGGAATTGTTAGGAATTGCTAGGAATTGTTAGGAATTGCTAGGAATTACTAGGAATTACTAGGAATTACTAGGAGATTTAGAAATCGCTGGAATCGCTGGGGGACACTCCTGTGGAGTGGAATTTATGGCACTTGGTGCTAAAATTATAGTGGTGCTTCGCACTAAAATTAACGTGAGTTCGACGAAAATAAATGGCTTTATATCAGGCTGCTCCTCTAAGATAGAGGAGCTGTCGCGAAGCGACTGAGGAGTATGATTTC
>DEJJ01000031.1:0-174 GCA_002353285.1 Porphyromonadaceae bacterium UBA2751 | reverse complement strand
GGGAGTTGCTAACGCAATGATTATCAAATGATAAATTCGTCGGACTCACGTTATTTATGGAACTCATCATAAAGCATGTTCTAAAACCCAAAACATTGCGAAAAAGCTACTAATGAACAAAATCATAACAATAATTGATATAATCCAACTTTTTCCTGACTTCGTCATCGCATA
>DEJJ01000032.1 GCA_002353285.1 Porphyromonadaceae bacterium UBA2751 | reverse complement strand
AATTCCTAGTAATTCCTAGTAATTCCTAGCAATTCCTAACAAATCCACCAAGTTAAAAGTAATTTTTGAATAATTCGAGGCACACACATTTATCCATATATTGTGGATTTTTCTTAAAGAAACAACCACACCTCCACTTTTAGCGAACTTTTTCTCGCTTAATTGGTTGCTGAACGGAAAAATATATGTAACTTTGCATGATATTCCAGCCATTATCGTCCCTTAAAGGAGGAATTGGTAACAGTCAACACAGGTAAAAATTAAGATAGAACATAATATGCAAGAAATTATTCAGGAGTCAACACCTAGCAATGATGGTGGCAAGAAAAGGAACTTTAGCGCCTCGATTCCCATCAAGGCCTTCTTCATGGCATGCTTGCACAACTGGTACTGGTTTGTGATCTCGGCAATCATCTGCTCATGCATTGCGCTGCTCAAAACAAAGTCGGAGCCTAAGCTCTACAACACCTCGGCGCTGATCATGCTCACCACCGAGACCAGCAAGCAGCAAGGCAGCCAGGCGCAGGTGTTTGGCGATTTGGGTATGAAAGTGGTTACCACCGACCTCAGCAACGAGACCCACAAAATCAAGTCGACCAAGCTCATGGAGGACGTGGTGAGCCACTTGGGGCTCAACATTCAGTATTACGGACGTGTGTATCTGCGCGACGTTAACACCTATAAGCACTCGCCCGTGCAGATCACGCCACTGAAGGACGTGAACTCTAACTACTCCATCTCGATTCTGATTAAGGGAGTTAACGACTTTGAGTACACCGTCAATGGTGGCAAAAACTGGAAGAAAGCCCACTTTGGCAACAAGGTGAGCACGCCTTACGGCCCAGTGGCAGTGACCAAGACACGGCTCTTCAACAACCAGTATGAGGGTTACACCGTCATTGCCAAGGTGCAGACCACCACCAGTGCCGCCAAGGCACTCATTAGCCGCCTCACCGTGGAGCCACCCGACAAGAACAGCGACTGCCTCAAGCTCTCAATCGTGACCGACAACCATGAACTGGGCGTAGACGTGCTCAATGCCCTGATTGTGGCTTATAACCAAGATGGCATCGAGGACAAGAACCGCGTGGCTCGCAACACCGAGAACTTCATTGCCGAACGCATCAATTCAATCAGCAAAGATCTGAGCGGAGTGGATCGCCGCATAGCACAACTCAAGACGGCAAGCTCTAACGATGCCATCTATGCCGACCCATCGTCGGGCGCGAGATATCAAGAGAACGCATCCGACGCCAGCCTGCAGCTGAGCCTTGCCACTGGTGTGCGCGACTTCCTCAACAGCACGAGCAACCACGACTTGATTCCGAGCAACACCGGCATTGCCAACGCTGGCATTGAGAATCAAATCAAGGAATATAACGAGGCTATGGTCAACTACCAGAAGATTGCTGCCACGTCGACCGATGAGAACCCCGTGATGATTGAGCTGCGTGGACAGCTCGACAACATGCGTGGCGGCATCAACAAGGCCATCAACAACTACATTGCACAGCTCAGTGCCAAGCAGTCGCAGGCCGAGACTCAAGCTGCCACAGCACAGGTGGGCCGCCAGCAGATGCCTGGTCACGAGAAAGCCATTACCGAGGTGGGTCGCCAGCAAAACGTTAAGGAGCAGCTCTACCTCTACCTGCTCAACAAGCGCGAGGAGAATGCACTGCAGATTGCCATCACCGAGCCCAATGCCAAGGTTATTGAGCCAGCGTCGGGGAGCTCAGCTCCATTCTCGCCAGTGACCTCACGCGCCTTGGCGATAGGCTTGCTCATAGGCTTGCTGATTCCTGCTGCAATACTTTACATCATCTATTGGATTCTCTCGCTCGACACCAAGATTCATGGCCGGCGCGATGTGGAGGAGAATTGCAACCTCCCAATCCTGGGCGAGATTCCAAGCAAGCGCAGCAGCTACAAGAACAAAGAGGTGGTTGTTAGTGAAGACTCAGTCGACCGCGTGTCGGAGGCCATGCGCATCATCCGTGCAAACCTCGACTTTGTTACCGAGCACAAGGATGGCTCGGCAGTGGTGATGCAGTTCACATCTACTCGCCCTGGTGAGGGTAAGAGCTTCGTGGCCCTGAACCTGGCCCTGACATGTGCCCATGTTGACAAGAAGGTGGCCGTGGTCGACCTCGACATGCGCAAGGGACGCTTCTCGGAGTACGTTGATATCGACGCTGCAGTGGGTGTGAGCGCATTCCTCTCGGGTAAGGTCAAGAGTGTTGACAGCATCATCAACAAGGGTGTTATCCACCCCAACCTTGATGTGGTGCCACTGGGTGCCATTCCTCCTAATCCCACAGGATTGCTCATGGGATCAAATCTGAAGGAGCTCATTGAGGAACTCAAGACTCGATATGACTACATTATCCTCGATACCGTTCCATTTGGCATGATTGCCGATGCCTCGCTCATCAACCGCTATGCCGACCTCACAATCTATGTGATTCGCGACGGAATGGTCGACAAGGGCCTGTTGCTCGACTTGGAGAAGGCCAATAATGAGAAGAAGATTAAGAACCTTACCGTGCTCATCAACGACATTAAGGTCGACAAGAAGAATTACGGCTACGGCTATGGCTACGGTTATGGTTACGGCTATGGCTACGGCTATGGTTACGGCGGTGAACACTACGGTTACTACGAGAGTGAGGCCGAGAAGAAAGCACGCCGCAAGCGCAACAAGAAGAAAGCCAAGAAGGATAAGGAAGCTGGCAACGGCGACCAGCAGTCGTGAGGCTGTGGGATTGCAAGAAAAGCACAATCTCAGTCAATGACTATTCTTAAAGGTAACAACATTCTCACCAAGCCCCAGTGCAATGTGCTCAGGGGCTTGGCGATTATTGGCATCTTCATGCACAACTTCTGCCACTGGTTGAAGGGTGGACATCATGAGAATGAGTACCTCTTTCATCAAGAGCACAGCAACACGATGTGGGCTTATTGGACCAATGGTGTGCTCGACGGGTTTGAGCCGTTGCAGTTTTTTTCATTCTTTGGGCACTATGGCGTGCCAGTGTTCCTGTTCTTGAGTGGCTTTGGGCTGGTGATGAAATATGAAGGTGCTGGTGCGGCAAGAGTCAAGACTGTGCCTTTCCTGGCATATCAGTGGCTCAAGCTTTTCAGGCTCATGCTGCTGGGACTGATTGCATGTGTGCTGGTCTACAATGTGTGGTGTGGCTTCGACCCTTATCCTTGGCACGTGACGCTTGCTCAGCTTGGCATGGTGGTTAATTTCATGTATCAAAGCCCTGGCGGTGCCATCTTGGTTGGACCCTACTGGTTCTTTGGCTTGATGGTTGAGATTTATGTGATTTACAGGTTGCTGATTTATCCCACGGCATTCAGCAAGCAGACGGTGTGGCGGTGGCTAATGCCAGTGCTCCTTGCTGTGGCGGCATGGGCATCGATGGCAGCTTGTGAGCCTCAAGGCGCAGTTCTCAACTTCTTGCGCTACAATGCCACTGTGGGCATGCTGCCGCTTGCCATGGGTGTGCTTGTGGGGCGTTACGGCATGCCACGCTTGCCGCACTGGGTGCTTGCCGTGGTGGCTGTGGTGGCACTGCCGCTCGTTGCTGTTGCCAATCTCAATTTCCATGCCTGGTTGTGGGCACCACTGCTGGTGGTTGCTGGCGCAGTGGCTGTTGTGAAACTTTTCGACAGGTGGAGTGCTACTGGCAGCGGAGTGGTGATGAAACCGCTGGCATGGGTGGGGATGATGTCATCGTTCATCTTTGTGGTCCACTCGGTGCCCAGGATGCCCATGTTCAAGTTTGTGCTATGGCGCCAGCCGCAGTTGATCTACACCGATTACTACTGGATTGCAGCCTATGTTGTGCTCACACTGCTGCTGGCATGGCTTTACAAGCTATTGCTGAGCTATGTGCCAAGCCCCAGGTTGAGCAGTGATGGGCGCATCATCTTTAACAGGAAAAAAGGCTGATTGCGACTCGACTCTATTCAGTCACCTCAAAGAATGAGAAATGCACTTTGCCATACACGCGCTGTTGCGTGAATTGGGCAAGGTGGCTGAAGTCGTTGGCACTGGAGTGCTCAACGATTACCAGTGTGCCTGGTTGCACCATCGAGCTATTGAGAATGAGCTCGGGCAAGTCGGGCAATTGAGGCAGGTCGTAGGGTGGGTCGGCAAAGATGAGGTCGAACTTGCGTGAGCATGAGCCGACAAACTTAAACACATCGCCTTTCACTTGAATGAGATTTGGTTCCTTGAGCAAGTCCTTGACCTTGCGGATGAAGTTGTATTGAGTTGAGGCCTTCTCCACACTTGTGACGCTGGCACAGCCTCGTGACAGGAGTTCGAAACTTATGGCTCCCGTGCCTGAAAAAAGGTCGAGTGCAGTCAATCCGTCGAAGTCAACGATATTGTTGAGCACGTTGAACAGGTTCTCACGAGCCATATCGGTGGTGGGGCGAGCTGTGATATTCTTGGGCACGTCGAAACGCCGGCGCCCATATTTGCCGCTAATGATTCTCATAATAGTGCGAGTGTTATAAGGTTGAATGGCACGCTCATGGCATTTCGTCCCAGTTTCAAAGCCTCGGCTGGTAGAACTTCGGGCATCACATAAGCTATCCACTGGCGCAGTTGCTCGGCAAGCTCGCGCCGCAAGTTGTTGTCGCCAGTGAGCAGCACCTTGTCGCGGCTGGCGTTGAGACCGCATGTTTTCCACATGTTCATGGCATAATAAGCCACATCCTCAATGGCACGGTAATGAAAAGTATTGGCCATTTGGAGTTGTCCCTGCTTTATTGCCACAATGTGGGCTTCGCCTTGTGCAATGCTGATGTGCAGGCATGCGGTGTCGAGGGCATAGGATCTCATGCAGTAGCTGCACAGTGGCACCAGGTGGTGCATGATGGTGGCGGTGGCGAATGTGCGGCGCAGGAAACCCAGCACTCCGCTTGGCACTTCGCATGCCACTGCAGCATCGGTGCCAGCAATCTCGCTTGTGAGCACGTCGCCATCAAGACCTGTGAATGAGGCCGCAAGCACATTCTCGCTCAAGCCATCGCTGGCTACTTGTTGTGGCAGCAGTGCAAAGTGCTGTGAGTGGATGGCAATGGCGGTACTGGCGAAGTCGTTGAGCAGTTGTGGATTGTCGAACACAGCATTCTCCAGCGCCTGCCTGTAGTTGGTGCTGCTGTCGAGTGCTATTGTGCCAGTGCTGCAGTCGTCGTTGCTTCCAAAAATTATAAATTGGATGCTCGCGCTGTTGATGTCGAGCGCGAGCCGTTGCAGTTGTGATGTGATGTGAGCGTTATCCATATCGACTGCAAAATTAGCAAGAAATTGCTAATTTTACAAATTCTCACTCATTGCGAAACAGAGCCACCAGTGATGAAAACAAGAGAATTAGAGTTGTCATTCCTGTAGCGGCAAAGTAGATGATGTGGCGCACGGTGATTACCGATGTGTCGTTGAAGAACAACAACCACACCCAGCAGCCCAGGCAAATCAGGGCTGCGGCGATATAGAAGAACCATGCCGCATGCAGTGCCGAGTTGTTCTTCTTGACTGGCAGCTTGTGCAGCACACGGTGCGTGAACCACTGATTGGGCTCAGCATCGTAGGCCCCTTGCTTGAGGAGTTCACCAAGTTCCTTATCTTTCTTGTCTCGTTTACTCATGATTAATTAGTCTTTAATATTGTTTCCATTTTACTACGTGCCCGATGCAGATGCGACCGCAAGGTGGTTTCCTTCATGTCCATCACTTTTGCCACCTGCTTTAGTGGCATGTCCTCGAGGTAGAACAGCGTCACCACAGTTCGCTCCACCTCGTTGAGCTGTGCCATTGCCGCTTTCACGTCGAGCGCTGCCTCGCTTGAGGCGATGGGTGTGGATGTGGGCGAGTCGACCCCGTCGAGACCTGTGGTGGGATGTTCGCGTCGCTTGTGTGAGTAGAACTCGTTAAGGCCAATGCGGAAAAGCCATGTGCCAAATCGTGCCATGCCCCGGAAACTGCGCAGCTCAATAAACGCCTTGACAAACGTGTCCTGAGCCAGGTCGTCGCTCAAGTACTCATCGCCAAGAGTGAGGTTGAGGAAGAAGCGGCGGAGCCGTGGCTGGTAGGCCTCGACAAGTGCCCCGAAAGCGGCTCGGTCGTCGCCGAGCACGCATCGGGAAATCAGCTTCAGTTCTTCAACACGCGAGAGCATGGGAGGATGTTAGTTTTTTTAGTTATTAGTTATTTAGTTTTTAGTTTTTAGTTGGTTTTTAACTAGGGTAGAGGTTGTTTGTTTTGGTCAAACTCGGGAGGGGTGTTGGGCATTGGAGGCACGTTTTCCTGTTGCTGCTGGCTCCACTGCTGCCACTCATGCTGTGGTTGCTCGGGCTGCTGTGGTTGTTGAGGTTGCTGTGTCCACTGCTGTTGCTGCCAGTAATTCTTGGCATTTTGCTGCTCTTGATAGGTGATGAAGAGGCGTCCCAGGCCAATGAAGATGACAATGAGCATGAGTGCTGCAATGGCTTCCATCCCTGCAATCCAGAAGAAGAACAATAGTCCCAGCCCCACTGCTGTGGTAACGAAACCGCTCTTGAATGGCGCCCAGTCGGTAATGTTGTTAAGGGGATTGCTGCTGGCAGGTGCGGTGTAGCCAGGAGTGGGGTTAGGTGCCTGATGAGCGCTGGCCTCGGGTGCTGGCGGAGTGAATTGATTAACATAGACCGTGGTGGGCTGCTGTGGGGCTGCTGGCTGAGAGTTTTTACTGAAGAACTCGTTGGGCAGCGGGTAGCCAGCTTGGATGGCTCGGTCGACTGTCTTGTACTTGCGGCGGCGGTGCATGTAGTAGAACAAAAGCGAGAAGAACACGATGAACACAACTGCAACTAAGAATCCTCGTGTAATGTCCTCGGCAAGGTCCATGCCACGATTCATGAATTCGCGATTAGAGTAACTCGCTTCGGCAAAGTCTTCGCGTGGTTCGCTGGTGTCAGTAGCCTCGTTGGTCTCGCTCATCCCGTTCATGTGGTCGATGCTCAAGAGTGTGTCGTCGAGATGCTTGCTCACAAACTTGCTCAGGTCGCTGAGTTTCATCTTCACCGTAGTGCCATCGTCTTGCTTGATGGTGACATTGTCATTGGTGATGTCCACATGATTGTTCTCGTCATCAGTGACAGTCAATGAGCTTTGCGCCTCATCGGAGTTAGTTTCGCCCGTCACGTCGCTAGCTTGCTCGTTGGCATTCTTGTTGAGGGCTGCCTCATTGTCAACAGCCTGCTCGGTGTTGTTTTTGGCAGGCCCAGCCTTCTTCACTGGCTTTGCCTCGATGGTGACAAGCATTAGCAGTGCCACCAGCATGGTAATAATGATTCGTTTCATATCGATTGATGTTATTTTAATGTTATCAAAAAACGTTGATCTCATGAATTCACGCTTCAAATTTAATGGTTTTCATGCATTAGATGCTACGAGCTACACAAAATGTTGCACTCTGTCACATTTTTTTCAAAAAAAATCACCACCGCCAGGGTGGGGCAGTGGTGACTTGATTATTAGTTTAGTATTAATTCAATGCAGATGCTCACATCTGACAATTGATTACCAAATGATTGTGCGGTCTTTCTCGTCCATCCACATCTTGGCACCAGGCTTGATGTCGAAGGCTTTGAAGAAGGTGTCGATGTTGCGCAGGGTAGCATTCACGCGGTTCACGCCAAGCGAGTGAGGGTCGCTCTTGGTGAGCTGGTAGGCTGCCTCAGGAGTGCGGTTCTCGGCCCAGATGCGACCATAGCTAAGGTAGAAGCGTTGCTCAGGAGTGAAACCGTCAATCTTCTTTCCAGCCTTGGCTTGAGGGGTCTTCATGAAGGCGTCGTAGGCAATGCGGAGACCTCCCTGGTCGGCGATGTTCTCACCGAGGGTGAGGTGTCCGTTGGCATGCTCGCCATTGCCCAGGTCGATGGCGTCGAATTGAGCTGCAAGCTTCTCGGCTGCGGCATTGAAGCGCTCGGCATCCTCGGGGGTCCACCAGTCGGCGTAATTGCCCTTATAGTCAAATGTGCGACCTTGGTCGTCAAAACCGTGAGTCATCTCGTGGCCAATCACTACGCCAATTGCGCCATAGTTGGTAGCATCGTCGGCCTTAGGATCAAAGAAAGGAGCCTGCAGAATGGCTGCTGGGAACACGATTTCGTTGTTGAGTGGGTTGTAGTAGGCGTTCACGGTCTGTGGTGTCATGCCCCACTCCTCGCGGTCAACGGCTTTGCCATACTTCTCGAGATTGCGCCTTGTGTTCCACAGCGATGCAGCCTTCATGTTGTCGTAAAGGCTCTTGGCTGGATCGATAGTGAGCTTGCTGTAGTCTTTCCACTTGTCGGGGTAGCCCACTTTCACGGTGAATGAGTTAAGTTTTACGAGGGCATTCACCTTGGTCTGGTCGCTCATCCAGTCAAGTCCAGCGATGCGCTCAGCAAGAGCCTTACGCAGGTCGCCAATGAGCTTCACCATCTTGTCCTTGCTGTCGCCAGCAAAGTATTTGTTGACATAGAGCTGTCCCACTGCCTCGCCCATCACGCCGTTGGGCACACCCATGGCGCGCTTCCAGCGCGCTTGGCGCTCCTTCTGTCCGCTCAGTGTGCGGCCATAGAAGTCGAATGCAGTCTCACCCACCTCGTCGCTGAGGTAGCTCGATGCGCTGGTAATGATTCCTCCAGCCACATAGTCCTTAATTTCCTGGTCCTTGAGAGTGCTCATCAGCTCGTTGGCAACAGCCATAACCTTGGGTTGCTCAAGGATAACAGTGGTCACGTTTTTAACGCCCATGAGCTCGAAATAGCGAGCCCAGTTGATGGCTGGATAGTCGGCCTGTAGCTGGTCGATGGTGCGCACGTTGTAGAGCTTGGAGATGTCGCGCTGCTCAGCACGAGTGAGGCTGGCCTCGGCAAACTTATACTCAATGTTGTAGATTGTCTTGGCAGCACGCTGAGCATCTTTCTTCTTGTAGCCAGCAAGCATAAACATCTTTACCAGGTATTCATTATACTTCTGCTGAATCTTTTTGCTATCGGCGTCGGTCTTGAGATAGTAGTCACGGTCTGGCAGGCTCATGGTGCCAGCGCTCAAGTACATGGTGTTGATAGCGCTATTGGCAAGATCGGCCTCAACGCCAATGCCGAAGAAGGGATTTCCCAGGAACATGTGCTGGTAAGCAATGAACTCGGTCAAGGTGGCGCGGTTGTAGCTCTGCAGGTCGGCAAGGTCTTGCTGCAGTGGCTTGCAACCCTCGGCATTGCGACGAGTGCTGTCCATTGCGAGCGCATACAGGTCGGTAACCTTCTGTCCGTTACTGCCTTTGGCGTGCTTCTCCTTGGCAAGGTTGTCGAAGAGTTCCTTGAGCTGGTCGCGATTCTTCTCGGCAAGTTCGTTGAAGACTCCGAAGCTCGAATACTCAGGTTTCAATGGATTATTCTTCATCCATCCACCACCGGCGTAGTTGTAGAAATCGTCGCCAGGATTCACAGTCAAGTCCATGTCGGCACGGTTAAGACCATGCCCCTCGTTCTGTGCGCTCACGCTCATCATGGGTAGCAATGCAGCAGCAAGAACCACAATCTTTTTAATTTTTGTCATAATTTGTTGTTTTATAATGTTATTAGTAGTAATTCTTTATATCTTAAGCAAATCACTGCAAAAGTAGTCATAAATACCGAGAAAAGAGAGATTTTTGCTTTTTTTTTACTCCTTTATCAGTGATTCTCTTCATTTATTAGACGCAACAAGGCAATAAAAACTACACAATCCAATCAATAAAATGGGTTTCATGATAAAAAATATTTTGCGTTTCAAAAAAAATAAGTAACTTTGCAGCCGCATTTAGCACCCGCACAGTGTAATATGTGCCACAAGCGCCTGTGGCGAAATTGGTAGACGCGCTAGACTTAGGATCTAGTAACGCAAGTTGTGTAGGTTCGAGTCCTATCAGGCGCACCACAATATCGGTGTTAGTTTTATTTAAAACGTTGATAATCAACAAGATAGATAAAATTAACACTGATAGGTGTATGTATATATTGCCGACTTTTTGCCGACTTAGTTTTTTGCTGACCTTTTCTTTAGACTTTTCGACCAATATTTTTAGACATTTGGACAAATAGCGAAATTTGCTCTTAATGATGGGGCGTTCAAGTGTTCAAGCTATGAATACATGAACACTTTGAACGGTTGAACAGTTAAACACCTTGAACGGCTTGAACGCTTTGAACATCGTGAACACAATAAACAAAAAGCATTGCCAAACATCACGCTCGACAATGCTACGAACATTAAATATATCGCCTTTCGGCAACAATTAGGTGCAAAGGTAGTAATTCTTCTTGATATAAAAAAGGCGTTGCCCTGGAATAGAACAACGCCATCGGTGGAAAATACGAATTACTACTAATGGGGAATTATTGTATTTTGGCGCAATAAATTTGTTTATTGTCGCCTTTTCTCCGCTCTCACGTCCTAATCTTCGCCATTCTGCTTAGGTCTCCCGGCTCTCTTTTTTAAGATGGGGGAAAGATAGAACGTGTTTTCTGTGCCAGTAACAACAAACTCTCGCTTTATTGCCTGGGTGACTGCCCATCGTGCAAGTGGCTTTGCTGTCGTCGGCTCATAATCCTTGAAGATGGTTTTCTCAAAGTATTGCAGCAACTCAGGCTCACTAATAGGCAGCGACAAAGCAAAGGTTTCGCCGCAAGGTGTCGCCAGTGCGTCGTACATCTTCTTTAAGGTGTTACGCACATCGGACGTGCCATAAGAAACTTGTATCGATACGTCCTTACTTTCGGGATTAATCCGTTTACGCAATCTTCGGGCGTTCATACCATCTTTGATTTAAGCACTTCGGCTGCTTTAGCCTGGTCGTCCTCTTGCGCTCGACGCTTAGAGATATAGTCCTCAAATGCCTTTGCGCTGTCGTTGCTCTGCTCGTTCTCTTGTTGGCGGGATTCCCACATTTGAGTAAAGAACTCTTTTTGTTCTGGTGTCAAATTTGAAAAGTCTAGCATAATATAAAATTTTGAAGTTAAAACCTTGTTATAAAATTGTTGCGTCTTGGGCGTTGCGCCAGGCGCATAAGCGGGGTGTGTCCTGGCTGTGGTCAACCTTGATGGAAGCATTTGCCCACGACTGATATAAATCGCTCTCGTTGAGGTTTAACAGCTTATTTAGTGGAGTCTTTTTGCAATCCTGCTCATGCTCCCAATCTCGCAAGTCGTTATACGCAACTCTCACGGCGTTAATCAATTCTTTGTGGCGGTGTGCCTGGATCGGCACCTCAACGGTGAAGCGTGGTGTTAGTGCCTCGGCGATGTCGCTTGTGAGTATGCTCATCGTTGCGGTGTCAAGCACCGGGGAAACCTCTTGCCACTCGTTGACAAACTGCTCGACGGCAACCACCAACGGCATAGCTTTGGTGCGCCACTCCGTCCAATCGCTAATGATGCGCTCACGCTCTTTGGCGGTGTAAAGTGGGGTGTTATTTACCGCTTCTTGGCGTTGAGAAACAAACGCAATAAGGCTCTGTGTAGTCACGTCTGCAAGCGTGGTGGGTGTAGGATAGTCTGCCAGGTGGTGAAGCTCTGTAAGGGCTTCATTTGCCTTACTCAATGCCGTGCGACACTGATATGTCGCTTCTTCTAATTCTCTCTGTAAAACTATTGTTGCCATTCCTTTTTCTATTTTAAAAATGATAATGCAAATTTACTAATTTTCTCTTAAATAAGAAAGATAGAACTTGAAAATTCGTATGTCAATTTTTGACATGGTTTTTTACAACTCTTTCAAGTTAATAACAAAGTCCTTGATGTCGAAATTGGGAGATATAATCATGTCGCCAATATCATCGCCACTACTAAGGTTGTAACACTCTAAAACGTCCTCATGCTCCATAATATCAATTATTGATATAGTGTTGAAAAGATGGCGCATTGCTCGCCCTTTCTCGCTCCATTCCTCAAATTTCCCGTTATCCGGGAATAGCACTACATTACGCCCTTTCAATGCTTGACACATGGCAGGGGTTAATTTCGTACAGCCGCCAGTTGCGAGGAACAAACAATCGCTCACAACACCACTGGCAATAATGGCGGTCTTTTCGCTCTCAACAATGCCGACAAACATATTAGGAAATTTTGTCAATAGGTGTTCGCCAAATAAGCACTCTTGCGGCAAGTCACCAATTCCATAGATGTTGTGGATGGAGTTGACAAGCCCTCTGCCGTTGCTGTGCTTAACACGGTGTCCGCTCTCGTTGTACTGCATGACCTTTCCACGGTGGATATTGCCGTACCTATCTATTTGCCAGAATACAGTTGCGCCGCCGTTGAATAGGTCAATAGTGCCGATGTAATAATTTTCTATCATCTTACAAACGGTAGTATCGCCAAATATTTTCCTTAAATATATGATAAGGTGATTGGAATCATAGTCCGCTAATGTGGGCTTGAAATACTTTTCTCGTTGCTCGGCATTGAGAAATTTAGCTTTTGGCTTGGGCGTGTAAATTGGTCTGTATTTGCGCGTGGTGGCGTTCTCGTCACTGTCTGGGTAGAGAATATAACCACAACTATTAACACGCTCACAACGTCCGTATTTATGCTCATCAACGATTTTGCCGCTTGCGTCAAGGTATGGCACAAAGCTCTTTTGTTGGCATTGTGGGCAAAACCATTTGCCGCCGTGCTGCCGTTGCTCGTCGGGGGTTGCTAAATGAAATTTGTATTTAGTCATAATTAATAAATGTGTAATGCTCATAGCGTTCAACTGTTCAGATGTTCAAAAAAATGAACACCTGAACACGCTGAACATTGTATTACTTTTTGAGGTATTTATTAACTGTTCCCGGGCTAATGCCTAACTCTTTTGCGATTTCTCGTTGCGACTTACCTTTTGCCGACAACTCTTTTACACTCTCAATCATGTTGTTACGGTCATTGTCTGTGAGTTGTCGCAAATGCTCACTCTCGCACCCATATTCCACAAAACGAAACATCAGGAAATTGTCAGGTTTGGCAATCTCACACACAATCACATTGTCGGCATCAAAAGCAAAAGAAAGGTTACGTTGCTTTAACTCTTTGATGTATCTTATTCGATTGTCCTTTGTGCTTTCACCGATAGCAAAACAGCCATCGCAAAAGTTATACAACATCTTGCTGCCTTGCAAATCATTCTTGGTGATGGGGTTTGCCATGTTGCGTTTTGGGGTATGTGCCAGAACCAGAATTGAAAGGTCATATTTGCGCCCAAAAGACTTTAACCATTTCATTAATGGCAATGCGTCTTTCGCTTTCTCTGTTTCACGGCTCAAATAGGTGATATTGTCAAGAATAATCACCTTTGCGCCCAATTCCTCAACCGCTTGTTGCAATGATATTTTAATATATTCCTCAAAGTCGCACCCATCGGGATAATCAACGACATCGGGATTAATCTCCACACGTTTCAAGTTTGGCGAAAACTCATAGTGTGTGCCATCGTCACCAATATAACGCACCTCAAATTGTTTGTCGCTCAACTCAAAAACAAAATAAAGAACCATTTGCGGTTTAGCTTCCATCGCCATGCCTGATAACGCACATTTGCCACGGCTAACGGCATCAGCTATTTGCACGGCAAGAATAGATTTGCCTAAGTTGCTATCAGAAAACAAAATACAAATCTCATGCTCAAACCATAATTGCCCAAACAGCTTGCACGGCATTGGTCGGCTGCTTGCCTCATCAATCCATTGGTTTGCTGCTTTGATGGTGAACAACCCAATATTCGGATTGAGTTCTGGATTGTCGATGAAAGCGGTGTCGATGTTCGGTGCCAGTGGCGCAAGTTCGTGCGCCATGTCATTGCTTGCCGATGGTGTTATTTCCTCGTCAAAGGCTTGTATATCTGCAAAATAATCACTACCTTTGTACAGCTCCCCTGTGCCTGCTCCGTGCAGGCTTTTTTCGTCAATCATACCACAACTCCTTCCTGGGCATCGCCCTCTAAGATTCTTCTCACATCACTCATGCGGTAACGGCGTTTTCCGCCGACATTGAGCGGAACAAGATACCCGGCTTTTTGCCATCGCCACAACGTAGATTGCGATACGCCTAACATCTCCATTACCTTTTCGCGGCTTGGATAGGTTTCTGTGTTTTGGTCGGTAACAAGTTGTTCCAACTCCTTTTTGGTGTCCGCTATGAGCATAGTGTTGGCTTCTATCAGGTCACCCAATGTTATTGTCACCTGCAAGCCCGGACATTCCTTCGCCAACGTAACTAAATTGTTTGTCATATTATTTTAAAAATTTAAATAAACGGCTCCCCCCATGTGCTCACCGATGGCACATTTCGCTTGCCGTATGGTCATGGCGGTGTCGGTGTTCATCGCTTTTGACGATGCAAAGGTACTGCGGCTATATTCAAATGATTTCGTCTCTTTTGGTGTTTTCACCAGGCAAAAAAAACAACCCATCAAAACATTATGTTTCAATGGGTTAAGAATTGTTTTGGAATTGGTCTAATTGGTGCTGATTTGGGGAAAATGTATTATTTTTTGCTTTTTCCTTTCAAAACGCATCGTAATTTGTCCTCAAATTCGGCTGTTTTTCCGCTTCTGGTTGGATTGCTTATCCGCTTTTTATCAACACCCAAATTGTTTGCACACTGTTCTAACCATTCTCCTGAATAACATTCTTGAGACAACATCTTAAAAACGCATTGCAGTATATTCCTCTTCCGATATTTTATCACATACGCATTTTCCCACAACTCATTAATGTGTGCGTGTTCTATGCTGTCGGAAAATTGCCTGCAATCAATCTTTGATATAACTTTCTCTCTTATCAAAAAAACGTATAACTCCATCATCGAGAACTCGACTGTCATACTATAGCTATTCATGTGCGAGTAATCAGGTTTCCCCAACAGCTCACTCACTTCACTTATTTTCTTGTTGACCAAATTGGCAAGATAACCCAACCGCATCATTAACGTGTCTGCGTCTATGTGGCTTCGGTGTTGCTTTATGCTGCTGTACTCGTCCTCGTCAAGTATGAAATGAAAAGCCTGATATAACGCTGTGTTCTTGTCCTTGTCGTACATATCCCCGTCAATGGGTGTTAGATAGTCTCCTGCGCCGTATCTGCGCTTTTGCGCCAATGCTCGCATTATTGTTTCACGGCTCATTTTGTTTTCCAACATATCCCCCTCAATGTCACTTGATGGGTGCCAGGCGACAAACCTCGTGATTAGATCGTGTGCGTTCACCGACACATTATATATATGTGCCTTGTTGCGCTCTGCCTTTTCCGGGGTGTTGATTAAGTCAAGAACAGATATTGCGCCGTCTGTGTAGTCCTTGAACCTTGTAACGCTATTCATTCGTGGTTTTATCTGATAACTTTATTATAAAATTATTCTTTCGTAACTCTGAGGCTCTTTTAGCAATCTTATTTGCTTCACTAACCGTTATTCTCCCCTCGGATAATTTCTCCATCGCCCTTGTTAGGTCATTAAAAACCATTTCGGGTTGCAATTTTAATTCGGTCTTGCTCATGTGATTTGAAAAATAAAAAAAATTTCTGTCAAGTGAGAACGAAAAAATATTGGAATAGAAAAGGGGGGTATATCCCCTTTTCTATTCAATGACTAATAGAACTTAATAATTTGTCGTTCAGTCTGTCCCTAATGTCGTCTAACTGGCTGTAAAACTCAGCCTGGAAAGCACCTTCAACACCCTCAAACTCTTCAACTTCTACAAGACTGTCAAAAAGTATTCCCCACTTTCGCAATGCGTCTAAAATTGCAGCGGTTTTCTTGCTAACTTTGATGTCGCTGTACTCTTGTTTGTTCTCTCTCTTGTTTTGTTCTGTGTTCATAACTTTAAAATTTAATGTTCGTATATATTTTTATGTTCAACGTGTTCAACGTGTTCAAGGTGTTCACTTGTTCAGGTGTTCAAAGTGTTCACACTCTATACGCTTGAACACTTGAACACTGTTATTCCAACATTGTAACTAATTCTTTCTTTACATCATCATCTATTTTTCTGTACCTGGCAAAAGCTTTTGAGCCTACAACGTGCCCGGTCATTGAGCCTATTGCGTTGGGGTCTTTCACTTTGCTATATAGATTGCCAATGAAGCAACGGCGCGCCATGTGGCTTGATGCAACTTCCCATAATGGGTGTTTCTCTTCTTCTCTGGTCGTGGGATTAAGCACAGTTACTACACGATTGAGACGTGCGCCACGAAACATTGTCTTAATGTCTTTATTGTAGTGTTGTTGTGAGGTGAACGGCAACAACTTGTCACAATCCTTATACCTATCAAGGATTTCAAGTGCAATGGCGTTAAGGGGAACACGCACCGTTGTTGCGTCTTCCTCTTTGGTCTTGTTGGGAATGTACTCTATTGCGCCATCTACTATATTGTCCCTTGTCATTTCCCACAAATCACCAACTCTACAACCTATGCAGCATTGAAAAACAAATATATCCCTTTGGCGTGCGATTCTTGGGTGTCGGCTGAAATTGGCGTGATATAGCTTGTTTCGCTCGTCAATGGTTATATAATAAGGTGTGCCATAGGTGCAATCCACTATCGTGTATTTCTTGAATGGATTGTTGTTAGTGTATTCTTTTTCTATCGCCCAATAAATAAACGCTCTCAAATGTCGCATAAAGTTGTTGATGGCGTTCTTTCCCCTGGGTTTGGGTGTGCGGCTCTCTGGCACTGCATCAAGTATTTTGGAATAACTTTTATTGTCCTTGATAATGTGTTCTTCCTTGTAGAACTTCTCTATCTGGCTTAATGTCTCATCGGTGATTGAGTCAAATGTAAGCTCAATATTCTTGTACAGTGCAAAACGTTTGAGTGTGCGCCACACCACTTTCATGTGTCGCTTGCGCTGCAATGAGAAATCACGTTCATCAATGTATTTCGTGAACACGTCAAAGAATGATGGTTGTTCTATTTTTTCTTCCTGCTCTTGTTCTGGCTCTGTGGGGAAATGATAATCATGTATCAAGTCCTTTAGCCAATTTGCATCAACTTTCTTGCTTTTGTCAAGTGATTGAAAAGATTGTTGAATGTGTGATGCAAGTTTGTTTAACTGGTCTTGGACTTGCTGCAATTCCTCTTTGAGTTGCTTTTTGTCGTCTGTGAACAACCGCACGTTAGGAATTTTAATGCTTTGTGTGTCCTTGTTCCAATATTCATGATTAACATAGATGTTGGTCTTTGCCCTCTGGTCTACCTTGCCATGACAAAAGCGTATTAACACCTCGCTCTTTTCGGTCTCTTTGTCTTTCTTTGATGATAGCCTTAGTTTTATTGTTGCCATAATGTATATTTTTAATGTTCACTGCAAAGGTATATATTTTTGCCGACTTTACAAAACTTTTTGCCGACTTATTTGAAAAATAATGAAAATTGGAGAAAAAGAATGAATAATTTTTGTAGTTCTAAATAATTGATTATCTTTGCACTATCTTTGTAAAATGGCAATAAATAAAGAATTGCCGATAATTGCCACTTTTCATTAGTTGTGTCCCTATCAGGCGCACAAAACAAGAGAGATAACTGATTGATTTTCAAATGTCATTAGTTGTCTCTCTTTGATTTTATGTCAACCATTTGTCAACCGAAATTTCGGACAAAGCTTCTCCTAAATGTAACAGAATGAAGGTGTGCCATAATTGATGCGATTTAAGGGGAGCGTGCGCTCACCCTTTTTTGCAGTTCATGACGTTTTATGACACAATAAGACATTTTCGCCATTTCAAATGCCTGAAAATCAACAAGCCTTATTTCTTGTTTTATTGATATTCAACTTCTTACTCCTGTCTATTGGTTGATGCCTACTGGCATCAATTTATATTAGTAATGCAAAAGAATCTTTTTTTTAGTCATATTCCTTTTCATGTGCCACCGTTTGGAATAAGCTTCTGTAGGTAAAAAGAATGTTTTGTTAGATTTGGGGTGGAATTAAAGGTAGTAGCCACAAGCACTGTGCTGATGCTTGTGGCTACATTTAGAATGATACAGTACATGCCGTTGTGGACTTGCAATGTGCTGTTGGGTTAGTGTTTAGTCGTCAATGCTTACCATTTCGAAGTTGAGGGTGTACTCAATTTCGAGGCCGTTGTTGAGCTCTACTTCGTAACCAAGATGGTTGCGGTCAATGCCGATAATAGTGGCTTCAGGGAATGTTGCCTTCACGTGGGTCTTAATCTGATTGGGGATAAGTTTCTGAGGCACTATCGAACGCTTGCATTCTATCTCTTTCCAATTTCCCTGCTTGTCAAACTCCACCTTCTCTCCACTTTCATAGATGATGGTGTAGTCGTCCCAGTCCATGGTCACAATTAAGGGCACCTTGTTGGAGAAATGCTTCTTGAGCAATTCTTTTGCCGCCTGTGGCAGCTGGTCGTAGGTGATTACTTGGTCCTGGCTGGCTTTGGCAGTGAAACACATAGCTACGAAGGCTATTAACACAATAAATACTTTGATGCTTTTCATTAGTTTGACGTTTTAATTGATTATTGTAGGGGTTATTTTTTAGTTCTGACTAATTTCACTTATAAAGGTTTAACCCCAAATTGGACATCTCCATGCTGAATATCCAATTAGGGGTTAAAGATGTAACGCCTTGTTTGTGCTCGTCAAGTCTTATTGCTGCTCACCTGCGAGGAATGTACGGTCGATTATGGGAGTGGTGTAGGCATAGGGTATAAAGTCAATGCTTGGGATTGGCTTGGTGATGAAGAAGTTGGCCACCTTGCCTGGTGCAATCGAGCCATAGTCGGCACTCAGTGCCATTGCTGCTGCGCCGTTGATTGTGGCTGCGTTGAATGCTTCGGCTGGTTGCAGGCGCATCTTGATGCATGCAAGCGATACCACAAACTTCATGTCGCCGCTTGGCGTTGAACCTGGGTTGTAGTCGCTGGCGATTGCTACTGGCAGGCCAGCACTGATCATCTTGCGCGCTGGAGCGAAAGGCATGTTGAGGAAAAAGGAGGTGCCTGGCAAGGCAGTGGGCATGGTGTCGCGGCCGCGCATCATAGCAATGTCGTCGTCGGTCATGCTCTCAAGGTGGTCGACTGAGAGGGCATTATGCTTCAATGCTACCTCAACGCCACCTGAAGGAGCTAGCTCCTGGCCGTGAATTTTGCCACGCATGCCATATTTAAGTCCAGCTTCTAGGATGCGTGATGTTTCCTCAGGAGTGAAGAATCCCTCATCGCAGAACACGTCAACAAAGTTGGCCAAACCCTCGGCTGCCACAGCAGGAATCATCTCGTTGACAACAAGATCGACATAGTCGGCCTGACGGCCAGCGTACTCGCGACCCACAGCATGAGCTCCCAAGAAAGTCGAAACCACGCGCAGACGTGTGCTCTCCTGGATGCGTGCAATCACGCGCAGCATTTTGAGCTCATCTTGTGTGTTGAGTCCGTAGCCACTTTTTATCTCGATGGCTCCAGTTCCCTTGGCGATGACCTCGCGCACACGGTCCATGGCAGCATCGTAGAGCTGCTGCTCGGTCATCTCATGTAGGCGGTCGGCACTGTTGAGGATTCCACCACCGCGCTTTGCAATCTCGGCATAGGAGAGGCCATTGATTTTGTCGACAAACTCCTGTTCACGGCTGCCTGCATAGACGATGTGTGTGTGAGAGTCGCACCAGCTGGGCATCACTGTGCCACCAGCGGCGTCAACCACCTTGTCCACCTGGGTTGGGGCAGGGCGATTGTCAATGGAGTCGAATTCGGTGATCACCCCGTCTTCAACGAGCATCCATGCGTTGTGGATGGCATCAAACTGCGACATTTCGGTGCCGCATTTTTTAAGCACACCCCCGCCGTCGATACCGGCGAGGGTGGCGATATTGTTAACTAAAAGTTTCATTTACGAAGGAATTGTATTGCTTTCTCGATGAGAGGATACATAATCACGTCGTCGCTGATGAATGGCACTTCCTTGCGGAAGTCCTCGTGCATCTTCATGATCACTGGCGATGACTTCTTGGGGAAGCGGAACTCCAGAGCCTGAGCTGCGTTGAAGAGCTCGATGGCAAGCACGCGCTCGGTGTTGAGCACCACCTTGTAGAGCTTGATTGCGGCGTTGGCACCCATGCTCACGTGATCCTCCTGGTCTTGGCAAGATGGGATGCTGTCGAGGCTTGAAGGAGCTGCAAGCGACTTGTTAAGGCTTACCACACTGGCTGCGGTGTACTGAGTGATCATGAAGCCGCTGTTGAGGCCTGGATTGGCAACCAGGAAGCTGGGCAGGCCACGAGTGCCCGACACGAGGCGGTAGATGCGGCGCTCGCTGATGTTGGCGAGTTCGCTCAGTGCAATTGCCAGGAAGTCCATGGGCATAGCTATGGGTTCGCCGTGGAAATTGCCAGCACTGATGATGAGGTCCTCATCGGGACAAACGGTTGGGTTGTCGGTTGCGCTGTTGATCTCGGTGTCGATAACCGATTTCACATAGCGAATGGTGTCCTTAACGGTGCCGTGAACCTGAGGCACGCAGCGGAAGGAGTAGGGGTCTTGCACATGCTCCTTGTGGCAAGCGATGAGTTCGCTGCCAGTCAAGAGCTCCTTCATGTGTGCGGCAGTCTCAAGCTGGCCCTTGTGAGGACGCACCAGGTGCACAGCCTCAGTGAAGGGCTCGATGCGGCCATCGTAGGCATCGAGCGACATGGCTGCGATGCGGTCGGCCCAGTCGCTCAGTCGCTCGGCCTGAAGCAGAGCCCACACTGCAAATGAGCTCATGTTCTGGGTGCCGTTGAGCAGTGCCAAGCCTTCCTTGCTTGCGAGCTCGATGGGCTCCCAGCCCTTGAGCTTGAGAAGCTCAGCAGCGGGCATCACTTTGCCCTCATATTCTACCTCGCCAAGTCCAACGAGTGGCAGGCTCATGTGGGCCAGCGGCACCAGGTCGCCCGATGCTCCAAGCGAACCTTGGCGGTAAACCACGGGAATCACGCCCTCGTTAAAAAAGTCGATAAGGCGCTCAACTGTGTCGAGCTTGCTGCCTGAGAAGCCGTAGCTCAGTGATTGAATCTTGAGCAGCAGCATGATGCGTACAATATCGTTGGGCACACGCTCGCCCACGCCGCATGCATGCGACATCATGAGGTTGATTTGCAGTTGCGAGAGTTGGTCCTTGCTCACCTTCACGTTGCAAAGCGAGCCAAAACCAGTGGTTACGCCATAAACTGGCACGTCGCTGGCAGCAATTTGTTCGTCAAGATACTTGCGGCAACGCACGATGCGAGCCTTGGCATCATCGCTTAGAGCCAACTTTATGTTCTTCTCAATAATCTCGCCCACACGCTCAATAGAGAGGTGCTCGGCGCTAATGTAGTGAATCATAATGTTTATGTTAAGAGTTTAGTTAATTGTGTATTCTTGATTATTCGGAGTGCAAAGTTACACATAAATCAGTACAAAACGAAAAATGAACAAGTTTTTATTTGCACAATTGAAGATTCTTTAGGAATTTTGTAGCCCAAATCATGTTTTACTCATGGAACAAACAAGTATCAAAGAAGAGTCGATAAATAAAGAAGTTGCCGAGGGCGCCGACTTTGCCGAGGTGCTTGAGGTGGCTTCCAAAGCTGGGCATATCCTGCTTGAGAATGGAGCAGAAATCTCGAGAGTTGAGGACATCATGAGCCGCATCTCGTCGCACTTTGGCGTGGACTCGGGCAACTTTTTTGTGTTGTCGAACGGCATCTTCACCACTGGCCGTGCCAACAAGGTGACCAAGAGTGGCGCCCAGGCATCGACCTATGCCAACGTTGAGTTCATTCCGCTGCGTGGCATCCAGCTCTCGAAGGTGGTGGCAGTGAACAGGTTGAGTTATGATATATCTAATGGTCGCACCTCTCTTGCCGAGGCTCGTGAACGCCTTGAGAACATTGCAGCCGAAGGGCAGAAGCCTGCATGGGAGCAAATTCTGGGCTCGGGATTGGGAGCTGGAGGTTTTTGTGCCGTGTTTGGAGGAGGCTGGATGGACTGCGCGGCAGCCCTTGTGGTGGGTGTTCTGCTCTATGCCTTCGTGCTTGGTGTGAGCAACCGTTACCTGTCGAAGATAGTGGGTGGTGTGTGCAATGCCCTGGTGGCGACACTGCTGTGTGTGCTGTGTTGGCGCATGGGTTTTGGCGAGAGCCTTGCCAATATCATCATAGGCGCTATCATGCCGTTGATACCAGGAGTGCCATTTGTTAATGGTGTTCGCGACCTTGCCAATAGTGACTACATTGCTGGCTTCACACGGTTGACCGATGCCATGCTGGGCTTCTTCTGCATTGCTGTGGGAGTGTCACTATCGTTTGTTGTCGACGGTGCTATGCATGGCGGAGTGGTGAGCTTGAGCATGACGGTCAATCCTGGCACAGCCCATGTGCTGCTGCAGGCACTTGCTGCCTTCATTGGAACGGCGGCGTTTGCCTTGCTCTTTGGCATCGACCGTGAGCACTATGTGCCAGCCGGAGTGATTGGCGCTATAGGGTGGGCGCTCTACCTCATCTTGGTGCGCAACTGTGGCGCTACACCCGTGGTTGCCACGCTTGCGGCTTCCACACTGGTGTGCATCGTGTCGCGCATGGCCGCCATTCCTTATCGCATCCCAGCTCAAGGTTTCCTGCTGTGTGGCATCTTCCCGCTTGTGCCTGGTGCTGGAGTGTTTTGGTTCACTTATTATTTCACCGACTCGCAGTTCGACCTGTCGATGCAGAGCGGCTTGCTTGCCGGCAAGATAGCAATCGCGATAGTGCTTGGCATCATCCTTGCCATGGAGTTGCCGCAACGCCTGTTCTCGCGCAACCACCGCACTCATTAGAACTTAAATTAATTACTAAATAAGATATTGATGTTATGATAAAGGATTTCAATTTTTACGCCCCTACACGGGTGGTATTTGGCCGTGAATCGGAAAAGAAGATTGGAGAACTTGTGGCTGCTAATGGCGGCAAAAAAGTGCTGATACACTATGGAGGTGGCTCGGCTCAGCGCTCGGGACTGCTCGACGTGGTGCGCGAGCAGCTGCATGGTGCTGGTATCGCATTTTGCGAGCTGGGCGGCGTGGTGCCCAACCCGTTGCTGTCGAAGGTGCGCGAGGGCGTTGAGCTGTGTCGTGCCGAGGAGGTTGACTTTATCCTTGCCGTGGGCGGAGGCAGTGTGATTGACTCGTCGAAGGCCATTGGCTATGGAGTGCCCTACGATGGCGACGTGTGGGACTTCTGGGCAGGAAAAGCTGTGCCAGTACAATGCTTACCAATTGGTGTGGTGCTGACCATCCCCGCTGCAGGTAGTGAAATGTCGTCGAGTTGCGTGATTACTGCCGACGAGGGGCTACTCAAGCGTGGCATCAACAGCGACTTGTGCCGCTGCCGCTTTGCCGTGATGAACCCCGAGCGCACATTCACCCTTCCTCCCTATCAAACAGCTGCTGGAGCCACCGACATCATGATGCATACCATGGAGCGCTATTTCTCAAAATACGAGGACATGTCGCTCACCGACGCCATCAGTGAGGCGCTATTGCGCACTGTTAAGGAGTCGGCACTTGTGGTGATGCGCCATCCTGAGGACTATCGCCACCGTGCTCAAATCATGTGGGCTGGCTCGCTGGCTCACAACGACTTGACCGAGTGCGGCACCGAGAAGGATTTTGCCACCCATCGCCTTGAGCATGAGTTGAGTGCCATCTTTGGTGTGACTCATGGTGCAGGCTTGGCTGCCATTTGGCCATCGTGGGCGCGCTATGTCAAGGATAAACATTTGAACCGATTTGTGCAGTTTGCAGTTAATGTGATGGGAGTCACTAACGACTTCTCGCACCCAGAAGAGACTGCCGAATGCGGCATCTGCGCAGTTGAGGAGTTTTATCGCCAGATAGGTATGCCCACCAGCATTCACGAGTTGCTGGGACGCGAAATCACCGACGAGGAGATCGACACCATGGTTGAGAAGTGCTCTCGTGGTGGCACTATCACCGTGGGTGCCATGGAGGTGCTTGATGCCCAAGCCATGCGTGACATCTACCTCATGGCCCGTTAGCTCAGTTATTAATGACTAGTAATACAACATCTTACATGTAAATGTTTGTTGAGAGATTGAAATTGAGGCCTTTAGTCGTGCTCGGTCGTGGATTAGCAGTGATTGTGGCAATGTTGCTGTCGCTATGCCTTCATGCAAGCAATGTGTTGCCAGCTGCGCCTGATTATAGCGATTACACGCAGTGGTGGGTGAGTTACCGCCAAGGTGCTGCCGATATTTTCTACGTGATATCGACCGAAACTGGCGACTATCAGTTGCCTGATGGCAGCTTATACCACTATGCCGACACCTATAACGACAGTGTACGCGTGGCTCTCACTGGTGAGATGGAGGGCGTAGACCGCTTGCTGAGCGGTAGCCTCAACTACTACTCGCCTTACTACCGGCAGTGCTCGTTGCAGTCGTTTACTAACGATAGCTTGGTGAGTGAGCGCTTGCCAATGGCATTAGAAGATGTGAGCCGAGCATTCAATTACTACCTTGACCACATGAATCAAGGGCGGCCATTTGTGCTTGCAGGCTACAGCCAGGGTGCTATGGCAGTGCTACAACTATTGCAGCAGATGGATAGCACTACCTATGGTCGCATGATTGCTGCCTATGCGATAGGGGTGAATATTCCTCAGTCGCTACTCGACTCATGCCGGCAGATAGTTCCCGCCTGTGGAGTTGACGACACAGGAGTGACCATCGGTTACAACTCAGTGCGTGATAGCGGTTGCGTGGTGCATGGACTGGGCGATGATAACGCTGTTGGCATCAACCCAGTGAACTGGAGTGCCGATGCCATGCCAGCCACCCTTGTGACGGTGCCGTCGCCAGCGAAACCCGAAGCCGAGCAGCAGGTCGACACTCTCACAGTGCGTCTTGACCCATCTACTCGGCTATTGATTGTCGACGGTTTCACTGGCACCGACTATGTGCTGCCGCTCATTGGCAAGGAAGGCAACTATCACTCACGTGAGATTTGGCTCTATCGCAATCAACTGCGCGAGAACATAGCCCGCCGCACCCGAGCTTGGCTGCTCAACCATCATTAGCTCTTAGGCCCCTTGCTGCCAGGTTTGAAAGTCCGCGAGGCGGAGGTGGTGTTATTATGCTTGATATAAGCAATGTGCATCTCCTAAGTTACAGCCCATTAAGATGGCAGCATTGATATTCTCGATGATGTCCCTGTAGTGCTTGGTGATGTCGTTCTGGATGTCGATAACGACAAGTGTCCTGTTGTTCATCATTCCTCAAGGATGAAGCTACGGGGATAGAAATCACTATAAAAGCGACCATCGGTTGCCGTGAACTTCAGTACGCAGTAGTTGGGATCTGTCACGCCGCCTGGGTAGTACTGCGTGTCTCCATCCCGCCAAATCATCTCTTTGCTCTTGGCGTCGGTCAGCACCTCCATGGTGCCTCGCAGCATCATGCCCTTGAACCCTTTGGCATCGCAGAAGTAGATGGATGCCTTGGGGTTAGCTTTGTAATGCGCCACACGCAGAGAGAAGGTGTTGGTGGTGAAATAGAATGTCTTAATACCTTCACGCACGCGTGGTGACAGCATTGCTTTAGTGCAAGGAAATCCCTCTTCATCCACCGATGAAATATAGGTGACGGGCAGTGTGTCGGCCATCTTGGCAATCAGATCTTTTACTCCCGCCAGAACTGGATTCTTGGGAACCACCTCATTGATGGTTATCTCCTTGCGCCAGCGCTTCAAGTGAGGGAAGTACATCTTCATTTGTCCGATGTATTCCTCCCTGGTGATGGGTTGTGGCAGGCCCTTGTTGACCTCGCCAACGAACTGGGCGCAATGCTCAATCATCTCGTCCATTGTGAAGTTCTGCAGGAACTTGCCATCCTTGTAGCAGTACTTGCAGTAGTCGAAGCAGGTGCTGCCGTCGGCATTGGTGCCGCAGTCCTCGTTTTTGGTCAATGGCATGCCGCAGCTTTGGCAGAACTGTGGCAGCTGGCTTGGCAACATCGTTTTCTCTTTAGCAGGGAATGTGGCTTCGTAGGAGGCAAAGGCATTTGGATTGGTTTCGGCAACTAAATAACCCTTTGGCGGACAATAGGTGGCCTCAGTTATTCCATTGCTTTTCAGCCAGCCGGGAATCAGTTCTAGTGCGAGGAAATAGGGCACCTCGGCATCGCGTGGTTCAGCATGGTAATGGATGTCCATCTCACTAGCAAGGCCAAAGCCGGCATGCTTGTAGAAGTTGATATTTCCTTCCATGCACAGGAATCCAATGCCCATTTCGCGTGCTTTGTCAAGCGCGTAATAGAGCAGTTTTAGGCCGTATCCCTTGAGCTGATAGTTGGGGTGGATACTGATGGGCCCAAAAGTCCATGACTGTCGGTGAGTGCCGTCGTTAAGCACAAGTTCTGCTCTTGAGAACATGATGTGGCCTATTATCATGCCGTCCTCCTCCATCACGAGGTCGAGTTCGGGAATGAAGTCAAGGTTGTTCCTAAACTGGTTGAGCACGAAATGCTCATAGCATCCTGGGCGATACACATTCCAAAACGCCTCTCGTGTGAGGTTCTCCACCATGCGGTAGTCACTTGGTTGCTCTAATCTTATCTTCATAGTAGTCGCTTGTTTTGATTGCAAAGTTAATAAATACTATAGTAAGTAAACTGTTTTACAAATAGGTAATTCACGAATAATTGTTTTCCGTGAATTACCATTGAATATATTATTGTGAAGCTAGGTTACATTCTTGCTTTCTGTTTCTCGCCTGCACCTGAGCCACGATACTTGCTTTGAGTTGTGTTGAATTTCCAGGTTAGGTCGAGCATGAAGGTGCGGCGGGCGGGGTTATAAGTTGATATCTCGCGAATGCCGTAGATTACAGCACCAGTTTTGTTGGTGTTGAAAATATCGTTGCAACGCAGGTCGGCTGTCAGTGTTCCCATCCGTCCAAGGCTGAAGTCGCGTTGCACGCCCAGAGATGTATTGAAGCGGGTTCTGGTAAGGCGGAAATTGTTGTAGTCACCGCGTGATGCCCACACTACGCTGGCATTCAGACGGAAGCCCTTTGGTAGTTCGATATCGTTTTGCCATACTAGGTTCAGAAATGGGTGGTTAAGGGTAAGGATTGAACCATCGGCGCAGGGTGTCTTATAGTCCTGGAACACGGCGAATGCGCTCCACTGTGGATGCCAGCAGCCAATCACAGGACGTGCCACAAAATTGATTGACAATTGATTGAAATCCTCGGTGCTATTGATTGGGCGCACAAGGCTTACCAATGGATCATCGGCACCTGGATAAGGTTCGGTTGACATTGTCTCACAGTCCTTGATGCGTCCATAGTTAAGGGAGAGGTTCATCCACTTATAGGCAGTGTTGAGCACGAGGCTGTGAGTGTAGGTAGGTTTCAGATAGGGGTTGCCACTCTGGTAGGTGTAACGGTTGATGTAGATTGTTGAACTGGTGAGGCTGCCATAGTTTGGACGCTGGATGTCACGACGGTAAGAGAGCGAAACTTGCACGTTTCCTATAGGCATCGATATTACTGCTGAGGGGAACCAGTCGCCGTAGTTACGGCACACTTCGTCCTCGCGAACTCCAAAGTTGTAGTAGTCGTTCTTTAGGTGCTCATAGCGCAGTCCCACTTGTGCAAACACTCGCCCAAATAGTCTTCCATATTCCATAAACGCTGCTGTCGACGATTCATCGATTTTGGTGTCGGTAGTCTTCACAGGCACGGCGTCGGTAGCGGTAAACGTGTAGGCGTCGGTGCGATGGTTGTGGGAGTACTCTCCACCGAGCGACAGATTGCCGTTCCACACAGGGTAGGATAAGATGAGTTTTGTTGCCCAGAAGTTGTTGCCGCTGCGGGTATTGCTCTCAATGCTGCGATGTGAGGTCTCTCCTGTGTCCAATGTTGCAGTCTCAAATGTGCTGCCCGGAGTCTCGGTTTTGTCGAAGAGTCCGTCCACGTTGAAGTCGATGCCTAGTTTGCCTATCTTGCCGTTGTAATAGGCGTTGAAGATATGCTTCTTGAAGGTGTCACTTTGACTGATGTCGCTCTCGGAATGCTCAGTCAAGATGCCGTTCACATAATTGTCGGTATAGAACATGTCGCTGAAATCGGTACCAGGGTGGCGGTCATATTTATAGAACGCTCCCAAGCTATGGTTCTCGTTAAACATATAGTTCACCTGCAGTTGTGGTGACCAACCTTTCCATATGTTTTTTCCTTCCTGAGTTGTCACGCTCTTAATGTGGTCGGGGCCAACGTAATAGATGAGCTCGTTGTCTTGCAACTGCTTAGTGTGACCATAGCGTCCTGCCCAGAACGATGCGGTTAGGTCAAGGCCACCGATGCGGTAGTTCATGTCGAGGTTGTTGGCGATGGTGTATCCATATTGATACATTCCATTTAGGTTGTTCTGAAAACTAAATCCCTCACCTTGCGCTTTCTTGAGCTGGATGCGCACCACTGCCTTAGTCGAGGCGGCATAGCGTGCGCCGGGGTTCTGAATCACATCAACGTGCTCAATTTGATCGGAACGCAGGCGCGAGAGCTCGTTCATGTCTTGAACCTTGCGACCATTGATATACACCTCGGCATCTCCTCGACCAAGCACCTTCACGCCGCCGTCGCGCTCAGCCTCGAGCGATGGCACCCTCGCTAGTGCGTCGGCCACAGTTCCTGCTTTCTCAAGGATTGTCCCCTCGATAGTTGTGCGCATGGCTTCGCCCTTCACACGTGTTTGGGGGAGCTTGCTCACTACTACCACCTCGCCCAGCAGTGTGGCCTCGGGCTGCAAAGTGATAGTGCCCAGATCGACAACACTTGAATTGATATACAATGTTTGATAGCCGATGTAAGAAATCTTCACGAGTCCGCCATTTTGTAATGTAGTAAGTTTAAATGTTCCTTGCTCGTCGGTGATGCCCCCCTGCACATAGGTCGAGTCGGGCATCGACAGCATCACAACGTTGACAAATGGCATTGGTTCGCCATTCTCGTCAACAATTTTGCCGTTAACATCGGGTGCTTTGGCACTAACGTTCAATGCTATCATCATGATAGTCATTAGGGCTGTAAATTTAAAAACTAAATCTTTCATTTTACCTTATTTTTTTAATTATACATATTGTTTGTTTTGTTCACTCATTAGATGTAATGACCGCCACATAGCCAAGTGTTACAGTTTATCTATTTCGTCTTGCAAGTTAGCGAAAAATCGCCCGGCATGGGCACCATCCATCTGCACATGATGAAACTGAAAACTGATGGGCAACGTGGTTTTGAACCACCCTTTGCGATATTTCCCCCACATGACCATAGGATTGTTAAGTCCCTTGGCATATTGGTTAATGATGCAATCTAATTCAGTTTCAATCATTGCCGATGTGCCTATTACCATTGCCTCCTCGTGGAAACTGCTTTCACAGTTTTGGATTGCCAATCGTGTCAGGACCATGTAATCGTGGTTAAAACGGCTCAAGCCGTGTGTGTACGGGATGTCGCATGAGTTGATGCCGCCTTCTTTGTTTTTCACAATCACATTGACAGCTAGGCAGTCATAGTTATATAACTTGCCATGCTCGGGTAGGACATAGAACTGCTTAACTTGACTTGCCGCTTTACCGATGCACCAGCATAGAAGCATGTTGAAACTCATGCCATGCTTTTTGCTATATTTCAGAAGCTTTGTCACATCCAGCGTTTTCACAAGAGTGACCATTGGCATAGGCGATGACATCCAGAGATTGAATGCATCTCGGCGATTGCTGTCCTGTGGATTAATCTCAGTCTTCATTGTTTCAATAAGGGTGATAGTAGGGATGCTCCTTGACCGAGTTGTAGGCGATTACCTTGCCGTCGTTGTCGAAGGTAACGACGAATATCATTGACTCAGGTCCTGCAATCTCGCCCACTAGCTTGCGGTAGCCCCATTCCTCGCCATTCTCGTTGGCATTCTTGAATAGGGGAGTGCCAAGCAGGTTTTGGATATCGCTCTTGGTCATGCCCATCTCCACTTTGTTTATTTTCGCTGAGTCGCGTGTAGCAACGCAACTGCCTAAACTCACGCCCAAAGCTATCGAGATAATGATAGCTGCAACTGTTGTAATAATAATGCTGTTTTTCATTGTCGTAAATATTAAATTGTTTCACTAATCTCAAATTTTAATCCTTAATGCTCACCCCACCTAAAATGTTACTGGCGATGATGTGGAGACAGGGAGCGCCGGTTATGGATCGACCTACTGTTTTGTTGCCCACACCACCAATGAAGCTGCGGCTTTTCACCTCAATGTTGATGCTAGCCGGCACTAGCAACTCAATGCCACCGGCAAAGGTGTGGATGTCTATTTCCTCATCTTCGGTGATTACTGCTTGGCGCAAGTCGAGTCGCAAGCCCCCAAAGAAAGCATAGAGGTATGCACCATGAAACGGCTCGCCGTGGTAAACGTACTCGTCGCCTCCAAATCTCACAGCACAGCTAATTCGCTTGCCGTCTTCTCCTTGAGGTAGTGGGCGCTGGAGCCACTGACTGGGGTTGCGCTGGTAGCTGCTCACAATGAGCTTAACGCCTATAAAAAGCAATAGAACAGGAGCCAGATACTGTGCCCAGGGATGTTGCCACATCCAGTCGAACCAGTCGAGGTGAAAAATCCTCCACATGCTCACCAGCTTCATCATGGCGGCAAAAATAAAAATGATTCCAATAATTGTTCGTCGTGTCATAGTCGTTCTTTTTTGCATGCAGTGCTGAATTGCCTGCGCTTTTTTGACTGCAAAATTGCGGCGAAATTACAGTTACAGCAAGTTTCTGGGATATTCTGCACACTATTGTGACGAACGGTAGTAAAAGTGTGACCAGTAGCACAAATGCGATGAAAGTTTTGTTGTATTGTTTTTTTATACTACCTTTGTCATTGTTATGAATGGAGAAAAGAGACAAACAATAAAAATTCGCATTATCAGCGTGTGTTTTGCGGTAGTGGTACTGGCAATTTTCAAGCCTTTTGGCCTTGATGTGTGGCAGTGGCAAGCCTATGCACACCTGATAGTGGTAGGAGGCCTTGGAATATTGTCCTGCATTCTCACCGAGGCAATATTGGTTTACCTGCTCAAACGACCAGGCTCTCTTGATCGTGGGGTGGATTATATCATCAGTCGCAACCTGTGGTTCCAGCTCATCAACACACCGCTCGTTTCACTCATGATATGCCAGTATCGCCATTTCGTGCTCAGCGACAAGGTTGACGGTAATCACCTCTCATGGGGCAATTTCTTTGAGACACTTGTGATTATGGCATTTTGCTCATTTCTCATTGGCATTTACTGGCGTTTCAAGTTTCGAGGCAAGTATCTTGCCGCTGAACTTGAGGAAATGAAGCAGATGAATGAACAGTTGCAGCGATTGCAGCAAGAGAAGAGTGTTGTCAAGTTACAGGAGAAGACGACTCTAACCAGCGAAAATGCTCAACCTGTATCAACTATTCAACTTTCAGGCACCACTAGTGATGTGGTAACTTTGCATGTCCCCAATTTGCTATATGTAGAGTCGGTGGGAAACTATGTGAAAGTTTTGCAAATCCATGAAGGTAAAGTTGTGAGTGATATGCTTCGAGTAACATCAAAGCAAGTAGAAAAGATGCTGATAGATTATCCTATGGTGGTGCGATGCCACCGGGCTTTTCTGGTAAATCTATGGCAAGTTGAGAAAGTGATTTCAAAGGCTGGCTCAATGCAACTGCTAATAAAGCATTGTAATGATTCAATACCAGTGTCACGAAGTAATATATCAAGCGTGAAACAAGCTTTAGCACAAAACAAAGACAATCGTTAATACTCCCTTTAGAATAACAAAACAGCCTTCATTAATAAGATGAAGGCTGTTTTGTTAATGATGTGTTTTTGTATTACTGCTCGAGGAGGGCGTCGTCGACGAGATTGGGCATGGTTACCTGGAGGCCTGGGGTGCGCTCCATCTCGCGGCGGATGGCGTCCATTGAGCCATTGTTGCGGGCCCATGAGCGGCGGGCGATGCCGTTGTTCACATCCCACAGGAGCATCTGGCGGATGCGACGGTCGGCTTCATCGCTACCGTCGATTACCATACCGAAGCCACCATTGATGACCTCGCCCCAACCAACACCGCCACCGTTGTGCAGGCTCACCCATGTAGCACCGCGGAAGGCATCGCCAATCACGTTGTGAACAGCCATGTCGGCGCAGAACTGCGAGCCGTCGTAGATGTTGCTGGTCTCGCGGAATGGCGAGTCGGTGCCACTCACGTCGTGGTGGTCACGGCCCAGGACAACAGGCTTGCTGATTTCGCCGCGGCGAATGGCGTCGTTGAATGCCAAGGCAATCTTAGTGCGGCCTTCGCAGTCGGCATAGAGGATGCGTGCTTGCGAACCAACCACAAGGTGGTTCTTGCCAGCTTCACGAATCCAGTGCAGGTTGTCGGCAAGCTGACCCTTGATGTCGTCGGTCACGGTGCTCATCATGCCGTCGAGCACCTCGGCAGCAAGGCGGTCGGTAACTTCCAGATCGTGAGGGTCGCACGAGGTGCAAACCCAGCGGAAAGGACCGAAGCCATAGTCGAAGAACATGGGACCCATGATGTCTTGAACGTAGCTTGGATAGCGGAAGTGGGTTTCATCCTTCATGATGTCGGCACCAGCACGGCTTGCCATGAGCATGAAAGCGTTGCCGTAGTCGAAGAAGTACATTCCATCGGCAGTCAAGCGGTTGATAGCAGCTACCTGGCGGCGCAGCGACTCAAAAACGCACTCCTTGAAGCGGTCGGGCTCCTCGGCCATCATGCGCTTCGACTCCTCGAGGCTGTAGCCCACGGGATAGTAGCCACCAGCGTAGGGGTTGTGCAACGATGTCTGGTCGCTACCCAGGTCAACATGGATGCCTTCGTCGGCAAGGCGCTCCCACAGGTCAACGACGTTGCCTACATAGGCCATCGAAACCACTTTCTTCTCCTCAACAGCCTTGCGGATTGCTGGGATGAGCTCGTCGAGGTTCTCGTGCAACTCGTCAACCCAACCCTGGTCGTAGCGCTTGCGTGCTGCAAGAGGGTTGATTTCGGCTGTAACGCTCACCACGCCGGCGATGTTACCAGCCTTGGGCTGAGCACCACTCATGCCGCCAAGACCTGCTGTGACGAACAATGGGATGCGCTTCTTGCGCTCATCGCCCATCACTTTGCGGGCTGCGTTGAGCACGGTGATAGTGGTGCCATGCACGATGCCTTGAGGGCCAATGTACATGTAAGAGCCGGCTGTCATCTGGCCATACTGGCTGACACCGAGGGCGTTCATGCGCTCCCAGTCGTCGGGCTTGCTATAGTTGGGGATTACCATACCATTAGTAACTACCACGCGTGGAGCATCCTTGTGTGATGGGAATAGACCCAGTGGATGTCCGCTATACATAACGAGAGTTTGCTCGTCGGTCATCTCGCTCAAGTATTTCATCACCAGGCGATATTGAGCCCAGTTCTGGAACACGGCACCATTGCCACCGTAGGTGATAAGCTCATGAGGATGCTGAGCAACAGCCTTGTCGAGGTTGTTCTGAATCATCATCATGATGGCGGCTGCCTGACGGCTATTGTGAGGGTAGTCGTCGATGGGGCGAGCCTTCATCTCGTAGCGTGGACGCAGGCGATACATGTAGATGCGGCCATAGCGCTCGAGCTCGTCGCGGAACTCGGGCAGGAGAGTGGCGTGGTGCTTAGCGGGGAAGTAGCGCAGTGCATTGCGCAGTGCGAGTTTCTTCTCCTCGGGGTTGAGAATGTCCTTGCGCTTGGGCGCATGGTTAATCTCTGGATCATAGGGCATTGGCTCGGGCAATACATCGGGGATACCAGCCCTGATGTCGGCCATGAATTCTTCTCTTGTCATTTTTTTATAGGGGTTGATAGGAGTTACTATGAATTACTATGAGTTACTAAGAATGACTAGGAATTACTAGGAATAGCTAGGAGTGACTAGGAATTCGATAGTTTCAATTAATCATTTAAAGTTTTGTTTCTACAATTGCGGTGATGTCGGCCTCTTCGGCATTGGCCTTCTTGATGAACTCGTTGGCCTCGGCGATAAGTGCGTCGGCAATTGAGCGGTCCTTGAGAGAACCGGCATTAATCTTCACGTTCATGCCAGCGCCAAGCACAGCGGCACGAGCGGCGAGAACGCCCACGCCAGCATCGCTAACGCTGTTGGGGTTGCCTTCCATAACCATTGCGCGGCAAATCTCAAACACCTTCATCGACTCCTTCATAGTGCGCAAGGGCACTTGAGCGGCATAGAGGGTGGCGTCCTGGATAGCGGCACTGCGTGCGGCCTTGTCCTCGTCGGTCTTCTTGGGCATGCCAAATGCTGCCATGATGCGGTTGAAGGCCTCGGTGTCCTCGTCAACGAGGTGGAGCAATTCCTTGGCGATAGCTTGACCCTTGTCGGCCCAGTCGCTGAACTCCTTCCAGCGGTCGTCCCAGCCGGGCTTGTGGCTCGAGAGGTTGGCAACCATTGTTCCGAGCGAAGCGCCCAGAGCGCCCATGTAGGCCGAGATGGTGCCGCCGCCAGGAGCAGGTGACTCGCGTGAAGTCTCCTCGGCAAAACCAGTGACGGTGAGGTCGACGAGCTTGTTGGCGCTGTCGTCCTGAATCATATATTCGATAACCTTCTCCTTGGGGTCGAAAGGCTTGAGGTCGTCGAGACCCAGCGAGTGAATGGCAATCTCGATGATGTCGCCCTCGGGTATGCCAGTAGAGCGGTGCTGCTTCTCAAGGAAGTACTTGCCAGCCTCGATAAGGCAACGCTTGGGCAGCAGGCCCACAATCTCGGTGCCAGTGACGCGGATGCCGCGGTTCTGAGCGCAACGGCTCACCTCGTCGAATGCCACGTGCAGTGGAGTGGTGTTGATGTCGGTGATGTTCATCGACACCTGTGCAATCTTATATTCGTCGATGTACCAGCCAATGGCCTTGGTGCCCTTGAGGGTGCCAGGCTGCATGATGGTGTTGCCGTTCTCGTCCTTCTTGGGAGTGCCGGTGATAGGGTTGCCCTCACGCACTGGGCGGCCTTTCTCGCGAACGTCGAATGCGATGGCGTTAGCACGGCGAGTGCTGGTGGTGTTAAGGTTGAAGTTGGTGGCGATGAGGAAATCGCGTGCTCCCACTGCGGTGCAACCAGTGCGGGCCACCTTCTCATCGAGAGGACGAGCTCCAAAGTCGGGGGCGCCATCTTTTGAAGCCAATTTCTCGGCCAGGGCCTCGTATTCGCCCTTGCGGCAAACAGCCAGGTTGCGTCGCTCAGGGGTGAACGCTGCTGCCTCGTAGCAGTAGCAAGGAATCTCGGCTTCCTTGGCGATGCGCTCAGCGAGCTTGCGAGCGAGCTCGGCACACTCCTCGAGGGTGATGCCTGCGATGGGAATCAATGGGCACACGTCGGTGGCACCCATGCGTGGGTGAGCACCGTGGTGCTGACGCATGTCGATGAGTTCACCAGCGCGCTTCACTGCTTGGAAAGCAGTCTCAACCACAGCCTCGGGGCTGCCCACGAATGTTACCACAGTGCGGTTAGTTGCCTCACCTGGGTCCACGTCGAGCAGTTTCACACCCTTAGCCTGGCGAATAACGTCGGTAATTTGGTTAATCACATCCATGTTGCGGCCCTCGCTAAAGTTGGGCACACATTCAATAAGTCGGTTCATGTTGTTCTTTTAGGTTTTATAGTTAATTGTTTATTTTTTGCTAGATTGACTAGATAATCTAGAAGTCCTAGATTTTCTAGATTATGCATTGCTAGTAGGCTTGGCCGGTGGCTGCCAGCAGGGTGTTGTGCATGAGCGAGACGATGGTCATGGGGCCAACGCCGCCGGGCACGGGAGTGATGTAGCTGCACTTGGGTGCCACGTGCTCGAAGTCGACGTCGCCACACAGGCGCCATCCGCGCTCGCGGGTCTTGTCTTCGACACGGGTAGTGCCCACATCGATGACCACGGCACCTTCCTTCACCATGTCTTCCTTGACAAACTCAGGGCTGCCAAGCGCGGCAATAAGGATGTCGGCCTGGAGAGTAAGTTCCTTGATGTTAGGAGTTGCGCTGTGGCACACTGTCACGGTGCAGTTGCCAGGAGTGGCCTTTTGCATGAGCATGTTGGCAATGGGCTTGCCCACGATGTTGCTGCGGCCAAGCACGACGCAGTGCTTACCGCGCGTGTCGATGCCGTAGCGGTCGAGGAGCATCACGATTCCCGATGGAGTTGCTGGTTTAAAGCATGGCAGGCCAATGGTCATGCGCCCCACGTTGATTGGGTGGAACCCATCCACGTCCTTGCGGTAGTCGATAGCCTCGATCACGTCCTGCTCATTGATGTGCTTGGGCAGTGGCAGTTGCACGATGAAGCCGTCGACGGTGTCGTCGTTATTCAGCTCCTGGATCTTGGCAATGAGCTCCTCTTGTGTCACCGACTCGTCCATGCGGATGAGTGATGAGTCAAAGCCACATTGCTCACAGGCTTTAGTCTTGGATGCCATGTAGCTCTCGCTGCCACCATCATGTCCCACGAGAAGACCCACCAGGTTGGGACGTCGCCCACCAGCTGCAACAACTTCTCTTACTTGTGCGGCAATCTCTTCCTTGATTTGAGCCGCTATTTTCTTTCCGTCAATTAATTGCATATAGTTGTTTTATAATTTAATGTGCAAAATTACGTAAAACACCTCACACGACAAAAGTTTTAAGAGTTTAATTAAAATTTATTAAGAGTAAGAGCGTAGCAATGCCACGCAGTGCGAACATTGCGTGGCATTGTGAGATAGTGCAAGTGCCTCGTTATAGATGGGGCTTAGTTGCCCAGCAGGATGTTGTAGACAATGGTGACATCGGCACTGGTGATAGACCCGTCGCCATTTTGGTCGCCATTGACAATTGCGCTGTCGTCGTTGTTGAGCAACCAGTTGTAGAGGGCTGTCACGTCGACGCTGGTCACGTTGCCGTCGCCATTCACGTCGCCGGGGATAGCCGATTGACTGGCAATGCCGTTAATGACAACATACTGGTTCTTTACTACGTTGCCACCCAGGCTCACGTAGCCATCGGCATCGAGATAGGCACCAGCCGGCTCGGTGATGGTGCCCCACAGGTCTTTATTAACTACTAATAGTGAGCTGTTGTTAAAACCATTTGTTTTAACCTGTGCATTCTTGCTATTTACATAAAGTGAACCTATGCGCATACCAATGGAATTGCCTACGGTGTGAACAAGGGCACCTTCGGTCACTGTGAGGTTGGCACTCGAGCCGAGAAGTCCGTAGTAGGCACCACTACCAATGAGAGTTCCAGTGCCCGAAACTATTGCGTCACCTTGCAGCGAAATGCCCACACCATTATTGGAATGGAGCATATTTTCGCCCTCAACATCGATGTTGAGCACAGGCAGTGTCTCACTTGCAGTGAAGCGCAAAGCGTCTTGGCTTCCCATGACTGCTTGCACACCATTGAGGTAGAGTGTGCCGGCGGCATATCGCACCTTGCCGTCGCCCAGCACGTCGTCTTGATTGACCGAATTTACCTTGGTTCCCGCAATTGTGATGGGGTAGACCTCGCCACCCACCGTCACCTGGCATGTTTCCTCAATGCCGTTGATGGTGATAGTGATAGTTGCCGACTTGCCAATCATTGCCGGGTCGTCGGTGGCAGTGACCACGAAGGTGCGCAGACTATTGTCGTAGGTCACTGTAGCCACTTGCTCGTTGCTGCTTGCCATGGTGGGGTTCTCGTATTCCCTCCAGGCTTCGGGCAGTTCGCTGGTGATTTCAAGCGACAGCGACTGACCCAAATCGAGAGTGGCCTGTGCCGGTGAGATGTTGAAGCTACTGAGTGGTGCCCTCACCACTTGCACGCTGAGCATGCCCGAGCCATAGGTGGTGCCATTCACCATGTGGCGCACGGTAAAGCGGTAATTGTGATCATATAGCATCGGCTGGGTGTTTGGTATCATGTCGATGGTGCGGTTGGTTTTGTCAACGACAAAGGTGGGGATGCGGTTAGTTTGCTGTGCCCAGCTCGGGAATGGACCAATCGCACGCTGAAAAACAACATCTACCTCGCCGTCGAATGTGGCATTGGCAGGCACAATCTCAAACGGGATACCAGTTACCGTTGTGGAGTGAGTGGTAAGATCCTCGCCATGGTTCACAATGAGCTTATAGGGGCGGAACACGCCGTTGGCATCGCTGATGTTCACCTCGACCTTAGCGGTAGCAATGTTATCGTTCTCGGGGTCTTCACTATAAACGTCGGCAAACAGCGACCACTTGTAGCCCTCGCGGTTGGCCTTGGCATAGACTGTGGTGTATAAGGTGTTGTTATCGAGCGGTGTGGTGCATGCCGAGTTGGCATAGAACTTGAAAGGCAGCACGCCGTCTTGCATGTAGGTGCATGCCCAGCTGCTGCCCAGCACGCCCTGATAGTTGGTAGCATTGGCAGGAATGGGCTTAGCCTCAACCTTTATCACGCCATTGAGCTTGGTGCTGTAGGTGTTCTCAAAGTCGGGGGTGACAAAGTTGTTGCCCACGGCAGTGAGCTCCAGCTCGGCGCCACGCACCTGTACCGACGAGCCGTAGAATATCTCGCTGTTGCGGTGAATCGAGCCGGCGCGCATGCCTGCGGTTTCCTTGTAACGAGTAATCACATGGTTAATTTCGCCTTGAGTGCCTAAGCCGGTGAGGTTTACAGCGCCATTGGCAGTGGGTTTCACTGAGTTGACCCACCACGTCTCCAGCGACTGTCCGGGCGAAGTGATGTCGCTCAGGTAGGTGCTCCACTGTGATTGTGGCACAACGGCATATTCCTGGTCGGCGCGACCGTTGGTCACGCGAATGGTGTTATTGCTCAGTATCAAAATGGGCTTAACGGGAGTGGCAGTGTTGGCCGCCTTTTGCACAAGATATTGATTGGTTTCGAGAACGCCATCGTAGGCATCAAGCGAAACCTCGCACCAGAACAAATAATCCACATCAGCCGCATAGAATGTGCGACTGAGATTGCTCATTGTGCTACCTTCCCACTGCTGCACAAGTATTTTCTCATTGCTGGTGCCGCTGGTGTTAGTGTGCTGCTTCTTATAGAGCTTGACCGTCTTGGTGGGGCTGTTGTAGGTGAGATAAGGATTCAGCGGCGAGAAATCGAACGTCTCGGTTCTACCCGAATAGGTTATCTTGGTTTGTCCGCTATTGAGCAGTCCAAAGTCGCCATAGCCCGAGCCGCTAATGTTGTAGATGTGTGGCTGCTTGAGATCAACCAGTCCACTGTAGAGTGTTGTGCCATTGGGGCGGGCAAAGACCTTGCAAGGGTCGGTCGACACGCTTGGAATGTTGTAGTTGATGGCACTGCCACCCTCATAGGTGCTATTAGTGTTGCTGGGCGACAGCGAGCCGATAATCCTCGTTGGCCTGAGCAAATTGATTGCTGGTGACAGGTTGTACTGCTTCAAAGCCAGGAAAGGGTAGGTGCCATAGGCCTGGTAGGAGCAACCAGGCTGTGGGGAGACATTGATGACCGATGCCGTGACGCCGCTGGTGGCACCGCGACCAATGAGCGAGTGGCTGGCGATGTCGATGGTCGATTGGCTATAGAACCCATACTCATTACCCACAGCCAAGACATTGCTATTCTCGGCATTGCCAAGCAACTGGGCACTCCACGTCATGACACCATTCTTGCCGCCAATGGCCCTCACATTGGCATTGTTAATCACCAGCGGGCCTTGCACGCGGATGGCATGGCCGGCAGCCGAGTTGGCTTCGAGCTGGCAATAAGAGATAGTGGCATTTTCAGTGGCAAAAAGACCGTGAGCATCGGTATATTGCGGTGTGCCACCAGTTTGGGTTACATAAACCTTGCCACCGGTGATGTTCACATCGTGGGCATGAACCGCCGTTTCCCGGTTATTGCCAATGATGTTCATGTAGCTGCAACCCTCCACGTTAAACGACTGGATGGTGCAATCACCACCAATGCTGCCACGCACTTCCACATTGCTATAAGAACCCTTAACAGTAAATATGCCAGTTACAAAATTCTGATCCCAAGGTCTGAACGCACAGGTGGCACCCTTGAGTGAAAGCAAACCATTGTTTACCTCAAGCACAGAATTGTTTTGAGCAATCACTGCACTCGCTGTGTGAGAGGTCACGCTCAATAGCGAGAGATAGTTCACCTGCACCTTGCCGTCTTCCTGAATGGCGATGCCGTTGTGGGGAGCGGTGACAATCACGTGCCCCTGGCTGGCACCGCTACTGTTGGTGATAGTGATGTTCTTGCAATTAACGGCGGCATTCTCGTTGTCGGCATCTTGCTCAATACGGAACATGGCGCTATTGCTCAGCACGATGTTGACTGTTGCAGTTGGAGCAAAAAGTTCCTTGATGTTGAGTTCGCCCGACACGTTGAGCGTCACCGTGCCGGTGCCTTTCACCGTCACATGCTTGCCTGTGCAGTTGCTCACCAGGTAGGAGTGGGTGTAGCCCCCGCCAGTGTTGAGCGACACGTACTCAACCGCTTGTGCCATCGCAGGGCACAGTAGCATCATCAAGGTTGCGAGCAGCCAAGCTGGCAACAACCCCCTGGAGCGTTTTTTCTTAAATAATGTATCCATAAAAAATTAGGTATTAGTTATTAATTATGTTTTCATCTTTGGTTAAACAATATTATCTCAGCAACAAAGATATTGAAAAATCAGCAAATAACCAAAAAAAGTGACTAAAACAATATGTTTGTTGCGTAAAATGCTATAATTAATAGGGGAAGTAAGCAAAAACTATGCTGCCTGTGTCACGACCCTTAACATAAATTTTGTAAATATTTTTTCGTGTTTTAAACAAAACCACTAATTTCGCAGTTGAATTATTGCAAAGGCTTGTGAGAGGCCTATCTAAAAAAAAGAGTAAATGACATGAAACCAATAACTAATATCTTATTACTTTTAGCACTAGTTAGTTACATATTCCTGCCGTTGTTTGAGATTTCACTTGTTGGGAATCTCACAGGGTTGCAGTTCACCGCGAGCATGATAAGTGCTAACCTGAGTGTGGTGTACACATTATATTCATTGTTGCCATTCTTGCTTCTCTTTGCCGCAATAGCCTTCAATTGCCTAAAGAACCGCTACTGGGGAGTGCTTGTGGCGCTGTTGATATTTGGCGTGATATACTTCTTTGCAACACTTACCCGCATGTTTCAGGGATTCTCGCTGGTTCACGATCCCAGTGTGGTTGCCGACACTCAGATGGGTGAAGGCATGCCCATAGTGGGAGTGGGGCTTGGCTTCTACTGCAGTTTTGTGCTCACGGTGCTGGCATTTGTGTCGGCACTGGTATCGCTAATGCCATTCAAGTTCAACAAGAAGCTTGAGGAGAGCATAGATGGTCGCATTGGCAAGGGATTGAAGAGTGGCAGGCGCCAAATTTCGAAAGTGGGTCATGGCATCCACGACGAGTTCCACAGAATAGGAAAGCATAATCGTGGTGCGATTGACTCGCAGAATTCTGCTGACTCAGCTGACTCAACTGACTCAGCTGACTCAAGTGACTCAAGTGACTCAAGTGACTCAGGTGACTCAGGTGACTCAGGTGACTCAACTGACTCAACTGACTCAGGTGACTCAAGTGACCATTGATTAAGCATGTAAATGAGCGCTTGCCTCATGATGGAGTGGGGCAGGTGCAAAGTTATTGCTCATGCATTATAAAAGCAATATCAAAAAATCAGGTTTTTTTGATGGCAACCGCTGTGTTGCCTGGCGCTATTTTAAGCCTTTCATGAGCCTCATGTCGCCAACGATCCACAGGATGTCGCCTTCGTCGAAGACGATGTCGGGGGTGGGCGAGATGTAGTTCTCGGAACCCCGTTCAATAGCAACAATCATCGACTTGTAATCCTCGCGCAAGCTGGTGTCGCCCAGTCGCTTGCCCAGCAGAGGCGACTTGTCGCTCAGGGTGAAATGAGTGAACTTTATTTCACCGCCCGAGTCGACAGGAATGGGCTTTGTGGCCTCGAGAAGAGGCAGCAAAGTCTGGATTTGTTCGTCGGTGCCAATCACACCAATCTGGTCGCCAGGAAAAATGCGCATGTCGCCCGTAGGGATGTTGTATCGCACCGAGTTGCGCAAGATAGTTACCACATTCACGCCGTACTTGCGACTGAGATTGGCATTCTTGAGCCTCTCGCCCACAAATGGGCAGTCGTGTCCCACCGTCATGTAGGCTAAGTGCATGTCGCTCACGAGGTTGTTTTCCTTTCCAGTGCGCCTGTTTTCTCGCTCATTCACGTTGCTGATAAATCGTTTTTCGACGTTTTCGAGCTGCTTTTTCGCCATGGGAGCCAGCAACAGTAGCAGCACAACTATGTAGATGACAGCAACAACCATCGACACGATGCTTGAGTAGAAGCCGTAGAGCAACGATGTTATGAATCCCACAGTGAGCATGCCGCCCACGAGCATCATCACCACTCGTGGCATCACCACCACGCCATTAGCGTGAGCTTCCATGAGCTCCTTGCGCTCGCGGCGGTCGAAGCTTGGCGTGATGATGGCATAGAAGAACGGTGAGAGCACCAGCAGTGAGCCAATGATGCACAGCAGCATTGCCAGGTCGTGACTCATCACTGACATTAACAGCTTGATGAGAAGTGGGATGAGATAGGAGCGCAAGAGAAAAATAGCCGCCACAATAACTGCCGAATAGAGCACGAGCCTGATGGCGTGTCGCTTGACGATGCTCACCCACATGGTGCGGTGCGATGGCTTGACATCGGCATTAGCCGTCTTGCTGTAGCCATCGAGCAAGATGCTCCACTTCTTGGGCAGACGCTTCTCGACCTGCTTGTAAAAAGGCGTAGCCGCCTTGATGAAGAACGGCGTGGTGAATGTGGTGATTACACTCACCGTGACGATAATAGGATAGATGCTATCGTCAAGCACTCCCAGAGTGGTACCTAACGTGGCTATGATGAACGAGAACTCACCAATTTGGGTAAGGCTAAAACCGCTCTCCATGGCGATTTTGAGCGGTTGTCCCGTGGCAAGCATACCTGTGGTGCCAAATATTATCATGCCCACAATCACCACAACCGAGAGCAGCGTGATGGTGCCGGCATACTGCACAATCACCTCGGGGTTAACCATCATGCCCACCGAGATGAAGAACACCGCGCCAAAGAGGTCCTTGACGGGGCCCACGATGCGCTCGATGCGCTCGGCATCGGGGGTGCCTGCAAGAATTGATCCCATGACGAAAGCGCCCAGCGCAAGTGAGAATCCACTCTCGACCGAGAATATCGCCATGAGGAAGCACAGCCCCATTGCAATGACAAGCATCATCTCGTCGCTAATCACCTTGCGGAAGCGGCGGAAGATGGTGGGAATCAGGAACACACCCACCACAAACCATATAATGAGGAAGAAAGCCAGCTTGAGGATGCTCTTAACCAGCTCGGTGCCCTCAACAGTCTTGTTGATGGCTATCGACGATAGAATCACCATCATCACCACAGCAAAAAGGTCCTCGACAATTAGCACGGCAAAGACCCCTGGCACAAACTTGCGATGCCGCATGTTGAGGTCGGTTAAGGCCTTGAGAATTATAGTGGTAGACGACATCGACAGCATGGCTCCCAAGAAAATGCTATTGACCGAAGAGAATCCCATGCTCTTGCCAATGACGAACCCGGTGCCCATCATGCCCAGCACAATGATTAGTGCTGTTGCCATAGCCGAGCCGCCGGCATTAATCAGCTTCTTGAAACTGAATTCCAAGCCCAGTGAGAAGAGGAGCACGATGATACCAATCTGTGCCCAGAACTCGATGTTGGCCTCGTTGCCCACCGATGGCAGCAGCGAGAAGTGTGGACTGGCTATGAATCCTGCCACGATGTAGCCAAGCACAACAGGCTGCTTGAGCAACTTGAAAATGATGGATGCTCCAGCGGCAAGTGTGAGGATGAGCGCCAGGTCATATATCAGTGATTGAATTTGAACTTCTTCCATAATAAAGATTAGTGGTTAAATTCCATGGAGAGAACAAAGCAGGGGCAAAATTAAGGAAAAAAACGGAAATGGCAAAATTTAGGGGAGAGTGAGAGGTGAGAGTGAGAGGTGGATTTTTTGGTGGTTTGAAAAATGATTAGTATATTTGCGACTTATTCAATAGATATTCAACACTTACATATTATTGTAAAAGTTAGGATGAAGATTAAGATACTCTTTGTGTGCCTGGGCAACATCTGCCGTTCGCCAGCGGCTGAAGGCGTGATGCAGCGGCTCGTTGACGAGCGTGGCCTGGCATCATGCTTCGAGATAGACTCGGCTGGCACCTATAGCGGGCATCACGGACAGCTCCCTGACCCTCGCATGCGGCAGCATGCAAGCCGCCGTGGATATAATCTCACCCACCGTGCCCGCCCCATCAAGCGCGCTGATTTTGAGCATTTCAACATCATTGTTGCGATGGACGAAAGCAATCGTCGCAACCTGCTGCACATGGCGTCGACCATTGAGCAAGAACGCAAGATAGTGATGATGGGCGACTACATCGTGAAGCTGCGAGCCCATTACGACTATGTGCCCGACCCCTACTACGAGGGTGCCGAGGGTTTCGAACTTGCCCTCGACTTGCTCGAGGATGCGTGCCGCAATCTGCTTGACGAAATTATTGAAAAAAACAAAAAAAACATACCACAGTCATGAAAAGAAAAATATTGGTTTTAGCCATGATGGCGGCCACAGCACTTGCCGCAACCGCTCAGTCACCCATAGCAGTGCGCTGGGACATGGGCCAGAATGATGCAAAACCTGGTTATTACAGTTCGAAGTTCGTAATAAGAAACATAAGCGGCAAGCCTCTCGAGGCAAACTGGATGTTCTTTTTCAACCAGTTCTCGCGTGCGCTGGAATTGCCTGCCACTTGCCCCGTCGACATAAAAGAGGTGTCGACCACCTACTACCAGGTGAAGCCCAACGAGCGCTACACGACACTTGCCGCAGGCGACTCGCTGGTGGTGGAGATGATGATGAAAGGGAAGTTTGTGAACCTGTGGTATGCTCCAGCCGGCGGCCATGTGGTGCTCGATGGCGACACCCGTCATCCACTGGCCGTTGACATCAAGCGCAGTGAGCTCAAGAGGGTGGGGCAGTGGAGCGCCACGACCGACTACCCCGACGGCCCCAGTGTGTATGCCTTTAATGAGCTGGTGAATAAGGGCACAGCAAGCACCAATGCCCTCGACATCTTGCCAGCACCCAAGCAGGTGATACCCAATGCTGGCGGTGGCGAGGTTAGGCTTCCCAACCTGGTGTCGGTGAAGAACCCGCCGTTCATGTTGGTTCGCAAGCAGGATTTTGGTCGCGTGAAAAATTACCTTAGTCAGAACCTGCCTTACCATAGCATCCATGTGATGGACGATTGCCCCTATGTGATAGAGACTCGGCTCGACGAGACCTTGAGCAACAATCCTGAGCACTACGAGATGGAGATTACCGACTCGTGCATTGTGATAACCGGCGTGAGCGACATTGCCGTGCTAAATGGTGCCAAGACCCTGGTTGCAGCGCTTGGTCACAGCAAGCGCAACACATTGCCACTGTGCAAGATAGTGGATGAGCCCGACTTTGCTTATCGCGGTTTCATGGCCGACATAGCCCGCAACTTCTACGGCTTGAGTGACTTGAAAAAACTCGTTGACCTGCTGTCGCTTTACAAGATAAACACCATTCAGTTCCACTTTGCCGACGATGAGGCTTGGCGTCTGGAAATACCCGGCCTGCCCGAGCTCACACAAGTGGCGTCGCGCCGCGGATGCACCCTCGATGAGCTCAAGGACGGTTACCTGGCCCAAATCTTTGATGGCAACGGTGATCCTAACGACCTTAGCCAGAGCGCTAATGGTTATCTCACCCGAGGGCAGTTCATTGAGCTGTTGCGCTATGCTAACGCTCGTGGCATCAAGATAATCCCCGAGATTGACACTCCGGGTCACTCACGAGCAGCAATCGTGGCAATGAAGTATCGTTGCAACAAGTGGGCTGAGAGCAATCTCAAGAAAGCGCAGGAATACATGCTATGGGACGCTGACGACAAGGGCGGCTACAAGTCGGTTCAGGCCTATGCCAATAATGTGCTCAATCCTGCCCAGGAGGGCACCTACCGCTTCCTGGGTAAGGTGGTGAAAGAGCTGAGCAGGATGTATCGTGCGGCAGGCCTCAAGCTCGACATTGTGCACCTGGGTGGTGACGAAGTGGCACGAGGCTGCTGGGACAATAGTCCCGCCGTGAAGGCACTCATGGCCAAGGAGAAAATGGCCGACACTCACGCCATGATGGAATATTACATCGACCGCGTGAGCAAGATGCTCATTGACCGCGGCATCAAGATTGAGGGTTGGCAAGAGGTGGCCATGGGCCACAGCGACGAGTTCAACAAGCGCGTTGCGCCCCGCTTTGCAGGTGTTAACGCTTGGAGCACGATAGGCAGCCGCATCGAGGTGCCCTACAAGGTGGCCAACGCTGGTTATCCTACTATCCTGTCGAATGTTGACAACTTCTACATGGACATGGGCTACAGCTGGCATCAGTATGAGCAGGGCCTGCACTGGGGCGGCAAGGTGAATGAGTTTGACTCATGGCGTGCCGAGCCGTGGAACCTCTATGGCGACAATGCTCAAGGGAAGACTGCACTCACCAAGCCCGAGAACATAATTGGCGTTCAGGCGCAACTGTGGGGTGAGACTTTGCGCAACTTCAAGGAAGTGGAGCGGTTGATAATTCCAAAAATATTTGGTGTGGCCGAGCGAGGCTGGAACTCCACGCCCAAATGGAGTGGAGATGGTGAAGCAATGGACCAGGCCCGAGCCCAATACAACCAAAACATCGCCGCTTGGGAGCTACCCAAACTGAGCAAGCGTGGCTATGATTTCCATGTGGCTCAGCCTGGCATTATAGTCAAGGAAGGCAAGCTGCTTGCCAATAGCCAGTATCCTCAAGCTCAGGTGCGTTATACCCTCGATGGCAGCGATCCCACTGCGTCATCGCCGCTGTGGAGTGCTCCTGTGGCAGTGCCAGCAGGTTGCCGCTTGGTGAAGGCCCGCGCCTTCTATCTGGGCAGGCAAAGTGTGGTCACCTACCTGTTCAGGTGAAGCTTTGTGCCCTATTTAGATTAAAAATCATAAAAAAAGACTGAAAAATTTTGTTTTTTTGATTAAAAAATCTATTTTTGTGCATTGATTTTAAAGCAAAGCATCAATAACCATAAATATCATAATACAAAACAAAGTGACTTAAATCATTTAAATTATTAACCAAAAAAACATTTTCAGTTATTATGAAGAAATTATTACTTCTTGCTGCTTTCTTTGCTGCATTGACAGTGAGTGCACAAGACTTCACTCTCACTGAGGTAACGAGCACTCCCAATGTTCCTTCCGACCGCATGAACAACCGCCAAGGCTTCGGTTATGACGGCGAGTTTGTGGTTCTGGACAAAGTGCTTGGTCAAATCAACTTCTACAACCCCGCTGATGGCTCAGTTGAGGGTAGTGTGGAGACTGGCGCCATCGCAAGCTGGCCCGCAGTTACTCGTGATGAGGCTGGTAACATCATCGCCCGCGTTGATAACAGCTGGCCCGGCAATTTCATGGCCGACACTGTGATTATGAAGATTTTCCCATTAGGAGGTGAAGCTCCTATTGATGTTGTGGGCAACATCTTCGCCGACTTTGAGGCCGAGAACGGTCGCTGCGACTTCTTCCCCTTTGTTGAGGGCAACGTCATGGACGAGGAAGAGGGCGGCATCCTGTGGCTCGTGACAGCCAAATCTACCGGCATCCTCAAGGTTCCATTCCTGGGCGGCGAGATTGATCATGACCACATCGCTCTGTTCCCAATTGAGGGCGCAGCTTTGAGCCCAACAAGCTCTACCGTGGTTAACCCCTACATCGCTGCCGACGGCACCCGTCACTACATGCTGTGGACCCGCAACGCTCAGCCCATCGACCTGGTGATGAACGAGACTGAGGATGGCTTTGTTGGCACAACATTCACTCTGCCCAACAAGGGCGCTACCAACGGCTGCTTCCCACTGACCTTCGGTGGCAAGGACCTGGTTATCTACACCACTTTGCCCAACTATGAGAACGCATGGGCTATCGCCGAGAAGAACGCCGAGGAGCCTATCGTAGTTGTTCCCTCGGAGGCAGGTATTGTTGTCAATGGCTTCCAGAGCAACTGGCTCAACGCCGAGGTTGTTAACGACAACAAGGCTATCATCTATCAGTACTTCCCTGGCAACTTCTTCAAGACCTATGAGCTGACAATCAATGAGCCTGCTACTCCTGAGTACAACAAGTTCTATGCAATTGGAACATTCAACGGGTGGAACCAAGAGGAAGGCCTTGTAGAACTCGTGGCTAACGAGGATGGCACTTGCTATAGCGGCACAATTGAACTCGGTGTTAATGGCGAGTTCAAGATTGTCACTCCTGTTGAGAACGGCTTTAAGTGGTTTGGTGGTGTTGACGACAACCAGGTTGGCTACTTCCTGATTACCAATGAACTGCTTGACGCTACAATCGAGCTCGTTGATGGCGCAAACTTCCGCGTTCAGGATGCTGGCGAGTACAACATCAATGTGGTAGCAGCAGCCAAGGGCTTGCAAGAGCCACTCGTGATGACCGTTAGCAAGGTTGATACAGGCATCAGCAGCATTGGCAGCGAGACTAAGGCCGACAACACCTGGTACAACATGCAAGGTGTTAAGTTCAACGGCAAGCCAAGCGTGCCTGGCATCTACATCAATGGCGGCAAGAAAGTTGTGGTTAAATAATCACAGGTTGTAAGAAATACCGCAAGAAGACAAAAAGTGGACTCGACGCGAGTCCACTTTTTTCGTGTTTATAGATATATTAAAAATACTAATATTGTGATTTTCTCGTTATAAAAGATAATGAGAAATATTACACAGAAGATAGCCATGCTGCTGGTGATGGCAACCACAGTAATGGCAATGAACGGACAGATTAAAATCTCGGGAACAGTCGTTGATGAGCAGGACCAGCCGGTGGAGTTTGCCGCGGTGCGCATCAGCGGCACTATGCTTGGTGTGAACACCGACTTGAATGGGCGCTATGAGATTTCGGTGCCAGCCAAGGACACCATCGAGGTGGTGTTCTCGTGCATGGGCTACAGCGACGTGAAGCGGCGGCTCATCAAGCCAGTGAGCCCTGTCACGCTAAGCCCCAAGATGTACAAGAAGAGCATTGAGCTGCAGGAGGTTCAGGTCACTGAGTACAAGAAGCAGACCAACACCATGCAGGACATCGACATTGAGCTTGCCAAGCTCACGCCCAGCGCCAGTGGCAATGCTGTGGAGAACATGATTACCACCCAGGCTGGTGTGAGCAGTAAGAACGAGATGAGTGCCCAGTACATGGTGCGTGGTGGAACCTACGACGAGAACAGCGTGTACATCAACGGCATTGAGGTGTATCGCCCGCAGCTGGTGACTAATGGCCAGCAGGAGGGCTTGAGCATCATCAATGGTGACATGGTGCAGAAGGTGAACTTCTCGACCGGCGGCTTCAATGCCGAGTACAGCGACAAGATGTCGAGTGTGCTCGACATCACTTACAAGGAGCCCCAAGCCTTTGAGGGCAGCCTGACCGGTAGCCTGCAAGGTGGCACGCTCACGCTGGGTCATAGCAGCAGCAAGTTCTCACAGATACATGGAGTGCGCTACAAGCGCAACTCGTCGATGCTGGGTTCGCTGGAGTCGAAAGGCGAGTATGACCCACAGTTCTTTGACTATCAGACCCACATTGTGTTCAAGCCCAGCAAGAAGTTCAAGGTGTCGCTTCTTGGCAACGTGTCGCTCAACGATTACCGCTTCACGCCAGCTAACCGCGAGACCAGCTTTGGTACCTCGACCAATGCCAAGTCGTTCCTTGTGTATTTCGATGGTCAGGAGAAGGATAAGTTTCACACCTACTTTGGTGCTCTGCAACTGAACTACAAGTTCAACGACAAGGGTACCGACCTCACCCTCACCGGTAGCGGCTACCGCACCGACGAGCTGGTGTCCTATGACATCCACGGCGAGTACTGGCTCGACCAGGCAGGCACCAGTGGCGAGGGAAGCGTGGGTGGCGAGCTGGGCGTGGGAAAATATCATGAGCATGCTCGCAATCGCCTGAAGGTGAACGTTTACAGCGTGTCGCTCAAGGGAAACATAGGTCTTAACAAGAATAACATAAGCTACGGTGTGCAGCTGCGCCACGATGTGTTCTACGAGCGCTCTCGCGAGTGGCAGTGGCGCGACTCGGCAGGCTACTCGCTGCCTCACATCCCCGACGAGGTGAATGTGATATATAACATGAGCTCGAGCAATGACTTGAGCACCAATCGCATCTCGGCGTTCGTTCAGGACACCTATCGCCTCTACTCAGGAGCCGGAGCCTTCACCTTCAACGTGGGTGTGCGCTACAGCTACTGGGACTTCAACAAGGAGTCGCTCATCTCGCCCCGCTTCAGCATTGGCTATGTGCCCGAGCGCAACAACCGCTTTGCGCTGCGCCTGGCAGGTGGACTCTACTACCAGTCGCCATTCTACAAGGAATACCGCATCCAGACCATTGACGAGCATGGCAACTCGGTGATAACTCTCAACCGCGACATCAAGTCGCAGCGCAGCATCCATGTGATACTGGGTGGCGACTACTCGTTCAGGGCCTTGAACCGCCCGTTCAAGCTCACTGCCGAGGCTTATTACAAGAACTTGAGCAACATGATCCCCTACGAGGTCGACAACCTGAAGATGAACTATAGTGGAGTGAACTCGTCGAAAGGTTACATCGCTGGTATAGACTTTAAGATCTTCGGCCAGTTTGTGGAAGGCACCGACTCGTGGATTAGCTTCTCGTTGATGAAAACTCAGGAGGAGCTTAATGGAGTGAAAGTGCCGTTGCCAACCGACCAGCGCTACAGCGTGGCGATATTCTTTACCGACTATTTCCCCAAGGTGCCACGCATCAAGTTCAGCCTCAAGGGCATCATCAGTGATGGCCTGCCCACCACCGCTCCCCTCAAGACTCGCGACGAGGGCTACTTCCGTCAGCCTGCCTATAAGCGTGTTGACGTGGGCTTGTCCTACATGCTGCTGGGCGAGGGTCACAAGCCTGCGAGTGGCTTCTTCAGCCACTTCAAGAGCATTTGGCTGGGTCTTGATGTGTTTAACCTGCTCGACATCAGCAACGTGAGCAGCTACTACTGGGTGACCGATGTGAACCGCATTCAGTATGCTGTACCCAACTACCTGACCCGCAGGCAGTTTAATGTGCGCTTGCAGATGAACTTCTAAAAAATGTGTCGTTTTTTACACGATTTTCGCTCTTATTCACTAACTTTGTGGAGTACATTAAGAATAAAATTTAAATAACATAAAACATTAACTCATTAAATCGAAAAACATTATGGCAAAACCCTATGTAATTGGTATCGACATGGGTGGTACTAACACCGCCTTTGGTATCGTTGACGCACGTGGCACTGTGATTGCCAGCAGCTCAATCAAGACTGGTAAGCACTCAAAGATTGAAGACTACATCGACGAGCTCCACACCGAGATTAACCGTATTATTGTAGCCAATGATGCCGAGGGAAAAATCAACGGTATTGGAATTGGCGCTCCTAACGCCAACTACTTCACTGGCGTGATTGAGGATGGAGTGAACCTGCCTTGGCCCACACCCATACCACTGGCCGACCTGATTTCTAAGAAATTTGGCATTCCATGTGTGATTACCAACGATGCTAACGCTGCTGCCATTGGCGAGATGACCTATGGTGCCGCACGTGGCTTGAAGGATTTCATCATGATCACGCTGGGCACTGGCGTGGGCAGTGGAATTGTGGTTAACGGCCAAATGGTGTACGGTCACGACGGCTTTGCTGGAGAACTGGGCCATGTGATAATGAAGCGCAACAATGGCCGCGTGTGTGGTTGTGGTCGCACTGGCTGCCTCGAGGCTTACTGCTCGGCAACAGGCGTGGCTCGCACTGCCCGCGAGTTCCTTGAGATTCGCAGTGATAAATCGCTGCTGCGCGACTATGACATCGATAGCATCACGTCGAAGGACGTGTATGACTGCGCTGTCAAGGGCGACAAGCTGGCCATCGACATTTTTAACTACACTGGTACCATTCTGGGTGAAGCACTTGCCGATTTTGTTACCTTCTCAAGCCCCGAGGCCTTCGTTATCTTTGGCGGCTTGACCAAGAGCGGTGACTACATCATGAACCCCATTCGTGAAGCCTTCGACAAGAACATCATGAAGGTGTTCAAGGGCAAGGTTAAGATTCTCATCAGCGAGCTCAAGGAGAGCGATGCCGCTGTGCTCGGCGCCTCGGCTCTGGGATGGGAAATCAAGGAAGACTAAACATTATTTCAGGAACGAGACTTGCCTCGCCAGGGAGACGCAATAAAAATGTGTTTTCAGACCTTGGACGAGGCAGGTCTCTCCCCTTCATAATATAATCCTTTGATTTTGAAAAAAATTATCCTTTACACTATAGCTACTGTGGTGTTGCTTGCCGTTGCACTGGTGCTCTATGTGCGCGACAATGAGCCTAATGTGCCCCACAACACCGTTATCGCCCATGCTGGCGGCAACATCGACTCGCTCACCTACACTAACAGCCGTGAGGCAGTGGAGCACGCCATTGCACAAGGCGTGAAATTCATCGAACTCGACATCGTCATCTCGCCCGAAGGTGAGCCTCTGGCATTCCACTCGAGCGACGACATGATCGACACAATCTATTCTTGCGACCCGCCACACATGGGCGAATTTACCGCAGCCCCGCTCCGCGGACGCAACGGCAAGACCTACACCCCACTCACCTGGCGTGAAATCAACGAAATATTTCTCTCACACCCTGACCTGATTTTTGTCGTTGACAAGACCGATGACCCTGTAATCTTGGAGAAGTTCTTTCCCAAGCTCAAGCAGCGCATGGTGGTGGAGTGTTTCTCGATGGAACGTTACAAAGAGGTGGCTCGCGCTGGATTCAAGCAGGCGATGCTCAGTGAAACGGCCATAAGACCAGGAGCAGTGATAATGCAGAACCTCAAGCATCTCGTTTGCAGCGATGAGCCTCGAGTTGATATGGTAGCCATTGGGCGCTACACCTACATCAATGCCCGTGGCTTGCGGTGGTTCATTAAGCTGTGCAACCTGCCCATGGCGATGTGGAGCGCAACCGACCAGAACCGTGCCAACGAAATGTTCAACCACAATCCACAACTGCGCGCCCTCTACACCAACGAACTCTAATCACCGCAAAGGTGGTGTCACTGTTCTCAAATGGGATTGTTGAAAGTCATTAAACTTTCTCCATTATCCACGACGCAAGCAATTCCTTATAAAATAGTATTAATGTGTACGATCGATTAGTCAAGGTAGGGATAGATGACGTCCCATAGGTAGAGGGCATGGGCGGGCATTGAGGTGCCGGCTGCACAGCGGTCTTTTTTCTCAATAATTTGACAGAAATCTTCTACTGTGATTTTGTGCATCCCCACATCGACTAGCGTGCCCACGATGGCGCGCACCATATTACGAAGGAAACGGTCGGCAGTGATGGTAAACACCCATTGCTCTACGTTGGTATCGATGCTCTCGCACCGCCGCCAGTGGGCTTGGGTGATGTGGCAATTGTTGGTCTTCACATCGGTGTGGAGCTTGCTGAACGACGTGAAATCCTCATAGTTGAGCAGCCGCTTTGCCGCCTCGTTCATCAGCTCAAAGTCAAGACGTGGGTTGCATTGCCAACTGGTGGCGCGCAGCAGCGGCGACTTGCCGGTATGCGCCAGGTAATGATAGGTGCGGCTAGTGGCATCGAAGCGGGCGTGGGCATCATCATGCACTGGTATCACTTTGTAAATAGCGATATCCTGAGGCAAGATGCCGTTGAGGCTACGCATGAGCGAGTTCACATCGGCTATGGGTTGCTCGGTGTCGAAGTGGGCATACATCGTGGTGGCATTCACGCCAGCATCGGTGCGCCCTGCACCAGTTATTGGCGTGGCATGGCGCAGCACCATAGCCAGTGTCTTCTCGATGGTCTCTTGCACACTCACATCGCGTGGCTGAATCTGCCACCCATGATAGGCCGCTCCCTGATAAGATAACTTCAAGAAATAACGCATTGTCCCCTATTTTTTCAAGAGAAACATAAATGGCACGTCAAGGCGCTCGGCCCAGAACGTCTCCATGTGCTTGTGCCCCTCAAACAGGTAATAAACAAAGTGTGCACTATCCCAACCCAGGCCGCTGACAATAGCGTTCAGCTTGTTCTGATAAGGGCGGTAGGTGCCATCAAGCTCTACTGTGCCGCCGTCCATATATAGCAGGCAACTGTTGGCCTGTGGCAGATGTTCCTTCACATACTGGCGAAGTCCCTCCGACCAATATTCACTCTTAAAGTTGGGATCGAAGAAGTTCATCGACAGATGAGTCGACATGCACACAGCACCACCAAACACCTCAGGATAGTTGCACAGTGCATAGAGCGAGATCAATCCTCCCATGCTTGAACCCATAATAAAGGTGTGCTCGCGCGAGGTAAGCGGCTTATATCGGCTGTCGATAAACGGCTTCACCTCCTTAACGATGAAGCGCAGATACTCATCGCCCTTGTAGACGCTCACATCCACGCCTTCACGCTGCTCTTCGGGCACTTTTTCATAGCACCGAGTAGGGAAATAGTCGTTGAGGCGATTACTGGTGTTGTCGATGCCCACCACTATGCAGCGCCTCACCTTGTCCTCGGCAATGAGTCGTCCCATCACCTCATCGACCTTCCACTCCTGATGGTTCCATGTGGTGCTGGCATCGAAGAGCATCTGCCCGTCGTGCATATACAACACATCGCAAGGCTCGCCCATGGTGTAGCCATCGGGAAGCCAAACTGTTACATTACGACTCGTTATATACTGTGACTTTAAGTCGGGGAAAAACTCCAGGCGGCCCGAACTCACTTGCTGGCTTGGCTGAGATGCGGCTTGCACTGGCAATTGAGCCATAGCCGCCACTGCACTCATCAGCACTACCATAACAACTAAAATCTTGGTTCTCATAGTTTTTTAAAATTATTTCTTGCAAAAATAGTAAATTTCTATTATTTATGCGCTATTAAGTAATAAAAAGGTTTGAATATTCGCCACTACGAGAAAGAGGCTTCCCTCGACGGCATCACTAAGATTTACTCTAACAATGCAATTGTATAATCAGGATGTAAGAACTCCACATCGCGCGAAGTGCAAAAAAACAACAATTATCTAGCTTGTTTAATGCTGTGGAATATAAAAAAAGGGATTTGGAATTTTGTAGTTAGATTTGCTTGCTGTAATTTTGCAGTGATGATAGTTTATAACACTACATATCATGTTGACTGCGACATCAGCGGCGACTTCATCGACTGGATGCGCCACCACTATGTGCCACAGGCAATTGCTAGCGGCCTTGTTGAGTCGCCACGACTGTTGCGCCTGATGGGCCACAAGGAGGGTGGGGCATGCTTTGCGCTGCAACTCGAGGCTCCCACACTTGGGCAGCTGCAACGCTGGAACCAGGCTGTGGGCAAGCGCCTTCATGAGGAGATGACGCGACGCTTTGGCACTAAGGTTGCAGGCTTTGCCACGTTCATGGAGAATATCGACTTGGAGTAATGGAGAATAACAATTTTGATAAAATAATAATAGGTATCGATCCTGGCACTAACGTGATGGGCTACGGCCTGCTGGGTGTGAAGGCCGGCAAGCCTGTGCTCATTGCGATGGGGGTGCTGCAGCTTAGCAAGATTGAGGACCACTACATGCGCCTGCGCCGCATCTACGACCGCGTGCTGAGCTTGGTTGAGGAGTTCTTGCCCGACGAGATGGCTATCGAGGCGCCATTCTATGGCAAGAATGTGCAATCGATGCTCAAACTGGGTCGTGCTCAGGGTGTAGCCATGGCAGCAGCGCTGGGCCGGCAGGTGCCTATTGCTGAGTATGAGCCCCGCAAGATAAAGCTGGCAATCACTGGCAATGGCGCGGCAAGCAAGGAGCAGGTGGCAATGATGCTGCAGCGCCAGCTCAACATCTCAAACGACGACATGCCGCAGCTGCTCGATGCCACCGACGCGCTGGCGGCAGCCTTGTGCCACTACTATGAGAGCAAGAAACCCATCGCAAGCGGGGGTGCTAAGTCGTGGAAGGATTTTATCAGAAAGAACCCTGACCGAGTGCTCAATTCTTAATGCACAATGCACAATGCACAATGCATAATGCACAATGCATAATGCACAATGCACAATGCTTAATTAATGCATAATTACTTGCTGAAAAGGAGGGGATAGGTAGGGATACAAAAAAAGGGTAAGAAGACTACATCGCGCCGCTACAACCTGTTACCCTTGCTTCGGTCAAGACCTGGGGGATTGGCAGGGAGCTGGCCGTGTAGGACTTACCCGGCTGCAAAGGTACAACTTTTTTTGTTACTGGCAAATCTTTTTTCAAAAAATAGCAGCTTTTCGGCTTTTTTTAGGCGCGAAACGCGCAGCTACATCTTGTTTAAATCGATGGTCAGCCCCTCTTGCCCCAGGATGGTGGCGGGAAATTCCTCGCGCGCCTGCTTGAGCAGTAGCGACTCGTCGTTATAGCGGTTGCTGTAGTGGCCCAAGATGAGATGCTTGGCCTGCGCCTCGCGAGCCACCATTGCTGCCTGACGGGCTGTGCTGTGGTAGCGCTTGACCGCGTTCTTGAGGTTCTCGTCGCCATAGGTGGCCTCGTGGTAGAGCCAGTCGACCCCCTGCACGGCATTGATCACGCGCTTGGAGTACTTGGTGTCGCTGCAGTAGGCATAGGAAATCGACCTGTCGGCCTCGGTGGTGAGCTGCGAGTTTGGAATCACCATGCCGCTGGGTGTAACATAGTCGGCTCCTTGCCTTAGGCTGTTCATGAAGTGCTGTGGCACGCCATGCTCGTAGCAGGCCTGCGCATTGATGTGCCGCAGTTTGGGCTTCTCGCTGAAGATGAAGCCCACGCATGGCACGCGGTGGGTGAGCGGGAACGACGTCACTGTGATGGCATCGTCCTCGTAGATGACAGCCTTGTGGGTGTCGATGATGTTGAACTTGAGCTCAAATGGGCGCTCGCGGCAGAAGAAGTCGAGCATGCGGCCAAAAATCTCGGCGCCCTCCTTGAAGATGTGCACCGTGAGCGTGCCACCCTTGCCCTGAAGCGCCATTGTGGAGATGAGCCCTGGCAGGCCAAAGCAGTGGTCGCCATGCAGGTGGCTGATGAAGATGTGGTTGAGGCGTGAGAACTTGAGGTGCATGCGGCGCATCTCGAGCTGAGCTCCCTCGCCGCAGTCAATCATCATGAGATGGCCTCGCAGGTTGAGCACCTGGCACGAGGGCAGGTGCCTGAGTGTTGACGTGGCCGAGCCGCATCCCAGTATGTTAAGATCAAGTGCTGTCATGTGTGAGTGGTTGACTTTTAGGGTGCGAAGTTAGTGATTTTTATTGTGATAGGCAACGATAGGGTGCCACATTACCCAAATTGGCGACAAATTTGTACATTGTAACTCAAAAAATGTTAAAAAACAAGTGTTTTTTGTTCTCAAATATTGCATAATACTTTATAAGAATCTATATTTGCAACAAGTTTTTTCATAGGATTAGATTTTTAAGGTTTACTTTATGCGGCTGTTGGGAAACACCTGCATAATTTTTTTATACCTAATTTTGATTGTGCTATTTAACATATAGAACCCGAAAGGTGGTTGATAATTAATGAGAAACCACCATTTTTTGGCAATGGGTGGAGTTTGGGGATTTTAGTTAAAATGGTTAATGTCGAAAAATGTTTTGAAATAGTTTTCGCTATTAGCAAAAATATAAATACCTTTGCAACAAAATTGGGACTACGGTTCAACATAATGGCTTTGTTACAGTTCTTTATATTTGACATTTATAGCCCTGGCAGTGACGCGATTACTGCAGGGGATAACATATCGCACGTATTGAGAACTACAAAGCATGGTTTATGGGCTACACACCGCTATTAGAGCAAAGTATCTAATAACGGTGTGTCGCTTTTTACTTGGGCAAGCAGTGCACATTTAATAAATATAAAGCAACAAAGACAATAGCTACAAAACGTTTTTAATCATTTTTATTAATCTAAATTTTATGCTTAAAAGATTTTGCTTATCAACGCTGATGATGTTGCTGGCAGCAGCAATATCATTGAATGCGCAGATTACAACCTCGTCGCTGACGGGTGTAGTCGTTGACGAATCCAATGAGCCCCTCATTGGTGCAGTGGTAAAACTGCTTCACGCTCCCTCGGGAACTGAGTACAACGCAGTGAGCAACATGGATGGTCGCTTCTACATCCAGGGTATGCGTACTGGTGGCCCTTACACAGCCACAGTATCTTACGTTGGCTACCAGGATCACGTGGTTTCAGGCATTGTGCTCGAGCTTGGTGAGACTTACAACATGCAAAATGTGATGATGTCGACCAGCGCCAATCAGCTCCAGGAAGTGGTGGTAACTACCTCAAGATCGAAATTCTCGAATGAAAAGACTGGTGCAACAACCAACATCAACAACGTGCAAATCACCAGCCTGCCTACCGTCACTCGCAGCATTACCGATGTGACTCGCCTCTCGCCTTATGGAGGCAATGGCATGAGCTTTGCCGGTGCCGATGGTCGTACTGCTAACTTCACCGTTGATGGAGCCAATTTCAACAACAACTTTGGTTTGAGCAGTAACCTCCCTGGTGGTGGCAACCCCATCTCGCTCGACGCTATCGAGGAGATGCAGGTGGTAATCTCGCCCTACGATGTGCGTCAAACCAACTTCATTGGCGGTGGTGTTAACGCCATCACTAAGAGTGGTAACAACACCTTCAAGGGCAGCGCCTACATCTATCACCGCAATGAGAACATGCGTGGCGACGCTGTGGATGGCGAGCAAATCGCTGGCGCACGCGCCAAGGACCGCGTCACTACCTACGGCTTCACCCTGGGTGGCCCAATCATTAAGAACAAGTTGTTCTTCTTCGTTAATGGTGAGATGTCGAAGATTCCTACCGTTGCCAATCGCTGGCGTGCCTCGGAGAACGGAGTTGCCGACCCCGACAACTACCTCTCGCGCACCACAATCGCCGACATGCAACGCGTTCAAAAACACGTAATGGACAAATACGGTTACGACACTGGCTCTTACACCGACTTCCCTGCCGACGAGAGCAACTACAAGCTGCTTGCCCGCATCGACTGGAACATCACCAACGATCACCACTTGGCACTGCGCTACAACTACACTAAGAACAACGTGTGGAACGCTGCCAACGCCACCTCGATGGACGGCGGCACTCGCTCGGCATTTGCCCGCGCTTCGCAATATTCAATGATATTTGCCAACTCAATGTACTCGATGAAGAACTTGGTTCACTCGCTCTCATTCGACCTCAACAGCCGCCTGAGCGACAACCTCTCGAACCAGTTCCTGGCCACTTGGTCTAAGCTTGACGACGTGCGCGGCACCAACTCAAGCGAGTTCCCATTCATCGACATCCAGGATGGCACTGGCAACAATGGCAACTACATGGCCCTGGGTTATGAGCTCTTCACCTGGAACAATGCCGTTCACAACACCATTTGGAACATCAAGGACGACATCACCTACTATGCCGGCAACCACAAGATCACTGCTGGCATCAACTTTGAGCATCAGATGGCCGACAACCAGTACATGCGCAACGGTACTGGCTACTACCGCTATGCTAGCGTCGACGATTTCATCAATGGCGCTGCCCCCGAGGTAGTGTGCTTGACCTACGGCTACGACGGCGAGACTCACCCAGCTGCTCGCGTGCAGTTCAACAAGGCCGGCATCTACGGCCAGGACGAGTGGAACATCAGCGAGAAGTTCAAACTCACCTACGGCTTGCGCATCGATGGTCTCTTCTTCAACAATAAGGACCTCATGACCAACAACAAGATTCTTGCCCTCGACTACTACGACGAGGACGGCAAGGTGCGCAACATCGACACTGGCAAGTGGCCTAAGAGCAGCGTGACCTTCTCGCCACGCGTGGGCTTCGTTTACGATGTCTTTGGCGACAAGAGCCTCAAGCTCCGCGGTGGAACAGGCCTCTTCTCGGGTCGTCTGCCTCTGGTGTTCTTCACCAACATGCCCACCAACGGCGGTATGGTGCAATACCAGGCACAACTCAATGCTAAGAACACCGACATGAACCAGTTTGCCGGCGGTCTTGTTACCGACGCCAATGGCCATGCCACCATCGCTGCACTGCAGCAGAAACTCTTCGACATGGGCTACCCACAGACTGTTAAGCCCGAGGACGGCACCGTTCCCTCGGCCGTTAATGGTGTAGATCCTAAGTTCAAGATGCCACAGGTGTGGAAATCTTCACTTGCTATCGACTATGCAATTCCCGTTTCGTTCCCATTCACTGTAACTGCCGAGGCAATCTTCAACAAGACTGTCAATGGCGTTTCGATTAGCGACTGGTCGATTCCCAGCGTGGGTGGCTTTGCCCGCTTCAACGGCGTTGACAACCGTCCTATCTATCCTGCTGGATTCCGCACTAACACTAAGGCCTTCGTTCTCGAGAACACAAGCAAGGGCTACGGCTGGAGCGCCAACCTGATGGCAACTGCTAAGCCTGCCGACTGGGTAAGCCTCATGGCTTCTTACACCCACACCGTTTCGAAGGAAATCACTGGTATGCCAGGTTCGGCTGCCGAGAGTGCCTTCACCTATGTTCCCACCACCGATGGTCCTAACAACATTAAGCTGCACAACTCGCAGTACGTTACTCCCGACCGCTTCATCGCAAGCGCTACACTGCACGACCGCAGCGGCAACCACTACAGCCTCATCTATGAGACCTGGCGTGGCGGCTACAACTACTCTTACATGACCACCAACGACATGAACGGCGACGGTTATGCCTACGATGCCATCTACATCCCAACCGATGCAGAGGTTGAGGCTGGCGACTTCCGCTTCAAGAGCACCGACGACCGCGACCGCTTCATGAGCTTCGTTCACAACGACGGCTACCTGAAGAACCACCAGGGCAAGTATGCCGAGGCCTACAGCGTTTACAGCCCATGGGTACACCGCATCGACCTTGGCTACAAGCACGACTTCAACTTCCGTGCTGGCAACACCAAGCACACTATCCAGCTGAGCTTCGACATGAAGAACGTGCTCAACTTCTTCAACTCGAGCTGGGGCGTGAGCAAGTACTTGAATCCTGAGATTGGTAGCGAGGCTCGCATCCTCAAGTATGAGGGCGTTGACGCTCAGGGCTATCCTCTGTTCTCTACTCCTGCTGCTATCAGTGGCGACACTAAGACTTGGGCTCCTAACCATGCAATTGGTCAGTGCTGGAGCGTAGCAATTGGTGTTAAGTATATTTTCAACTAATTAATTAAAGTAATATCCTAACTATGAAACTAAGATATTTTATTCCCGCATTTATTGCACTGCTTGGTGCAATGCTGGTTAGTTGCTCCGACGACGACAAGATCACCTTGCTCGACGAGATTCAGGTTTCACGTTCCTATGTAGCCATTGACAAGGAAGGTGGCTCAACATCGATTATTGTCACTGCCAAGGACTCGTGGAGCTTTGACGAGACCCAAATTCCCAGCTGGCTTACTATTAGCCCCATGAATGGTGGTGCTGGCGAGACTGAGGTGAAATTTAGTGCCGAGTCTACTATCAACGGCCGCAACGCCGACCTTAACATCGCATGCGCTGGACGCAAGCAGAACATCAAGGTGCTTCAGGGACTCTCTGAAACCAAGACTGCCACCTGTGCCGAGGTTGCTGCTGGCAACGAGGGCATGACCTACCGTGTGACTGGTGCCGTTAACACCATCTACAACTTGGAGTACGGCAACTTCTACATCAACGATGGCACCGGCAACCTTCAGATTTATGGCACTCTCAACAAGAGTGGCAAGACCAAGGGCTTCCCTATTGCCGACTGGGGTATCGAGGAGGGCGACATCATCACCGTTGAAGGTCCATTGAAGTTCTACAACGGCGCCGCCGAGCTGTGTGATGTCACTGTTGTTAAGCTCGTCAAGTCGCTGCTCAAGGTTGAGAGCATCGATCCTGAGGACGCAACTATTCCTCTCGAGGGTGGCGATGTTACCGTCAACCTCACAAGCAAGGGCAATGGCGTGAGCGTTGAGATTCCCGAGGCTGCCAAGAGCTGGCTCGCTATCAGCAACATCACTGGCGGTAGCAACCCAGTTGTTACCTTCCATGCCAATGCCAACGCCGGTGGCGACCGCAGTGCTGACGTTACATTCAAGACCAGCAATGGCTCGCAAGAGAGTGTGGTTACTGCCACCATCAAGCAAACTGGTTCTATCGTCGACGTTAACTGCACTCAGTTCCTTGAGGCTGCCGAGGATGCTACTCTCTACCGCATCACTGCTGTGATTCAAAAGGTGGCCAACGACCAGTATGGCAACGTCTATCTGCGCGACTTCACCGACGAGCAAGTCTATGTCTATGGCATCGGTGCCAAGGGCGACTTCCAGACTCTGGGGCTCAAGGAAGGCGACATCGTGACATTGGTAGGAAAGCGCAGCTCGCACAATGGCAACCCACAGATGAAGGAGGCGAAGTATGAGAGCCACATCTCAGTGACCGATGTTACCATCGCTGAGTTCCTCACCAAGCCCGACGACAAGAACGTTTATTATCGCTTAACTGGTTTTATCGAAAGCATCGACAACCCAACCTATGGCAACCTCTACTTGAGCGATGGCACTAACAGCCTCTACGTCTACGGTTGCTATCCTGGCTATGGCGCAACTGGCGACGACCGCAAGGGCTGGCTCGCTACAGCAGGTATCGAGGTTGAGGACAATCTCACCATGATTGGTTACAAAGACACCTTCAATGGCAAGATTGAGCTTTGCGGCGGTATCTACTTCTCGCATAGCAAGAGCGAATAATTACTAAACCTGAATATAAATTACTCCCGAAAGGCTGGCCACCTAAAGCGCCAGCCTTTCTTTTTTTGCCCCAAAAAACCGCATTGCACAGCCTTACAAAAAAATATATTATTGACTGGCTTATTATTCAGAAATTATATCTAACTTTGCAGTCGATTTTAAAATCTTATTGTAATTACAATGAAAATAATTAGTAAAGTCGACGAGCTGAGAAAGCAAGTCGCTAAGCATCGTGGCGAGGGCAAGTCGATAGGACTTGTGCCCACCATGGGAGCGCTGCACGAGGGCCACCAGTCGCTGGTGGAGCGTGCACGGCGTGAGAACGACGTGGTGGTGGTGAGCGTGTTTCTCAACCCCACTCAATTCAATAATAAGGAAGACTTGCGCACCTATCCGCGCACTGCCGAGGCCGATGCCGCACTGCTCGAGCGCTGCGGCGTGGACATTGCATTCATGCCCACTGTCGAGGAGATTTATCCTGAGCCCGACACTCGCGTGTTCAAGCTTGGCCCAGTGGCCGAGGTCATGGAGGGTGCCATGCGCCCAGGCCATTTCAATGGCGTGTGCCAAATCGTGAGCAAGCTTTTCATGATGGTAGAGCCCACCCGTGCCTACTTTGGTGAGAAGGACTTCCAGCAGATTGCTGTGATTCGCGCCATGACCAAGCAGTTGGGAATTAAGCTCGACATTGTGACCTGCCCTTGCATTCGCGAGGACGATGGCCTTGCCAAGAGCAGCCGCAACGTGCGCCTCACACCGCTGGTGCGCAAAATAGCCCCCAACATCTACCGAGTGTTGTGCGATAGCCTCGAGTTTGCACAGGACCACACCGTGGAGCAGACCCACGACTGGGTGGTGGCAACGCTCAACGCCTATCCTGAGATGGAGGTGGAGTATTACTCGATATGCGACGGCATCACCTTGCAGCCAGTAAATGCTTGGGACGACAGTGATTACATTGTGGGCTGCATCACTGTGTACTGTGGCGACGTGCGTGAAATCGATAACATCACCTATAAGAAGCCAGCCGAGTTGTAATGTGGCACGATTTTTGCTGATTCATGAATCGTAATGCACATTTTAACTTTTAATTTTTTTTGCACTATGTTTATTCAAGTCGTAAAATCCAAGATTCATCGTGTCACCGTTACTGGTGCCAACCTCGACTACATTGGCAGCATCACTATCGACCAGGACCTGATGGACGCTGCAGGACTCGTTGAGGGGGAGCGTGTGTTCATTGTCGACAACAACAACGGCGAGCGACTCGACACCTATGTGATTCCAGGTGAGCGAGGCAAGGGCGAAGTGTGCCTCAATGGCGCTGCTGCACGCAAGGTGCAGCCTGGCGACATAGTGATAATCATGTCTTATGCGATCATGACCCCCGACGAGGCTCGTGGATTCAAGCCGCAGGTGGTGTTCCCCGACACTGCGACCAACAAACTGATTTAATGTCGAAAAAAACACTTAATACTTAGCACTTAAATATATTATATGTTTGAAAATCTAAGCGAACGCCTTGAACGCGCGTTTAAGGTTCTTAAAGGTGAAGGAAAAATCACCGAGATTAATGTTGCCGAGACCCTCAAGGAGGTGCGCCGCACGCTCATTGAGGCCGACGTCAACTACAAGGTGGCTAAATCCTTTACCGACACTGTTAAAGAGAAAGCCATAGGTCAAAACGTTATCAACTCCTTGAAGCCTAAGGAGCTGATGATTAAGATAGTTCACGATGAACTCACCCAGCTCATGGGTGGCGAGCAGGCTCCGTTCAACATCGAGGGCCATCCTGCCATCATCCTGATGTCGGGTCTGCAAGGTTCGGGTAAGACCACATTCTCGGGCAAACTTGCCAACCGCCTCATCAAGCGGTCGCCATTGCTGGTGGCCTGCGACGTGTACCGTCCTGCTGCTATTGAGCAGCTCAAGGTGCTCGGTGAGCAGATTGGGGTGCCCGTCTACAGTGAACCTGGCAATACTAACCCGGTTGAGATTGCGCAGCACGCTATAGCCGAGGCCAAGGCCAAGGGGCACGGCGTGGTAATTGTCGACACCGCTGGTCGTCTCGCTGTTGATGAGCAGATGATGCAGGAAATCAAGGCCATCAAGGATGCTATCCAGCCCAACGAGACGCTCTTTGTCGTTGACTCGATGACTGGTCAGGATGCCGTTAACACAGCCAAGGCCTTCAACGACCGTCTCGACTTCGACGGCGTGGTGCTCACCAAACTCGACGGTGACACCCGTGGTGGTGCCGCACTCTCGATTCGCACCGTGGTCGACAAGCCCATCAAGTGGGTGGGTACTGGCGAGAAGATGGAGGCCATCGACCCATTCAGGCCCGCAGGTATGGCCGACCGCATCCTCAACATGGGCGACATCGTGTCGCTGGTTGACCGCATGCAGCAGCAGTACGACGAGGAGCAGGCTCGCGAGTTGCAAAAGAAGATTGCCAAGAACAAGTTTGACTTCAACGACTTCATGTCGCAAATCTCCAAAATCAAAAAGATGGGTAACCTCAAGGACCTGGCTTCGATGATTCCTGGAGTGGGCAAGGCCATTAAGGACATCGACATCAGCGACGACGCTTTCAAGGGCATTGAGGCAATTATCTACTCAATGACTCCTTACGAGCGAGAGCACCCCGAGGCTATCAACGGCAGCCGTCGCCAGCGCATTGCCCGCGGCAGTGGCACCAGCATCCAGGAGGTGAACCGCTTGCTCACACAGTTTGAGCAAACTCGCAAGGCTATGCACAAGGTTAGCAACATGAACCCCAAGCAGCTCATGCGCGCTGGCCGCCGCCGCTAGTTTATAATGCACAATTCATAATGCATAATGCACAATCTAGAATTTCTAGAACATCTAGAATATCTAGAAGAACTAAAAACTAAAAACTAAGAACTAAAAACTCATAAATGAACCTTCTCTCAATACTGGCTTTATCGCTCATGTCGCTGCTGGCGGGCAATGCTCAGGTCGACATGGTGTTCTTTGGCGACGCTATGCAGCACAGCAAGCAATATGAGGTGGCGCGGCGCGCTAATGGCACCTACGACTACAGTGCATGCTTCAAGCATGTGCAGGCCGACATTGAGGAGGCCGACTATGCTGTCGTCAACCTTGAGTGCTCACTGGGTGGCGCGCCCTATTCGGGTTACCCATGCTTCAGCGCCCCCGATGAGTATGCCCGTGAGTTGCAACGGGTGGGTTTCGACCTGTTCCTTACGGCCAATAACCACTGCCTCGACCGTCGTGACAAGGGTGCCGTGAGGACCATCAACAAGCTCGATGAGTGGGGTGTTGCCCACATTGGCACCTACATCAACAGTGCCGACCGTTACAAGCGGCTGCCCTTCATCAAGGACTTTGATGGCATCAAGGTGGCGTTTCTCGACTACACCTATGGCACCAATGGCATCCCCATCCAGCAAGATGTGGTGGTCGACTACATCGACAAGAAGGTCATTGCTGCCGACATTGCCGCTGCGCGTGCCGCAGGAGCCAATGTGCTGTGCGTTAACATGCACTGGGGAGTGGAGTACACCCTCACTCCAGTGCAGGAGCAGCGCGACCTTGCCGATTTCCTCATCGATGAGGGCGTGGACCTGATTATTGGTGGGCATCCGCATGTAGTGGAGCCATTCGAGGTGCGTCACAGCAGCAAGCACGACAAGGATGTGTTGCTGGTCTACAGTCTGGGCAATTTCATCTCTAACATGAGCGATATCGACTGCCGTGGAGGAGCCATGGTTAAAGTTTCGCTTAAGATGAAAGACGGTAAGCCTGTGATTGACAGCCCTCGTTACAAGCTATTCTTCTGCCAGAAACCTGGTGCTGGCGATTTCACCTATCAGGTGATTCCCGAGGATAAACCCGAGATGGTGCGCGCCGACTCTCGCGGCACCTTTGCCACCTTCATGCAGCGCACTCACAACCTGGTCATGAGCAAGAACGTGAATGTTCCGCAGGATGAGTAGTTATATTTAAGTTTTAAGTAAAAATTATAATACAATATATTATGAAGAAAATATTAGCATTAGTGCTTGTTGCCGTGCTGGGATGTGGCTATGCCGCTGCCCAGAAGGGGCAAATGGGAGTGGGTGGCAACCTGCTTTATGGCACCGAGATCAACATGGTGGGTATTGGTGGCAAGTTCCAGTATGGGATAACTAACGATATCCGTGCCGAAGCCTCGTTCAACTACTACTTCCGCAACAACGGTTTCCACATGTGGGACCTGAATGCCAACGCTCATTACCTGTTCAACATCGCCCCCAAGTTCCGTGCCTATCCGCTGGCAGGACTCACTGTGGTGAACAAGAGCTATAGCGCTACCGACGAGTCGGTGACTCGCTTTGGTCTCAACCTGGGTGGTGGATGTGAGTATGAAATCACACCAAGCGTTGCTGTCAACGCCGAGTTCAAGTATTCTATCGTGAGCTCGATCGACCAGGCAGTGTTCTTGCTCGGAGCTACCTACAGGTTCTAACTCACAGCCATGTCATGGCACCCAGTGCAATGGGGTAAAAGGCTGGATTCCATGATGTTTAAGGCTTAAAATAAGCAAAAAAATCTTAATTCCTTAAGGGGTTTTGGATTTTTTGCCTACCTTTGCACCCCGAATTCAGCAATGCTGGCCTGTGGCAGGTCCTTACTTTTAAGACGATTAGAGATTTTGCCACAAGTTAGAGCCAAAATGAGGATTGCTTGATAATACATCCCGCAATGTCCTCACAAGGCCGATGGTTATCAGTAATGTGGGCTGGCATGCTTGAACAAAAACTTTAACTATGAAGAAGTTCGTTTGTTTGTTAATTACTTTGTGCGCAGTGTTAGTGTTCACATCGTCACGCACAACTGTGGCGAGCGATAGTCGAGTGGGCACACGCGCAGCCGATTTCAGTATCGCCAACGAGAACAATGTTGTGGAGCTCAGCCAGTTCCGCGGCAAGTTTGTGGTGCTCAACATGTGGACATCGGCCGACGCCATCACGCGCATAGAGAATATTGAGCTGAACCGTATTGCCCGTGGCAACGACAAGATTGTGCACATGGCGGTAAACTTCGACCGCAGCAAGGCACTCTTCAAGGAGGTGATGAGCCTCGACAGCCTGGATGTGGCTTCGCAGTACTTCTGCGAGCTGCAGGATCGTCCTGCATTTGAGAAGAAGTGGGGTAGCATCGACAAGCCCTGCACATTCCTCATCAATGGCAAGGGCGTGATTGTGGCAGTTAATCCCACCATGGCCGAGATTGCCAAGGCAATTAAGTAACATCACACAGCGCTCGCGCGGCATGAGCGCCTGAGAATTCCTACTTCAGGGAAGTCACCCAAGTGACCTCCCTGATTTTTTTTGTGTTAATATGTTTTATAACATAATTATTATCTTGCGCGGGCGATTGTCAAGTTTTTTTAAATGTGAAATTCACTTTTAACAAGAAAAATTAGATTAATTGAAAAAAAATTTGTTTCTTTGCACCTTATAAAATGCGCCAAAGCCCCCATTGCGCATGTGTCGTTGTGATTATGTGCCACATCATGGCATGTTAACGGCACCGCTGGAGCATGGTGATAGTGATTAACACAGAGACGAAGGCAGCTATGAAAACTAACTTTCTAAACTGTTGATTGACATGTTAATGTGAGAAAATTTTTTATACTAAAAACAAATAATAATTATTAATTTTTTTTCAATGCTTATGAGTCTTAAAAAACTTTTATTGCTAACGGCTGCAATATTGTTATCGCTCGGAGCCTCAGCTCAGGTTAAGGTTACGGGTGTCGTTATTTCGGCCGAGGACAATGAACCCGTTATTGGTGCTCATGTATCGGAAAAAGCAAAACCCACTAATGGTACAGCTACTGACTTTGACGGAAAGTTTACCATCACTGTGCCCTCTTACAAGAGCCACATCATAGTGAAGTACATGGGTCTTGCCGATGCCGATGTGCAGGTCACCCAGGGTGAGATGAAGATTGTTTTGACCCCCGACGAGAAGACTACTCTCAAGGAAGTGGTTGTAACAGGTTATCAAAACGTAGACAAGCGCCTCTTTACCGGTGCAACATCAAGCATCAAGGCCGACAAGGCTAAGCTCGATGGTGTGGCCGACGTGTCGCGTGCCCTCGAGGGACGTGCCGCAGGTGTGAGTGTGCAAAACGTGTCGGGTACCTTTGGTACCGCTCCCAAGATTCGCGTGCGTGGTGCTACCTCAATCTACGGTAGCAGCAAGCCACTGTGGGTAGTTGACGGTGTGATTCTCGAGGACAACGTTGAGCTCGATGCCGACGCACTCTCGAGTGGTGACGCCACAACTCTTATCGCAAGTGCCATTGCTGGTATCAACGCCGACGATATCGAGAGCTTCCAAATCCTTAAGGACGGTTCGGCAACATCAATCTATGGTGCTCGCGCCATGGCTGGTGTGATTGTCGTTACCACCAAGCAAGGTCGCTCGGGATCTGCCAGCATCAACTACACCGGCGAGTTCACCTATCGCTTGAAGCCCCGTTACAGTGAGTTCAACATCAGTAACTCGCAGGAGCAGATGGGCATCTACAAGGAGCTTGAGTCGAAGGGATGGTTGAGCTTTGCAAGTCTTGCCAACTCGTCAAGTTCGGGTATCTATGGTACCATGTACAAGCTCATGGACCAGTACAACCCAGCAACTGGTTTCGGTCTGGAAAACACCCAGGCTGCACGTAACGCTTATCTGCGTGAAGCTGAGTTCCGTAACACCGACTGGTTCGACCTGTTGTTTAACAGCAACGTTTCGCAGAACCACGCTATCTCTATTTCAGGTGGTACCGACAAGGCTAGGTTCTACACCTCGGCTTCTATCATGTACGACCCAGGATGGACCAAGCAGAGCGAGGTTACTCGTTACACCTTCAACGCTAACGCCAGCTACGACCTGTCGAAGACTTTGACCATCAAGTTGTTGACCAGCGATAGCTACCGCAAGCAGCGCGCTCCTGGTACTCTGAGTCAGGACGTCGACGTGGTTAACGGTGTGTACAGCCGCAGCTTCGATATCAACCCCTACAGCTACGCCTTGAACACCTCACGTACTGCCGACCCAAATGCTATTTACACTCGCAACTACACTTCGTTCAACATCTTCCAAGAGCTCGAGCAGAACTACATCGACCTCGGTGTTACCGACCTCAAGTTCCAGGGTGAAATCACTTGGAAACCCATCAAGGGTCTTGAACTTAAGGGATTGGCTTCTTACCGCTTCAACAGCAGTACTACCAACCACTATGTGAAGGACAACTCTAACCAGGCCAACGCCTATCGTGCTGGTATCGACCCAGAGAATGCTTCAATCCGTGATGCCAACACTTACCTCTATACCGACCCCGATGTGGCTGGTGCTCTTCCTGTAACAGTGCTTCCCAAGGGTGGTATCCTTTATCACGATGTGAACGCTATGTCGCAGTTCGACCTGCGTACCCAAGCACAATATAACAAGAGCTTCAACGACGTGCACTTGATCAACTTGCTCGCTGGTTGGGAGCTTAGTAAGATTGAGCGTCATGCCGAGAGCTTCGAGGGATGGGGTATCGTTTACGAGAATGGTAACATTCCTTTCCTTGACAAGAACCTCTTCAAGCAGCAAGTTGAGGAGAACCACAACTACTACAGCGAGGCTTGGCGCTACGGCCGCAACATGGCCTACTACGCTATGGGTAGCTACTCTTACGCTGGCCGCTACATCCTCACCGGTACCTTCCGTTATGAGGGTTCTAACAAGCTCGGTAAGGCCAAGAAGAGCCGCTGGCTCCCCACTTGGAACGTTTCGGGTGCTTGGAATGCAAGCGAGGAGAGCTTCTTCCGCGATGCAGCATTCAACCAGAATGGCATCTGGACCTATGCTAAGCTTCGTCTGTCTTACTCACTGACCGCCGATGCTGGTCCTGCTAGTGTGTCAAACGCACTTCCTATCTACTATCCTTCAAAGCCTTGGAGATTGCTCCCCGAGGATGCTGAGATGAACCTCTACTTGAGCAACATCGCCAACGAGGAGCTCACCTATGAGAAGAAGCACGAGTTTGACGTTGGTGTTGACCTTGGTTTCTACCACAACCGCATCAACCTCGTCTTCGACTGGTACAAGCGTAACAACTACGACCTGATTGGTGGTGTTTACACCGAGGGCGTGGGTGGTGTCACTCACAAGTATGCTAATGTGGCTTCGATGTCATCACACGGTGTTGAGTTCACTCTCTCTACCCGCAACTTCGAGGCTGTTAAGCCTGGCGACTTTGAGTGGAGCACCGACTTCACATTCTCTTATGCCAAGAACAAGATTACCGACCTCTTGTCACGTAGCCGAATCATCGACCTCGTGCCAGGTACTGGTTATGCCCTCCAGGGCTATCCCGTGCGTGCCATCTTCTCTATCCCATTCGCTGGCCTGAACGATGAGGGTCTACCCACATTCTACGATGAGAATGGCGACGTCACTGTTGCTGGCATCTACTTCCAGCAGTTCGACAACCTCGACTTCCTTAAGTACGAAGGTCCAGTTGATCCTATCTACACCGGTGGTCTGGGCAACAACTTCAGCTGGAAGGGATTCCACCTGAATGTGTTCTTGACCTACTCGTTTGGTAACAAGCTGCGCTTGCCCGCCGACTTCTCTTACGCTTACGGCGACATGACTGCCAACAGCCGCGACATGAAGAACCGCTGGGTTGTGCCAGGCGATGAGGCTCACACCGACATCCCTGCAATTGTGTCTACTCGTCAGTACATGACTTGGAACAATGTCTATGGTGAAAGATTAGGTATTGCCTATAGCTCTTACAACTATAGTACAGCTCGTATTGCCAACGGTGGCTTCATCCGCCTGAAAGAGGTGTCGCTCACCTACGACATTCCTGCTAAGGTTCTTAAGGCTCTCCGCCTCAACAATGCATCGGTTAAGCTCAGCACCACCAACCTGTGCCTGCTCTATGCCGATAAGAAACTCAACGGACAAGATCCTGAGTTCTTCAATGCTGGTGGTGTGGCTGCACCAAGCCCCAAGCAGTTCACTCTTACCGTGCGCTTTGGTCTTTAATTAATATAATGTTTTTAAAATATATAAAACTATGAAATTAAGATATTATATATTGGCTGGCGTGGCACTGCTGGGAATGTCGTCGTGTAGCGACTTCCTCGACAAGCCTAGCGACACCCGCGTGACTCTCACCAACACCGAGCAGCTGCGCATGTTGATGACCAGTGCCTATCCAGAATATAGCTACGTGCCATTCTGCGAAATATCCACCGATAACTTTATCGACAATAATTCGCCTGGCGTTGATGGTGTGCGTTTCAACCTGTCGTCCTACGACCGCAACGACGACGAGGCCTTCGCCTTCGAAGACATTCGCACTTCGTCAGGCTCCGACACCCCCTCAGGCTCGTGGGAAGGTTACTACCTCGCTATTGCCACCTGCAATCAGGTTCTCGAAAAAGTCGAGGAGTTTGAGGCCAATGGCGAAACTTCCGAGAAACTAAGTGCCGTTAAGGGCGAGGCTCTCATCGACCGTGCTTACTGCCACTTCATGCTTGCTAACATCTTCTGCATGCCCTATCGTGGCCCAGAATTGAGCAAGCAGGATCCTGGCATCCCCTACATGACTAAGCCTGAGACCACTGTGAAGCCTCACTATGAGCGTGGCACTCTGGCCGACACTTATGCCATGATCGAGAAGGACATCGAGGATGGTCTGCCTCTGATTAATGACGCTTTCTATGAGCAGCCCAAATATCACTTCAACAAGCAGGCTGCTAACACCTTCGCTTCGCGTTTCTATCTCTTCAAGCGCGACTATCAGAAAGTGCTCGACTGTGCCAACGCTGCCTTTGGTGGCGCCGATGTCGACCCAATGCCTTACATGACCGACATCTGGGCTCACAGTGATGAGCTGGTCTACGACGATGACTACAACCGTTACTATGCTAACCCAGCCCACATGAGGAATTTCTTGATTATGCCCACTTATTCAACCTATCGCCGTCACCTCACCGGTGGCAACCGCTATGCTTGCAACCGTGAGGCCATGAAAGCCACTCTGTGGGACGGTAAAGGCCCCACTTGGAATGGTGTGCATCCATGCTACAATGGCTGCGGTATGTTCGTTGCCGGTGGTAACCAAGACTATGGACTGTGGTGGGGTGCTCCAGTGGGTGAGCAATTTGAGAACACCGACAAGGTGGCTGGCATCGGCTATGCTCATCAGGTGCTTTGCGAGTTCACTGGCGAGGAGGCTCTCCTCAACCGTGCCGAGGCTAAGTTGTTCCTGGGCGACATCGACGGCGCTGTGGCCGACTTGGGCGTGTGGGAAGCTGCTCGTCGCAACACCAAGAACAGCACAAGTAGCTTGAAACCATGGAGCAAGGAAGTTGTTTGGGATTTCTACACAACAGCTGAGCAGAAATACGTTAACAACAGCCGTCCTGAGCGTCGTGAGGTTTTGGGCGCCAAGTATCTCGACTCTCTCTACTTTGGTATTGCTAAGCCTTTGCACATCGACATCGTGTGCCCAAGTGCTCAGTACCACAACAGCCCCGAAATCAATCCTTACCTGCAGTGCGTTCAGCACTTCCGCCGCATCGAGTTTATGTTCCGTGGCATGCGCTGGTTCGACATCAAGCGCTATGGCATCTCTTACAGCCACACCATTGGCAAGGATGCGCTTGTGGTAACTCTTAATCCTAACATTGCTGCTGGCGAACTCGATAAGCGCCTGGCTCTTCAAATTCCTAATGAGGTTATAGCAGCTGGTATTGAACCTAACGTGCGTCCGCAAGTGGTCACGAAGGGCTCTTCAAGCTTTAAGAAAGCTGTGGTACCACCTGCTAGTGATGAATAATTAATAAATCAGAATTATGATTATGAAAAATTATTTTAAATATTTAAGTGCGTTGGCACTGGTGGCTATGGCGGCGATGTCGCTAACCTCGTGCGGTGAGAAGAAACTGGGTGATACCATCTTCCCCGACGTTACCGAGGAAATCGACCCCAATAGCTACACTTATGAGTTCGACAAGTGGCTTAAGGAGAACTATCTCGACGAATATAACCTGGAGTTCCAGTACAGGCTTCAGGACAACGAGACCAATATGAACTATAACCTTCAGCCAGCTACTCTCAGCAACTCCATCGACCTGGCCGTGCTCACCAAGTACATGTGGTTTGATGTCTATGAGGAGGTGACTGGCAGCAAGGAGTTCTTGAAGATGTATGGTCCACGCATCATCATGCTTGTGGGCTCTCCAGCTATCAACCCTGTCTCAAGAACCATTGAAGTGGGTCTTGCCGAGGGTGGTATCAAGGTCACTTTGCTTAATGTGAACCGACTTGGCAATTATGTCAACAATCCCGAGCAACTGGTTAATGTGCTCAACGATGAGTACTTCCACACCATGCACCATGAGTTTGCTCACATCTTGCACCAAACCAAGTCTATCCCCACCGAGTTCCGCATTATTTCGGCTGGTCATTACGAGGGCATGAATTGGGAGAAGAAGAACGCACAAAAGGTTCATTCTCTTGGTTTTGTCACTCCTTATGCCTCAAGCGCTCTGCGCGAGGACTTTGCCGAGACCATCGCTTGCTACATCACTATGTCCGATGCCGAGTGGGCTGCTATCAAGGATGACGCAGCTCGCGGTTGGGCTACCAACAGTGAGAATGAGTCGAGCGATGAATGGGTTGAGTATTTCTGCTACTATTACTATCCCAACAACAATCCCGTTGACGATAATGGCGAGAGCACTCTCACTTACGTAAGAGCTAATCTCGTGCAGCAGCTCGAGAATGGAACCTATATCCACAAGACTCTGCGCCAGCGTGGTCGATTGCAGAACAACAAGCCTGTTATGGGCGAGGATGGCAAGTGGTACGACCTCGATGGTAACGTGACCGACGCTAATGGCTTCTTGCTCGACAAGGATGGCAACCAAATCCCCGTTGTCGTTTATGCAGTTGAGGACGAGGATAATGTAAAGGGTGCCGATGTTTTGGAGACCAAGATTCAGTTGTGCCGCGACTGGTTCCGCGAGGAGTGGGGCATCGACCTCGATCAGTTGCGCACTGTGGTTCAAGCCCGTATCCATGATTTCACTGCAGCCAAGCTTGAAGAGCTTCGCCAGCAGGTTGTTCTGGGTCAATAATGTTTAATCTTAATATACATTAATATATTATGAAGAAAATATTTTATATTTCGGCTTTTATCCTCACCCTGTCACTGGCGAGTTGTGCTCCAAGCGAGGTCGAAGACATTTTCGACGATAGCCCTGCTGCACGCATGGATAAAGCCGTGAAAAGTTACACCGAGATGTTTCAGGCCGAGGGCGGACGCTGGCTCATGCAATATTTCTGCAGCGCTGGCGAGCCGGGCTACAACTACATTATGACTTTCCACAATGATGGCACTGTCGACATTTCTACTAAGAACAGTCAGGTCAACGGTGGAGCTTTCATCACCGACAGGTCGTTGTGGGAAGTGGTGAGCGATTATGGTCCTGTGCTTTCGTTCAACACCTATAATAAAGCTTTCCATGTCTTCTCCGACCCTTCATTGGAATTAGGTACTGCTGGCACCAGTTCAAGCACCTATGGCAAGGGACACGAGGGCGACTATGAGTTTATTATCGTAGGCTCGTCCGAGAACGAGGTTAAGCTACGTGGCAAGAAGACTGCCATCACTATTATCATGCGACGTCTTTCGACTGCCGAGGCCGAGACCGACGAGTCCTACTTTACCAACCTCACCAGTGTGCTTAATGCCACGTTCAACAACCGTGTCAACGATTATGTGCTCACCACTGCAAGTGGCAAGCGCTACATCTGCAACGGCGACGGTGGCCCCATCAACTCTATGTTCTGGAGCTTCTATCCCGAGGGTGGCTCGTTGCTCGACAACGGTGAGCACATGAACGCTATCTTTACAACTCATGGTGTTCACTTCATGGAGCCACTTGACTTCTTGCATGAGTATGACGAGAATGATGTGGCTGCTCAGAGCTTTGAGATTCAGCCCGACGGCACTCTCCTGTGCACCGAGGACGGCAAGACCACCATCAAGGGTCCTGCTCTTGCCGACCTCTTCCATCAGAAGCAATTAGGCTGGAATTTAAGTAAAGTGGATGGTGAGATGGGTGGCGACTTCCTCACACTCTTCAATCAGATTGTTGACGAGGCTAAAACCACCAAGGTCAACAATAAGCCACTTAACTACAAGTTCCAGTGGCTACAGTTGGGCTACGACAACAACAAGGCTAAGTATCGTCTCTACTTCAGGTTCCACACCGGTAACAACTATGGTAGCATCTATGTCAACCATGAGATTGTGGACGACCACACTATCAAGTTCTCGTTCGACCCCAATGCCGATAACGCCTTCGACACCAACGGTAGTAAGGTATATGGATGGTTCCCAAGCCTCAGGGCTATGGTCGACTTGATTTGCACTGGCGAATATGAACTTAGTGCCACCAACATGATGGTGTCTAACCCAATGACAATGAAGAGCAAGAGCAATCCTAACAACTTTGTGGTACTCAAGTTTGAAACAGCGTCTTTGTAAAATAATAATCCTTTAAAGGATAAACGCTTACCACTGTAGTGGCGGCCGCTAACCTAAGCGACCGCCACTCATTTGTTTGACTATGTTGTCCTTGTTGTTTGAACACAGTGCCATCGTTGTTTGATTACTATATTATCGTTGTTTGATTATTTTCAGAGGGAGAGTTATTTTTATAAGAAATTAGCGAAAAATCTTGTTTGTCTTGATTTTTTATATTAAATTTGCACATTCTATATAATACACATTAAAGCTAATACTATCAAATTTTAGAGATTATAATTCATTAATTTATTAACTAACAAAACTCAATTAAAATCATGAAGAAACTATTTACTCTTCTTTTCGCAGCTGTGACTGTTGCTGCTTTTGCTGCTCCAGCAATGCAGAAGGTTCACAAGCTACAGCCACAAAAATCGGAGGCTAAGGTTGAGATGAAAGCTCAAAAGGGTGACATCTACACTGGCAAGGCCGGCATGATGAAGGACTTCACCAGTGGTATCGACACCATGTATCTCGCCCCTAAGGGCACATTTTACTCAGCATACTTCCACTACGGATCTGGCACTCAAGAGAGCTTTTACTACAGCTACAACATGGCTATGCTTCCCACCAACATCGAGACCACTTGGACTAACAACTCTGTTGGTATCGCAAGTGATAACTACGACTGGGTTTACTTCAATCCAGGCCTTGACGAGGAGAACCTCACTATAGTAGAGGGTCAGAAAGACTTGGTGGCTACATTCCCCAACTATCCCGGATGGTGGATTTCTCCACGACTGATGGCCAATGGCTACAACGATGCCGACTATGAGGCTAAACGCTACTATGCCTTCAGCGGTGCCGTGCAATTTGGTGGCAAGTTTGAGGACGACGTTCTCGGCGACGGAACTACCATGACCGGTATGTATCAGTTCTCACCACGCGCTAATTACCTCAGAGTAATGTCCACACAGTTTGGTGCTGGTTATGCCGAGGATGCTAACGTGTTCTTTGCAGATCTCCCCTCCGGCTACAAGCCCGAAGGTGCTACCGATGGTAAGATTGTTAACTTCATCCAGTATTTCAACTATCCTGGACACCCCTACACCTTCTCGCACATCCAGCTTATTGCTTTGTGCAACGCATCAGCTGGTCAAACCCTTACCGCTAAGGTTTGCAGGGTTGAGAATAATGTTATTGATACTGAAAACCCAATTGCTGTATCTACTTATGAATTCCCCGAAGATGTTCAGGATACTGGTGAAATGGCTATTGACTTCTACTTTGAGAAAGAGGATCCTGAGCTTGGCATTACCCAAGAGGATTGGCTGCTTATCGATGGTGAAATCGGTATCGTAATTGAGGGTGTTAATGAGATTGCATCAATTACTCCAGTCTTATCGGGTTTGCTGCAAGTTGCCGATGATGCACACAGCGATAATTCGCTGTATTACAACTTGTGCAACGGTTATTCTATGTGGTATTTCTACGATGCTGCCGGCGAGGTTGTTGACGCAAGCATTATTCCATGCCACATGGGTTACTATTGGGGTCAGACTAATACATCTCTCCCTGTGAATATCCTGCTCTCGATCAACGCTCAGATGGCTTACATCGAGACTAAAGCCGACGCAGCTACCGAGTACACTATCCCCGCCACTGGTGGCGAGTTCACTCTTGAGCTTAAGGCCAGCGAGACTTACGATGCTTGGGCTGTTGAGGATATCCCCGAGTGGATGTCTATCGAGGCTGAGGATGTTATGCAACAGGATGAGGAAGGTAACGTAAGCTACAGTGGCTACACCAACCTTACCATCAGCGTTGAGCCTAACAACAACGGCACAGTTGTTTACACTCTCCCAGGCACCGAGTTCAAGATCATCGTTGGCGATGGCGGCTCTGTAGTTGTTCCTGGCGATGTTGACGGCGACGGCGTTGTTACCGCTGGTGACATCACTGCTCTCTACAACTGGCTCCTCAACGAGGACGACAGTGCTCTGGTTAACGGCGACCAGGATGGTGATGGCACTATCACTGCTGGCGACGTGACAATCGTTTACAACCTCATGCTCAACGATTAATTTCTCTTACGAAGGATTTTAATCCCTATAGGCATTTATTACGGGCGACTGCTCAACCATTTTTAATTCACGTTATTTATTAGTCACAAGTCACGAGCAGTCAACCACAATAAATATCGCACAAGAAAAGGCGACCCACACCGGGCCGCCTTTTCACTTTCTCTATCATGAATAAAGTTAGATCACGGTGTCCTCGTCTATGAGGTTGTTGAGCAGGGCATACACCGTTAGGCCAGCCACGCTCTTGATGCCCGTCTTGCGCACGATGTTCTTGCGGTGAGTCGTCACTGTGAAGATGCTCACGTTGAGCCGCGCTGCAATCTCCTTGTTCGACAATCCCTTTGCCACCTCCACCAGCACCGCTGTCTCGCGGCGGGTGAGCTCATGGCTGTTACGGGCAGCATCGCCAGTCGAGGCCTTGGCACTCAGCTCGCGAATGGTTTGCAATATCGCCTGGCGGCTGTCGCGAATGTCGATCACCGCATCAAAGTGGCGCAGCCGCGACTGCTTCACATACTGGTACACCAGCGCCACCACAGCCATGTTATGGCCCCCACGCAGCTCATTCACATTGTCATTGAGCGTTGGGTTGATAATCAGGATATCGGGCTTGAGCATCTCAAGCCGCTGCGTCAGGTCATTAACGCTTGCCTCGGGCTGTAGCAGCTTGATGTCGGCATGCTGAAGCATCGACGTCAGGCCTGTCACTATCACTTCCGAGGGCTCTATTATCAGCACTTTCCTTTTCATAGGGCAGCATTTTTTTCAAGTTGCTTAACGTATGGGCCAAGTATCTTATCCTCAATGAGTGAGTGCTTGCGCAAGTCGTGCGCAAGCTGCAGGATGTCAAACACCATGTCAATCGCATCGTCGTCGCCGGCTGGCAAGTACTTGAAAATTATCTGAACCAGGTCATTGAGCTTGTCCTCAAGACTGTCGTGAGCTTCAAGATAGCTCTTTATCGTGAACGAACCATCGCCTTCGTGCTTGAGAAGGCGACTTATGTGGGGATAAACAGTGCTCTCCTCATGCGAGAAATGCTCGCGCACCTCGTCGATGTAGAGCTTAAAGAAGCCCTTTATCGCCTTGCCGGCACGCAACGGCAGCAGCGACGCAATCTTGTCGAGATGGCAGCCTATGTGGGGCAGACGCCGGTTCAGGTAGTAGTCGTGCGAGCGCAGCAAGTAAGGCACCAGGCCTTCCATGTTGGTGCTCATGATGGTGCTCAGCGATGGTTCATAGCTGTCGTTGCTGTACACCTGACCAATGAGCAAGAAAAACTGTGGGTCAACACCGTGTTCATTGCACACCTGGGCTATCGTCTTGTCGCCAAAGCCCATCGGGATGCCAAAGTGTGACAGCGTTAGCAGCAGCTCAGGCTCGGCAGTGACCAGCGCACTCAGGTTATCATTCTCGTTGTAGATGTAATCATTCATGATTGTTAAAGTGTTGGTTTTTATGCTACAAAGTTAGAGAGAATTTTGCACTTTGCAAAATCCTCTCCAATTATCATTCTTCTAGAAAATCTAGAATCTCTAGCCAATCTAGAGCTTCTAGTTTTTATTTCACTGGCACTTCCTCCAGAGCCTTAACCAGCAGCTTCCAGAATGGCTCGGCCGCTGGAATATAGGCGCGCTCAATGGTGGTGTGAGGGCTACGCAGCGTGGGGCCGAAGCTCACCACGTCCATGTGAGGATACTTGCCCAGGATGATTGAGCACTCCAGGCCGGCATGATCCACTTGCACGATGCCATCTTCCTTGAAGAGCTTCTTGTAGATGTCGAGCAGCATGTGCAGTGCCTCGCTGTCGGGGTTAGGATCCCAGCCTATGTAGTCGCCACCAGTCTCTACCTTAAAGTCGGCAAGGTGGAAGCATGTCATGAGCATCTTCACAATGTAGTCCTTCATGTCCTCGCGAGCCGAGCGTGCAAGAATCTTCACTGCGGCCTTGCCGTCCTCAATGTCGATGATGGCGAGGTTGCTCGAGGTCTCAACAACGTTAGGATAGGCGGGAATGAAGCGAACCACGCCGTCGTGGCAGGCGTAGAGGGCACGCAAGATGGTGGTCTGGTCGTCTTGAGCCATCTTCATCTTGGGACGGTCTACCTTCTTTAGCGTCAAGTCTACATTGTCCTCGATGAGCTTGAATTGGCTCTCAAACTCGGCCTTCATCTCCTTCACAAGCTTCTTCATGCCCTTGAGGTTGTCCTCAGGAAGGGTCAGCACGGTCTCGGCCTTGAAGGGGATGGCATTGCGCATGTTGCCGCCATGCCAGCTCACCAGGCGAGCTTTATAGTCCTTGATGGCATGCTGCACAAGGCGTACCATCAGCTTGTTGGCGTTGGCGCGGCCTTCGTGAATCTCAAGGCCACTGTGACCGCCCTTCAGGCCCTTCAGCGTGATGCGCACGGCAATCTCGCCTGCGCTGGTCTTCACCTCGTTATATTTGCGGGTTGCGGTAACATCGATGCCGCCTGCGCTGCCTATCACAAATTTTCCCCATGTCTCACTGTCGAGGTTGAACAGGATGTCGCCCTTCATCTGGCCCTTGGGCAGGTCGTTGGCGCCATACATGCCAGTCTCCTCATCCTTTGTGATGAGTCCCTCGATGGGGCCGTGCTTCAGGGTCTTGTCCTCCATCACTGCCATGATGGCGGCGATGCCAAGGCCGTCGTCGGCGCCCAGTGTGGTGCCACGAGCCTTAATCCAGTCGCCGTCAATGTAGGGCTCTATGGGGTCGGTCTCGAAGTTGTGCTTGCTCTCAGGTGTCTTTTGGGGCACCATGTCCATGTGAGCTTGCATGGTGATGCACTTGCGGTTCTCCATGCCAGGAGTGGCTGGCTTGCGCATCACGATATTGCCGGCGGGGTCTTGGAATGCCTCAACACCAACCTTCTCGGCAAAGTCGAGCAGATATTTTTGGATTTTCTCAACATGTCCCGAGGGACGGGGTACTTGCGTCAGCGCGTAGAAATTGCGCCAGATGCACGTCGGTTGCAATTTTTCAATCTCGTTCATAGTTGATTTTGTGTAATAGTATTAATGAGTTAATGGTGTAAATTCTTTCTTTACTGTGCCACAAAGATAACACATTTTATTCACATTACCCAAAGATTTTGTCATAAAACACCATCTCGTGGTTTTTTAATATTGCTTTTAAATATAATAAGGTGTTACCTTTGCCCCATGCATCCCAGCACAAGAGTTCCTTGACATACTGCCACCCATGAAAAAATAACAAAAACTGTCCCACCACCTTGAGTCAGTTGAGTCACTTGAGTCACTTGAGTCACTTGAGTCACTTGAGTCACCCGAGTCACTTGAGTCAGTTGAGTCAGTTGAGTCACTGAGATTCCACTGATTCCAGCGATTTCTAGCTTTCCTAGCAATTCCTAGCAATTCCTAGCAATTCTTAGTAATTCCTAGCAATTCCTAGTAATTCCTAGCAATTCCTAGCAATTCCTAGCGATTCCACATGTTCATCTCACCAGACCATTTGCTGAATTAAGCAATAATTCCAAAAAAGTTGAGAAAAAATTTGCAAGAAATAAAAAAAAGTTATATTTTTGCGTAAAAATTACACAAAACACTGTTCACACACTATGGAAAAGAAGAAAAAACTCAGCGACTATCCGCGGCCAAGCGTGACCACCGACTGCGTGATATTTGGATTTGATGGCACCAAACTCAAGGTGCTGCTCGTGGAGCGAGGCGTAGAACCCTTCAAGGGCACTTGGGCGTTGCCTGGTGGCTTCCTCCGCATGGATGAGAGTGCCGAGCAGGGTGCACTGCGTGAACTGCAAGAGGAAACGGGGCTTGAAGGAGCCTACATCAAGCAGTTCCACACTTTCACTACACCAGGCCGTGACCCACGCGGGCGTGTAATCACCATAGCCTATTATGCGCTGGTGCGCATCCAGGAGGTGGTAGGTGGCGATGATGCTGCGAGTGCCGAGTGGTTTGCTCTCGACGATGTGCCAGCTCTGGCTTTCGATCATGATCAAATTCTGCGAGTGGCAAGCCGTGAGCTGCGGCGGCAGATTCATTTTGAGCCAGTGGGTTTCGAGTTATTGCCCAAGCAGTTCACCATCAAGGAATTGCAAGCGCTCTACGAGGCTATCCTTGATGTGAAGTTCGACCGCCGCAATTTCTACAAGAAGATGCAGCATCTCGAACTGCTCACACAAGTCGACACCGGACCCACAACACGCAACCAGCCTTTCCTCTTCGAGTTCAACGCAACTAAATACGACGAACTCAAGCACAAAGGCTTCCGCTTGGAGTTCTAATCACATAGCTCAAGCATAATCAGAACATACACTCAAAACTCAAAACTCAAAAACTCAAAAACTCATGAAAACCCTAGTAGTATCATCAGGAGCCGGCATCAGTGCCGAGAGTGGAATCAAGACCTTCCGCGATGCCGACGGGCTGTGGGAGAATTATCCAGTAATGGATGTGGCAAGCCACACAGGATTCTTGCGCAATCCTGCACTCATTCACAAGTTCTATAACGAGAGGCGTGCTCAACTGGTTGATGCACAGCCTAATGCCGCGCACCGTGGACTCGTTGAGCTTGAGAAGTATTTCAATGTTAATGTAATCACGCAAAACGTCGACGACCTGCACGAGCGCGCCGGCTCAAGCAATGTGCTGCACTTGCATGGTGAGCTCATGAAGGTGCGCTCGCTCAAGGATGAGAGTCGTGTCTACACCCTGCCTTGCGACCAGCTCACCGACAAGGGCCTGACCACCAGCGTCGACACTCGCGACCCCTATGGCGACCCAGTGCGACCACACATCGTCTTCTTCGAGGAGGCAGTGCCCAACTTCGACCGAGCCTGCAGGCTCGCGCAACAGGCCGACATCTTCGTCGTCATCGGCACTTCGCTCGTGGTTTATCCCGCAGCTTCGCTACTTCACTATGCACCACGCACAGCCCAGGTTTATTACATCGACCCACGACCCAGCGCCGTCCCCGACTTCGTCCACGTCATCCCCAAAACGGCCACCGAGGGTGTTCGCGACCTCATCAACTTGCTTGTGAAATAGTGATTTAAATTTCGAAGAATTCATTCAGCGAGAACCCTTGCTCGCCACCATGGGTCAGGTAGCCCATCTGGTTGGTGAGCAGGGTGGTGTTGCCTATCTTTGTCCCACGCTTGGCATTCCAGTGGGTGTGGCCGAATATCCAGTAGTCAACACCACTTTCTTTGATAAAATCCTCAAGGTCAATAACAAATGCACTCGACAACCCATTGCCACCATAGCGTGGATCCTCGGCAACGATAGGGCAGTGGTGGGTCACCACAACCTTGTGCTGAGCTGTCGACTCGGCAAGGGCTGTCTTGAGCCAAGCCAGGCATTGCTCATGAGCACGGGCATAGTCGGTGGCACGCATGATGTGGTCGCCGTAGGCAATGCGGTGGCAGTCGGTCATGTGAATCTGCACTCCTGCCAGGTCTTCATCACTCACACGGGTCCACAGGGTGCTGAAGAACAGTTCTGTGTCGCCCAGAGTCATGCTGCGGTTGTTGACGTAGGTCACATTGGGCCGCAACGGGTACATGAAGTTCTTCAAGGTCGACACCACATCGGTGCGGTTGTAGTACTCATGATTGCCTGGCACGATAAGGGTGTGGCTATAGTGGTCGCTGCACCAGTCCCAAAACGGGTGCTCACTCATCAGCCTCTCACCAAAGAGCAGGATATCGCCGGCAAGCACTAATATGTCGCCTTTCACTTCAAGTGGGTTGTCTCTCAAGAATTTAGTGTTCTCGTCAAATTCCAGATGCAAGTCGCTGGCATATTGGATTCTCATGTCTAAAAATCTTAAATTGATGGTGGAAAAAATGCCTCGAGAACCGATGAAGTTCTCGAGGCATTATTATGGGTTTAATATTATTTGTTCAAGGCAATGAAGCGCTTAACAATGTCGCACTTGCTGTAGTAAGGCGCAGTCACTTCACTGTGCTTGTTGCGGTAGTCTACCAACTGGCTCATCGAGCGGTAATGAGGACCCTCGGGGATGAGCGTGTAAGTGGTCTTCTGGGTGTTCCAGTCATAGTCCTCGTTGAAACAGTAGCCAGCAGTCTCACCAGTGATGAACGTGAGGGCAAACTTGCACTTGAGCGCCAGGTCGCTGCTGGTGGTGTTTTTCTCCACCTGGCGAAGGAGCTGGCGAGCGGTGTTCACGAAGTCATACTCGTTCTTCTGCTGCTCGTCGTTGACGCTCTGTCCATAATGTGTGAGATACCAGCAGTCGCCCTTGAAACTTGCCTGGTAGAGCAGTGCGGCCTTCTTGTAGAGCAACTCGTTGAGCTGCTCCCCACTGGCGCTGGCAAGCTGCTTGTCGAGTGCCAGCATGTCGCGGCAGTATTGCAGCTTGGCGTTGCTCTTCACTTGGGTTTCTTCCGATTTCCATGGGCTAAGGAACTGTCGCTTCATCCAGGGCTCCACATTGTAGTCCTTGCGGGCCATGTAGTAGCTTATGCTCTGCTCCGAGATCAGGCTCAGTGGAACTTTCTCCAGGTAGTTGATGGCTGCCTGGAACTCACCCTCGCGCAGCAGCTTGGTGCCCATGATGTCGTTGAAGTTGTTGTTGTCGATCGACAGCTTGCTGATGACATATTTCTCAAACTCGCTGTTGGGCACTGTGTTGATGTAGTTGTAGAACTCCTCATATTGGCTCGATGAGTGGTGTTCGAGTATCGAGGAGTACTCGTCGCTGAAGTGAGGATGCTGTGTGGCCATGCCAAGCACGGCTGTGGCAGTGTTGGTCTTTCCCCATGCAAGGAGTTGTGGCACAAGGTTGTCGAAGGTCACACGCTCCCACACGTCAACATAGTGTGGGTCGGTGCCCTCGGGGGTGTCGGGAGTGATGCCTGCCACCTGGTCGAGCCACTTGTACTCGCGAAGCAGGTGGTTGAAGAATTCATCAGTTGGCTCCGCATCCTTGATGCTCGCAAGCATCAGGCATGCGCGGGCATTGTCCTTCATGCGCTTGGTTCCTGCCAAGTTCTTGGCATTGGTGAGCTGCTTGATAGCGTCGTCCTGGTGGCCTGTCATGTAGTTGACAAAACCGCGGGCTGCTTCCCACATCGATGGAGACTTGGTCTTGCCCTCTTTGAGAACTTGCCCTGCAAACTGCAAGAAGGAGTCAATCTCGTTCTGGTAGATGCCAGTGGCCTCAACATTCTGCATGATTTCGGGGTCGCTGTTGTTGTCGAGGGTTTCCTGGGTGTTGTTGACAAAGTCTTGAACTAGGAAGGTGAGGGTGGGGGAGTTGGGGTCCTGAGCGTACTCCTCCTGGATGCCCTTGAGGTTGCGTTTCTTGCGCATGCAATACTTGATGCTGGTCATGTCGCCAAGCTCAGCATAGATTTCGCTGGCTTTCTTCTTCTGGCCAGTGTTGTAGAGCGCTCCAGCGTAGATGTCCTTCATCCAGTTCTTGTAGGTGTTAGCTTTCAAGCGGCTGGCTGTGTTGGTCCAGTACCTGATGTTGGCCTGATGGGCCTTCTCAGTCATGTTGCAGCGCATCACCAGCAGGGCATATTGGTTCTTGAGCCGTGAGCCCTTATAGGCAAGGGCTTGCCTCTTCACTTGAGCAATTGCGGTCTTGCGGCTTGCAAGCTCGGCCTTGGTGGGATAGTTCCACTCGGTGTCGCCAGCGCCATTGTTCTTCAGATACTTGATCAAGAGTTTGAGGTAGGCAATCATCTCGGTGTCTTTCTTCTTCAAGGCAGCCATGATGATGCCATTGGTGCTCTCGTTGAATTTTAATGGATCTTCGTTGGCCAGGCCTTCTACCATGTAGCCATAGAAGTCCTCGCCCACATAGGGCGCCCAAAAGTCGTTGGCTTCCTGCTGATAGGTGTTCTCCATTTGCTCACGGTTGAACACGCTGAACATGTAGTAGTTTGGCCTTACCCAGCCACCACATGCCCATGCTTGCATTGTGGCTATTGCAAGCATGCTAAGGACGATAAATTTTTTCATAATCCTGGGGTGAATAATTGTTGATACTGCTATTATTTAAACTGTAAATTATCACTTGGTCATTGATGCCAGGACGCTCTCGACTCAGGGCATCATGTATTTCGACTATCGAATTGGCCTCGGGTTTAACCACCAGTACGCTGTCGCCTGCATTTAAATAGGTGTAGCTGCTGTTGCTGCTCAGGTAGTTGGGCAAGTCGATGCTGGAGATGATGAGGTACTTGTCGTTGGCAACCTTGCGGTAGAGGGTGCTGTCGCTCAGGTCCTCGCTGTAGAGGATGTCGCGGAACTTATCGCCCGTGTAGAGCAGTTGCCACCCGAAGTTGGGGTAGGCAGCGCATAGTGGCAGCTGATAACCTGCCACATACTTCATGTAGGGCTCCACGTCGCGTTTATCGAGAATTGGGTTGCGCTGCTTGCTGTTCTTGAGCTCGCCGGTGTTGTACATCATCAGCACGCCGTAATCCACAGGTGGCGCTTCCATAGCCAGCTGATGGAGCCTGATGGTGGCACTCAGCTTCATGCCGTGCTGCTGCAGTTGCTGCTTCAGTTGCTGTAGTAGCTGGAAATAGGCTGCTTGGGTCTTGGCGGTCCAGTCGCAGTCGATTTGTAGCTCTCTCACGCCAGCTATGTCGTGGGTCTCGTTCATCTGCAGCACGCGCTGAACCAGCAGAGGCGCGAGGCTGTCGATGCTATGCTCCAGACAGTTGTTCACGATGAAGATGGTGGGTATCACCTCGATGCCTGCAGGAATGGGGTCATCGAAGCTAATGGTGGCATTAGGTCGCAACTTGCCATTGTCGCCTATTACCACATCGAAGTAGCGCAGGTATATTTTGCCCACATTGTGCCGCTCCAGGAAAGTGTGCTCCACGCTATCGAGCGTGAAACTTGTGCGCCAGTAGTACACTGCCGGCTTGGGCTCAGCAACCGTCTCGCCCATGCGACGGCAACTGGCAATCATTACGATGATGATAAATAATATGATGGCGTTACATCTCATTTTATGGGCCAAGTTGGTTAAGATAGTGGGGCAATGGGCAATCTCTCAGGCTCATTGCCCCACTTGAGGTTAGTTCTCTTATTGCAGTTGGGCGAGGGCGTCCTTGACACGAGCCACAGCTTCGATGATGTTTTCATCGCTGGTGGCGTAGCTCATGCGCAGGTAGCCAGGGCAGCAAAATGCGTCGCCTGCCACGCTTGCCACATGGGCTTTCTCGAGCAGATAGATGGCGAGGTCGCCAGCATCGTTGATAACGGTGTCGCCACAACGCTTGCCAAAGAATGCCTCAACCTTGGGGAACACATAGAAAGCTCCGTGGGGAACCTTGAGCTCGATGCCTGGAATGTCTTGCAGCAAGCCAGTGATGAGGTCGCGGCGGCGCTGGAAGGCCACGCGCATGTCCTCGACACACTGCTGTGAGCCACGGTAGGCAGCCTCGGCAGCCTTCTGGGCAATTGACGATGCACCGCTGGTGTACTGGCCTTGGAGTTTGTTCACAGCCTTGGCCAGCCACAATGGAGCGGCCACGTAGCCAATGCGCCATCCAGTCATGGCATAGGCCTTTGAAACACCGTTGATAACAGCCACGCGGTCCTTAAGTTCGGGGAACTGTGCCAGCGACTCGTGGTGTCCCACGTAGTTGATGTGCTCATATATCTCATCGGCAATAATCATTACTTGTGGATGACGTGCCAGCACAGCGGCCAGGCCAGCAAGTTCCTCCTTGCTGTAGATGCTGCCGCTTGGGTTAGAAGGAGAGCAGAGTATGATAAGTTTCGACTTGGGCGTGATGGCGTTCTCAAGCTGCTCGGGAGTGATCTTGAAGTCTTGCTCGATAGTTGCTGGCACGAGCACGCTCTTGCCACCGCACAGGTTCACCATCTGCACATAGCTCACCCACGCTGGGGTGGGAATGATTACCTCGTCGCCGTCGTTGATCAGGCACAGCACCGTGTTGCACAATGCTTGCTTGGCACCATTGCCCACGACGATTTGCTCGGGTGCGAAGTCGAGGTTGTTCTCATTCTTGAGCTTGTCGCTGATGGCCTGGCGAAGCGACATGTAGCCTGGCACTGGCGAGTAGAACGAGAAGTTGTCGTCCACAGCCTTCTTTGCGGCCTCCTTAATGTGGTCGGGGGTGTGGAAGTCGGGCTCGCCCACGCTCAGGTTGATCACGTCAATGCCTTGAGCCTTGAGTTCGTTACTCTTTTGCGACATGGCCAGTGTGGCCGATGGCTGCAATGCTTGCAATCTTTGCGAAATTAAATCCATAGTTAGGTATAAAATGATTATGTTATAGGTTTATAGATAATGTTGTAGGAAAAAGTCATTACTATTTAGCACCCCAGTTGGGATCTCTCACGGCATTCATCTCGCGCTTGATGCGCTTGCTGCGCTTCCTTACTGTGGCGTTGGGGTTGGCCGAGTCGCGCACCAGTGGATTGGGGAAGGTTGCGGCGATTGTGGCACACTCATTGCGCGTCAGGTTGCGTGCCTCTTTGCCAAACTTCTCCTGAGCGCAGGCTTCGATGCCATAGATGCCGTCGCCCATCTCAATGCTGTTGAGGTACACCTCCATGATGCGCTCCTTGCCCCAGATGTTTTCGATAAGCACTGTGAAGTAGGCCTCAAGGCCCTTCCTTATCCAGCTGTGGCCAGGCCACAGGAACACGTTCTTCGCCGTTTGCTGCGAGATAGTGCTCGCGCCGCGCTCACGTCCACCCTCAAGCGCCTCGAGCCTTGCGCGCAGTATCTCCTTCTCCTCAAAGCCGCTGTGCTCTGTGAAGTGAGTGTCCTCGCCGCCCATTGCTGCCAGTGGCATGTGTCGTGATATCTGGTCCAGGTCCACCCACTTGTGCTTGATTACCGGATCCTTGCCGTCGAGCCACTGCTCGAAGTAGCGAATGTACATGAGCGGCGTGCGGTACACAGGTACCCACTTGAATGCTATCACCGCCAGCAGTGATGATACAAAGAAGAAGATAAGGATGTTGCGCACCCAAATCCAGAATCTGTGCCAAAGGAACTTTATGTCGCTCATGTCGTGTGTAGTCGATTAGATAAGATTGTGGCACTAACACACAGTTGTTGTGCCAGCAATTCACTCGACAAAGTTATTACTTTTTTCTTGATTAATAGCAATAATATAATTAAATTTAACTACTTCATTTTATTTGCATTTAAAAAAGTTGATGGATATTTGGAAATATAGAGAATAAGGTATAAATTTGTAGGTAAATAATAACAATAAATAATTTTTTTGCTATGAAAGAGTTTTATATGGTAAAAGATGGTCAACGGATTGGTCCAATGCCTGTTGACCAGTTGTTGCAGATGGGTTTGCAGCCCGAAACGTTGGTGTGGACCGATGGCATGGCCAATTGGGCAGCGGCCAATCAGGTTCCAGAGTTGCTTAACATCTTTGCGCCAGCTCAGCCAGCAGTTCCCGCTACTCCAGTGCAACCTTCTGCTCCTGTTGCTCCTGTTCAGCCAGCAGCTCCCGCTCCACAGTATCAACAACCACAGTATCAACAACCGCAGTATCAGCAGCCGCAGTATCAGCAGCCAGTTGGAAATCAACAATCGCCTCAAAACGTGTTCAAGATTATCTTGTATGTACTGCTGGGCTTGTCGGCATTAGGTGGCTTGATTAGCTTCATTGGATCATTCTCCTATTTTGGTGGATGGTTTAGCAGTCCACTATTGGGTATGTGCCAATTGTTGAGTTCGTTAGCTATTATGGGAATCAGTGTGATTGCCATAATGCGCATGATGAAGAACGAGAAGTATGCCTTCCTTACAATTGCTTATTTTGCTCTTGCATTCGTCTTGAATTTGATAGGGATAATCATTTCGAGTAGATATGGTGGAGGCGTTGTTTTCTCGTTTATTATAGGCTTGGCAGGTCTTGCCATTGCTGTGCTTGCATCGATACCAATGGACAAGATTGCAGATGTGAATAGTTATAAGAATCTGCTCAGTGAGGCCAAGACAGAAGACTATGTGTTGCTTGGAGTGTATGGTGTGTGCTCCTTAGTTTCGCTGATTTGTCTTATATCATTTTTGAGCAAGGTTAAGAGTTTTGGTCTCTAAGAAGTAAGTCATACGGATTAATTGCTAAAGGCACTCAGGTCTGCACATTGCAGAAAGGGTGTCTTTAGTTTTGTGTTTTGTTGATGTTTTTCAATGGCTTGCTGAAAAATATTAAAAAAAAGAGGCGAATAATGTATTTTTTAAGTAAATTTGCCGTTTCAAGAGTGAAGTCTCCACTGAATTAGTCACAAACTGTTGTTAGAACAATGCACTCCATAATAAGTACATTCGATCCTATCAGCCTCACCGAGATGAAATCGGTGCGGCTAATGAATCGTGTTGACACAAAGTTTGTGACCACGATGCCACGCTTGCTCCAGCTGCTGGCGCTGGCGCATGGTGAGTACTTTGCTCAAGACGTTGATGGGGTGCGCAACAGTGCTTACACCACACTCTACTACGACACGCCTGGGCTCGACATGTACATCATGCATCACAATGGATGCTTGGGCAGGCAGAAGGTGCGAGTGCGTGAGTATTTAGATTCACACCTTATGTTCCTTGAGGTTAAAAACAAGAACAACCATCGTCGCACCCGCAAGAAGCGCATAGCAATCGAGGAGTTCAACATCGATGGCCAGGTCAAGCGCGATTTCCTGCAAGGGTTGTGCTGGTGGGATGTGGACACGCTGGAGCCTGCGCTGCGCAACTGGTTCACCCGCATCACACTGGTCAATAAGGCCATGACCGAGCGCGTGACTATCGACACTGGCCTGCGCTTTCACAGCTTTCGCTCAGGCATCGACACCAGTCTTGACCAGGCAGTGATTATAGAACTCAAGCGTGATGGCAACCAGCCGTCGCCACTGCTGGCGATGCTGCGTGAGCTTCATATTCACCCTCATGGCTTTAGCAAGTACTGCATGGGCACAGCACTGAGCAATCCTGGTGTGAAGCAAAACCGCCTGAAACCCAAGCTCCACTACGTTGACCGCTTGATATCGATGGACTGTCATCGGTGAGCCAGGCAAGAAGGCATCAGTGTTACACATTCACTCGTCGACCTATTTACATTAGCAACCTTTAAAACCTTTATAAATTATGATAGATAACACGTTTTTTGGCATCACTCAGCCTTATTACGAAATGCTGATAAGATTCTTCATCAGCGTGGTGGTGAGCTGGATTATCATCGACAGGCTCTACTACCGCAAGAGCAAGCGTCGCGACTTCTATTTTACCTTCATGCTCATTAGCATTTCGATTTTCTTCCTGGTGTTCTTCATGATATTTGTGCTTGAAGACATGAAGGGCAAGGCTGGAATAGGTCTTGGAATAGGTTTGTTTGGTATCTTCAGCATAATGCGTTACCGCACCGACACCATGCCAGTGCGCGAGATGACCTACCTCTTTGTTATCATCGCACTTGCTGTGGTCAATGCGCTTGCCTCGACCATGCCGCTTGTGGAGTTGGTTCTGACCAATGTGATTGTGATCCTTGCTATCGTGATATGCGAGTGGCGGCTCAAGACCGAGAGCGTGAAGCTCATCCAGTATGACAAGATAGAGCTCATCACGCCCGACAAGCGCGAGGAGCTTATCGCCGACTTGGTAAAGCGCACAGGCCTTGACATCACGAAGGTGGAGGTGGGAGCCATCGACATGCTTCGCGACATGACAGTGCTTCGAGTTCACTACCGCAGCACCGACAGTGGCAGCAACAGTGTAGACAAGATGACAAAACTCTCAAAACAAGACTTGCAATGAAAACGACAGTAAGAATCATTACAGCTGTGGCCCTTGCAATGGCAGTGGTGCTACCAGCACGAGCCGAGTGGGAACCCACCGGGGTGCCCTTTGAAGGCAAGAGTGGTAACGACATTGGCCTGTGGATGACTGTGGGTGCAGAGAAGAAAATCAACAAGAAGTGGAGCGTTGGAGCCGAGTTTGAATACCGCCTCAAGGACAATATTGAGGCAGGAAAAGGGTGGGGCGCTCCCAGCCGCTGGTCGCTGTGCGTGAGTGGCGAGTTCAAGGCCCTGTCGTGGCTCAAGCTCGATGCCGGCTACAAGTTCATGCGTGATTACTCGCTGCGCGAGTGGGATGAAGGCTCGAATGAGGAGACCACCTCGTTTTGGTCGACGAAACATCGAGTTTATGCCTCGGTGGTTGGTTCTTACAAGGTGCAGAACGTGAAGTTCTCGCTTCGTGAGCGCTGGCAGTTCACCCATCGCAACAAGGTGGATGATGTGACATTTGATTGGGACAGCGAAGAGTTTGAACCCAAGAAGGCAAAGAGCAAGCACGTGTCGCGCACTCGCCTTGAGGTGAGCTATGACCGCAAGCGCACATGGTGGGAGCCCTATGTGTCGGCTGAGCTGTATGTCGACTTCAGCGGAGGCTACGAGAAAATGCGCTACACAGCAGGTTGCGACTTCAAGGTTGCGAAAGGCAATCACATTGATGTGTTTTACCGCTTTGTCGACATCAAGAATGATGACCACTTCAACAATCGCGATAGCCACGTGATAGGTGTGGGCTATAAGTATAGCTTTTAGTGGCCTGACGATGAGGATAGTTTAAGCGTGGTGCCTCATTTTTCTTGATAGTTTTGGGGCAAAACTTGCGGCAATGTGAAAATATTTATTACCTTTGCGTTGTGATAGTTAGAAGGTTATAATTCTCAACGTCGCAACGCAAGTTTTTAATACTAACATTTTAAAACCAAAAGCACATGAAGAAAATTTTTACTCTACTCTTTGCGGCAACTGCATTGCTTGCAGGAGCCAAGACCTACACCCTCAGTGAGCTGGCCACGCTGGTTCCAGTGAATGAGGATGGCTCGGGTGTGGCAGTTACAGCCGAGAACACCTACGTCGTTAACCTGCCCACCTCGTTGCCCGAGGGCGTGAGTGGCATTGGCTACGACGACGACAACATCGTGCTGAGCAAGAAGTACTTCACCATCAATGGCGACCTAGTGATTAGCGAGGGCGAGACTCTGCTCTTCGCAGGAGTTACCGAAATGGAGGTTAACGGCGACCTCACCATCACCAATGCCACAGTGGGTGCTGCCGAGGGCTCGGAAGGCACAGCCAAGGGTTTCCGCATGTACACCGAGGGTGTGAGCGCAACAATCACTGGCTCAACCTTCAACTATGTGGGCATCAACTATGGCAACGGCACCGAGGAAGGCTGCCTCACCGCTACTGATTGTGTGTTTAACGACCATAATAGCAAGGGTGGCAATGCCGTTATCAACTTCACATCGCTGAGTAAGGGCAACCTGGTGGAGAACTGCGAGTTCAACAATCCTACACTCTCGTGTGTTGCCAGTGGTGCCAATGTGCCTTGTGGCATCACCATCAAGGGCAACGTGATCAACAAGCCCAACACCAGCGCTCGCCTCTATCCAGGCATCAACATGAGCGCTACCGGCCCCTACGACATTGTCATCGACGGCAATCAGATTCATGGTCCAGCAGCCACTACCCGCTCGGGTGGTATAGCTCTGGCTTGCCTGCTGGGTAATCCTCCCACCGGAACTCTGTATGTGACCAACAACTTCGTTGAGAACAGCTCTTATGGCATCACCCTCACCGGTCCTGGCAATGTGCGCATGATAGGCAACACCGTGCTCAATAACAGTTACATTTCAGATCCCGACCTGGGTGGTAGCGGTCTTAACATCACTTGCAACTCGGCCGACGTGGTTGCCAAGGCCTACATGCAGGGCAACCACATCGAGGGCAACGCATGGGGCATTACACTGATTGGCAACGTTGAAGTCAACGCTGGCTATATCACCAATGAAGCAAAGGATGTGGAATACAATCCTGGCGAGAATGTGTTTATCAACAATGGTAACTATAAGTATGCCAACGGTTTCGATCCTGAGGGCGAGTTCCAGCGCTGGGACCTCTACAACAACTCGAGCACTACCGTTTATGCCCAAAACAACTACTGGTATATTGCAAAGGACTCAACCCCACGTGTCACTGTATATGACAAAGAGGATGACGCCTCTAAGGGTGAAGTGATTTATACTCCTTGGGCTGGCACCACTCATACCGCAATCAGCGGCATCAATGTTGACGGCAACAATGGCAACAGCCAGCGCTACAACATCATGGGTCAGCCAGTGGGCAGCGACTATCGCGGCATCGTGATTGAGAAGGGCAAGAAGGTGATTGTTCGCTAAGTTGCTGCTACGTGCGAGTTGCATTGAGCCTTGTGGCTCGATGCGCTTGAGAGATAATGGCGCCGCAGGGGTGATAGCACTCTTGCGGTGCTTTTTTTTCAGACGACACTTATTTGGAATTGGTGGAATCAGTGGAATCGCTAGGAATTACTAGGAATTACTAGGAATTACTAGGAATTGCTAGGAAATCTAGAAAAGCTAGAAATTCTAGAAATCGCTGGAAACACTGGAATCAGTGGGAATCAGTGGAATCATGGACATGGCATCGGTGGGGGCACTCCTGTGGAGTGGAAATTATGGCACTTGGTGCTAAAATTATAGTGGTGCTTCGCACTAAAATTATTGTTTCAACTGACTCTGGTGACTCAACTGACTCAACTGACTCAACTGACTCAACTGACTCGGGTGACTCAGGGACTCAAGGTGGTGGGACAGTTTTTGTTATTTTTTCATGGGTGGCAGTATGTCAAGGGACTCTTGTGCTGGGATGCACAGGGCAAAGGTAATACCTTATTATATTTAAAAGCAATATTAAAAAAACACGTCTAAAGGCAATATCAAGAAACCACGCCGCAGTTTTGCCTGGTGGGAGGTGCTGCGGCGTGGATTTTAGTTGATGGCCATTTTTCAGTTAATACAATGGTTTAAAGATAAAAAAACAAAATGTTATTTAACTCTGATTCTAATAAAGATGTTAACACTGAATGTGGTGCTTGTTAGCACTCGAAGACTTTTTCTTGCTGTCGTCGCTTTTCTCGCTTGATTTCTTGTTCTTGCTTTTCGGCGTCTTCTTTCTTTTGTATTTTTTGCTTGGGTTTCTGCCGCTCGTTAGGCTGCTGGTTGTTGTTCTCGGAGAAGCTCTTGATGATGTCTTCGACGACATCTTGGTTTCCGAGCAGGTAGTTGACGACGACTTCGATGACGGTAGAAGTTTTGTTGCTCACGAGGTAGGCGATGACGCATCGTGTTCCGTCGGGCATGGTACCCTCGAGTGAGAAACACTTGAATCCTTTGACTTTTAGCTCGTTGAGCTTGGTGTCGTACATGTTGTAGCCGAGAGCTCGGCTTTTGAGCCGCTCGTTGAGGTTTTTCTTGTTGGTGTTGTCGTTCTTGATGTAGCGTTGTAGTGTCATGACCATCTCGTCCCACTCGACTTGTGCCGAGTTAGGGTCCTGGAAGAAGCTGAAAGGCACCCGTCCTCCTTCGGGTGCTTCGAAGGCAATGTTGAACTTGTCCCAGGTGTAGATTTTGGCCTGTGTGGTGGTTGCTGCCATCGATAGGATTATTGCTGCCACAAGGGCTAAAAGTTTGTTATATTTCATCGTCGATAATGTAGGTTTCGTTGTCGTTGTCAATTAAAGTGGAATCGATGTAGGAATCTTCGGGTTGATAGGGTTCCAAGTCTTTGAGCCACTTATCCCATTGCTCTTGCGAACCGTTGAAGACGTTGAGGTCGACATCGCCCCAGATGCCCTTGACTCGCCCCCAGTGGCTGTACTGCTGCATTTGGTGTGGAATGTGCTTGATTTTGTCGGGGCTCTTAAACGCACACAGCCATAGGTTGATGTTGACCTGCCCATCTTTGATGTATTTCTTGTAGCCATCGCCGTTGGTGTAGATCATGACCTTGTGTCCGCGAGACCGCAGGTTGTCGATCATAGTGTCGAGATTGCGTTGTGTGCGGTCGTCCTTGACGTTCTTGTCGTTGCTCCAGTCCTCGACGTCGATAACGAGTGGCAGGTCGAGCTTGCGCCATCCAATGGTTTCGAGGAAGTTCTTGGCCTGGTTGAGTCCGTCGGTGTTCTTGCGGAAGAAGTGGTAGGCTCCCACCTTAAGTCCAGCCTGACGTGCGTTTTGGTAGTTGGCGTCGAATTTTGAGTCGTGATGGTCGACCCCCTCGGAAGCCTTGATGAAGACGAATGAGTATCCGTCGGCCTTAACCTTGTTGAAGTCGATGTCGCCATTGTGAACAGAGACGTCGATGCCGACAATGGGGTACTTGTCTCGGTTGACGACGATCTCGCCTCGCATCCAGTGGAAGATGGAAGTGCGGTTTTTATAGCCCCACCACATTGCTGCTCCCATGACAATGAGGAGCAAAGCCAGGCCAGCAAGGAAAGTCTTGAGCATCTTTCGCTTGCGAGTAGCCTTGGCCTGCTTGTTGAGCTTGGCTTGCTTGAGCTTGGTGGCCTGCTGTGCCAGTTGTTGTGTTTTCTTGCTCATGGTGGGGCTGTGAGTGTGTGGTGGATGGTTAGAACAACGGGAATGAGTTGGCAGGGTTGACGTATTTGTTCTCGAATTCCTCTTGGCTCATGCAGAACATCATGATGCCCTGAATCAGGCCAATGATGCTGGTGATAGTGGCCAGGATGCCGCAGGTGATGAGGCTGGCGACCAGGAAGACGATGCCGGGGGTGGACTTGCCCAGGTAGAAGTAGTGGATGCCCAGGGCACCGAGGAAGATGGCGAGCAGAGCGGCGATGCCACGGCTCTTGCCCGAGGGTCCCTCGGCAAAGACGTCGTTGCTGCGATAGGGCTGCTGATAGCCATACTGTGGCTGCTGGTAGGGCTGCTGGTAGCCGTATTGCTGTTGCTGCTGTTGTGCGCCTCCAAACTGTGGTGGCTGCTGATTGGCATTGGTGTTATAACTGTTGCCGCAGTAAGGGCATGTGATGTTGGTCACTTGTTGCTCGGTGGTCACGTTGTTGCCGCAATTGGGGCATTTGTAGATGAATGACATAGTAGTAAAAATAAGAGTTGTGTTGAATAATAAATAGGGTTGGTTATCGCATTATTTGCGTCGCTTGGCGTTGCGCTTTTGCTGCTCGAGCTGCTGGCGCTGTGCCTCCTCGAGTCGTGCCATGAACCCGCTTTTCTTCTTGGGCTTCTTGGCGTTCTCGGCCATGATGGCTCGCACCTTGTCCTCCTTGACGGTGAGGCGTGTGAGATAGGTCTGGACGATGGTGATGAGCAGCGACACGAAGTAGTAGTAGCTCAAGCCGGCGGCGTAGGTGTTGAAGAACACGAGGAACATGATGGGCATGAGGTACATCATCCATTTCATTCCTGGCATCTGGCTCGATGACTGCGACTGCATGTTGAGATAGGTGTAGCCAATGTTGGTAGCGGTCATGAGCAAGCAGAAGATGCTGAGGTGGTCGCCCAGCAGCGGCAGGCTGAAAGGCAGTGAGATGATAGCGTCGGGGGCGCTAAGGTCGGGTGCCCATAGGAATGACTGCCCACGCAGGTCGATGCTCGAAGGGAAGAACCAAAACATAGCGATGAGGAAGGGCATCTGCAGCAGCATGGGTAGGCATCCGCCCATGGGGTTGGCACCTGCTTGCTTGTAGAGCTCCATAGTCTTCTGCTGCTTCTTCATAGCGTCGTTGGGGTCGGGATATTTCTCGTTGATGGCAGCGATGTCGGGCTGTAGGATTTTCATCTTGGCTTGCGAGAGGTAGCTCTTGTAGGTGAGCGGCCAGAGCACGAGCTTGAGCAGGATGGTGAGCACGAGAATGACGATGCCGAGGCTCCATCCAAACTTGCATAGCCAGTTGAACACTGGCATGACGATGCCCGAGTTGATCCAGCGGAAGAGGGTCCATCCTAGCGAGACCAGACGGGTGAGGTGCAGGTCCTCTTGCGGCGAGAACTTGTCGTAGCTCGACAGCAAGGCGTAACGGTTGGGGCCAAAGTAGAAGTAGAACGATGCAGGGGCTGGATTTTGCGAGCTGTATTCAACGCTTGAAGTGACGTTGATGTCCTTGAGGTAGGTGTCATACTCCTTAGGGTTGCGCTCTTGCTCGTAGGCAGTGCTGCTGAGCTTGGCACCTGTGAAAGCCTGATTGGCAATGAGGACGGTAGAGAAGAACTGGCTCTTGCCAGAGATCCACTTGATGCGCTCCTGCACGGTCTCTTCCTTGCTGCCGTTCTCGCTCAGGTTGTCGACATCGTCGTTGTCGCCCTGAATTTTCCAGTAGAGAGCGCTGTTTCGCTCCTCAAACTGCTTTCCAGCCTCTTGTCGCTTGATTTTTTGGTTCCAAGCGAAGTCCATGGTGCTGATGTTGGTGGGGATGACCTTGTCCATGCCGCTCTGCAGCACTTCCATGCGCACCATGTAGGTGCCTGGCACGAGGGTGTAGCGAATGCTCCACTTGGCCCCTCCCTCGAGGTTCATACTCATTGTGACGCTGCTGTCGTTCTTGGCCTCGGGGGTGAAGAAGAAGTCGCGAGTGTCGAAACGCTGGGTGTTGGAGTTGAGCGTGAAACTATAGCTGTTGTTGTCGGGGTTGATGATTTCGACAGGCACGCTCTTGTTGTTCTTGTAGTCCTCCTGAGTGCGGAATGCCTTGTAGCCCTTGAGGGTGGCGCGGCTGACGATGCCTCCCTTGGTGCTGATTTCGATTCTTATGGAGTCGTTCTCGAGTGCAACAGTTTTCTCGACGCCGCTGAGGTTGGCACTGAAAGCCGAAGCTTGCGCATACTTGCTTATCACATTCTTGATAGCTTGCACGGCGAGGTTTTGCGAGCGTGGGTCGTCGCTCTTGGCATGTGCGAGAGTTGCCAAGTCGATTGTCTTGTTGTCGATTTTTACTGTGCCAGTGGCTTTGCCATCGGTGTTGGTAAGATTTACACCCTCAAAGTTGATGTTGCCATTCTTGGCGGTGAGAGTGTCGAGTAGTGTCATCTCGGCGCTCGTGAGAGTGTCGACGCTGGCGTTGATGGCCTGGGTTGTAGAGTTCTCGGTGGTAGTTGCCTGCTGCTTGGTCGCAGTGTTCTCCTCTTTGGGCTGGAAATACATGAAACCAAAGATAACTGCGCACATGAGCAACATGCCTATGACCGTGTTTTTGTCCATAATTTCTTAACTGTGATATTTTGTTATTGTTTTTTGAATGTTAGTGAATGTTTGGATGATAGTTAACTACTTGGCTGCTCGCTGGTTCTTGTTGTTGATAGCGGCCCGCACAAAGTCTATGAACAGTGGGTGCGGAGAGAGCACTGTGCTGCTGTACTCGGGATGGTACTGTGTGCCAATGTACCACTTCTTGTTGGGAAGCTCCATCACCTCAACCAGGTGAGTTTCAGGGTTTTCGCCAGCGAAGACCATTCCTGAGTCCTCAAACTGCTTGCGAAATTCCTCGTTAAACTCGAAGCGGTGGCGGTGGCGCTCCTCGATATCGAGCTTTCCATAAGCCTCTGCAACTTTCGTGCCACTTTTCAGGTGACATGCGTAGGCGCCAAGACGCATGGTTCCGCCCAGGTTGGTGATGCTCTTTTGCTCCTCCATGAGGTCGATGACGTTGTATGGAGTTTTAGGGTCGATTTCAACGCTGTTGGCATCGGTGAGCCCCAGCACATTGCGTGCATACTCGATGACCATGCACTGCATGCCGTAGCAAATGCCAAAGGTGGGGACATCGTGCTCACGGCACCACTTGAGCGCAGCAAACTTGCCCTCGGTGCCACGCTGGCCAAAACCAGGCGCGACTATCACACCGTCCATATCGCAAAGAAGTGACTCGGCATTGCCGTCGTTGATTTTCTCGCTCGAGATATATGTGATTTTCACTTTGTGATCTTGGTACACACCAGCTGTGAGCAGGCTCTCGTCGATGCTCTTGTAGGCATCTTGCAGCTCGACATACTTGCCCACTAAGCCAATCTTAACCTCCTGGTCGGCTCCATGAAGCTTGCTGAGGAAGTAGTTCCACTTGGTGAGGTCGGGCTCGCCAGTGTAGGGGGTGCCAGTTTTCTCAAGGATGATTTGGTCGAGGCGCTGGCGGTGCATCATCAGTGGCACCTCGTAGATGCTTGGTGCGTCGAGGCTTTGGGTAACGGCGTCGGGGCTCACGTTGCAGAACTGTGCCACCTTGCGGCAATGCGCAGCTGGCAGTTCACGCTCGGTGCGCAGCACCAGGACATCGGGCTGAATGCCCACTTGCTGCAGCTGCTTGACGCTGTGCTGTGTGGGCTTGGTCTTGAGCTCTCCGGCGGCCTTGATGTAGGGGACGTAGGTGAGGTGCACCACCACGCAGTTGCGCCCGAGCTCCCACTTGAGCTGACGCACGGCCTCAAGGAAAGGTAGCGACTCAATGTCGCCCACAGTGCCTCCAATCTCGGTGATAACAAAGTCGTACTTGCCAGTGCTGCCCAAGAGCTTCACGCAACGCTTAATCTCGTCGGTGATGTGAGGTATGATTTGCACTGTCTTGCCCAGGAAGTCGCCGCGGCGCTCCTTGTCAATTACGCTCTGATACACGCGGCCAGTGGTGATATTGTTGGCACGAGTGGTCTTGATGTTGGTGAATCGCTCGTAGTGGCCAAGGTCGAGGTCGGCCTCATGGCCATCGACTGTCACGTAGCACTCACCGTGCTCGTAGGGGTTGAGCGTGCCGGGATCGATGTTGATATATGGGTCAAACTTCTGCATCGTCACGTTAAAGCCACGTGATAGCAACAGCCTTGCAATTGACGACGAGATGATTCCCTTTCCAAGCGACGAAACCACGCCGCCAGTTACGAAAATGTATTTAGTGTCCACGATTAATATATCTTTATTTATTACAAACTGCAAAGATAGTTATTTTCCTTCAATAATTTTGGAGGAGCGATTAAATTTTTTCTCATTCTTTGGGGACAGCGGTAAAAATGCAATAAAAACGGCTCCCAAAATGGTCAAAAAAAGACTGAAAAGGAACCGACCCCTTTCAGTCATTTTCGGTTGTTTGCTGTTGAATTTTGACTGAAAAGGAACCGACCCCTTTCGGTCAAAATTAATTGAATTGAAAATTGATTTTTTTAAAAAAAAGAGCCTGCGGCGATTCTCATCGGGCAGGCGCTTTTATTGTTTACTTAACTATTTTTTTTATTAAAGTCTATGTGTGTTATGTGTAATTCAACTAATAACTAATTCACTTTAAAATTTTCACGATGCAAAGTTAGGTGTGTTTTGCTGGGTGGGCAATCGCTATGATTGGGTAATTTTTGTGAAAGTAGTCATTATTATTTGTGGTTTTGTGCAAAAAAGACTACTTTTGTGGTGATTTTTATTTAAGTATTTAAGGATAAAAGTAAAAATAGGTATTGGTAATTATATGAAGAAAAGGTTGGCTCTATTAATATTAGTAATTGCTGTGCTACCTGTTCATGCTCAGCTGCTGTGGCGCATTAGTGGTGGCAATTGCTACAAGTCGTCGTATTTGTTTGGCACCATACATCTTGAGACTGGGGAGTTTATCGACAGTGTGGCAGGCTTGAGTGATGCCATAAGCAGTGTTGATGCCATATATGGCGAGGTGGTTAGGGACGAACTTGCCAGCAAGAATGCTATAAGTAAGGTGCTGAAGGAGTCGTTTGCTCCTGCTGATAGCACGATCGACAAGCTGCTTACTCGAGAAGAATATGTCATGGTTGACAGTGTTGTGAGGCATTACATGATGGGGCTGATAGGTCTTGACAAGCTCAGCCGCCTGAAGCCGATTGCCCTGGCTTTGCAGCTTGAGGTGTTGCAGATGGCTCAGTATTTTCCCGATTTTCAGTCTGCTGCGAGCAATGGCATTGATATTGCGGTGCAGAATCGCGGTGCAGAGTTGGGAAAATATGTGGGTGGTTTCGAGACCATTGATGTGCAGATGTCTATCATCTATGGTAGCTCACTAAAGGATCAGGCTCGTGAGCTTGTGGAGATGTGTGCTGGCGACAAGGAGTTTGGCGAGTATAACCGCCGCTTGTGTGAGCTTTATCACAATCAGGACTTGAGCGGACTGGAGTCGTTGGTGCTTGACGAGAAAATGGGGATGGGTGCTGATGGAATGGAGCGCTTGTCGTATGCTCGCAACCGCAAGTGGATGGAGCGCATTGAGCGCACACTTCCGGTGCAGAGCATGCTCATTGTGGTGGGTGCTGCTCATCTTGTGGGCAAGGATGGCTTGATTGAGCTCCTGCGGTCGCGTGGTTATGTTGTTGAGCCAGTTACGGCGTTATAGCACAATGTGTTTAAGCGGTGTCCTGTTTGGCATTGATAGTGTTCTGAAAATGCTTGTACTGATGCATTAGTAACATAAAATGTTGTGTGTCTATACATATTTTTATAATTTTGCGCCAAAATAATAGGAATAATTTATGTATAAAAATAGAATTTTGGTTGTAATGTCAGTGTTGGCTGTGGCGCTTGCCGCAAGCGGGCAGGTGACACTTGACTCGTGCCGTCACATGGCTTTGCGCAACAACAAGCAGATGGGCATAGAGCAGCTTAAGATTGAGCAGGCAGGTTATCAACGCAAGCAGGCTCAGGCTGCCTACAAACCGTCGATTGACTTTGCTGGCACCTATGTTCACACTGGTCGTAACATATCGCTTGTAGACATTAATGATATTACTCCCACGCAATTTCTCAATCCAGCCACAGGCAACTACGATTTCATGATTGATGCTGCGGCAGGGTTGGGCATTTCGATTGATGGTAGCAAGGTGAATGCTGTGACGCAGAAGGTGAAAGACGCTTTGACGTTTGACACACACAACCTCTTTGCTGCAGGAGTGCTGGTGACGCAGCCCATTTACATGGGAGGCAAAATTAAGGCTATGAACCAAATCACGAAGTATGCCGAGAATATTGCCAAGTTGTTGCACGACCGCAAGGCCGAGGATGTGATATATGACGTGGACCAGGCCTACTGGCTTGTGGTGTCGCTCAAGGCCAAGGAGAAACTCGCTGAGAGCTACTTGCAGCTGGTGACGAACCTTGATAATGATGTGAAAAAGATGCTGCAGCAGGGCGTGACCACTAGGGCGGTGCTGCTGAGCGTGGATGTGAAGGTGAATGAGGCCAATGTGGCGCTCACCAAGGTGAAGAACGGCCTTGTGCTCTCGCGCATGGCTCTGGCGCAGCTGTGTGGTGAGCCCCTTGATGAGCCCATGATTCTCGCCGATGAGGGCCGAACCGACCTGAATGTGGGGATGTATCCGAGCCAAATTGACATGGCTCAAGTGTATGACCGCCGTCACGACTTCAATGCTCTTGAGCTTGGTGTGAAAGTGTATGACGAGAAAGCCAAGGTGGCTCGCAGCGAGATGCTGCCTACCATAGCCGCAGTGGGTGGCGTGTTTGTGACTAATCCTCACGTTTACAATGGTTTCAAGAAGGAATTTGGCTTTAACTATGCAATAGGTGCAATGATTAAAATCCCAATATGGCACTGGGGTGGGTTGAGCAACAAATACAAGGCCGCGCTTGTTGATGCTAAAATGAAGCGTCTCGAGATGGAAGAAGCCAAGGAGAAAATTGAGTTGCAGGTAACTCAGGCCAACTTCAAGTATCAGGAGGCTTACAAGACCTATGAGATGACCAAGGCCAACCTTGCCCAGGCCGATGAGAACCTGCGAGTGGCGCAGCTGGCCTTCCGCGAGGGCATGTCGACCAGTGATGAGGTGCTCACCGCTCAGACCGCATGGCTCAAGGCCCACAGCGATAAGATTGACGCCGAAATCGATGTGATGATATGCGACGTTTACCTCTCGAAGGTGACCGGTCGAATGAAATATTGAGTCAAAAATCAATAGATATGGAGAATAATCAAGATAAAGTTATTAACAAGTCAGAGTCAAAAGAGCCTCAGGAAGCAGCTGAGAAGCAGCCAGCTGCTAATGCTGGAAAAAATGGAAATCCTCATCAGAAACCACCACAAGCAGCTCCGAAGCTCAAAACCGCCGAGGAAGAAGCTGCTGAGCAAAAGGCCAAGCGGCGCAAGGTGCGTCAGGCCAAGCGCCTGTCGCTCATAGGTGCGATGCTCATCCTTGTGGCGGTGGTTGCCGGCATGGCGATTTGGGGCATCATGCACCTGCGTCCTGCCGATAGAACAATACAGGGACAGGCCGACTGCGACGTGGTGCGCATCAGTGGCAAGCTTGCAGGTCGCATGGTGGAGCTCTATGTTAAAGAGGGCGACTATGTGCACAAAGGCCAGCGCTTGGCAAAGATTTACTCGTCGACCACCGATGCCACTCTGACCAAGGCCAAGGAGATGAAAAATGTGGCATCAAGTCAGAATCTCAAGGTTGAGAAAGGCACCCGATATGAAATAATTGCGGCAGCGCAGAAGATGGTGGACCAGGCCCGCTCGGTGAAGGATCAGGCGATTGCAGCCGAGGAAATCTCGCGCAAGACCTATGAGCGCCTCAACAACCTGTTCAACGAGGGGGTGGTTAGCGAGCAAAAGCGCGACGAGGCAAAGGCAGCCCTCGAAGCATCGACGGCAGCAGTGGGAACGGCAACTGCCGCAGTAGAGGCCGCCGAGGCTCAGTTGCAGATGGCCCAGAATGGTGCTCAAGACGAGGACAAGGCCGCCTCGCGCGGCATGGAGAATGTGGCACAGGCGACAGTGAAAGAGGTGGAGGCCGTGCTCGAGGACCAGTATTTGGTGGCACCCTGCGATGGCGAGGTTGCGAGCATCTATCCTCATGTGGGAGAGCTGGTTATCATGGGATCGCCCATCATGACAATATCACAGCTCGACGACATGTGGGTGGCCTTCAATGTGCGTGAGGAGCGCCTTAACGACCTGGTAGTGGGCAAGGAAATCGATGTGATGATACCTGCGCTCAACAACAAGGAAGTGAAGATGAAGGTGTTTCATGTGCACGACATGGGCAGCTATGCGACATGGAGCGCAACCAAGGCTTATGGCGACTACGACAGCAAGACCTTTGAGGTTAAAGCCCGCCCAGTGAAGACCATTGAGAACTTCAGGCCAGGCATGTCGGTGATACTTAAATAATAGAGACCGTGCTTAGGATTCTTGTCAACTCGATAACCCGAGGCTGGAAGCAGCTTGCACGGCGCCCATTGTATCTGTGCATGATGGTGCTAGTGCCGCTGTTGAGTGCTTGGTTCTTCTTCGACCTGATGAAGGACGGAGTGGTGCAGCGCACCCCAGTGGGGATTGTTGACCTTGACAAGAGCGACCTCTCGCGCAAGCTCACCCGCAACCTCAACGCGTTTCAGCAAGTGAGCATCGTGAAGAGTTACGACAACTATCGCGAGGCCATCGACGGAGTGCAGCGCGGCGAGGTGTTTGGCTTCTTCTTCATACCCAGCGACTTCTCGACCAAGGCGTTGAGCAACAAGAAGCCCACATTGAGCTACTATATCAACTATTCCTATTTTGCCCCAGCGTCGATGCAGTATAAGGGTTTCAAGACCCTGACTGTGCTCGCCAATGGCGGCATCGTGCAGAATGTGCTCACCACACTGGGCCTTCCCAGCGAGATGGTAAGCGCTACGTTGCAGCCCATAGTCACTCATGTGCATCCTCTCAAGAATCCGTGGCTCAGTTACAATTACTACTTGAGTGGCTCGTTTGTGCCTTGCTTGCTAGCGCTGATAGTGATGCTAATCACGGTGTTCAGCATAGGCATGGAATGGCATGCCGGCACAAGCCGCAACTGGTTGCGCACGGCCGACAATTCGATTGTGCTCGCCACCTTTACCAAGCTGTTTCCTCAGTCGTTCATCTTCATCAATGTGGGCTTGTGGATACAGTATATGATGTATGTGAACTATGGTTTTCCACTCAACTGCAATCCATGGAACATGATAGCAGCAATGGCCCTGCTGGTGCTTGCTAGTCAGGGATTTGCTCTGTTTGTCATAAGCTTGGTTCCTAATTTCAGATATGCATCAACCATCTGCACACTGCTGGGCATGTTGTCGTTCAGCTTTTGCGGATTCTCCCTTCCCGAGGAGGCGATGTACTCGTGGGTGGTGCCAATAGGTTACCTGATGCCCATCAAGTACTACTTCTTGATTTACGTAGACCAAGCGTTGAACGGCATCGACTTGTTCTATTCGCGTTACTACTATGTGATACTAATCGTGTATAGCTTATTGCCAGCGACTATGTTGTGGAAGTTGCGTAAGCACTGTCTTGACCCATTCTATATTCCATAGTAAAGATGAAAGAAAATGGAGAGAAAATAGGATGGCTGCATAGCATAGGCCTCACGATGAAGCAGGAGTTCAAGCTCATCTTTCGTGATGAGGCTGTGATCATATTCTTTGTTGTGCTTGCTATTGTGTATCCTCCACTTTACTCACTCATCTACAACCCTGAGGTGGTGCGCGACGAAGCCATGGTGGTGGTTGATGACAGCCACTCCGATCTTAGCCGTGAGTTTACTCGAAAGCTCGATGCCACCCCCGATGTGCAAGTCAAGGCCTATGCCAACGACATGGAGGAGGCCAAGCAGATGATGGCTCGCAAGGAGTGCTATGGCATAGTGTATTTTCCCGCCGACTTCGAGACCCAAGTGATGCGTGGCAATCAGGGCCATGTGTCGCTCTACACCGACATGAGCGTGATGATGCGCTACAAAGCCATGCTCACAGCGCTGACCAATGTGCAGATGGAGATGTGCACTAAGCTCCAGGGTGCCAAGGCAGCTCACATCATAAGCATGGATGGTGGTTTAGTAGAGAGTCGTCAGGTGCCACTGGGCAACACTGCGATGGGTATAGCCTCGGCCGTGCTGCCATTCATTCTCGTTTATGTGTTGCAACAGGGCATGATAATGGGTATAGCTATGATTCATGCTGGAGGCATGGGTCGTCGTCGTCGCAACCGCGGCATCGACCGCCTGGATGAGGTTAAGGCACTGCCTGGTGCGATGATTTTAGGCAAGGCGCTTGCTCACCTGTTCTACTACCTGCTGCCAGCGATATTTGCGTTGCACATTGTTCCCTTGATATTCAAGTTCCCGATGAACGGCAGTTTCATTGAGATAGCATTGATAATGTTTCCATTCCTGCTTGCCTGCTCGTTTATGGGGCAAGCTGTGCGTGTGTTTGTCAACAATCGCGAGGGCGTGTTCTTGCTACTTGCCTTCACATCAGTCGTCTTTGTGTTTCTCACAGGAGTGTCGTGGCCCCATTACCAGATCGCTCCTTACTGGGACGTGATTAGTCGCATGATTCCAGGCTATTGGGGCTCGACCGCTTATGTGCAGATGCAGGTGAACGGCGCTTCATTGATGCAGATGAAAGACTTCTACACAGCGTTGTGGGTGCTGTGCGGCATTTGGTTTGTGATAGCTTACATGGTTGAATTGTTGGTCCTTCGCCCGAAGTATCGTGCCATGCAGCTTGCGTGTGAGGTTGACCCTGATGCCCTCAGCAAGCACACGCTCTACCTTCAAGGCGATGATGACTTGCTCAACGCTGAGCTCCTCGACGGTGATGACGAGGAGTGACTGTCACGTCATTAAATTGTCCCTCTTTATTGCTCAATCCCCAGCAGATAGTTGTAGCAAATGGTGATGTCGACCGAGTTGACAACACCGTCATGATTGATGTCGAGCTCATCATCGGCTGTGGTGGTTGTTCCTAAGATGTAGTTGTAGATTCTTGTGACTGTGGCCAAAGTGATGCGGTCGAGGTCGGTGATGGCGTTGAGCCACTTGTTGATTTCAGGCCGCAGAGAGTTGATGCTGCGGCGATACCAGTTAAGAGAGTAGTTCAGTTCCACATTTATGTCGTTTGCAACGGCCACCCCTGTTCCAAGCCATCGCTCATATTCTCGCTGCCATGCGCCGCTCTCCACCAGCCGCTGTGCTTGTGCTCGCAGGTGGTTCTCGAGGTTGGTGACCGAGAGTGGCCCTTGAGTTAGCTCAAGCCATCGCTGCGCCACCTTATTCTTGAATCCGTCAATATTATAAGGAACGATGCGGTTGAAAGGTGCGTAAATGTTCATGTGGTCGATTTCGAAGGCAAAGTTGGTGTGTGTGCCGTTGTAATAGTTGCCTATTGAAGCGTCCAAGTCCCATGGCGTGATCATGTAGCGATGCTCGAAGTTGATGTCGGGTGTAGAGAGGAATGTGTTCTTGTAGGGCATGTCGTGAATTCCCATGGTGACTATCAATATCCAGTAGTCCACCAGGTTGTCAACGTAGTACCATTCCTGGTAGTGTTCTCTGAAGTACTGGTCATCGTCAACCCTGTTGAAGTCGATAAGGTCCATGAGTGGTTGCCATGTGTTGAGCGATGGATAATCGTCGGGATATTGCAGTTCAAAGGAGTTCCAGTTGACTGTGTCGGTTGGTGCCTCGTCATAGTTGAATAGGGCGTTAGATGTGCCCCGTCGGCTCCCCTTGTAGAGCAGCCCCTTCACAGAGATGGTTCCGTCGTCGTTTTCCTTGGCTTTGCGCAGGTTGAGCAGCTTGCGGTTAATCTTGTCGCTCAGGCAGTAGATGCCGTTGTACTGTCCGTTGAGCCACACCTCAACCATGGTGCCCACGGTGCCATTGCGATTGCCGTAGTCGGTTGGCCAGCAGGTGGAGTTGAATTCGTTCCACAGGTCGAACATCACTCGGTTGCGCATCCTCAGCTTGTCGACTCCCATAGCATCGAGAATCCATGAGTTGTCGTCGCGCAATCCCAGCAGGTTGTCGTCGAGTTTCTCGCCATCCTCGTCAACGAGTTTCACAGCAAAAGCCTTTTTTTCGAGATACAGTGCTGTTTGTCCTCGATATCTTAGCATGCAGTTGTGCACCACATTTTCGTGTCCATATTGTGCAATAGTGATCAGGCCTGGCACGTAGTACTTGCTGTCCACTGTGGTGGTGTATTCCAGGTTGACCTGAGGCAACGAAAGTTCATTAAGGCTTTCAACCATTTGGTCAAAGGTCTGGGCAAGCCCCACAATCGGTGTCATCAATAGTAAAGTGATGTGTATAAGGCGTGATATGATTATGTCATTAATCATAGTAATCATACTATAAGATTGCAAAGATATTATTTTTTTCACTATAATCAATCGGTTAACCCAGAATTCTGTGTAATTTTGCAAAAAAAATCGACTTATGCGAAAAAGCTTTATTAATGCAATCATCATAATAACTGCCATGGTTGCTGCAGTGGCACTGCCGCAGCGATTGCAGGCTCAGCCCGATTCCACGAGCCAATACCTGCTCATGCCGCTGGTGTTTGACAACCTGCCCACACATCGTGCGACGGCACCTGCTGTGAGCAATAATAAACCAGGGCTTAAAGTGGACAACAACTGGATTGACCGTGCTCAGCAACAGTGGAGCAGGGTGCACGACAGCCGGCGCCGCATCATGGTGGACAACCCCGAGCTTGTGCGATTCAACGAGAGCCTGCTACCCAAGCCTCCTAAGGAGGTTGTGGTTGAGACCGACCCATCGGCAACTGAACTGCAGGTTGAAACCAACAAGATTGATGGAGAGAAGTTCAAGCCAGTGGATCGCCGTGAAGTGAAGATGCACAACTGGTTGCACACCTTCGTGGGCAGCCTTCATGGCACCCAGGCCTACATCAGCGAAAACTGGTATCAAGGAGGAGAGAACAACCTTAACCTCCTGGCCGATGTGCAGTGGGACTGTAATCTAAACCAGAAGTTGCACCCCAATTGGCTCTTTAACAACACCGTGCATTATCGCCTGGGTATCGCCACCGCCAAGGGCGACAGCCTGCGCAGCTACAGTATCAATGAGGACAATTTCCAGTTTAACTCACAGCTTGGATATAAGGCCGTGAAAAACTGGTACTACTCGGCAACGCTGCTCTTCAAGACACAGCTGTTAAACAACTATGTTGCCAACACTCACGACCTTGCAGCATCGTTCCTGTCGTCGGGTGAACTTAATGTGGGTCTTGGTATGACCTACGACTACAAGGATAAGGACGGTTACAAGCTTTTTAACCTGTCAATTGCTCCGCTTTCTTACAACCTGAAGATATGCCGCGAAATCATCAAGATTGACCCGACAAAATTTGGCATCGACGCTGGTCATCACACCAAGCATAGCTTTGGTTCAACGGTGGAAATGAAATTTGAATGGAAAATCACTCCCAGTATCAACTGGAAGACGAGGCTCTATGCATTCACCGATTATAAATACGTTCAGGGTGACTGGGAGAACACCTTCTCCTTCTCGGTGAGCAGCCACTTGAGCACCCAGATATTCACTCACCTGCGCTACGACAAGTCGCGCCCCTGGAACAAGGACTGGCGCTACTGGCAGTTTAAGGAAATTCTGAGCTTTGGCCTCACCTATCGCTTTGCGACCAAGTGAAATTACACTGATAATATCATTGCTTTACATTGAAAAGTGCAGAAAAATGTTGACATTTTTCTGCACTTAATAGTATAATAAAGGTGTGAAAGCCTTTAGACTCCTATATCCTTGCTCATTTCACAGGGAATGTGAAATAGGTGCTTGGGTAAGGCTCGTTCTTGAGGGTGAAGTGCCACCACTCGGTGTCGAGGGGCTTGAAGCCGTGGCGCAGCATGGCTCGGCGCAGAATCAAGCGATTCTCAAACTGCTTCTTGGTGATTGTGCGTCCAGCGGGCGACTTGCCCCCGGTGTACTTGCCAGTGTCGGGGTTTCCACCGAAGTCAGGATGACTTTCCACACCAAACCAGTCGAAAGTGCCTCCCATGTCAACCTCTTTCTCGGTGCGCATGTCAAAGAGAGTGAGGTCGACCGTTGAACCTCGTGTGTGACCACTCTTGCGAGCAATATAGTCGGGGATGAGAACATCCTTCTTCAGTGTGGGGTAGAAGTATTCCTTCATCTCGGTGGCGTTGAGATTCTGTGCCCAGCGCATGAAGTTGTCAACAGCGCACTGTGGGCGATAAGCGTCGTAGATTTTGAGTCGGTAGCCCTGTGCTTTCACGTCGTCGCTCACGGCCTTGAGAGCAGCAGCAGCCTCACGTGTGAGATAGGCAACTGGTGCTTGATAGCCATCGATGCGCTCTCCCACAAAGTTGTAGGTGCTATAGTAGCGAATCTCGAGGATTGCATCGGGGATGGCATCGGTAATTCGCACGAATCCACTGTCGTCGGCAGGGTCAACGGCCTTAGTGGCAGTTGTCTTGCCACCACCCAGTCGCTTGAGCTCATCCTTGGCACGAGCCATCTGCTGGCAGAACTCAGGACTGTTGTGCAACTGCGAGTAGCCGATGCTTGCCATGAGCCTGCCAGCGTCAACGTCGCTCTGCCAGTGGGCACCCACAATCACACGGCTTTCGCCGTACTTGTAGGCTCGGGCAAAGACGTCATTGGCGCAAGCTGGATTGAGCTCGGCAAGGAGCATGGCGCATGCCCATGCTCGTGCTGTGTGGCCCGAGGGATAAGATCCTTCACGTCCCAGCTCTTCCTCATCTTCCTCGGCACCATTAGTGAACAGGTGCTCGTTGAAACGCAGGAAAGGTCGCTTGCGCATGTAGTAATTCTTGGGTGCGACACGAATCAGGTTGGTGGTCTTGATGCTTGTGGTCATCAGTTTCCAAATCTCGGGAGTTTCGGTTTTGCTGATGTGCATACCAAACGGCTCGCTGAAGATGTTGAGCAGCGTCTCATATCCCCCAATTGCATCGCGGCGTGCCATGGCAGCTCGAGCTGGATCGTTGCGCTGTTCCTTGCCCCAGTAGTAGCGCATCACGTCGTGTGCAAACTGCTCGCTGGTGGTGTCGGGAGGAGCAGGCAGGCACTTGATGATGTTAGGCATCTGGTCGACTGTGAGATAGGTTTTCGCGTCTTGGGCTCTCACACCCGTCATGCAGCTCATAGTCATGAGCAATGCAGTGATGAAAAATTTGATGTTGTTCATAAAATGATGGTTATAAAACAAAGAGGCTGCACAACCTCCTTAATATTAGTTGGTTTTGCAGCCTCTTAGTTATGTGTGATGGTTACATGATTACAAGTTGGGATTAATCTTGTTCCACTCGCTGATGGGTGGAACAATGTCGAGTGTCACGAGCTCATCGCGCATGTGGCACAGGTGCTCATAGCTTGCATCGAGCTTGGCGTTCTCCTCGGGTGTTCCCTCTGGAACCTTGAACGAGCAGCCGTTCTCATCGAGTGTGGTGTCCATTGCCATCATGATGTTGTCATACTTGCCGTTCTTAACATAGGTGCCAGCAGGCCAGCGGAACTTCTCACCGCCCATGACCGAGCGAATCATCTCAACCGACAGGTAGGCAGGGCTCTGGAACGAGCTGCGGCCGCGAAGCTCAATAATCTTGGCGCCACCCTTGGTGACGTCGAGCTTCATCTGCTCCCACTCCTCGGCAGGGAACTCGGGAGTGCCAATGATGTCGGTCAATGGCTTACCGTCGATTTTCACGTGCGAGCCAAATACTGCCATCTGCTCACCGTGGCCGCCATAGGTGGCGCAACCAGTAACCTCGCTTTGCATCACGTTGAACTTCTTGGCAAGAGCGCTCTGGAGGCGAGTGCTATCAAGACCAGCAAGAGTAGTCACCTGGTTGGGTTTCAGTCCGCTATAGAGAAGAGTTACAAGACCTGTGAGGTCGGCAGGGTTGAAGATGATGACCACGTGCTTAACGTCGGGGCAGTACTCCTTGATGTTCTCGCCCAGCCCTCGTGCAATTTCACAGTTGCCCTTAAGCAAGTCCTCGCGGGTCATGCCAGCCTTGCGTGGTGCACCACCACTCGAGATGATATATTTTGCGTTGGTGAAAGCTTCTTTTGCATCGGTAGTTGCGGTGATCTTCACATCACCAAAACCACTCTGTCGCATCTCCTCGGCAACGCCTTCGGGTGAGAACACGTCGTAGAGACAGATGTCACTTGTCAAGCCCATCATGAGGGCAGTTTGTACCATGTTTGAACCAATCATGCCAGCTGCGCCGACGATTGTCAATTTGTCGTTAGTTAAAAAAGCCATAACTATAAGAATTTGATATTTAAGTTGTTATTTTCTTTATTGCTTAATTCAACCACAAAATTACACAATAAAACACACACCACAAACCAAAATTGCAAATATATTATTTAAATATGTTTAAAAAGGCAAATTATAGCAAAGCAACTACTGGTTCAATTAGGTAGCTGGCATTAGCTAGCGCAGTAGTCGTAGTGTGCTCTGTTTTATGATGCAGTGCCAGTAGCATTTCGCTATTATTAATTAATAATGTGTAGAAATGGGGCATAACATCACAACTATTTGTGATTGCTCATTATGGTTTAAAGTATTAATTTTGCAGTCGCAATTAAAATATATAGATGAAAATAAAACGAACAAGCCTAACATTGTTGCTGATGGCAGTAACAATTGTTGCCAATGCGCAAACTAAAATAACTGGTCTGGTGCTTGATAAGGCCACACGAGAACCCATGATAGGCGCTGTAGTATCGATAACAGGTGGCAACGGTGTTGCTGCCGTTACGGGTGTTGATGGTCACTTTACTATCATGGTGCCTAATGTGGCGGCTACTGTAACTGTCTCCTATGTGGGTTATAAAACTCTTGTTGAGAAAGTGCATAATGGGGAATATCTTATAGAATCACAGACCAATGCGCTGGATGAAGTGGTTGTCACAGCTCAAGAGTCGAAGCATTTGAGCACAACATCGGTGATTGGTCGCCAGGCGATGGACCACTTGCAGCCATCGAGTTTTGGCGACATGATGGAACTTATACCTGGAGGCCGTGCGCAGGATCCGCACCTGACAAACCCGAGCACCATTAGCTTGCGTGAGGCTGGCGGAGGCGATGCTAATTACTCCACATCGTCGCTGGGCACAAGTTTCATGATTGATGGCGCCCCCATTTCGACTAATGCCAACATGCAATATGTGAGCGGTGGCACCGATAGCCAGTCGCTTAAGCGTGACTTCACCAATCAAGGTGTGGACATGCGCACCATTTCAACCGACGACATTGAACGTGTGGAAATAGTGCGAGGCATCCCTTCGGTAGAGTATGGTGACCTTACCAGCGGCCTGGTTAAGATAGAACGCAAGCGAGGAGGCAACAATGTGACTGCACGCCTCAAAGCCGACATGGGTAGCTATCTCTTTTACTTGGGAAAGGGGCTGGAATGGCAGCCACGCAAGTTGTCGCTCAACATCAGTGCCGACTATCTCGACTCGCGCATCGATCCTCGCAACACACTCGAGAACTACAAGCGATTCACGCTCTCGGCCCGACTGCACAAGGCTTGGAGCACGTCGAGGTTTAACTCGTCGCTCTCGGCCAATGTTGATTATACTGGATCATTCGACAACGACAAGACCGACCCCGACCTCAATGAGGGTGCTGTCGACACCTATAAGTCATCCTATAACCGCTGGGCCTTGACTACGTCGTTCAGTCTTAAACCCAGTGATCACGACTCGTGGTTTAAGGTGCTTAATGCGATGCTGGCCACCTCGCTCGACAACGATAACATAAAGCGCGAGAAACTGGTGCAGCTGCGCCGTGCCACCATTGCTGCCACATCGATGCAGCCAGGCGAGAGCGATGCTGTGATTTTGCCTTACAGCTACACCGCTCAGCACCGCGTTGAGGGTAAGCCGTTTAATTTGTTTCTGAAAGTGAACAGCAAACTCCAAGTGCCATCGACGAGAATCTCTAACTCGCTGTTGCTTGGCTTGGACTGGAACGTGGATAAGAACTACGGCAAGGGGCAGATATTCGACCCCACGCGGCCGTTGTATCCAGGCATGAGTGGTCGCCCACGCGACATCTCCAAGATTCCTGCAGCTCACACACTCTCGCTCTATGCCGAAGAAAACCTTAAAACGACCGTTGCAGGTAACACCCTTGAGCTGGTGGCTGGCATTCGCGGTTCGCACATGATGAACCTCTCGAGCCGTTATGCCATGAGCAGCAAGTTCTATTGGGATCCTCGCGTGAACATGGGTTGGACGTTCCCTGAGTTTAGCGTGGGCAACGAGGTGGGCTTCGTGCGGCTGGCAGCTGGTGTGGGCCAGCACACTAAGATGCCAACTATTGAGCATCTTTATCCAGAGCCTGTTTACATCGACCTGATTCAGTTTAACTATTACCATCCCAACGAGTCCTACAAGCGCATCAATGTGATGACCTATGTCATCGACCCCACCAACTTTGACCTGCAGGCCGCTCGCAACTTCAAGTGGGAACTCACTGCCGATGTCAACATAGCAGGTAATCGGCTCTCGGTCACCTATTTTCGCGAGAATATGACCTCGGGATTTCGTTCCACTGCAGTGTATGCACCTTACAGTTACAAGCTCTACGACACCTCGGGCATTGATGCCGATGCTCTCGATGGCCCGCCCTCGATGGATGGTGTCCCCTTTGAAGAAACACGTGAGCTGGTGGCACACTCTCGCTACTCCAATGGTAGCCAAACCAAGAAAGAAGGTGTGGAATACACTTTCGCATCGCGGCGCATTGCCAAGCTTCACACTCGCCTGACCATCAATGGCGCATGGTTCCGCACCGTGCACCGCAACTCGGTGGCGCTCATGGAGCGGCCGTCGCAGGTGGTGGGCGACAAGCCCATTCCCTATGTGGGAATCTATAACGACATCGAGGGCTACACCGACGAGATGGTAAACACCAATTTCACCCTCGACACCGATGTGCCACGCCTCAAGTTGGGATTCTCAATCTCGGCTCAATGCTTGTGGTTCACGTCAAATCAGCGCCAGCCCATCAGCAACTATCCCAGCGAGTTTATCGACCTTGATGGGAACCTTCACACCTGGCAGCCCGCTATGGCCGAGGATGCCCTTCTTCGCTACCTGGTGCGCAACAACACCGAGTCGATGTACGATCTTTTTAAGGTGCCATTCTCGATGAATGTCAACTTCAAGGTTACCAAGAAGTTCTTTAACGACCACTTGCATATTGCCATGTTTTGCAACAAGATTTGGGACTACACTCCCAGCTATGAGCGCGATGGTGTTACCATTCGTCGCCATGTGACTCCTTATTTTGGTTTAGAAATGAATATCAAACTATGAGAAAGAGTATAATATATATAATGTGTGTGCTGGCGGTGCTTTGCACTGCATCTTGCCACGACGACCGTGACGACTACACCACCATTGCCAGCATAGACCTCACTCTGCCCGATGGTGGCACAATCGAGACCATGCAGTATTCCCTGCACATGATGAACCTCAACACCCGCAACACAGTCACTCTTGCTGGCAGCACACATGCTGGCTCCTTAGTGGTTGGTGACTTGTTGCGCGGCGCTTACTCAATAAGTGTGGAGGGCGTGGTGCGTTATTCGGTCGCTGGAGCTGAAGGCTCTCGTGTGGCTCAGTTCAGGGCGCTAAGCGACTATGTGTCGATTGTTGAACTTAATAAAAACGTCATTTCACTTGAAATGATTCTAATGGATTGATGCTATGAGAAATAAAGTGCTTGTAATGCTTGCTCTTGCTGCTTGGCACATTGGTGCACATGCACAGGCTGTTGACTCCACAATTTCTCGCCACGATGCCATTGTGGAGCATCAATCGCTCATTAACGACGTGAATGAGCTCACTTGGACCAACCCTGCCATGAAGGAGGGCGCCTACGCTACCTCGCTCACGCACATCTATCTCACGGCCCAGTGGCAGCGGCTCACCAAACCATTCTTGCTGCAACATGGCACAGGCCAGTCGCTGGTGGCAGTAAAGGCCGATTCCTATATTCGCCTCGGCAATCGCACGGCGGTGTGGGGTAGGGCGTCGTACTCTACAGGAAAGAACCGTAACATCAAGTGGAATTCAGTTGCCGACTACGACTTGCTGCAGCCCGACGTGTTGGGCGACACCCTGGGTGGCAACACACGCAGGGAGCAGTATGTGTTTGAGGGCGGCTATGGCACGCATAGGGGACGGTGGCACTTGGGTGGCGAGATGCTGTTTCGCGCCGAGCAGGAATATCGCAAGGTCGACCCTCGCAATCGCAGCATCGTGAGCGACCTCACGCTGAGGGCAGGAGCGGGCTATGACATTGCCAACCACGTTATAGCATTCGCGCTCCAGGGCAATATCTATCGCCAGACGTGTAGTGTAGACTTTTATAAACCATTGGGTAGCATTCCTGAGTATCAGCTCATGGGCCTTGGCGAGGTGTACACCCGCTTTTCGGGCGATGTTAACGACCTTATTTTCAAGGGTGGAGGCATTAAGCTGCAAGCCGACGTGTCGCCTCACAGGCACAGCAATGGTGTCATTGCCACGGCATGGGCCTCCCAGCACAGCTATGAGCGTGTGGCTCGAATGCTCAACTCGTTGCCACTCACCACACTCTACAACAAGGAGGTGGGCCTTAGGGTTGGTTGGAAGCACTGCGGTGCTCTCAACTATGCTCTGTGGGGTGATTATCAGTTCAACCGTCGCTCCACCGACCAGTACCTAGCTGGTACCTCATCGTCACAAATCTATCCAGTCATTGCCCACCTCACGATGTATAAGAATTACATCATCCACACTTCGCTCACTGCCATGGTGGGCCGCAATGGAACCACCGCATGGTGGGTCAAGGCCAGTGCAGGCTACGATGGCAACCGTGAGCACTTTGTGACTCCACGCCGTGCCATGAAGCGTGGTCATGTGTTTGGCCAGCTCGAGGGACAGGCGATTTTTGCTCCTTCAAGGCAATGGACCCTTACCACTCATCTTGGTGGCTCTTACCACGCCTGCGTCAACGACTACCTGCTCATGCCACTTGCCGACATGGAACCCCATTTCATCGACATGATAAAGCACAACTTCACTGTGTTGAGCTCCAATTACACTCACGCAGGTGCTGGCATGAGGGCCGACTATCACATAGGTAGAACGCGCTACTCGGTGTTCGGTGCAGTGCGCTACGACATCACCGTTGGCTACAACCGTGAGTGTGATAATTCGTTATTGTTTTCTTTAGGAATTTACATTTGATGAACATGAACAAGCTATATATCATTAGTGTGCTGACCTTGCTGCTGTGGCTCACATCGTGCAGCAACGACGATGATGTTGCCCGCATGGTGCAGCTGAGCATCAGTGTGCAACTGCCCATCAATCTCGACAACGCCAGTCTTGACGAGGCACAAGTGGTGATGACCAACATCGAGACACTTGCCACCTGCGAAGTCAATAACTTTGAGCAAAGCGACAATGACTACACCGCCACAATCACTGTTCCCGAGGGCCGGTATAACATCAAGGCTACTGGAGGCATCACCTACGCCATTGGTTCAAGCACTACCAGGACCACCATGAGGGCCGAGTCGATGGGAGTTAAGGTTAGCGACAACACTTCAATCACGCTGCTCTTCAACAACTACAATGCCGAGGCCGGCATGGTGATAGAGGAGATTTTCTTCACTTCAAGCACCTTCAGTGGCACCCAGCGTCCTTACACCGACGACCAGTATCTCATCCTGACCAACAATAGCGACCACCTGATCTATGCCGACAGTTTGGCCATCGTTGAGTCGAAGTTCCAGACCGACATGCAATGGGAACTCACCCCCAATCTCATGAAGGACGCCATCACAGTGAGCTGGCTCTACCTCATCCCTGGCAATGGCACCAGTGTTCCTGTTGAGGCTGGCGAGTCGCTTGTCATTGCTCTCAATGCCAAGGACCACACGAACATCAATTCCACCTCGATCGACCTGAGCCATGCTGACTTTGAGTTCTACGACGTGAGTCCTAACACCGAGTTCTACGACGAGGACAATCCCGCTGTGGCTAATCTAGTGAAGTGGTACAGCGACTTGTGGAGCTACACCATGCTCAACAACAAGGGATCGAAGTCCTACGGGCTGGTGCGCATGCACTCGAGCAACGACGAGTTCATTGCTAACAACTTCTACAAGTACTCTTACATTGTCAATGCTGCATGGGGAACCTATGAGAGCACTGGCGATGGATATTTTATTCCCAACTCGTGGGTGATTGACTGGGTGAACCTTGCCATCAGGAACGAGTGGGCGTGGAATGTGGCCTCGCCCATGCTCGATGCAGGCTGGACCTATTGTGCCGAGACATCGAGCGACAAGTCGCGATATGGCACCTCGGTGATTCGCAAGCGCGACAGTAGTGGCAGGCTCATCGACACCAACAATTCTACCAATGATTTCTTATCGAGGCAGAAACCTTCTTTAGCACAATAGATAATCAATATTTTAATAATCCAAATTTTTATACACTATGAACATTGTTACTAAACTCGGCGCCTTGGCGCTATTGTGTGGATGGCAATTTGTTGCCAACGCAACAACTCAAGAAAATGTATATGACTTTGCGGGCAATAACCTCAACCTCGAGGTGGCTACGCCTGCCGACTGGGAAGACCCCAGCAAGGGTGTGATTAGCGGCATGGAGCTGCGTCAGGGCGATGTGGTGCTCACATCGGTCGATGGCGCCAAAGTTAACCGCATGTGGCAAACCAATGCCGGCGTAACCTACTTGCAGGTGGGTGGCAAGCTCACCATCACTGCCGATGAGGGCCGAGCCATCACCGGCATCACATTTGAGGTGCAGAACTATAAGTTCTTCCTTGAGGCACAGGCTGGCAATGGCGAGCTTGATGCCAACAACTATGTGTGGAATGGCAATTCAACCGCTATCACCTTCGATAACGAGAACGCTGCCAACGAGTGGAACACCCAGTCGCTGCTGCTCAAGATGACTGTCACCACCGATGATGCTAATGACCAGACCTACACCCCCGATGCTGCAACCTACGTTGAGGTGAGCTCGATTGCCGAGTTCAATGCTCTGGAGGTGGGCACATTGGCTAAGCTCTCGCTCAACAATGCTCAAGTTAATGGTGTGGACTGGAGTGCTGCCTATGTCGAGGATGCCTCGGGCGCTGTGGAGTTTGAGGGTCTGAATCTTGACCTGCAGCGCGGCGACATTCTCAATGGCTACATCTATGTGAAGCGTGGCCAGTTCTACTACGACGATGACCCCGACGACGACCAGCCAGGACGCGAGCGTCCACAGGCCACCAATGATGCCATGACCAGTGCCGACACCTTCACCAAGACATCGGGCAATGAGTTGCAACCCACTGTGTTTACTATGACCGAGTTGCTCAACGATGCTAATTTCTCGAAGCTTGTGGCTCTGAATAGCGTGGCTGTGGGCTTGCAGGGTCGCTTCTATGTTGCTGAGGCTGAGGGCGAGCAAGTGCGCATTAACGACATGCTGGGCTATTTGCCCCAGGGAACGTCGATTCCCGAGAATGGCGAGCTGTGTAACATCACTGGCATCTTCTCATGGAATGGCATGGCCTATCAAATTTATCTCACCAGCATTGAGGCCACCACTGCAATAAATGATGTGAACATCGACCACAACGATGACGATGCACCAGTGTTTGACCTCATGGGTCGCACCGTTAGCGGCACTCTGCCAGCTGGCATCTACATCAAGAATGGTCGCAAATTTATAATTCGATAACTGAGTTATGAAGGCTTTTGTCTTATCATTGCTGGCAGCATTGGCCGTAACAACGGCCAGTGCCGCCGTCACTGGCGATGTGAATGGAGACGGGGCAGTGACAAGTGTTGACGTGACAGTGCTTTACAACTATCTGCTCAACGGCGACAACACCTTCCTCGCCACAAGCGACGTTGATGGCGATGGCAGCATCACTGGTGCCGACATCACCGTGATTTACAACATCCTGCTCGGTGACAACGAACCAGCCCCCGAGTTCCTCGACTTCACAGTGAATGGAGTGAGCTTCCGCATGATTTATGTGCAAGGCGGCACGTTCATCATGGGCAACGATGCCATCGAGTCGGAGAGTCCTGCCCACAGCGTGACACTCACCGATTACTACATGGCCGAGACCGAGTGCACTCAGGCGTTGTGGAAGGCACTGTATCCCGATTACTCTTACTTTGCCGAGCAAGGCGACCTCAAGCCCTGTAACGGACAGTGGTATAGCGAGGTGCTGCAGTTTGTTGCTGCTCTCAACGACTACCTGCACGCCAGCGGAGCACTGGCTGCCGAGAGGAATTTCATGCTGCCCACCGAGGCACAGTGGGAATGGGCTGCCCGTGGAGGCGTGAAGAGCAAGGGCTACACCTATGCTGGCAGTAACGACATCAACGAGGTGGCATGGTGTGCCACCAACAGCAACTATGTGGTGCATGAGGTTAAGCTCAAAGCCCCTAACGAGCTTGGACTCTACGACATGAGTGGCAACGCCTTTGAGGCGACCACCGACAATTTCTCGGTCAACTATTCGTGGGCAAGCGATGGCGAGGTGGACCCAACAGGATCACCCACTGCTAGCGCCTACGGCCTCACCCGTCGTGGTGGCAGTTGCACTCAAGGTGCCGCTCGTTGCACAGTGACCAAGCGCGACTTTAACGATGTTGAAATGAATGGAGGCGCATCCGAGGACATGTCGTTCCGCCTCATCCTGAAATAGGGTGGGTGTTGAAAGCGGCCAGGCTGGCGACTGAGGCTTGCTTCGGCACTGCATTGGCTGCAAGCATAGCTAATCTCAATATCTATAATGTGCCATAATGGCAGTATAATTTGAGGAAATTCGGCAATAATGTCATTTTATGTGACATTATTGCCGATATTTTTAAATATCTGGCATTGGCACTGTTGTTGCATTATACTAAAGTGAGCTCGCGAATGAGGCACCTCGCCCCAGTGACCCGAGCAGAAAACTTTAATATTAACAACTTAAAAAATATAGGAGATTAAAATTATGTTACTTGCACGTAGAAACTCAAACTGGTTACCCGATGTTTTCAATGACTTCTTCGACACCGAATTCTTGCCAAAGGTGAACACCAACACCACAGCACCAGCTATTAACGTAATAGAGAAGAAGAACGAGTATAACGTGGAGCTTGCAGCTCCCGGCATGACTAAGGAGGACTTCAAGGTGAGTCTCGACGAGGATCAGAACCTGGTGGTTGAGCTCGACAAGAAGGTAGAGAAAACCGAGGGTGACAAAGAGACCGGCCACTACCTGCGCCGTGAGTTCTCTTACACCAAGTTCCACCAAACCTTGCTGCTGCCCGACGACGTGAAGCGCGACGCCATCAGCGCCACCGTTGAAAACGGCGTGCTCAAGGTGGTGCTGCCCAAGCTCCAGCCTCAAGAGGTGAAGAAGGAGCGCACCATGATTGAGATTCAGTAAATGCGCCGCCCGCAGGGCAAAGCAAGAGTTGAATGCCGCTCAAGACTGGCACACGCGTTGATGCGCAACGCAATGTGGCTGGTTTTGGGCGGCTTTTTTGGCATAATATTGCATAATTAGAAGAAAATGTATAATTTTGTGAGCTTTATCACTAGTAATCACCAAACAAAACTGCATAATGAGAAAGACTATCAAAAGGACAATCCTGATACTCGCGGCAATATTTGCCTGCGTGGCGGTGGCAATGTCGCTCACCAATCCCTCGAGCAACGACCACATGAACGTGGTGGCCGACTACCTTAACAAGTTTGACATGTCGCAAATCGACCTCAACGAGGAAGAGCAGGCGCAGTACACTGCCTACATGAGTAGCGGCGCCAATGCCAACCTGATGGACAAGGTGGTGAAGCCAATGTTCAACGTTCAGGATTATGGCCTGTGGTCGATAGGCAAGATCAACGACAAGGCGGTGACCCTGGGAATGTTTAACAAGGTGATAATCATCGACGAGGAAGAGATTCCCAAAGCCTTGATTGAGCGCCACCCCGAGGCCCGCGAGTGATGTGGCCTGTGGCATGGTTAACAAGAAATGCAAAGCCACTCACTGTGGCTTTGTTGTGCTTTGTGGCCATGTTGTCGTGCATGCGCGACCGTGACAGCGGTGGCAAGGTGCGCACCGAGTTGCCGCTACACCTGCTGCGCGATGGCGACCTGCTGCTGCGCTGTGGTGTGGGCGCCTCGAGCCAAGCCGTGATTGAGATTGACAAGAACAAGGGAATGTACACCCACATTGGCATTGCCATCAGTGAAAATGGCACCTGGAAGGTGGTGCACGCTGTGCCGGGCGAGAGTGCCAATGGAATTGACCTGGTGAAGGTGGAACCCGTCGATACCTTCTTCCTCACCACACGAGCCACACGTGGTGCCGCCATGCGGTTGCAGCATTGCGACAGCGCCACAGCCCATCGTGCCGCCATGTGGGCACGCGATTGTGCCCGCCGTGGGGTGCCCTTCGACGACCGCTACAACTGGCATGACCGCAGTCGCCTGTACTGCACCGAGCTGGTGCAGGCAGCCTATGAGAGTGTGGGCATCGACCTTGCCAGCGACAAGTGCAGCACCATCGACCTGCCACTCTTCAAGGGCGAGGTGGTGTTTCCCAGCGACATGGCGCGCTGCGACTCGCTCATGGAGATTTTTAGGTTTTAGGCTCGTGCGAGGGACTGTTTTTTTACCGTGAATTATCCGTGGTAACATTGTTGGTGAAAATAATAGTGTGGATGATGCATGTTACATTCAATTCATCATTTAATTCACTAGACTGGTTGAAATAATTATTGCAAATTCTTGCATATTTGTGTGAAAATTAGTAGATTTGCGAGTTTTTTATTAGAAACACGAATTGCTTGTTCATATTATTTACCGCTTAAATAATTGACCATACTTATTTACCGTATTTTATAACGACACGCCATATTTTTTTACACCAAACAAAATTTATTAATCTAAATACTTACACAATCATGAGAAAAATCCTAACCATTCTTATGCTCCTAGCCCTGGCTGTGCCAATGTGGGCAGGAGAGCAAACGATTCTCATCACATCAAACGATGCCAGTGGTGTTTACTATACCTCAAAAGGTGGCGTTAAGATGGAGATGAGTGGCGGCATGAACAATGAAGGATTCATGGTGCAGAGGCACTATGACCAGATTAATTTTAGATCTTTCAATTTTAAGATTAAAAGAATTGTATTCCGCTGCTTGGACAACGCGGTAGAGGGCGACAACGACTCGTTCTATTGGGGTCCAACCACAATGTACATTGCTCCCAACACATCTGTCAACAATGTGGTTGCAGGAACACTAACTACGCCACATAATAATAGCACATATATGGCGGAATGGAAAAGTTCACCAACTTATCCTGATGGTTTGCCTATTGGACAACAGCTTACAATCAAGTGTCAAGGTCATCCAGTTCGCTTTGCCTATATTGAGATTACGATTGACAAAGAAGATGGCGACATGTATGAACTTGTTACCGAATCTAAGCAAATTGTCTCTGGAGATAAGACATATATGCTTGTGCATAGACTGAATAGCTCTAACATGACAGGAGACGCGTTAAGCAGCAATCAAGTGGACGAGTCAACTTCAGGGCATTTTTTGTCAACCCCCGTTGATCTGTATAATAACGGCTTCTTGGCAAAATCAACAGGTGACGTTATGTTGTTGAGATTTGCTGATAGCAATGATGGCAGTTACCCATACTATATCATCGCAGGTGGAGCCTATTTCAGAACAGAATCTTCAAATTCACAAGAAACTATTGGTTCTGGAAACAGTGCTTATACAACATACAGGTTATCACGAACCAATGGTATGACCCTGCCGAGTAACACTGATTATGCTCTTGCATCAATTGGTATTTACGGTAGTCAAACAGGTGGAACTAATGGTTTTGATTACTATGCCCAAATGGGATATAAAGGAATAAGTGGTCATCGCATTCGCCATTACAATGGTGGAGGGCAATTTAGAAATATTCAAAACAACAATAGCTATGTTGGCCAGCAGCGCGTATTCTTATACAAACCAGCGCAAAAATACGATGTCTTTGCTGAAACAGATGGAAATGGTACTATAACACTCCGTGATGGTGTTGTAATTGATGGAGAACACAATTACTCTCAGATGATGGACAACGTCACCTTCATTGTGGCACCAGCCGAAGGTTACAAGGTCAAGAATGTTACCATCACCAATCTGAGCGACAATAGTGTAATAACCCCAACTGTGACAACCACTACATTGGGACAAAATTATGCTTTCTCAATGCCAGCCTCAGATGTTCGTATCTATGCTGAATTCGAGCAGGTGCAGTATCATAATATCACCATGGAGATAAAACCAAGTAATCGATGTGGCAATATTTTCCTCACCGATGGATATTTAGTCCAGAATGATAACGTAATGTCCTACGAGGGCGAGAATGTTGTATTTAAGGTGACGCCTAATCTTATTGATATAGAGAACGAAGAAAATGGATACTATGAACTATCGTATGTCACTGTAAAAGACCATGTTGCTGACACTGAGACCACTATCGCTGCCGACCAGCTTGGAAACTACAACTTCGTCATGCCCGATGCCGATGTGACGATTACCGCCTACTTCTTCGACAGCTCCAAGGCACCGCTGTGGCTCTTGGGTACTGCCAACGGCAATGAAACTTGGCACACCTTTGGTCCACGATTCAACTACAACAACGAAACCGATGAATACTACATCGATGTGTACTTCAAGGGCATAGGTCAACTGGGAGATACCGAGAACTATGACGAATATGGTTACTTTGGTGTTACATGGAACATCAAAGCGAATCCTAACGATTCACAATTTCCAGCAGACAGTCCTGCAGCTTGGGGTGCAATCCAAGGTAATCGTGGCGGTGCTGTTTATAACAATAAAATAGTGGACGAAAATACTGGTGATGCTTATTTGTGCTATGGAACAAATGACCAAAATGGTGAAACATACTATGATAATGCATTCAAAATCAAAGCTGGAATTTATCGCATATACGTCGGCACAAGTGCAAGCGAACAAAAAGGAAACCTAAAAGTAAACCAGCTGAAGATAGAGAAGACTCCTATCTCTCTCACTTTCGCTCCTGCTGGTGGTGCTGATGCGGCTAGTGCTGTTGAGGTTCCTCAGCATCAGTTGGTATCACTTCAGGGGGATCTCTACAACAAGATTAAGGCTATCAATCCTGACGAGGACGACGCAAACTTCATGTACAAGGCCACAATTGATGGCAGCACTACCACATCTGAAAGTGCAGGTGCAAGCACCACTCAGATTGCCACTCTCGACGTGGTTAACGAGGGCGAGACTGTGACTAAACTTGAGGGTTGGAACTATATTGGTTGGATTGTTGCAAGCAACACTGGCTACTACAAGGTTATCGACACTCCTCTGCACTGGATTGAGGAGAATGGCAAGAAGGACAACACCTACACAGTGAGCAACAAACTGCAGGGCGTTTATGCACAAGGCACTAGCCTGTGGTGTAAAGACCTTGGCAATATCTCGATTGTTAATACTACTCCAAACACTGGTCAAGTTGACTTCCTGATGAACGACGACCACTGCAAACGTGTAGGTGGCTGGGACCAGAGCAACTGGGTAGAGCTCGACTTCTCAGGTTTTGATGATGGCGAAACACGCGCTCAAGCAGGCGTGGAGCATTACATTGAGGCTGGTTCAATTACTGGTGAGTATACCGACGATGTTAACTATAAGATTAAGGTGAAGAGCAACTTGTCTCTTACCGAAGCTCCAGAATACGTTCCTAACCACTATTGTACCGCCAACTTCATTGAAGGCAACCTCAAAATTGGTGAAAATGTTGGACCAACCGTTGGCAATACTACTTATTATTTTTTGAATCCTAAGATTCAGGAATACGCCATTATCACCTATGCAATGTGGGATAAACCTAACCAAATAATGGTAATCCCCAACAATAATCCATTCAGTGGTGCAGCACGCATTGGAATGTGGGATTTAAACAAATATGGCAACCAGCTCGACAATCTCGATGCTGCAGCTCTTGCAACTCCCAACAATCAATATGAGTTCCATATTATTGTTCAACGCAATGACAAAACTTACGGCTCGCCAGCCACAAGGGCAATCAAGCCAAATCAAGCTGCTTCTACAGTCATAAAGATTCAACCTATTGATCTGCAAGCCAGCAGTCCAATGACTGCAATCAATACAGTTGGCACCGAGGCACAAGTGGTTGGTATTGAATATGTCAACGTTGCTGGCATGCGCAGCAGCAAGCCATTCAAGGGTGTGAACATCGTGGTTACTCGCTATAGTGACGGTAGTACAACCACTAGCAAGGTTATCAAGTAATACACTCTTACAATCTTAAAAATGTGGCACTCGCTTAATAAGGTGGGTGCCTCATTTTTTGCCTATCATAAAATAAATCTTTATCTTTGCCTGAAATAATCTTAGCAATATGGACTTGACAGAAATACGTGGAATAGCATTTGACGTGGATGGAGTGCTGTCGCCGTGCACCATCCCGATGAGTGAGGACGGCGAGCCTTGCCGGTTGCTTAACGTGAAGGATGGCTATGCCATCCAGCTGGCGGTGAAGAAGGGGTTGCGGCTTGCCATTATCAGTGGCGGGCGCTCCAGGGCTGTGGCGCTGCGCTACCGTGCCCTGGGCGTGGATGACGTGTTCATGGGTGCGCAGTTCAAGTTGCCGCTCTTTGAGCGCTGGCTCGATGACACTGGCCTCGACGCGAGCGAGGTGATATTCGTGGGCGACGACATCCCCGACTTGCATGTGATGCAGGCTGCGGGCTATAGCGTGGCACCCGCCGATGCTGCATGGCAGGTGAAGGAGATTGCCGACTACATCTCGCCATGGGATGGCGGCCATGGTGTGGCTCGCGATGTGATTGAGAAAGTGCTCACAGCCCAAGGCATGTGGATGGACGATGAGCACGCCTTCGGCTGGTAACGCCAAATTTAAATGCACAATGCTTAATTCATAATGCACAATGCATAATGCACAATACTCAATCTAGAACTTCTGGAACAACTAGAAAGTCTAGGATTTCTAGGTCTTCTAGAAAACAAACACTAAATTATCGATATGCTTCTTGATTTATTGAAACGATATAAGGTGGTGCTGGCGAGTAACTCGCCACGGCGGCGGGAGTTGCTTGCCGACTTGGGCATCGACTTTGAGGTGCGCACCATCAATGGGATTGACGAGAGCTATCCAGCTCAACTGCCTGTGCTGGAGATAGCAGAGTATATCTCGCGCAAGAAGGCCGAGGCCTATCGTGCCGAGATGGCGAGCGATGAGCTCATCATCACTGCTGACACGGTGGTGATACTGGGCAACGAGGTGCTGGGGAAACCCCACGATGCCGACGACGCGCGGCGCATGCTGCGTGCCCTCTCGGGTAAGACCCATAAAGTGGTGACGGGAGTGACTATCGTTACTGAGGGAGCCATGCGCTCGTTTAGCGCGGTGACCGATGTGGAGTTTGCCCCGCTGAGCGATGAGGACATTGATTATTATGTTGACAACTATCGCCCTCTCGACAAGGCTGGCGCCTATGGCATCCAGGAGTGGATAGGGTGCATGGGTGTGCGTCACATCAGCGGCAGCTTCTACAATGTGATGGGGCTGCCACTGCACAGGCTGTATAATGAGCTTGATAAATGCATAATTCACAATGCATAATTCAGGCCGATTAGGGGTTAAAAGGAAAAAGCGCCATGCCGCGGTTGTGCGGCTGGCGCTTTTTTTAGTGGATTGTGCTACGTGAAGTAGCGAGACACAAGTTGTGTGTTGTTACTCGCCCTTCTCGAGTTTCTGCTTAAGCTCGGCGAGAGCATCGATGTCGCCCAGAGTGGTCTTCTCGATGTTGCTCGACTGTGCTACAGGCTGCTCCTCGGCCTGCTGCTTGCCAGCGGCCTTGCGAGCCTTGCGAGCCTCGGCCTTCTGCTCATCCTCGAAGATGCGGCTGTGGCTCAAGATGATGCGCTTAGCGTCCTTGTTGAACTCGATAACCTTGAACTGGAGGGTCTCGTCCTGCTTGGCAGGAGTGCCGTCTTCCTTAACAAGGTGCTTGGGAGTGGCGAAGCCTTCAACTCCGTAAGGCAGGCTGATAACAGCGCCCTTGTCGAGGAGCTCGGTGATAGTGCCCTCGTGGATGCTGCCCACGGTGTAGATGGTCTCGAAGTTGTCCCAAGGATTGTCCTCGAGCTGCTTGTGGCCAAGGCTGAGTCGACGGTTGTCCTTGTCGATTTCAAGAACAACAACCTCGATGTCGGCACCAATCTGAGTGAACTCGCTTGGGTGCTTGATCTTCTTGGTCCAGCTGAGGTCGCTGATGTGGATAAGGCCGTCAACGCCTTCCTCAAGCTCAACAAATACACCAAAGTTGGTGAAGTTGCGAACCTTGGCATTGTGCTTCGAGCCCACTGGGTAGCGCTCCTCGATCTTGTCCCAAGGATTCTCCTTGAGCTGCTTGATGCCAAGCGACATCTTGCGCTCGTCGCGGTCGAGTGTGAGGATCACTGCCTCTACCTCGTCGCCCACCTTGAGGAAGTCCTGAGCACTGCGCAGGTGCTGCGACCAGCTCATCTCGCTCACGTGGATAAGACCCTCAACGCCAGGAGCGATCTCAACAAATGCGCCGTAGTCGGTCATGACAACAACCTTGCCCTTAACCTTGTCGCCCACCTTGAGGTTCTCGTCGAGCTTGTCCCATGGATGTGGCTGGAGCTGCTTGAGACCAAGTGCGATGCGCTTCTTCTCCTCGTCGAAGTCGAGGATGACAACGTTGAGCTTCTGGTCGGGTTCAACGATGTCGGCAGGATTGCTAACGCGTCCCCACGAGAGGTCGGTGATGTGGATAAGACCGTCAACGCCACCGAGGTCGATGAATACGCCATAGCTGGTGATGTTCTTAACGGTACCCTCGAGCACTTGACCCTTCTCGAGCTTAGCGATGATTTCCTTGCGCTGCTGCTCAAGCTCGGCCTCGATGAGAGCCTTGTGCGAAACAACAACGTTCTTGTACTCTTGGTTGATTTTCACAACCTTGAATTCCATTGTCTTGTCGACAAACATGTCGTAGTCGCGGATGGGCTTGACGTCGATTTGGCTGCCAGGCAAGAAAGCCTCGATGCCAAATACATCAACGATCATACCGCCCTTAGTGCGACACTTGATGTAACCCTTGATGATTTCATCATTTTCAAGCGCCTGGTTAACGCGCTCCCAACTCTTAGCAGTGCGTGCCTTCTTGTGCGAGAGCACGAGCTGGCCCTTGCTGTCCTCCTGGTTCTCGACAAACACCTCAACGGTGTCGCCAACCTTGAGGTCGGGGTTGTAACGGAACTCGTTAAATGGAATGATACCGTCTGACTTGTAGCCAATGTTAACTACTACCTCGCGCTTGTTGATAGAGATAACAGTACCTTCGGTTACTTCTTTGTCCTTGATAGCGCCAAGCGACTTGTCGTAGGCGGCTTCCAGAGCCTCGTAAGACTCATTTTTTTTGGTTTCACCACGCTCAAAGGCCTCCCAATCGAAGTCCTCGATGGGTGAAATTGGAGAATTTTTTAATTCTTCGCTCATTTAAATAGTTAGTAAAAATGGTTAATAAACACAGGTTTTCCAGATTCGTTCCCAGAAAACGCGACTGCAAAGGTAAGCATAATTTTCTAATTAACAAGCACATTGGGCGATGTTTTTTTCTTACACGTGATTAATTATTATAATTTTGCTCAAATGGGTAAAAAAGTATTATCTTTGCTATCATGAAACGAAAGATTGCCGCAATAGTGATGCTGGTGGTGGCTGGAATGGGCTGCTGGGCCAGAGTGGAGCTGCCCGAGCAGTCGGTGGTGCTGCCAGGCTACGACGAGGAGGTGGCGCGTGCACGGTTGCTTGAGAGCGACATGCAGCCACTGGAGGGAATATGGTATTACCCTAACGAGGACATGACGCTTGCCATTGAGCGGTGGGAACGCGAGTCGTCGCCCAAGATTGGTTATCGCATGCTGCTCATTGCCAGCGACGACCTGGAGCTGCTGCCAGGCACTGTGATAGGCTACATCGAGGCAAGCGCTGTTGACAATAAGTATCGCATGTGGCTCTACAGCCAGCGCAACAAGGTGACGCTGTGTGGCCCGCTGGAATGCGTGGCGACGCTCAGCAACGATGCCTCGTCGCTGACGTTTGACCCGCCCCACTGGGAGGTGAAGGTGAGAGTGAATTTTGCTCGCTTCCTGCCGTCGCTCTTCAGGGGGCTGTCAGTAATCCCTCACGTGGAGCAGGAGCGGCTTCCTGTTGGCTTTAAGAAGATTTTTCCTGCCGATGGCAATGGCAGCAAGTTTAATAAGGTGAGGTATCTTTAAGTTTTTAGTTTTAAGTTTTTAGTTTGATGATGAGAAGGATTTTAATATTCATTGCTGTGGTGATGGTGACGGGGGTGTGGTCGATGGGTCGCACTCGCACCACTCAGGCCCAGTTGAAGAATAACTCGCAGGTGATTGAGGAAATTCCGGCGAGTGTGGTGCCCGACTCGCTGCTGCGCGACCTGGAGCCAAATGCTGTGACGCTGCGGGGCTATAACAAGAAGGCAAGCGACTCGCGGGAGTCGTTCTTTGTGACCAACAACACCAGCCACCGCATTTCGCACATCAGGCTGCTGATGCGCTACTCACTGATGAATGGCGAGATGCTGCATGAGCGCACCGCCACAGTGGAGGTCGACCTCAAGCCCGGCGAGACACGCTTGGTGGCAATCAAGACCTTCGACGTGCAGCGCCTGTTCTATTACTACGCAGGCCCCAAGCCTCGCAAGAGTGCCACACCATTTAAGGTGGCCTTCAGGCTTGTGGGATATGACATTCCGGTGGGGAGATAAGTTAGGAGGTTTTGAGTTTGTGAGGTTTTGAAACAAAGCCACCTCGGCGTCGCGTCGAGGTGGCTTCTTGATGTTACTATATAAATAATTGTATTACTGAAAATTCATTTTCAGTGCTGATGCCTCAGAATGTGGCCTTGGCCGAGCGTGTGGTGCCGTCGGTGTAGCGTGTGACGATGATGTTCACACCACGGAATGGACGGTCGCTCACTTGTCCGGCTACGTTGACGTAGCTTCGGTTCTCAACCACCTTACCATTCTCGACGATGATGCCGTCGATGCCAGTGGCCTGGTCGATGCTGATTGAGAACTTGATGTACTGGGTCTTGCCCTTCTGAGTTGCACCAATAATCATGGCGCGGCTGCTCTTGTCGACCTTGCCGTTGATGTTGAGCATGCCAGCCTGGTCGATGGCCAGGTCGATGCCCTCGGTGTTGATGTCGAGCAGTGCAGGAGCCCCCTGTGCAGTGATTTCGCCCAGATCCTCGAGCGAGTAGGTGACTGTGGAGCCATCGTCGTCGAGAGTGAAGAACTGGTTGAGATCGAGGCTCCAGTTGCCCACCTTGTAGGTGCGAGCATACTCGGCCACGATGTCGCGCTCACAGCCAAAGTCGTCCATGACGAAATAGGCCGCGGTGTTGAGACCATAGGTGCCCTTGTCGCTGCCATCGAGCTGGAAGCGAACCTTGGTAACCTTGCCCAGCGAGCGCAGATCCATCCACTGCCATGTGTCGAGGATATAGTGGTCGAGAGCGTTGGTGCCACGGTAGTCGGCCAGGTAGAACTCGGCGGTGCCAGTCTGAGTGTCGCCATTGAAACCAGTGGCAATAATCTTGAACCAGTCGCCATCGTCGAAAGCTGAGGCGTAGCCGTCGCCCACTGCCATGCCATTGTAGGCATAAGCGCTGTTGCTCACGTACACGCCGTTGATGATGTCGCCATCGGCACTATTGGTAACCTCAACAAACTGTCCCTCGGGGAAGGCTACGCTAAAGTTGCTCGAGCCGTTGTGACCCTCGCCCACTGCGCTGTGCCACTGGTCGCTGAGGCTTGAGTAGCTAGTTGCAGTCTCGTTGCTCAGTGAGTAGCCATACCAGTAGTTGTAGCTTGGCATTGCGCCGTTGTTGAAATAGTAGCTACCGCTATAGAATCCATCTTCAACCATCGATGCTGTGGTTGGGTCGTAGGCCCAATGGCTCTCGTCGTTGAGATAGTTGTCGTCCATCGAGGCAACCACTGCGTTGCCAAGCACGCGCACGCCAGTCTTGGCGCTAACGGTCTGGCCATCGGCGCTAGTCACGGTGAGGCGATAGCCATAAGAGTACTCTGGCGAAACCTCGAGCGATGCCTCGGTGCCAACCACCTGGTTCATCTGGTCGCGCCACTCGTAGGTGTAAGGCTCGTCGCCACCAGCCACTGTAGCAGTAATGGTAGCGGTCTCGCCAGCGTTGATAGTGGCAGCCACCTTGTCGAGAGTTGCGATGAGTGGCTCGATGTGGCGCAGAGTGGTGAACTCTTGAGTCTCAACCACATCGCTTGCAATGCCAAGTGGGCTCACTACCATGAGGTAGGCCTTGTAGGTAGTAGCAGGAGTAAGGTCGGCAAGTGCAGTTACCACTTCGGTGTCGGCAGCGATGTCGACGCCTTCGGTAGCCATCAGGTCATCGGCACTAACAGCCTTGAGCAATGGTGCTCCAGCAGGCTCGGTAGTAACCTCTTCAACCTTGTAGTAGAGCTTGCCGCCCACGTTCCACTTGCTCTTGATGGTGGCAGTGGTCTCGGCAACGTCGGTAACGGTGGGGTAGCCCTCGGCAATCTCAGGCTTTTCCTCAACAACCTCGGCAAACTCGTAGGCGCCCACTGTTGGGTTCTCAGCGTCACGCTCGAGGCCATCGGCATCGGTGGTGATGAAGTCAACAGGCAGGCCCATGCGCAGGTTGCCAGCGCTGAGCAGGTGGTTGTCGATGTCGCCCAAGAACTCGGCTTGCTCGGCGATGTTGCCTTGCTTATTGCCGAGGGCGTTCAGGTCGTCGATGCTGGCAGCATGGTTCTCGAAGAGAGTGCCCGAAGCTGCGTAAAGGGCGTTGTTGGTCATAACCAGCGTGCGTGCATCGTCGGCACTGTTGATATAGGCAAGGTTGCCACTGGTAGTGAAGTTTTGCAGCAGGTTGTTCTGCAGCTTGATGCCAGTGTAACGGTTGCCGCTGCCTGCGGTGTAGAAGGCATAACCCTTCTCGCCAGCGATGCGCACGGTGTTGTTGTAGAACGCAATGTTCTTAGAGTCGGCAGTCACTTGCAGGCCGGCTACGCTACCGCTTGCAGCGTTAGTGATGACGATGCTGTTGTTGTAAACGAGCATTGGGTCATTCTCGCTGCGTCCCTCATTGCCTTGGCGCATCCACAAGCCCACTGAATAATAGCTGTGAGTGTGCACAATCACGTTGTTGCTAATCACGGCATTACCAGTGTTGCGATACATGTCGATAGAGCTATAGTTGGTAGCTGTGGTAGTGCTCTGGCTGATGCTGTTGCCATTGATTGTGGCATTCTCCACATCGGTGATGTAGATACCCTTGCTGCGAGCCTCGGCAATCTTGTTGTTGCTAATGGTGTAATTAAGGGCGTCGGGCACAGCCACGGGACCAGGACCAGTGAGGCCCATTGCGATGTAGCCACCATAGAACTCATTGCCATCGATGGTAAGGTAGTCGTTGTTCATGCCACCCTTGTCTTCGAGGGTGCCCACGTTCTCGGTCTTGAACAGGTTCATGCCGCTGTAGCCACTTGTCACGAGGTCGGCCTTGAGATAAGAGTCCTTAAGAGTGAAGTGACGGCTCTGGTTGTAGATATGGATGGCGTAAGGATAAGACTGGCTCTGTGGGATGAAGCTCATACTTTCAAAGCTTACCCAAGGAGTGGTCTCGACGAATACCATACCCTTCTTGAGTTCGCCGTAGCCAGGATCGGTGTATCCGCCACCGGTGATAATCACCTTGCTGCGGTCGCCGCTCTTGCTAACGAAGGTAACGGTGTTCTGCTCGCTGGTGCCACGCACCTTGCTGATGACGATGTTCTCGGCATAGCTGCCGTCCTCAACCTCGAAGCGCACAGCGCCCTCCACGCCATTGGCCATGGCAGCGGTAGCGGCAGCAAAGGTTGGGAAGTCGGCCTCGGCACTTGAGCCAATAACATAGGTGCCCTTGATACCAGCAACGACCTCGCGCTCAGCTTTGGTGCCTGCAACCTCAATCATGTTGTCGCCCTGAGCGACCTCAAGCACTTGTGCATCGAGCTTGTTGCCAGTGGCGGCATCGGCAGCCACATCGTAGGTGAGCCACAGGTAGTAGTCGCCATTGTCGCTGATTTCGACTGGAGTGTCGAGAGTCATTACATTCTCGCCATCGGCAACTGTGGTGAGCGATGCCACTGGATTAGCGTCGCTGAAGTTGGCAGTGTGGCCAGTGTAATAAAGCTTGGCAGCAGCGATGTCGCTCACGCTGGTAGTGCCAGCGGTTGTGAACTTCACGCTGTTGATAGTGATAGGCTCCTTGTCGCCACTCACGTTAACCTTGAGCTGCTGCATGAGTGCATCGCTCATGTTGCGGTTCACGTTCTCGGTGGTAGCTGTAGCCTCAACGCTCTCGATGGCGTATGGGGTCTTCTCGTGCAGCGACACAGCGATTGCCCATCCGTCGAGGGTGGTGGCAGTGCTGTTGCCCTTGTAGTAAACTGTGATAGCGCCGTCCTCGGCTTTACTTACCACATTTACAGGACCATTGGTCGTGCCGTAGCGAGCAACGAGGTTGTCGTCGTTGGCCTCTTGACCGTTATACACATACATGTAGCCCGAACCAATCGAGAAAGTGCCCTGAGTGTTGAGCTCAACGGCGCTGTTCTCACGGCCTGGAATGAAGGTAACGGTGCCAGTGAAGCCCTTGCTCACCTTGCCGTCGGGGCCTCCGTCGTCGTAGAACATGAGTGGATTGGTAACAACCACCACATTATTGCCCTCTTCGAGCAGGTAGATGTACTTAACCACACGGTTGCCCTCGGGGTCGCCGTTCTCAACCGACGTAACATTGCCAGCAGCATCGGCAATCGACACGAGCTTAGCGTCGACAAGTGCCTCGGCCTCGGCGTCGGCCTTCACGTCAACGGTCACCCACCAATAGTTGTTACCCTCGGCGAGTTCGCGCTCTCCGTTAATGGTGACGGCGCTTGTTTCGGGATTCTCAACCGATCCAAACACTACAGCGCCCTCTCGGTCATTCTCATTATTGTAATATACACTAACCTTGCTGATAGCTGTCTGCGAATCTTTAAGGTCAAGATTGATGCCCTTGATGGTCATCAGGCTCAAAGTGCCCTCGGTCTCGACGTTGAAGTCGATGAGCTCGGCATTGGCAGCACCAGGAGCGAGCACGTCGGTGCTGGTCTGGTTCACGGTGATTGACGTGATGTCCATGTCGTGGTTCTCAAATGGCTTAACGGTGGCCATCCAGCCTGTGCCAGCATAGTAACTGCTGGTGGTCTTAGGATTGAAGCGGATGGTGAGCGACCCGTCGGCACTCTGCGAACGCAAAGTCATGCCTGGGCCTACGTTTGCCTCGCTGGCATCTTTGAGGTTCCACAGCAAGTTGGCATTGTTGATTTCGGTGCCACTGTAAATCTCATATACGGCCTTGGTTCCGTAGCTTGAGTTTGAGTAGTAGACATCAAATGCCGAGAAATCGATTTGTGCCACGGTGCCAGCCTCAGCAGGAGTGAAGGTGACGATGTAGTCGGCATCGGCGGTCTCATATTTGCCACTGTAGCCCTCGGTGTTAGTGAATGTCCAGGGGCCGCTAATAACATGGCTGTGCGAGCCCTGGGTGGCGCGGCAGATGTTGTTGACGGTGCGTGTAGCACTAACTGTGGTTTCGGGAGCCTGGGTGGTCTCGCCCACGAGAACATTGTCGAGTGTGAGGGTGATTTGCTCGCCGTTTTGAGCTTGGTCGTTGAGGTCGAGCACGATGGCCACATAGTTGTGACCCTCAATGAGTTCCTTCTCGCCAGTGATGGCGATGCTGGTGCCAGTGACCTCCACTTCGCCAAACTTGTCGGTAGTGGCGAAGGTGTTCTTCTTACCTAAATAATAAGCGCGTGCGCGCGCGATGTTCTTTGCATCGGCGGCGGTGAGGTTGATGCCCTTGAGCACGAGAGGATTGGCAGTGTTGTCGGTCTGCACGTCGATAACGAGCATCTGAGCATCGGTGTCGCCAGCAGCAACGGTGGCTGTCGAGGCAGCCTCGCCGCTAACTCCTGCAAGCGTCATGTCGCCTGGCAGGAACTGGCTCACAAGAGCCTCCCAGCCGCTCTTGGGATAACCAGCTGTGCTCTTGAGGTAAACGGTCATCGAGCCATCGGCGGCAGTCGATTTCACGATTTCGGGCTCATCGAGCAAGGTGGCGATGAGGTTCTCCTCGTTCACCTCGCGGCCGTTGTAGAACTTGAACACGTCGTTGTAGCCAACGGTTGAAGTGTTGAACAGGTCGAGCTTCGAGAAGTCAATCTTGATGGCGTTGCCCTCGGTGGCGGGGACAAAGGTGATTTGTCCCTCAAAACCCTGAGTGATGTTGCCATCTTTGCCACCGTCATCGTAGAAATTGTAGGGCACATCGCCCACGGTGATGACTTGTGGAGTTGTCGAAATCGTAGCAATAGCGGGCTTAGCCACTGCCACAGGAGTGCCAGCGGTGAATGGTGTCACCCCATTGGGCATGCCAGCAGTGGCAATCTTGATGATCTCGATGGCTGCCTTGGAGCCAGGAGTTGCTTCACTTAAGAATTCGCCTGCAATTGAGAACTGGTTAACACCCTCTGTGAGAGGTTGATTCAGGGTGAATGTGTAGCCATCGCCATCGGCAGTCACGGTGGCATCGAGTGGAGTAGCGCCCTTAAACGATGTCTGCGCGCCAGCGTAGAGTCGCAGCTGCAGCGGGTCGATAGCGTCCTCGTTGGTCGTTGCCTTGAAGGTAATGCCAGTCACATTGTCGGCGTTCATCACGCCAGTGGCAGTCACTTGAGCTGTAGCAAAGTTGATGGCCTCGGTAGCACTTGTGGCGGCATCCACTTTGTCGTAGTTACTCGACGCGCCAGTGATGGTCATGTCCTCAAGGGTGATACACTTCACTGTAGCCTTCCAGCCGTCACAATCCTCGGCATAACGGTAGAGGTAGCCCACCGAGATGATGCCACTGGCATCGGTGGCTGTGTAAGTTAAGTTTTCATAGGTTCCGTCAAGCTTCTCGAGCACGGTGCCATTGGGTAGCGTGGAGCTTGCGGTCACACCACTTGTTGTGGTGGCATAGGTAAATGAGTTGTCGGCATCGGGGTCGCCGGCATACACGTTCACATAGGCAGGCCACGATGCACCGTCGTTGCGCACGTCAAGCTTCTCGAAGGTGAGCTGGATAGCCATGCCTTGAGCGGGCTTGAACACTGTGAGCGACTGCGAGTTGTTGCTGCTCGAACTTGAGATACCCTGATAGCCATTCATGTCGTAGAAGGTTATCACCTCGTCGGCAGCAACCTCGATGGTCTGCTTGCCAAATTGCAGCTGATTGACGGTGCGGTCGGCGCGGGCAGGAAGTGCCAGCGCAGCTATCGCCATTATCAGCGCAACGGTTTTGGAAAGTAAACTTAGTTGCTTCATTGGTTAAAAAAAATTATGTTAATAAAATCAATCGTCGTTTCACACTCGAAGCTCGCGGGTGGAACGACGTCAACACAATGAAGCCCTATTTAATAAGGTGCAACACACCCCCAGAGGTGGATGCAAAGTGGCGCATGATGCCTATTGGCACACTATAAGCCATGAAAAACTGCCTTGTGTTCCGTGCTCTAATTCCACGAGAGCTCGAAATTGTTTAACGATAACATGGCAGGTCTTCTGGCTCATTCCCATCGCTCGCCTTGAGTGGCCTTCCCACCAGCGCTATGGAGGCTGGCAGTGACCGAGTTAGAATAATCGGCAAGCGACATTGTGTAGAACGGGAAAATACAGCAGCGGGTTCTGCCCAGGATTCTCACCTGTGTTCCCTTTTCAGCCAGCAGTGGAGCGGGTGCTCGTGCTGGCCACCACATTATCACGGTGCAAAGGTACTAACTATTTCGTAATTATCCAAAAAATGGTGGATGTAACTCGCATTATTTAAGGGTGAGAGTTCTCGATGCTGTGTGAGATGAGCTTATAGATGTCATGCTTGATGCCAGTGAGCATGTCGAGATGCTTATTCATGATATTGATGTCGTGTCGTGCTGCGGGACCTGTTTGCGATTGTGACGGTAGCATGTGGTCGAGCTTTGCAATGGTTGTTTTGATGAGTGGCAGCAAGGCATCAAAGGGTATCTCGGCCTCGTTGAGCACTTCGCCCGCGAGAGTGAACATGTGGTTGGCAAAGTTGCTTGCGAATACCGAAGCTACATGGAGCAGCATGCGGTCGTGGCTGCTGACCTGATGCACATTGCTGGTGATAATTGACGCTAAGCTGTGCACATCATTGCAAGTGCTGGCATCGGAGCCCTCGATGAAAAGATGTGCTTGACTGAGGAGGGTGGGGTGGCTCTTGCTTAGCGACTGCATGGGCCACATCACACCGCATCGCTTGCGGCAGCAGCTTAGCACTTGGAGTGGTGTTGATCCCGAGGTGTGAAGCCACAGTGCACCATTATCGGGTACGCTGGTGGCAATGCTTGCAATGGCATCGTCGCTCACGGCGATGATATAGATGTCGGCATCGTGGGCAAGTTGCTTGAGGTCGCTTGTGGCATCGCAGTGTAGCTGCTGTGCAAGGGCTTGAGCATTAGAGAGGTTGCGGCTGTAGATCTGCTTGATGTGACACATGTGCTTGAGCGCCAAGGCATAGCATGTGGCTACATTGCCCGAGCCGATTATCACAACGTTAGTCATGCTCTCCTGCTCCCCCCTTGGTATTGTGGGGGAGATGTTGCGGCTCATTGAATTCATTGCTGCTGCAGGGATTGGTTGATTTGGTCGATGTAGTCAAGAATCTCGTCGCGGCCTCTGCCGTCCTGACTTGATGTGGTAAAGACTGGTGGCAATTCTTCCCACGATTGTAGCAGGTGTCGCTTGTAGGCTGCAACGGCTTGTGCTCCAGCAACCTTACCCAGCTTGTCGAGCTTGGTGAAGACGATACTGAATGGCACACCGTTCTCGCCGAGCCACTGCATGAACTCCAGGTCAATTGCCTGTGGCTTGAGGCGACAGTCGATGAGCACAAAGAGGTTGGTCATCTGCTCACGCTCGAGCACGTAGTCCTCTATGATGCGCTTGAGTTGCTCCCGTGCATCCTTGCTGCGCTGGGCGTAGCCATAGCCTGGGAGATCGACTATGTACCACTCTCCATTGATGAGGAAGTGGTTGATGAGCAGTGTTTTGCCAGGCGTTGACGAGGTCTTTGCCAGGCTCTTGTTGCCCGTGAGCATGTTGATGAGCGATGACTTGCCCACATTAGACCGTCCTATGAAGGCATATTCTGGCTTGTTGCCAACAGGGCACTTGGAGTAGTCGGAGTTGCTAATCTCGAATTTCGCAGTCTTTATCTTCATTTGGAATAAATTTTTTACAAAGGTAGTGAAAATTGATGTATTATGCCAATGCAGTGAAAAAATAGTTGTAACTTTGTCCCACTTACAACTTAACACTAAACACAAGACATGATTTCCTTTACATGCGACTATATTGAGGGTGCTCACCCTGCGATACTTAACCGACTGATAGAAACTAACATGACACAGGTGGAAGGTTATGGCGAGGACCCCTTCTGCGAGAATGCTCGCACTCGAATTCGTGAGGCAACAGGTTGCCCCGATGCCGATGTGTTTTTCCTGGTAGGTGGTACTCAGACCAATAGCACCATTATCGATGCGATGCTTCGCCGCTACGAGGGCGTGGTGGCTGTCGACACAGGTCACATCGCAGTGCATGAGAGCGGTGCAGTGGAGTTTAGCGGTCACAAGGTGATAACTCTTTCCAGTCATAATGGCAAAATGGATGCTGGCGAGTTGCACGAGTATCTCGAGCATTTCCACGGCGACCCCACATGGCCCCACATGGTGTATCCTGGCATGGCTTATATCTCGTTTCCAACGGAGTATGGCACCATTTATAGTCGTGCCGAGCTTGAGGCTATCAAGGCAACATGCGATGAGTTTAAGATTCCCCTCTTCATCGACGGTGCTCGCTTGGGATATGGCTTGATGAGCCCGGCTGCCGACGTCGACCTTGCAGGCCTGGCACAGCTGTGTGATGTGTTCTACATAGGTGGCACTAAGGTGGGTGCGCTGTGTGGTGAGGCAGTGGTGTTTCCTAAGGGCAATGCTCCACGCCAGTTTTTCACCATCGTGAAGCAGCATGGTGCCTTGCTTGCCAAGGGCAGGCTGCTTGGAATCCAGTTCGACACGTTATTTACCAATAAGCTCTACTTCAACATTGCCGGTCACGCTATCGACATGGCAATGGAACTCAAGCGGATGCTTGAGAGCAAGGGAATAGAGTTCTACATCGACTCACCCACCAATCAGCAATTTCCCATTCTCACTCAGGAACAGATGGATGCGATGGATGGTCAAATCGCCTTTGAAGTGTGGGATAAGCTGCCCGACGGGCGTTTTATCACCCGCTTTGCCACAAGCTGGGCTACTCCAATCGAGCATATCGATATTCTGTCGAGGTTCTTCTAAGTAAGTTTCATCTATATAGGAAATACCCCCCGGTCCATCTTGAACAGTGATGAGCCGGGGGATGATGTGTTTGAGGTGTGGGGTTATTTATTGCTCGGCAACGATTTTGCAGATTTCTACTACTGTCATCATGGCTTTTTCCATAGCCTGAATTGAGACATACTCGTAGCGACCGTGCATGTTCATGCCGCCAGCGAAGATGTTGGGACATGGCAGGTTCTTGAACGAGAGCTGAGCACCATCGGTGCCGCCACGAATGGGCTGCACTTTAGGCTTAACGCCAGCACGCTCCATGGCTTGCTGGGCAATGTCGATGATGTGCATAACAGGTTCAATCTTTTCGCGCATGTTGTAGTACTGGTCCTTGAGCTCAATGGTGGCGATGTTGCCGTAGGTGCCATTGATAAAGTCGACGATGCGTTGCATCTCCTTCTTGCGGCACTCAAAGCACTCGCGGTTGTGGTCGCGAATGATGTAGGTGAGTGTGGTTTGCTCCACCGAGCCCTCGATGCCCACGAGGTGATAGAATCCTTCATATCCCTCGGTAGTGGCAGGAGTCTGGCTCTCGGGAAGTAACGACATGAGTTTGCCAGCCACAAGAATTGAGTTGATCATCTTGTTCTTGGCCATGCCTGGATGCACGTTGAGGCCCTTAATGGTAATCTTGGCACTTGCAGCGTTGAAGTTCTCAAACTCCAGTTCGCCCTCGGCACCACCATCCATGGTGTAAGCCCAGTCGGCAGCAAATTTTTCAACGTCAAACTTGTGAGCACCCAAGCCAATTTCCTCGTCGGGGTTGAAGCCGATGCGAATCTTGCCGTGTTTAACCTCAGGGTGCTGCTGGAACCACTCGATTGCTGTCACAATCTCGGCGATGCCGGCCTTGTCGTCGGCTCCGAGCAGAGTGGTGCCGTCGGTGACAATAAGGTCCTGGCCAATGTGGTCGTTCATCTCGGGAAACTGCACTGGATCGAGCACGATGCCTTGTTCCTCGTTAAGGGTGATGGCTCCGCCAGCATATTTCTCGACGATGCGAGGCTTCACGTTGCGGCCGCTCATGTCGGGGGCTGTGTCCATGTGTGCAATGAATCCCAGGGTGGGGATTGGCTTGTCGGTATTAGCGGGGAGGGTGGCATAGAGGTAGCCATTCTCGTCGAGTTCCACCTCGCTCAGCCCCATGGCCTCAAGGTCGTTACGTAGTTCCTTGGCAAAAACCATCTGGGTGGGAGTTGATGGCGTTACGCCTGTGTTCTCATCGCTGGTGGTTTCAAACTTCACATACTTAATAAATCGTTCGATTAATGGTGTCATAATTTATTGTGGTTAAAAAGTTGTTTAGTTTTATTTTTTGCAAAAATACAATTTTTTCTCAAAAATTAGACTGCTATTTAATGAAAATATTGGCAATGTCCTTAATGCGGGATTAAGCTCGGGTAGGGATTAGGAGGATTTTTACATTAGTTATGAATTATTTTCGAATTTTTTGGATTTTATTGAAAAAAAAATATTACTTTTGTGTGGTAATAATTTAACCTGCAACAAGGCACTAAGAAAACACACTTTTTTTAATTGTCACACACATGTTAACCCAGATTTACAACGGTCAAATCCTTACTCCATCGGGGTGGATAAATGGTGGCTCACTGCTCTTTGACGACTCAAGGATAGTTGAGATAAGGAAGAACAGCCACATTGAACCGCGCGCCGAGACTGCAATCAACGCGCTGGGCATGCATGTGGTGCCTGGTGGCATTGAGTTGCACTGCCATGGTGGCGGTGGCCATGACTTCATGGAGGGCACCGAGGAGGCGTTTAAGGCTGCTGTGATGGCTCATCGCAGGCATGGAACAACGGCGATGTTCCCCACGTTGTCATCGGCATCGTTGCCCATGATAGAAGCAGCGGCCCAGGTGTGTGATGAACTGATAGAAGACCCCTTCAGTGGCGTGATGGGGCTCCACCTTGAAGGCCCCTATTTCAATCCACTGAAAGCTGGAGCTCAGATGCCTGAACTCATCAGACTTCCTGACCCCAACGAATATGAGCATGTGGTTGAGGACTTCAACTGCATCAAGCGCTGGGACTCGGCCCCCGAGTTGCCTGGTGTTATAGAGATGGGTCGCTACCTGGCGGCAAAAGATGTGTTGCCATCGATTGCTCACACAGCAGCCGAGTATGACCATGTGAAGGCTGCCTATGAAGCTGGTTACACGCATGCCACGCACTTCTATAACGGGATGCCTGGATTCCACAATGTGCGAGAGTTTAAGCACGCAGGCACTGTCGAGGCTGTGTACCTGATGGAGAACATGACGGTGGAAATGATAGCCGATGGCATTCATGTGCCCCCCACACTGCTCAAGCTCGTGTATCACACCAAGGGTGTGGAACGCACAGCGATGGTTACCGACGCACTGGCTGTGGCAGCGAGCAACAGCAACAAGGCATTTGACCCGCGTGTGATTATCGAGGACGGAGTGTGCAAGCTGGCCGACCGATCGGCACTGGCTGGCAGCATCGCAACAATGGATCGACTAATAGCTACTGCTGTGCATATGGCCGATATACCGCTGCAAGATGCTTGCCGCATGGTGGCCGAAACTCCTGCACGCATCATGGGAATCTATGACCGCAAGGGATCGCTGCAGCGTGGAAAGGATGCCGACATACTCATCCTTGACAACGACATCAAGCTACATTCGGTGTACTGCATGGGCAAGAGGGTGCCTATAGAAGCCAAAATTTGAGCAAAAACCACGAAAAACTAAAAAAACTTTGGGGTAAGTGTTGCACATGTCAAAAAAAGCGCTTACCTTTGCAGTCGCAATTGAAAAAACATGGTGGAATTAGCTCAGCTGGTTAGAGCGTCGGATTGTGGTTCCGAAGGTCGTGGGTTCGAACCCCATATTCCACCCTATATGAAAAACCTCCTAAGCGATTCTGCTTAGGAGGTTTTTTTGAGTGTGTTTTCTCTACTTGGTGTACTTGATGATGGCGTCGCGCCAAATCAAGTAGCCTGGTCCAAGCAGGTGCAAGCCATCATTGGTGAGGTCCTCACGCAACTTTCCATTCTTGTCGACGAATAGCGGATACAGGTCGATCCAGGTGACACCTTGCCGCTTGGCCATCTTCTCCATAGCTCGGTTGCCATCGATTACCACTTGCTCGCGCCCTTTGAGCAGTTTCCACATTTGCACGTCGGTGTTGAAAGGAAGCATCGACTGCAGGTAGATTTTGGTGCGTGGCGAGCGCTTCTTGATGAGGACTATGAGTTTCTCCATAGCCCTGGCAATACTGTCGCCGTCGACACCATGCGACACATCATTCACACCGCTGAGGATGAAAATCTTGCGTGGCTTACCCTTGAGGATTTGTTCCATGCGTTCATATAGGCCTTGCACGATGTCGCCAATAATGCCTCGGTTCTTCACGCGAGGGTTGCGCAGCAGTTCGTTCCACTCGGCGCCGTCGGTGAGACTATTGCCCAGCATGATGATGTCGTGGCGATATACTGGCAGGTCGTCGAAGTGGGTGGCTCGCCTCACGTAGTACTTGTCCTGATTAGCAGTGCGTGCAGGGGGCTGAGCCTGCAGGGCGGTGATTGCCGCCACTGTCATGAGAAAGATGATTATAATGCGTTTCATAGCTGTGTTGAGAGTTTTTTGGAATAATTAATCTTGTGTTGCGATTCCTCGATAGGCATCGCAGGCTTTCTTCACGCTGCCGTGTAGCAGTAGCAGGCGCTTGGCCTCGTCGTAGCTCAGTCCAAGTTCCTCGACCACCATGCGAGTGCCACGGTCAACGAGTTTCTTGTTGGTGAGTTGCATGTTGACCATCTTGTTGCCCTTCACTCGGCCCATCTGAATCATGACACTGGTTGAAATCATATTGCAGATGAGTTTTTGCCCAGTGCCGCTCTTCATGCGGCTGCTACCAGTAACGTACTCGGGGCCTACTATCATCTCGATAGGAATCTCGGCCTCTTGGCTCACAGGGGCATCGGGGTTGCTGGTGATGGACGCTGTGAGGCAACCATGAGCGCGTGCATCGCGCAGAGCACCAATCACATAGGGGGTGGTGCCGCTTGCAGCGATGCCAATCACGGTGTCGTTGCTGGTCACGTTGTGCTCCATGAGGTCTTTCCAGCCTTGAGTGTCGTCGTCCTCGGCGTTTTCCACAGCGTTGCGCAAGGCATAGTCGCCCCCAGCAATAATACCAATAATCCATCCCGGATCCATGCCAAAGGTGGGAGGAATCTCACTGGCGTCGAGAACCCCCAGCCTTCCGCTGGTGCCAGCACCCATGTAGAAGATACGTCCTCCTCGCTTCATGCGCTTGACAATCTCAGTGACGAGGCGCTCAATTTGGGGGATGGCCTTCTGCACAGCGTCGGCAACCTTGTGATCCTCTTGATTGATTTCGGTGAGCAACTGGTGCACACTCTTCTTGTCAAGGTCGTCGTAGAGAGAGGGCTGTTCACTTATCTTTATAAAAGCCATGGTTATTTAAGTGTTAAGTTTTGAGTTGCAAGTTTTCAGTTTTTTTGAGTTGTCGCTACTCATTACTGGAACCTGATAACTAATTAGAGTGATACTTGATAAGACCCTCCATGGGTGCCTGGATGATGGTGCCAATGGTGATGCCCAGCTTGCTGGCGGCCTCGGTGAGGACTTCCTTTTGAAGCAGTGCTATCGAGCCCACGAAGTTGCAGGGCAGGTCTTTGTAATTGGGGTAGCTTGCCACGTTGCGAGTGAAAAAGTCGGTGAACGAGCGCAGCACGAGTGCGTGGATAGATGGTTCCTTGATGTTTCGCTCAAGGAATGGGGCAAACTGAGCCAGGAATCGGTTGGCTGCAGGCTTGCGATAAACACGGTCGATGATGGTGTTGCGGTCGAGGTTGTACTCCTCGAGGAACTTTTGGCACAGGTGCTCGGGCAGCTGCTTCTTGAGCACATCGCCCACGAGCAGTTTGCCAAGCACGGCTCCGCTGCCCTCGTCGCCCAGGATGTAGCCCAGTGGCGACACGTTGTCGACCACTCGCTCGCCGTCGTAGTAGCAACTGTTGCTACCAGTTCCCAGGATGCAAGCGATGCCTGGTTCATGCTGGCACAGAGCGCGTGCCGCTGCAAGCAGGTCGGAGTCGACCTCAATCTTTGTCACGTGAGGCATGTTGCGCTTCAGTGCGTTGATAACCTGGTTCTTAATCTCGTCGCTGATGATGCCAGCGCCATAATAGTAAATCTCGGTAACTTCATAACCTTGCAAGCTTGGCATGAGCTCGGTCATGATGCACTCAGCCATCTCTTCCTCGGTCATGAGCAGTGCGTTCATGCCTGTGGTGAAGATTTGTGCCACTTTCTTGTTTCCGTTAAGCAGACACCAGTCAATCTTGGTGGAGCCGCAGTCAGCAATTAAAATCATAATGTTGTGTTATTTTTTAGTTTTTATTATTTTCATTCTTTCCCCCGAGTAATCGATGGGGTGTTATAACTTGATGTAAATTTTTTTCTTGTAAAGAATGTAGCCAAAGCACCAGGTGATGAGCACGAAGGTGATGGCGTAGAGGCATGAAGCGGCCTCGGGCGACCATGTGATGGCCTTGCAGCCGTCGTGGATGAGCGTGTGCATGGTAATTGGGTCGCCATCGGCACCTGTGCCAAAGCGCACAGCACCAAATGTTATGGCAAGCACCGTGCCCACAAGGTAGCAGAACAGTGGGTTGACACCAAAGGCCTGGAAGAAGCGGCACCAGCGGTTGTGTCCCTTGATGTCGATGCAGTAGATGAGCATTGCCAGGATGCATGATGCCATGCCACAGGTGATGAGCACATAGCTCGATGTCCAAGCCTTCTTGCTGCATGGGATGCCATATTGCAGCAGCCATCCCACGAGCAGCATCACAGCTCCCCACACAGCAATCTCGACGATGCGGTCTTGATTTTTGTGCACAGTGTTGATGCACTTGCCCATCATTAGGCCAATGAGCACATGGGCAATGCAGGGAAGGGTACTGAGCAGTCCCTCGGGATCGAGAGCCAGCTTAGTGCCATAGGCCTCCTCGTGATACATGTGGTTCTCACCCAGCACTGCGCAGTCCACGCGTGAGAGTATGTTGTCGAGCGAGAAATCATAGCCATTGCCTAGCCCCATAATGATGGCATAAGCAATGAGAATCAGCGCAATAATCCATGGGATGAACTTGCTCTTGAAGAGCACTGCAATCATCGATCCAAAGAAATAGACCAGTGCCAGCCGCTGGAACACGCCCAGAATGCGCAAGTCGCCAAACATGCGTGTGAAGAAGTGCGACTCAGGGTCGTAGAGTCCTCGCAACCACATGCCAAACCATTGCACCATCCATCCAATGAGGAAGAGAATAACTGTGCGTTTCACGATTTTGAGCATCGCACTGCCGCTGGGCTTGAACTGGAACTTGCTCAGAGAGAAGTACATTGACACTCCCATGACGAACATGAAGAATGGAAACACCAGGTCGGTGGGAGTGAGGCCAATCCACTCGGCATGCTCTAAGGGGGCATAGAGATTACTCCATGAGCCAGGATTGTTCACCAGGAGCATGCCGGCTATAGTAATGCCTCGCAAGATGTCGAGGGCGAGGAGTCGCTTTGAATCTTTTGCCATATTCTATAGTTTTATTATTTGAGGTTTGTTACTTCGTCAATTAAGTAGATTAGCGACTGGTAGGGAACGCCACTGTGGGTGGTGAGACCTATCTCGCACGTGCGACTGTTGCTGAAGCCGCGTTTGATACCAGCTTTCTCGATTTGAGGTCGCAGCTTGCGCAAGGCATAGGCATTGAGCTCGGGATGAGTGAATCCCTTGTCGCCGGCAAAACCGCAGCATCCTACACCATCGGGCACAAGCACGCTTGTTGAGCATCGCTTGGCAAGGCTGAGCAGCTTGTTGTCAATCTTCATCAGTCTCGACGAGCAGGTGAGGTGAAGTGCGATGGGCTCATCGGTAGGGGTGAACTCCAAGTCTTGCGCAACATAATCGTGGATAAACTCCATGAGTTCCATTGGCTTTAGTTGCTTCATGTGCTCACGCATGTGGTGCAGACATGGGCTCTGGTCACACACGATGGGCAGCTTGCCGCCGTCGCTGGCGCGAAGTAGTGCTTGCTCCAGTTCGTCGGTTTTGCGCTGAGCCACATCGGGCATGCCCTTGCTGTTCCATATCATGCCGCAGCACAGGTTGTTCATGTCTTTTGGGAAGATGACTTGCCAGCCGGTTTTGTTGAGAAAGGCGACCACTTTATCAACGAGGTCAACTTTCTCACCGTGCTTAGAGCGTCCCAGAGCTTGATTGAGGCAGCTTGGGAAATACACCACCTTCTTTACACTCTCGCTCTGGACAAGATGTTTCATCTTGTGTGGCCTGGGTGTGGCGGGTGTCCACAGTGGCAGTCCCACGGCATGCATTGCCTTGCCCATAGCTCTCACTCCGCCGTCGCCCAGCACGCTGTGTGCTGCATCAGCAACGTAGAGTAGTGACTTGAGCGCCCCTTTGCTCATTGCAAAGTGACGTGCCACGCTGTTGCCAATGCTGTGCGCCATCGTGCTATTGTGTTGCTGGCGCAGGTCATGTGTTAGTTCGCCCACGTCGATGCCCATCGGGCATGAAGTTGAGCAAAGCCCGTCGGCAGCACATGTGGCTTCGCCATAATACTTGTATTGTTTTTCCAGGCGCTTGAGCCGCTCGGGGTCTTCGCCTGTGGCTTTTAGTCTCGAAATCTCGCGCTGAACAATGATGCGCTGGCGCGACGAGAGTGTGAACCCGCTGCTCACGCAGTTCACCTCGCAGAATCCGCACTCGATGCACTTGTTCACATGATCGTTGGTCAAGGGCATGGGCTTCAGGTTCTTGATGAAGCACTCAGGGTCATCATTGAAGATTACGCCAGGGTTGAGAATGCCTTGAGGGTCGAAGAGCTGCTTCACGTCGAGCATGACCTGATAGGCTTTCTCGCCCCATTCCTTCTTGACGAATGGTGCCATGTTGCGGCCAGTGCCGTGCTCGGCCTTGAGCGAGCCGTCGTATTTGTCGATGACAAGTTCCACCACAGCGCGCATGAGGTTCTCGTAGCGCTTGATTTCTTCGTCGCTGTCGAATGACTGCGCAATAATGAAGTGGTAATTGCCCTCAAGAGCATGGCCGTAGATGCAGCTGTCGTCATAGCCATAATCTTCAAGCATCTTGGCAAGATCAACAGTTGCTTGTGGCAAGTCCTCGATGTGGAATGCTACATCCTCGATGAGCACAGTGGTGCCCAGTGGGCGTGTGCCGCCCACGCTGGGGAAGATGCCTGAGCGAATGGCCCAGTACTTGCCATAGACTTTTGGGTCGTCGGTGAAAACGGCTGGCACATATAGGTCAAATGGCTTGAGGATGGTCATTATCTCGTTGATGTTGCTCTGAAGTTGCTCCTTGCTGTCGGCAAAAGTCTGGATGAGCACTGCAGTGAGCCCCTCGCCTGTGTTGTCATCGACGCTGGCAAGTGATTTCTTGTCGAGAATCTCGGCACAGTGCACAGGCCCCTTTTTCATTGCCACCACTGCTTCGCAAGCCTTGCGCATTTGTTGGAAATAGAGCATGGCACTGGCGCGGCACGGGTAGAGGTGGCCAGTCTTCATTGTGAACTCGCTGCCAAATGCCAGGGTGCCCTCACTGCCCACGATGAGGTGGGTAATGATGTCGAAGGGGTCGGTATAGAGAACGAATGGTGATATGTTCAAGCCTGTGACGTTCTTGATGGCATACTTGCGTCGAATGCGTTCCACAAGTTCGGGGTCGGACATGACGCGGTCGCGAATTTCCTCGATGCGCTCGATGAAATCGGGGTGCGACTGCTTGAAAGCCTTGCGGCTGTGCTCGTCGCCAGTGTCGAGGATGGTGCCATCGGCCAGCGCAAGTCGTGCCGAGAGGAGCATACGGTCGCTATTGGCATGCGTACCGCAGCTCATGCCGCTGGCATTGTTCATCACAATGCCGCCCACCATCGCCGAGTTTTTGCTGGCGGGGTCGGGGGTGAATGCGCGGTTGTGGCGTGCGAGAATCTTGTCGACCTCACTACCCACCAATCCTGGCTGCAGCTTGATGTAGCTGGCGTCGGGGGCCACTTCGTAGCCTTCCCAGTGCTTCCCAGCAACGATGAGGATTGAGTGGGTGTTGGTTTGCCCACTAAGACTAGTGCCTGCCGCGCGGAAAGTGACAGGCAGCTGCATCTCGTTGGCTATGGCTAGCAACTGCGATACTTCTTGCTCATTCTTTGAGCGCACAACCACTTGAGGAATGTTACGATAGAATCCAGCATCGGTGCCCCACGCCAGGCAGTGCAGGTCGTCGGTGTAGATTCGCTCGCTGGGGATAAACTCCCCAATGCGCTTGAGATATTTTAGATATTCATCTTTCATTTTTTTCTAGATTTTCTAGATTCTCTAGATTCTCTAGAAGTTCTAGATTTTCTATATTAATGATAAAGGTAATACTTCGAGGATTTTGCCTTGAAGGCTTCAGTGTCCTTGTTGAAGTAGTCAACAATATCGGCCACCTTGTAGCGCTTGGTGAATCGCTCGCGAATCTCCTTGGTGCCGCACACCTTGTCAAACATTGCGTAACGCTTGGGGTTTTGTTCAAAGAGCTCCTTGTTGGGATACATCTCATGGATCACCTGCAGGAAGTAGAACTGAGTGAGCACCAGATTGGCCTTATCAAAGTCGGTGATATAGATCTGCACACCGTGAACCTCTTGCAAACTCTTGTCGACAGCAACGCTTAGTGCAAAGAATGGCTTGTAGTTGATGGGACGGAAGTGCATCCCTGGCAGGTTCAATGCGTTCATGTTCTTGGCAAGAGCCTCGGCATCAATCCATGATGCTGCAAAGCATTCAAATGGCAGTGTGTAGCCAATGCCAGTGTTGAAGATGTAGAGCTCGCCCAAAATTCCGCTCACGGGATAGAAGAATGCGTTCTCGGGAGCAGGAATCTGTGGTGATGGTAGCACCCAGGGCATGCCAGTGTCGCGGAACTTCATGTCGCGAGTCCAGCCCTCCATAGGAATAACGGTGAGTTTGCACTTTTTGCCAGTTTTTGAGCGCTTGGCAATGACGCCTTCACCGTTGAGATATTGTGCAAGTTCACCTGGGGTGAGACCATAGAGGTAGGGGATGGCATATTTGCTCACAAACGAGAAATAGCCATCTTCAACAAGGTTGCCTTCAACCTTATTGCCGCCGAGGGGATTGGGACGGTCGAGCACCATAAACTCCTTGCCGTGCTTGGCGCATGCCTCCATGCACACACCCATTGTGGCATAGAACGTGTAGCTGCGGCAACCTATGTCTTGGATGTCGTAGATTAGCACGTCAATGTCACGCAGCATCTCGGCAGTGGGCTCGTGGGTCTTGCCAAAGAGCGAATACATCTTAACTCCAGTAGCAGGGTCAACTGCATCGCCCACAGCATCGCCAGCATGAGCATTGCCGCGCACACCGTGTTCGGGACCAAATAGTGCTACCAGTTTCACACCAGGAGCCTCGTTGAGGATATCGACTGTTGATTTAAGGTTGTTGTCGATGCCACTGGGATTGGTGACCAGCCCCACGCGCTTGCCTTGCAGCTGCTTGAAGCCGCCATCGCGCAGCACCTCAATGCCAGGTTTCACCACTGCGCTGGCCGCCATTGCCACCAGTGCTAAAGCAATTACTATAATGTGTCGTTTCATTGTTTCTTGTCTTAAAAATTTAAATTACTTAAGGCCGTAGTCGGGGTCGATTTTGCGGTCGGCGAGGAAGGTGACGATGATTGTAGCGATGCTGCAAGCAAATGCCATCCAGAAGAATGCCGAGTAGCCCATAGCCTCCTGCAAGTAGCCGGCAAACATGCCTGGAATCATCATGCTCAACGACATGAACGCAGTGCACAGGGCATAGTGCGAGGTCTTGAACTCACCCTCCGAGAAGAACATCATGTAAAGCATATAGGCAGTAAAGCCAAAACCGTAACCAAATTGCTCAACAACAATGCAAGTGCTGATGATGAAGAAATTAGTGGGCTGAGCCATTGAAAGATACACAAACGTGAGGCATGGAAGCGTCATGCAGCCAGCCATGAGCCAGATGGCTTTTTTCAGTCCAACCCTCGATGAGAAAATACCGCCCAAAATTCCGCCTGCAAGCAGCGCTGCCACGCCTATGGTGCCATAGGCTAGTCCCACGTCTTGAGTGGTCATTGCCAAGCCGCCCTTGTCCATTGGGTCGAGCATGAATGGCTTGCACATCTTGAGCAGGAATGCCTCGGGCAATCGATAGAGCAGCATGAAGATGATTGCAATCCACACGCCGGGTTTCTTGAAATAAGTGACAATGGTGCGCCCAAACTCCTTCATCACCTGCGAACTGTTGCTCTTCAACGAACCTTCGAGCGACGAGCGGTCGCTGTCGGGGCGAGGAATGAAGAAAAGGTGATAAACATAGAACAGGCACAAGATTGCCGAAGCAATGCCCATGGTGATTTTCCAAGCAGCGGGAATTGATGTCTTGGTCTCGAGATAGCCGGCAATCCACACCAGCACGCCGTTGCCAAAGATATTGGCAAGGCGGTAGAAGGTGGAACGCACACCCACGAATGCCGACTGGTTCTTTTGCGACAGTGCCAGCATGTAGAAGCCATCGGCGGCAATGTCGTGAGTAGCCGAGGCAAATGCCGTGATGACAAAGAAAATGAGTGTTACGGTGAACATGCTAATGGGCGTTGTGCCTGCCTTAATCATCTCCTCGCCTGGAGATGGCATGGTCACAGTGAGTAGAATTAGGGTGGCAGCCATGAGGGCTTGCATCATCACAATCCACCAGCGTTTTTTCTTGATGATATCCACAAATGGGCTCCACAGTGGCTTGATGACCCAAGGCAAATAGATGAGACTGGTGAATAGCGCCATCTGTCCATTGGGCACACCCATCTTCTTGAAGAGGATTACTGAAATCTCGTTAACAAGGAAATAAGGAATACCTTCAATAAAATACAGAGTAGATACCCATGCCCAAGGGCTTTGCTTGAATTTAGTTAATGCGCTCATTGTTATGGTGTTTTAGTATTATCTTTTATCGTCAGTTATTAGTAGATGCTCTTGATTTGGGCATCAATGAAGTAGTGGAGCAGGATTTGGTGGTAGTCATAGCCCTTGGCACCCATCACAGCGGCACCTATCTGGCACAAGCCCACACCATGGCCCCAGCCTGCACCTCGCAGCACAAATTTCTCGGGGAACCCGTCGGGAATCTCGTTCACTTTCTCAACGATGAAAGCCGAGCTGTACAGGCACGATGGCGACAAAGCATAGCGTATCGCGAGCTCCTTGCCAATGGTCTTACTCATTTTCTCGCCCACGATGCGCAGCTTGTAGAGGCGCCCGCTGGTGCCTCGCGCCACGGGCTCAAGGTCGATGATGCGTCCGTAATCGTCGCCAGTGCGCTCCTTGAGGAGTTTGCTAAGCTCATCTTGGGTATATTCCACTCGCCAGCGGTAGAAGTCGGTGGTTTCTTGGTCATAGTCGTTGAGCACTTGTGAGAGTATCTCCTTGTCGGTGGTGTTGCAGTGGGCATGTGGCGATGATAAAATCCAGTCGGCGGCAATATCCTCGCGGGTGAGGTCGGGGAAGTTCATCTCGTCGTCATCGTCGCGACGGGCCACCAGGTAGGGATGATGCTCATCCTGCCAGCAGTTCTCGAATTGCTCATACACGCCGCCACACGACTTCGAGAAGCGAGCATCGCACAGTTCACCACCATACATGAGCACCTGGCCCCATGTGGCCTCAATGGCTTGTCGCACTGCATCGGTCGAGGCTCGAGTTATGCCTTGATAGCGCTGGCAGTGATCGTCGGCACACACATCGAAGTTCACATGGTCGTCGCGGTCCCACCATTTTATCTCCTCATCGTCGTCGCTTGCCTCAAACTCCTGGTGCAATCCAGGCTGGTGAGCTGCTGTGGCAACGTTGTCCTTGTGAATTTGTGCCAGTAGCCAGCTGCGCGAAATCACAGCATGAGCCTTGAGCAGTTCGAGTGAAGCAGTGGCACTCATCTCGCTTGAGATGACGCTGAGCAGGTATTCTTCGACCGAGAGGATGTTGATAGTGGTAATGCGGTCGTTCTCCACAATCAAGTGAAGTGCTCCACGAAAAGTCTGGTTCTCCTTGCGTTTCCAGTGAAAACTCACGCCAATCGTCACATTCTCGAGTGTGAACGAGTCGGTGTCGACGTTGGTGGGTTCAAAGAGCAGGTCGGTGTGTTTGCGACCATTCCATTCTACCATGCCGTCAACGCAACGAGCTAGTTGGTTGCCAGTAACTCGCTCGCCATTAACAAGATAGTCGTTGTTGAGCACAAACTCAACCTGGGGCTCATTCATGATGCCCACTCTCACTTGCGGAACTGTTGCTTTCATTGTTTGTTATCTTACGTGTGAAATAAAGTAGTCTAAAATAATGTTCTTGTCATCTTCGCTAATAGTCACTTCCTCAATAATGGATTGGAGTAGTGAAGGTGTAATGCGGTTAAAGTCGCTCTCTCTAGTGATGGGCCACACTCCGGTTAGCTCCACAGTGGCAGGACTCAGAAGGAACTCCTCGTCGCCCATGCCATAGCACGCTGGACGGTGCTTTGAGCGTGGAATGATGATGATGTGCCACTGCTTCTTGGCCTTCCAGCACAACACATTTTGTGGAGGCTCGTCATTGCATTCATGAATTTTCCTCATGCCTTTTTCGGTGACATTAAACCAACGCTTGGCCTCGCTCTTTCTGGTCCTTATTATATAGAAAAATGGGAAATACACGCTTAGGTCGCAGTCGTCATTGATGGCTTCTCGGCACAAAGGCAATTGGTGGAATGGCACAGCTTGGAAGTGCATGTGGTCAGGGGCCGAAGCACCACACGCTGGGCCATTATAGAAAAGCACATAGCCTGGCAGTGCTGCCGCCATACTCATCATGTCATCGATAAACGGCACTATGGCTTGCGGGCGATGCTCTATGGAACTTAAGGTGAGATGACGATTGAAGATGGGATAGGGGTTGATTTGAATCTTGTAGCGGCTGTCCCAAATGATGGATTCTTGCTCCCGCGGTTGATGCGAAGAGCACAAAAAACACTCTCGCTCACTTATCGAGAGCGCGTCGACACTTGCTGTCGCCGACTTGTGGCGGCAAGGGTTGAACTGTGCCACAATCTCACGTCCATTGTAATTGAAATGCTTGATTTTCATGTGAGATAGTGATGCATAGTTCTCCCTTGCCAGTTGCCATTGTTGCAGCCCGCGTGAGTAGAGGTTTTCTATGTCTCTTACAAGATTCATCTTCCAAACTGATTACTTGCAGCACTCTTTGTTCATCGCAATGCGAGCCATGAGCTCCCAGGTGCGGATGCGGTCTTTATAGAGGTTGTTATTGTTCATCTTAACCACGTCGACGTTGGCATCGCTGTTGTCGTCCCAGCGGCGGCACATGTACACTGGTTCATACACGCGACCAATCTGGTAGGTGCGCGATATGTTGAGCCCCAGAGCATAGTCCTCGCCGTAGCTCACATTGGGCAGCATCACCTCACGCAACACTGGGGTGTAGAAAGCACGAGGTGCTCCCAGGCCGTTGATGCGCAGGGCATTGTTGCGACCGTTCTCGGGAGTCCACTCCTTGTGGTCAATCACGCCTGGAGGTATGGGGTTGCAGTCGATGTCGGTCATTAGGTAGGTGCCCACCACCATTGCCACGTTTTGCTCGTAGAAGGCGTTGACCATGGTCTGCAGCGTGTTCTCGTCCTTGTACATGTCGTCGCTGTCGAGCTGAACCACAAATTTGCCTGCCTTCTCGTGGTGAGCGGCAAGGTTCCAGTAGCCGCCAATTCCCATGTCGTAGTAGTCGGCGATGATGTGGATTAGGCGTGGGTCATCGTAGGCAGCGATAGCCTCGCGTGTGCCATCGGTCGAGAAGTTGTCAACTACCATGAGGTTGAACTTGAAGTTGGTCTTTTGGCGGAGCACGCTGTCGATGGCGTCGCGAATGGTGCGAATGCGGTTGCGCACGGGAATCATCACAGTGGCCTCGACCTCAAACTTGTCGTGGCCAAACTCAATGTGCTTGAAATTAGGCACTTCCTTGCCGTCAACTATCTTGGTGGGAGCCAAGTAACCACCTATCTCCTTGAGGTGTTCGGTGCAAGCAGCCTCCATCTCGATTTGGCGGCCACGGTTGCGTGGATCAACATAGTCAAAAATCTTCTCGCCGCTCTTGCGGGTGTCGAGCTCTACATCGCTGTAGAGATACTCGTTGATGTGGGTGATTGACGCAAATTGTGACAACTTGAGGCGCAGGTCGTAGAGGCCGGCATGCTCGTAGGTCGCCTTCATGGCAGCGGCGGCCTTCTTGAAGCACTCGGCACAGAACACGAGCACTGAGCCAAAGTCGAAGTCATCGCGCAGCGAGCCCATCTGGTAGTCGATTACTGGTGCCTTGTCGGCCCCCTTGTCGGTCACATTGTAGTGGTCGGCATAAACCATGCCGCTGCGAGTGTCGGCAAGTACTTTCACGAAACGCTCAATGGCGAAAGGTGCGAATTTCAGAGTCACGTGCTTGGTGTAAAGCATTGTCACGCAAGCATCGCTGTGCTCGGCAATAGCCTTGATAGTGGCAGTAGATGTGAGGTTGTTAACCTTGAGCATTTCGCAACCCTCGATGGCGCCCTGAGCGTCGTCGCCAGCAAGCAAGAAAATTTTGTTCACCAGTGGACTGGCCTTGAGTCCATCAACTGTTGCCTGAGCCTGCTCGGCGTTGGCAAAGGGGATAAAGCAATTAATCTTTGTCATGATTTAAAATATTTAGTTTTTGTGTGTTATTCGGTTATTTGTTCTCAAAGAAGTTGAGCACTCGCTCCATGAACTCATCACGCTCGCTGTCGCTCTTGATGGTCTCGAATGGGAAGCCCAGCACCACTGTCTTGTAGCCGTTGCGGCTCGAGGCAATGCCTGCAGGAATGTTGTTCTCGCTGTATCGCACGATGGTGGCACCGCGGTCGTCGCTGGCCTTGATAGCGTCGGGCGACTCAACAGCATAGAAGTCGCTGTTGAGGGTGTTGTGGAAGTGCAGGTTGCTCATGCCATCGCTCAGCTTGAGCTGGGTGGGCACGCTGTACACTTCGCCACGCAGTGTTGCCCGTCCGTCAACCCAGGTGTAGCCCATCACATTCTGTGCAAAGTTCTTTTCGTTGCCCAGTGGCTTCTCTTTGTCCCAAATGTCGCTGCCCACGTAGGCACCAGTCATCAGCACATTGCCGCCGCCACGGGTATAGTTGGTGAGGGCATTCATCAGGCCAGTGCTGAAGACTTTGTAGCGCGAGGGCTTAGCACCGCGGCCAGTGGGTGTCTCCTTTTGCTTGCCCATTATCATGTCGATGGTGCTATAGCTATTGAGTTCCACACCACCATTTTCAACAGCCTTTGCACTGCTCGACACAAATGAGTAGCCCGCATTCATGATGGCCTTGCCGTGCAGTGAGGGATAGTTGAATGTGTTGCCGGCAATGTTCTGTGTTTCGTAGTTGCTGCGGCAAGCACCGAAACCTGGTGCATCGTCGTCGCGCCACTCAAGGTTGCGACGGAACTCAAACTGCGATCCCAAGTAGTTGATTTGCTCCATGTAGGGCACGCCATGGTCCTTGTTGTCGTAGAAACCAGCCATCTTGCCACTGTCGAACCAATCGGGAGCACTCACTCGGGTGAAGTTGTTCACCACCATCACGGTGCCCTTGCTGTGCTTAGCAACGCCCAGCGACAAGGTCTCGCTCGGGAAGCTGCGGCCGCCCTCGTTCATTGCAACAATCTTGAAGCTGTGAATCTCATTGTCGGTGATATAGGCCGAGTAGTGAGGCTCATTAACTACTTCCACCTCCTTGAAGCCACCATCGTCGCCCACCTGCTCAAGCACGATGTATTGCTTAGCAACGGCGTCGGGGCACAGTGGGTCGGGGGTGGGCTCCCAGTTGAGCATGAACAGGTTGTCGCTCAGTTTGCTGATGGCAAACGAGTTGACGGGAAGTGGCTGGATAACATAGTCGCGGTGGTCGCGCTTAGCAATGAACTTGGTGATGCCCTTGTAGATGGCACGACTCACGTCGAAGCGGAACTGTGGGTCGAGGCCATATTTCATGTCGGCAAAGTTCTGATGCGAGAGCAACTCCATGAGAAGGGCGGGCACCTCGGGAACGCGAGCCTCATAGTAGCTCTTGTCCCACATGCCACGGCGAGTCCAGTTAGGTTCGTACTTGGCGCGGATGTCATTCACAACCTCGGTCGAAACAATGTTGGCAAACTGGCGCGACAGTTCACGGGGAGTGCCATTCTCATATTTGCCAAATTGCTTGCCATTCTTGGTGGTGCAGTAGATGAGCAGGGTGCCGATGATATCGTCGTTTTGGGTGGTGCCGGCATCGGTGTGCAGGCAGAACGAAACATCTACAGGAACCTTCAGGCCAGGTTTGCCAGGAAGCACATCGCTGCCTCCAGCGAGCCAGTTCACCCACTCGCCGCGGCTGCGATAGTCGTCGACGTAGTCGTTGATGCCGTCGCTGGTAGAGTAAACCTTGTGAGGAAATCCCGACCATTGCAGGAAATAGCGTGATCCCAAGTGGAACCAAGGATGGTCGCCACTGCCTTGATACTGGTAGTCGATGCCTTCCTTGCCCAGATACTTGAGGTCGCCATTCTTCTCGGCGATGGCGCGGTTCTCGGGTGTGGGAAGTGCCACGCGGCGCACAATGTTGCCCTTGCCACCGCCCACCTTGATGGCATCGGCGGTAATCACTGCTTTGCTATCGCTACTGTGGTTGCTGAGGCTCACCACAGCTTTGTTCATGCCCTTGGCAAGCTGGAACGAACCCAGATATACCCACACGCCGCCAGCCATTGTCTGGTCGACGACAAACTGCTGGGTACCACCCAGTGAATTGACAGTGTAGGTGGCATCGTGGGCGCTGTTGGGCAGCGACTTGTAGCTCACATAGATGGCAAATGTGCCAGCCTCGGGCATCTCCACGTCCCATGTGGCGGTCGAGAGTTTGTTCTTGTCGGTCTCGGCCTCTACAATGCGATAAGATCCTTCCTCAAATGGGTTCTCAAAGTCTTTATATTCGCTGCGCTCGTAGGCAAATCCGTTGCCTTCGCCCTTTTTCCATTTTTTCTTGCCGTTATGCTCGTGATATCCCTTTTGTGCGTGCTCGCCGTCGTTGTCGACCACTGCGCCAAAGTTGTGGGTGTCGCGCTCACGGGCATTCCACACATAGGCGCCAGCATTCTCAAGCATGGGGATGATGAATGGTATCATGTAGCTGTGGGTGTACATGTCCTCAACGGTGTGGAACATGCGTGCACGCTGCCATTCCCAGCGGTTGAGATATGGCTCGAAATACCAGCCATGACTGGGCCACACTGCCACAATGTTCCCGTCAAGACCCTTGCTGTAATGGCGGCTCTTGTCGATGGCGGTGATGAAGGCATTGTGCTTGCGCTGGTAGCTCGACTCGAAGTCCGAGAAATAGTTCTCGATGTCGTTATCAGCTATGCTCAGGTACACTGTGTGGGTCTGGTACTGGTCGCCCATTGCCGTCTTAATGTCGTCCTTGAGCTTATTCACGCTCTCTCGAGTAAATGGCACGTCGCCAAAGTTTTCGCTCAAGTTCACCTTGATGCTGTCGCCAGCCACGTCAATGGCATTGGCCTTGGGGGTGCCAATGCCCATGTGCTCTGGCACTAAAGCGGCAACTAATTTCTGGATGTTGCCTGCCACCGTGTCGTTGACCTCAGTTGCTTGGGTGTTCAGTGCTGTTGAGATGGCCACGATGCAAGCCAGGATTGTTGTTTTTTTCATTATTATCATATTATAGATTATACATTAAACTGAAGTGTACAAATTTACAACAAACATTCCGAATAAAAAACAAAAAAAGTGTTCATTTTTCATAAAAGCATTTTATTTATATATTGTAAACAAAAATTTTGAATAATTCACGATTTACCAGCCGTCATGTTCCATCTGTGCCAAGCACATGGTTGTGGCATTGATAACTTTGCCATAAAGCGGCACAAAAAAATCGGCCCCAGTCATTGCGATTGCAACTGGAGCCGATTGTGCTTGATTGCACTGGTGATTAGTGCTATGTGGTGTGATTACATGCCGTTGAAGGCTATAGAGTGGTAGGCCACAAGCCCTGGCATGGAGTCGCTCACAATCTTCTTCACGTTCATGTTGTAGCTGTAGGCCACTTGAAGCAGTATCTCGCTATAGCGGGTGGCCACCGATCCAACGAAGCACACGGGATAGTCCTTGTAGTCATACTGGCACAGGTTGCGGTCGAAGAACCGCTTGATCTCGTTAGTGACCAGGTTGCGAGCATATTCATTGTCGAGATGATCGGCAAGGAAGAATGAGTAGTTGTGCAAGTTGTTGTTAGCGTGTGGGTTGTTGTACACCGAGTCCATGATGTGGTCCTTGGTGATTCGGTTCACTGCATAGAATTCCTCGATGAGCTCGCGAGGTGCTAGGTCCTTGAGCACATCGCTCAGGAAGATGCGACCCATCGACGAGCCACTGCCCTCATCGCCAAGGATAAAGCCACCTGGCGACACGCTCTTGGTGATGCGCTCGCCATCGTAGAAGCATGAATTGGAACCAGTGCCAAGGATGCACGCCAGTCCAGCTTCATGCTGCAGCAGGCCGTGGGCAGCGCCCACGAGGTCGCTCTCAACAGTCACAGGGGTCTTGAACTGCGCTACCAGCGAGAGTTCAACAATTTTCTTGCGCTCGGCTGTTGAGCAACCTGCTCCGTAAAATAATATGCGGTCCCAGCGGCGCTTGAAAAAGTCGCGGGGAAGCTCAAGCCTGATAATGTGGCTGATTTCGCGTCGAGTTTGGAAATATGGATTGATGCCCGAGATAATGGCGTGTGCCACAACATTGTTCCCGTCAATTAAGCTCCACTCGGAGTGTGTCGACGTGCTCTCGGCGATAACTTTGGCAAATTGACTTGCACTCATTTAATAGCTGTTTAGTATTTATAATTATGTGTGAATGTTTGACGGTTGCAAAATTATAAAATGTTTTTTTAATAAATATTGATTATGTGAAGTTTAACATAATGATACTTATGTTAACCAAAACAAGGTGAGATTGTTAATTTTATTAACAATCTCACCTATGATTAATAATATTTTATAGCAATGTCAGTGCTTCACTATTACATGATGCGACGTGGCTGTGGTTGTTGTGTAAACTTTTAATATGTACTGGCCGTCGCGCATGCTGCCCACGTTCATGTAGTTGCCGCCGTTGCGTGCCACCAGGTTGCCGCTCATGTCATAGAGCTCCACGCCCTGGATGTAGCCGCTGGTGCTTGCCACAATGTAGTCGCTCGATGGCACTGGGCCCACCTTCACTTGGCTCAATTGCGGGGTGGCTTGCTCGAATTGTGGTGCTGGCATTTCGTCGTTGCCCAGCAGGATGTTGTAGACTACTGTCACATCTACTGCCGTAATCTTGCCATCGCCGTCCTGGTCACCGTTAACTATGGCACTCATGTCGTCGTTGAGCAGATAGTTGTAGAGCGCCGTGATATCAACGCTCGTCACCTTGCCATCACCGGTCACATCGCCCACTACGCTCGATTTCTTGCTCTTGAGCAGATTGTCGAGCTTGATAGTTGCGCTCTTGATGGGCTCATCGGTGTCGCTCATGAGTCTGAGCGCTACAATCTTGTAACTCTTGCTGCGATTAAGGGCGCCTTCGCCAGTCACATATCGCCAACCGTGATAGTCGATTTTGCCTAAATTCTTACCAAAGTAAAGGGTTGGATTCTCGCTGCCATCGGTGCTCACAAGCTCCATGCTCAGGTAGGTGTTGCTCATGTCGCCATTGATGTGTATCGAGAGTTCATCATTGCCTGATATTACGGCGTTCTCGAGTGCTGGGCTGGTAATCGCGTAATCGCCACCTGTTGGGCAGTTATATTTGATTTGAAGTGACTTGCTGCCGAATAGTCGATCGGTGGAGTTGCTGAGAACAGTACTCTCAGCGCCATTAGCCGAAGCTGCCACCATTGAGAACGTGCTAGCATCCTCGAATCCTTCGATAACTGTTGCGTCGGGTTTTTCCTCACCAGCGTCAATAGCTGTGAATTTGTGCACGATTGTTTCGGGAAGGTGTATGCCAGCTGTGTCGTCCATCTCCTTGGCGATGGTGAGGGTGTATTCCTCGCCTGGAACCATAGTGGAGGCTACTGGAATGCGAATGAAGCCAAACGGATCGCCAGCCTTGCCGCTCTTGGTGCTCCGGCGGTTGTAGGTGAGCGCGTTGCCATCCTTGTCGGTGAGCACTATCTTGTCGTAGTAGTAGCTGTTGTTGAGCATCGAGTCGGTGCGAAGCTCAATGGTGGCGCTCTTGTAATGAACCTTGTCGCCCTGGCGAGGGAATAGGTCAATCACCTCGAGATACTTGCGATAGGTGGTCATGAACTGCAGCTGGAATGGCTCTTGAAGCTTCATGCCGCCACCATGTTCGGCTTCGGTGCTCAGGGTCACGGTGTAGAGAGTGTTGACGTCGTAGGCATCACTGGGCTCGAAAATCATGCGGTAGTTGCTGTCTTCCCACCTGAAACTGCCCTCAACGGCAGGCTCGATGTGGAATGCGGCCTCGGTGGCCTCGGTGTTCATGTCCCAGTTGAATTCTATCACCACTGGTGTGTTGGCTTTCACAGGTGCGTCACCTTCGCTCCACACGGGTGAGTAGTTGGTGACCTCGGGCGGAGTCTCTAGCACTCGTGCCAGGTCGAAGTTGCAGTAAGTCGACTTGTTGGCCTCGATGGTGACCTCTTTGGTCTGGCTATAATAGTGCTCCTGCTCTGCTTTCACCTTGTAGGTGCCAGGATCGAGCATCTTGAAGGCATATATGCCGTTGTAGAGGTCGTCGGTGTAGCAAGTGTCGAGGGCCACATCGTTCATGTCGTAGAGTATAACCGTCGCGTTCGACACTGGCTCGCGGTTGTCGTCGCCAAACATGATGAAGTCGTTTCTCACACGTGGCATGCGGTTGTCGCGCAGGTTTCCAGCCAGTGCGCCCTTGCCAAAGTCGGTGAAACCGAAATAATCGTCAGCGCCGAGCGAGAAATTCCAGCCTTCCATCCAGCAGTAGTTGTCGTTCATCAGGCGGTAGGTTTCAGGAATGTAGTCATGGAATGAGCCCTCGCTAAGCATCGACACTGCATGGTTGCCACGCAGCACGCCCAGCCCGGCATTGTTCCAGTCGGGGTAGAAGGTGAAGTCGCCGGCAATTTGGTAGCTGCTGGTCCACACGGCGGCACTGTTGACTTGCAGTCGCTCAACGAGCTTGAGCGACAACAGGTCGCTATTGGCCACCACGGGCGAGCCTGTTGGACCGCGATACAGTGCCAGGATGTGGTTGCGGCGGCTGGGTACCCCAGTTGCATTGCTGTGGATGGAGTAGAAAATGTCGGCACCGCTGCTGTTGCACAGTGCCACGATGGTCGACAGGGCCAGGTCGTTGGCAGTGGTGTTGGCCACTCTCGACATGCTGGTGGTGTAGCCCTTGGCACGAAGGCAGTTGTTGAGAGCGAAGCCTTTCTTGAGGTTGGAGTTCGACTCCCAGTAGCCAGCAGTGTCGCCTGCGGCAAATGGATATATCACCACGTTGCGGTCGTCGCTGTCGTGGCCGCCATGGCCAGGATTGATGTAGACGTGTGGCTTCACTTGGCCACGGGCAATGTTGGTTGCTGCCACTGCAACCATCATTATCGCTAAGCTATATAATATCTTTTTCATGATCAGTTGCAGGGTTTTAAGGGTTAATATCAACAGTTATCATCGTGAGGTTGCCATCGATGGTAGTGTACACAATCTTGCCGCCACCGCAGCTGGGCTGCATCGTCATCGACGACTTGGGAGTGAGCTCGTGCCTGAATGTGCCGTCGGCCTTGAGCAGCAGGATTTGCGACGAGGTGTACTGATAACCGTCGTCGCTGGCATTCTGTGCCACTATGTAGTCGTTGTTGTACCAGCAGGGCATCTCATAGTTGCCAAGCTCGGCGAGCACATTGCCACTGAGGTCGGTGACTACAATCCCACGGCCTGCGGCAAAGAATGCAATCTTGTCGCCTTGGGGCGAGACCGACGACCACAGGTAGCCAGCGTAACTCTCAACAGGAGTGTAGCGGTTCTCTTTGCCGTCACTGGTCACTACCAGTTGCGAACCAGTGGTGTAGACGCTCACACCGCGTTTGGGCGAGGTGGCATAGCTGTGCTTGTCGCCTTTCATTGCCATGCCCTGAGTGCCTGTTGCAAGATGAACTGCTCCGTGCTGGGCCTCAAGCACCACTTCGTTGCTCTGGCTGGCAAGGTCGTAGCGGCGGCCTGTGCGATAGACCAGGCGGTTGCTTGGGTTCACCTCGCTTGTGACGTAGTACACCTTGCCGTCGCTGCCCCACTTGGCATCGTAGCCAGCACCGTTCATCTCACTGATGGCGGTAACTTCTTGCGTGGCGATGTTAAGCATCTTGAGACCATGAGCATCGGCATCGCTGTAGAGTAGCTTGTCGCCGGCATGGTTTAGCGATGGGTAGAATGCTGGCTCCATGCCTCGCAGCAGGGTAGTGCTCGATGTCACTGTCACCTGTTGCGCGCTGGCTATTAGCATCCATGTGCCCATTAGTGATAGTAATGTTCTTCTCATTGTGTAAAAGTATTAAAGTTTAAGTTTTTCGCCTCAAAATATTTCTATTTGCAAAGTTATTAATAATAATTCAATGTAGCAAGTCCTTGACTCCAAAGTTTTGTGAGTTTAACAGTGTGCGGTCATTGATATTCTTTTTTGTTGCATGCTCACGAGGATTCTAAAAAATACTATTAATTTTGGTAAAAATGACCATTGAATTATTGCGCTCCTATGCATGGAAATTAGTACCTTTGCAGCGTGAAACGCAGAGTGTGAGATTACTTTTAGCATAACATCCTGTTTCACATTAGTAATTACTTTTTTTCAACATCAACTTTTTAAAATCATTTTTTTATGAAAAAGATTTTATCTCTTGTGATGGTGGCCATGCTTGCATTGAGCGCGTGGGCCACCGAGGTGACTTTTACCCCAGCTACAGTTAGTGGTTCAGATCAAATCTCCAAAGATGGTGTCTATATCGACATCACTGGAGGCGACTTGGGTAGCTCTTACTCAGAGTATCGCATCTACAAGGGCAAGACCATGACCATCTGGTCTTCGGCCAAGATCACCAGGATTGAGTTCACTTGCACTGCCAATGGCACTGCCAAGTATGGCCCAGGTTGCTTTGCCTCACAAGCTGGCTATAGCTACGAAGGCAAGATTGGAACTTGGGTGGGTAATGCCGAGAGCGTTAGCTTCACTGCCGAGACCAATCAGGTGCGCGCCACTAAAATCGTTGTCACACTTGAGGACGAGGCAACCAGCGTTGCAACCCCAGTTATCTCAGGCACAACTCCATTTGTGGGCAGCACCCAGGTTTCTATTTCTTGCGAGGCTCAGGATGCCAGCGTCTATTACACAACCGATGGCAGCACTCCCACAAGCGAGTCAACAGCCTATTCACAGCCTTTCACCATCGAGCAGACCACAGTTGTTAAGGCTATAGCCTACGATGTCACTGGAGCCGCTTCGGCTGTGGCTACCAAGGTGTTCAACAAGTCAATCAGCGCTGCTACAGTGGCCGACATCTACAAGCTTAACGATGGCGACACTTTTGTGTTCACTGGTCGCTTGGTTGTGACTGCTCAAACATCGACCAAGAGCAATCTATATGCACAAGACGAGACTGGGGCCATACATCTCTATGGCTACAGCATCCCACAATATGAGCAGGGCGACGTGATTCCTGCAGGCTTCACTGCCACCTATAGCGCAAGCTATCATGGCGCACCCGAGCTTATCGATTTAAGTGGAATGGAGGAAGCAACCGAGACTGTACAGGTTGAGCCTATGGAGGTTACACCTTACGGCGTTGATCTCTACACCTCGCTGTTCCGCTATGCTGTTATCAAGAACGCTAATGTCAATGGCGATTACATTGAGGTGGGCGATGAGTATGTGAAACTTCACAATCAGTTTGGTGTTGATGCCCCTGAGGACGCCGACTATGTTGCCTACGACATCTATGGCATTTGCAGCTTCTACGACGAGGAGCAGTTCTTGCCTCTTGAGTTTGTCGAGCATCAAGAGCAGCCAGTGGTTGAGAACTATATCAACTACACCGCCCAGCAAGACGGTGGCACCGTTGCTGTTACGCTACAGGATGGAACTCCAGTCGAGAGCATGACCACCAAGGTCGCTGCTGGCGAGAAGTTCACCGTGACAGCTACCGCTGCACAGGGATATACAGTGGCAAGCATGACAGTGACTGCCAATGGCGCCGAGCTCACCCCAGTTAACAACGAGGAAGCTGCAGCTTTCATGGCAGCCGGTAATCAGGTGGTGACCAACGTCTATGAGATGCCCGAGGCCGAGGCAACTGTCATTGTTTCCTTCGACCAGAACACAGGCATTGATTCCATCGGCATGAGCAACGTTAAGGCCGTTCGCTACTACAACGCAGTTGGCGTTGAGAGCGCAACCCCATTCCAGGGCATGAACATCGTCGTTCGCGAGATGAACGATGGCTCTAAGAGCGTTGTCAAAGTGGTTAAATAACTAAGACAATCAATCTTATGATAAACCAAGATGCCTGGTGCAGTAGGCGCCAGGCATCTTTCATTGCTCATGCTCGCAATGTTTATAGAGGGCTAAACTTTGTCTCGCTTAATCGCATTTTTGAAAAGATTTGAATGATTTCTAGAGTCTCGATGCCGTGTTCGTCACCCCGTAGCTGTAGTAATCATTTGACACCTCAGTCAACTTGGCGCCAGTAGAATCCATCACGCATGTGCTCAACAAGTTTCCTGCGTTTTCTATATGTGACAAAACAAATAAATTCCCTTTTTTCGTCACTTTAAAAACTGCATCATTATAGTTAAATTTTAATTTATCATCCAAATTAATAAAGTCTATGCCTTCCTTAGTATTATATTCCACAGAATACCAAGCTTGTGAAAAGACGATATTTTTGTCTTTCACAAAAATTATGTGCATACCAGTATCTTTCCACTGGATATAATTCAACCCCAAGTCATTATTTATATCCTCTAGAGAACATTTGCCAGAATAAACATACATGGTATCCCAAACAAAACCCATTGATTTGGAAAAGTCAAAAACGAAAGATTTTTCGTCTTGTTTTCTCCATTCTTCATAAAGAATTTTGTATATATCATTGTCTGATGTGCAAGAAGCAATGATTGGTAGTAAACACAAAAATATAATCGTCCGTTTCATTTCATTGTCCCCCCCATGTTATCTGGATTTGTTGCAATTTCTGTTTTTGCTCAAGATCATACTGCTTCTGTTCTTGTGTCCTAAAGACAAAGTTTATTTACCTCCCAGCAAGATATTGTAGATGAAAGTGACATCGGCTGAGGTAATGCTCCCATCGCCGTTCTGGTCGCCGTTGACAATAGCACTGTTGTCATTGTTGAGTAGCCAGTTGTAGAGGACTGTCACGTCGGCTGACGTCACGTTGCCGTCGCCGTTCACGTCGCCTGGAACAACCACCACGGAATTAGCGTCGGTGAAGTAGCCTGGACTGTCGGGGCCACCGTCGATGCGGGCATATTCCTTGTCAACGCACCACGAGTCGTAGGTCGTTCCTTTGCCGCCCACCAGTGAAGTGCAGCCCGCAAACATGCCACTTGAACTTGTGGAATTAGGGATGTTCCAATCTCGATCGGCATAGATGGTGGTCAGACTATCGTTGGCAGCGAACATACTATACATTTTGGTAACCTTACCAGCGCTCCATCCCGAGAGATCGAGCGTTTTGAGACAATAGCAGCAGCTGAACAGAGCAGGCATTTCAGTAACATTACCAGTGTCCCAGCCCGAGACGTTGAGCTTTTTAAGTTTCATGCAGTGGTCGAACATGTAGGACATATCGGTTACCTTTGAGGTATTGAAGTTCGAGAGGTCGAGTGAGTCGAGACTGTTGCATTGCAGGAACAATCCGTACATGTCGGTGACATTGCTGGTATTCCAGTTCGAGAGGTCAATTGAAGTCAATTTAGCGCAGCCGGTAAACAACATTTTCATACTTGTAACATTGTCGGTGTTGACACTGTTCAGGTCCATTCTTGTGCAATTGTAAAATCCAGTGAACATATTCGAGCAGTCGCCAGTGAAGCTCACCTCATTGGTGGCAGTGACGCTCGTGACGTCGGCGGCTGGCACATCGTCACCCCACTTGTTGTCCTTGTTGAACTCACCCCAATTGAGCGTCAGTGCACCAGTGGTGCTGTCAAAAGTGTACTGTTCCAACTCCCACTTGGCATATAGCGTCATGTCGCCAGGAATCTCATTGTTGAAATCCCACTGGTTAGTACAGGCGGCATCGGTGTACCAGCCCTTGAACTCATAACCCGAAGCCGTTGGTGCTGTGGGCTCTGTCGCCTTGTCTCGGTTGCTCCACTCGATATTCTGTGCGGCAGGAGCTGTGCCATGTCCGTTGGGATTGAAAGTCACTGTGCAATGCCAGTGCTCAACCAGGTTGGATGTTCCGTCTTTCCAATTAGCGTCCTTCGCTACAGCATCCCACTGCTGTTGGTTGCCGTCAAACCAAATATCTTTCAAATCATTGCAGCCATAGAATGCTCCTTCTCCAATAGAATGCAGTGTGGGGTCGATATACACATTTTGCAAATACCTCAGATAACAAAATTCACTTTCCTTGATGGAGTAAACATGCTCCATTGTGAGCGTTTGGACAGACATTTGAACAATATAATAATACCAACTGCGTGCTTCTATTATCTGCTCTTCGGGGTAATCTTGCCAAACGCTGGTAGCACAGTTTATCTTCAGATGGTTTTCCTTCAGCGTCCAGAACAGATGATTGTTGCTGGTGTTGTCGTCGCTGCCACCCCAACTACAATACCACAAGTGATCTCCGCTTCTAATTAATGTCCAGTAAGAATACATATAGGCCATTGGATTCCATCTGTCAAGATCTCCAGCGCTTATAATTATGCATTGACCGTTGCTTATGTTGGCAAAAGCATAGTCTCCAATCAGGACGTTGGGCTTATCAATTGTGATCCAAGAAAGATTGCAACCGTCGAAGGCATGCTCGCCAATTTGAGTGACAGAATTAGTGTGTAACTTCTCAATGGCCGTGCCCACAAACGCTGAAGCCGGGATGCTGGTCATCGATGCCGGGGTCGTGTTGTTCACACTGCCGGTTATAATGTTTTTGAACTTAGAGCATCCTTGCATCGACGGCATCTGGGTCACTTGGGTGTCCTCATAGAAAATCATCGTCTCAAGGTTGGTGAATCCGCTGAAGACTGAGCCCGAGAAGCCAGTTACAGGTGCGTCATCAATGTATTTAGGTATTGTGATTGATGACTTGTCAGTCTTTGTGCCTTGATATCCTGTGATGGTGCATTGGGTATGGGCAGAGTTCATGCTGATGGTCCATCCCTTATTGCCTGTGCCAGTGTGCATGTAGATGTAGTCGCTACTGGAGCCGCAGCCAGTGTTGAGGTCATAGCCTTCGCTGTCGCCATCCACGCCTATAGCGCCACTCTGGATGGCATCGAAGGTGATGGCCGTCACAGCGGTGGAACTGTAATTCACATCGTCGTCCGTCGTGTAGTAGAGGTGGATGTAGGCACTGCTGGAGCCGCAATGGCTGTTAAGGTCTCCCTTGGTGCCCTTGAAATAGTCGCTGCCATCGTAGGACACAAGGGTATAGGTGTGCCCATTGTATGTGACATTGTCGGGGGCGGTGCCACTTGCATCACTGATGTAGAAGCCGGTGATGAATGCGCCGATATCAAGACTCCCGTTGCTCTCCGTCTTGTAGAGCAGATAGATGTAATCGCTGCCAGAGCCGCAACCAGCGTTCAAGTCCTTGTCGATGACCGTCCAGCCCTCAGACGTGTAGGTATCCTTCAAACTATTAACTACACTTTTAGAGCCGCCTATAACCATCACATCGGTGATGAAGTCCGCAGCCCAGACAGTGGTTGTGGCAAGCATAGCCACAAACAGTAGTAATATTTTTTTCATAAGCTGAAAGTTTATGGGTTGATAGCTAATTAATCGTTTTGGTCTCATTTTGGTTGCAAATATAAAGAAAATTTTAGAAAAACGCAATGAAATAAAGAAAAAAATGATATAAATGAATCAAAGTGAAAGGAATTAAAACATCTATCTCACAAAAGCGGCGTGGAGGAATTGTCGTCAATCCCCCCACGCATCATTATGCATTATGTATTGAAAAATGCGTCAGCTCATTGTGCATTATGCATTGAGTTAATTTCCTAGCAGAAAATTATAGATGAAAGTGACATCGGCTGAGGTAATGCTACCATCGCCGTCCTGGTCGCCGTTGACAATAGCACTGTTGTCATTGTTGAGTAGCCAGTTGTAGAGGACTGTCACGTCGGCTGCTGTCACACTGCCGTCACCGTTCACATCGCCGGCAACAGGCACATTATCACCTTCTACAAAAACTTCATTAACATTAAAGATACTAGTCGATAACGCTGCCGAAGCTGAACTTAAAAAATCATGTCCGTCACCAATATACTCATAAAGATAATAATACCTACCATCACCGGTATGATAATAGCGGATAAAGAAACCGCCAGCTGCTCTCTCCACAACGTGGCAAATGTATGAACTGTTTATGTCAGAAGTAACAAATTGGTCCTCCTCAAAATATCCGTGGGCTGCTCTGTTATAAATCACGATCTTGTCAGATGAGACTTGTACAAAGCACCAAAGGAAATTATCTTCGGTTGATGCCGTGGGAGTCAATTTAATCTGATCGAAAATGTCTGCGTTTGGGTCAAAATAAACATACTTGCCGTTAATTATCAGCTGATACCAGTGGATGGGAAGAGTGGTGGAGCTGGGTGTTGTCACAAAAGGCAATGCCCGTACTGCAAACGCCACCATCAGCAATGAGACAATGAGTAAGATTTTTTTCATACACTATAATTATATGAAGTTAATAATATAGTTATTTCAATTTGCAAATTTAACCATTTTTTCTCAATAATAATTATAAAAACTAAAAAACTCATGGTTTCCATTCGGTTTTCGTGAGTTCCTATGTGTTCAAGTATGCGACTGGTCTACACTGATGCCTAATTTTTGATGTATGTTACTCTACGATGCGGATGATAGCATTGCCGTGTGGCGAATGCTCAACCAGAGATATGCGGATTCCGGTCCTGTATCGGTAGAGTCCTGCCCTGTTGGTCACAATCACTTAGCAGGTCGTGCCGGGAGAAACCTGACTCAGCAACAAAGGCTCGGAGTTGTCGGGCATAAATTCGAAGAAATCATTCTCGAGGATTAGCTCAAACAGATCACTATCGTCGGCAATAGCTTGCGCGATGACAATCCATTGGATGTTTTCAAAACCGATGGTTTGAGATTTCATCGATTGATAAGCTTTTTCGAATACACCTAGCTCAACATTGTGGAATGGAGTGACGACAGATACCTTATACTTTATATTTATTAATTCCAATTGATGATTTAACGCTACTAGAAAACGTTTTCTTGCCCATTACTTTTGCCCCAAATAATAATGGCGATTTAATTGAGCCATATTATAACTCATTGTTGGTTAGCTTCTTGATGTCTTCAAGAAGGGATTTCGTGGCCTCGGCTGCCTCTTTGGGGTTGGTTGTGTATTGTAGCATTTTATTGCGCGCCACGAGCCACTTGGGCATGGCGTCTGCCACTTTCTTGGTAGCATCGGTAATACCTTTAGAAAAATTGTTGTAATACTCGGGTTGAGTTTTCTTGAAATCATCGTCGACCGACTCCATTAGTTTTTTAGCATTTTTTTCCATGTTCTGGATTATCGTTGTTGCAATATCCATGTCACCCAGCGATTGCTTTGATGCTGTTGCTTTTGTGCCAATTCTTAACAGTTCGCCAAAGTCGTTATAACGAATTTGTGAGAGTGTCCATCCACTGCCTGAGGCACCTAGAAGAGCCATTGAACCTCCATAGCTCTCGAGATAACTGGCATTGGAACAATAGTCTTGCAGCGCATTCTGTAACGATACCCATGTGTCAATTTCGCTTTCAATGGCCTTGCGTGCATCGCTTGATGATGCTTTGCTGAGCATCTGGTCATAAGTTTCGAAAGTGAAATAGCTATTCGACATCTTGTGAATGTATCCTGCATCGGCCATGTCAAAGTTAGATGATTGTTCTAGCATTTGCGCCGCATATTCGTCGAGTTGTGACAATACAGCCTTGGTCTTTTGTGCCTTGGTGACTGCATTCTTATCCATCGACTTTTGGAAGCATGGAACTGCCACAGTCTCGATTTTGCTCTTTAAAGCCTTGCAGTCATCATAAGAGGATAGGGGAGTGGCTTCTAAATTTTTGATTTTTTGCACTATGGATTTTACTGGCTTAACCTTGTTGCTACGTTTCTTGGCGTTGCCATCAAAAACTGTTCCTACAATCAAAACAGCAACAGATGCTATTGCAATGAATCGGATAATCTTGGTGTTCATCGTTTTGTGATTTTTAGATTTATAATATTAAAAGTATAATTCGTTAATCTCTTAAAATGATTTACAAAAATAAGCATTTTCATTTATTTATCCAACAAAAGATAAAATAATCACTTTCTTAACATGATTTTTTGCATCTTTATGCTGAATTCAATGCGGCATAAAAAAACTCCATAATTCTGCGTTTTGTACAAAATTATGGAGTTGTTTAAAAACTAAAATATATTACCAGTTGAGCTTTTCTTGAAGAATTGTGCCATCAACCATTGGGCTGTCTTTCTCGGTGAAAGGAGTGCCATTGTACTGAATGCAAAGCATGGTCAGGTTTTCGCTACTAGTGTTCTTCAATGCACGCTTGCCTTCGGGCGACATTCTTATCACACTGCCTTCGGTCACGGGAATTATCTCTCCGTCAACCTGGTACTGGCCTTCACCACGTAGGATAAAATACAGCTCCTCGTGAGTCTTGTGGGTGTGCAGGAAGCCACTGTCCTGACCAGGAACGAGGGTCTGGAACGAGAACTCACCAGCTGCAGCGCCTACGGCCTGTCCACCGAAAACCTTGCCTTGCAGTGTGAAGTCGGGGCCCATGGGAAGTTCGTGTCCTCAAGCCCTATGTTTTGCTTTGACGATGCAAACATAGGGCTTGAGGATATTTTGTCAAACAACTTGAACAACACATGAACAACTTGCACAACTGTTTTTGTTTTCTCGCAAATTGAGGGTGGCAGTATGTCAATGAACGCACATGTGCGCAAAGGTAGTGCAGGGGCAGGGAGAAAACAAGGTTAGAATATCAGGGGAGAAGGGGATTCAATGCATAATGCATAATTGCGATAGATACTGGGAAAATCGCCTGCGGCGAGAAATTAAACCATTCGCTTTGCTCACTCAAAATTAAAATAAATATTTTTGTGTGGGACAATGCTCAATGTGGGTATTGGTTTTTTTTAGGTCTGGCTGGCAGGATTTTGGCACTAGAAATTGGTTGTTTTGCAGATGGGAAAGCAAATTACCTAGAAAGTCTTTTGAAAATGTAGACAGTAGTCCGTTGTGAAGTTGCCTACAGAAGGGTAATTTTGCTAGTTAAAATTACAAGTATGAACATTAACGAACGATTTGGGAAACGCATCAAGGAGGCAAGAAAGGCTAAAGGTCTGTCGCAGGAGAAATTAGCGAACCTTGCTGAGGTAGACAGAACCTACTTGCCAGAAGTTGAGAGAGGAGAAAGAAATATCTCGCTAGTAGTAGCCGAGAAGATTGCAAATGCCCTTGGTGAGAAACTTTCCAAGATGATAGATTAAGCAAAAAAGCATACAATGCCAAAAAAATATACGTTTATAGACTTATTTGCTGGTCTCGGGGGATTCCATTTTGCTCTCAGAGAATTAGGGCATAAATGCGTTTTCGCGTCAGAAATTCGTGAAGACCTGAGGAAGCTTTATTCAATTAATTTTCCAGATACACCTATATTAGGCGATATTACAAAAATCCAACCAAAAGACATTCCATCACATGATATTTTATGTGCAGGATTCCCTTGCCAACCTTTTAGTCAAGCTGGTAAACGTCAAGGATTTAATGATGAGAAAGACAGAGGAAATCTGTTCTATAATATTTGTGATATTATTGATCAGCACCACCCCGGTTACGTTTTATTAGAAAACGTATCTAATTTAAAAGGACATGATAATGGGAACACTTGGACGACAATAAAGGGCATGCTTGAAGAACGCAATTACATCGTAAAAGAAAAGATATTATCACCCCACCAATTTGGAATACCACAACATCGTAAACGTATATATATAGTTGGCATACGACAGGATTTTTATTATAAAAATCTTTTCAAATTCCCAGAACCAACCAACATTCCTTGTGATATTCATGATATTATTGATGAGAAAGAAAAGGACTATATCCCATTAAAAAAAGAGACTCGTAGACACATGGGAATCTGGGAAGAATTTGTACGACTTGCAGCTGAGAATAATTGCAAATTACCTGGATTTCCTATCTGGGCGATGGAGTTTGGTGCAAATTACGATTATGAGAACGTACCACCATGCCACCAAAAAGCCAAACAACTAAAAGGAAAAAGGGGAAAACTTGGAAGAATTATTACGGGTAGAAGTCATGCTCAAATGATGGCCCAGCTGCCAATTTATGCACAAGACGTAAGAGAGAGAGGTGAGAAGTTTCAAGATTGGAAAATCAATTATATCAGAAAAAATAGAGACTTTTATGCCGCAAATAAAAAATGGATAGATAATTGGATTGAGAAGATTCAAAATTTACAAAATAGTCACATGAAACTAGAATGGAATTGTGGGAGTAACGCTAAAATGACCCTTCTCGACAAAATTATTCAATTTCGAGCTTCTGGCATAAGAGTGAAATTGCCTACATTTTCACCTGCTTTGAATTTAGTTGGCACTCAAATTCCTATTTTCCCATGGGTACAAGTTCCTGATTCCAAGTTGTTAGGTAGATATATGACAATAAAGGAAGCAGCAAAAATACAAGGGATGGAAGATTTGATGTTTGAAGATAAAAATTTTAAAATGAGTCATGCTAGATGTTTTGAAGCTTTGGGTAATGCTGTAAATGTTGAAGTAGTAAAAAGTATCGCAAAAGAATTGTTTTAATAATATGAGAAATGATATAGAAATACAAGAATTAAACATTCAACCTCAAGCTGGTGTTATAGGTGTTTTTTCTCGCTTGAATTACAAACCTTGGTATGCAATCGCTGAGTTTGTTGACAACTCTACACAGTCTTTTTATTCTCATCAACATGAACTTGCTAAAGAGGATATTGATAATGTAGAAATATCGATAAAATACGATGCAGACAATGACATCCTTACAATTGTTGACACAGCTTTTGGTATGGAAATTGAAGATTTTTCAAGAGCAGTAAAAATTGACTCACCACCAGACAACAAAGAAGGACGTAATGAATTTGGCATGGGTCTAAAAACCGCAGCCTCATGGTTTGGTAATATTTGGTCTGTACGTTCCACACAGTTGGGGTCAAATCATGAATATTATACTGAGATTAATATACCTGAAATGCGCAAAAATAATCTCAATTATGTATCAATTCAACGAACCATTGTTGACCCAACTACACATGGAACAACTATTCTCATTCGTGATGTCACAAAGAAAATAGGTTCAGCTCGAACTAAAAACAAAATAACTGAATTGTTAAAGAGCATGTACCGCAGAGATTTAAATAATGGTTTGGTAATTATAACTTATGATGATGAACCGTTATTCTATGATGAGTATGAATGCCTTTCTTTCAGAGATAGAACTTGGAGAATGAATCTAGATTTCTCGTTTAAGTTTGGTGAACAAACTCATCATGTTATTGGGTTTGTAGGAATATTGGCACGTGGAGGTTTTGGCCGTGCTGGATTTTCATTATTTAGGAGAAATCGTGTTGTTGTTGGAGGAGAAGATTTTAATTATAAACCTGATGAAATCTTTGGACAAGCACAGAGCACTATTGCTCATAAATTGTTTGGAGAACTAGATTTAGATGATTTTCCAATAAATCAAGCTAAAGATGGTTTTGTTTGGGATGACGGACTTGAAGAAGAATTTATTAAACAACTAAAATCACATATTAAAGAATATATAGAGATAGCAAAAATAACAAATAAAGATCGAGCAAAAGAAGAGGCGACTTCACAAAAGGTTTCAGATAACGTTCAGAACCATGTTCAAGAAGCTATAACAAATTCTTTTGGCGGCCTTTCTTCTGGGAAAGTATCCACTATATCTGACAAGAATCATGAGCCTGAGGATTCAGATGGACAGTCAGCATTTGATTTTTATGTAGAGTATCAAAAAACTCAAAACAATCTTCCAGAAGAAATTGATAACAAAGTTCGTACTTATACCATTCAAATGGATGATGTTAGCAAATGTCTAATATCTGTTCAGTGGACAATTGGAAATTCTTATTCGTGGATAAAAATTGATGCATCAGAACAAGGTGATAGTGCTGCAATACAATTAAATATCAATCATCCATTCTTTAAACCTTTTTCCGAAAAAGAGGATTTTAAACTAGTATTAGAGAAATTTGCTATTGCTTTTGCATTAGCTGAGATACGTGCTAAAAAAAATGCAAATATCGATGGCATGATAAGCCCTAATGCTTTTAGAACACATATTAATAATTACTTAAGAGAATTAACAGACGAAGACTAATGGAACAATACACTATTAACAGACCAAGTTGGTCACCTATATCTATAACCGAAGGAAAATATTTCAGACATATTCATCAGAAACACGTTGAATCTTATGGAGAAAAAGGAGCTAATAATATAGTTCAAAATGTTCGTGACACTTACCAAAAACTTATGCAGCAACTTTCAACAAATCAAGAAGAGAATCACAATTCTCTACTAGTTGGTAAAGTACAGTCTGGCAAAACATCTAACTTGGAATTATTAACAGCATTAGCTTTTGATAATGGCTATAATTTCCTGCTAATCTTTGGGGGTTATGATAAAGAACTACTTCGCCAGAGTACAGAACGATTTGGCAGCACATTTGAAACTAATGGAGGTGAAGATGTCTTATATTCTGAAAAGCCTGTTTTATTTACCACGAATGAAACCACCAAAGAGTCTTTGCCGATTAATAGTTTAGATCCAGAATTTGCAAAACAATTACTCGAAGAAGGAAGACCTATTATAATAACATGCCTAAAACGACCACCTGCAATGAGGAATGCACTAAAAGTGATTTCCCGTGTTCAAGAATCAGTTTCAGGTTTTGTGCCATTTATCATAGATGATGAAGGAGACCAGGCTAGTCTAAATACTGCTAAAGATAAGGCAAGAAATTCAACACCGACCTATAAAAGTATTGTGAATATAATAAAAATATTACAGAATCCTTTATACCTTTCTGTTACAGCAACTCCTCAAGCAAATATATTCCAGGAAGATATTAGCGCATTAAATCCAGCATCAATTCATACAGTACAACCTGGAACAGGATATGATGGTGCAAGCATTTATCATCTATCAGAAAATCAGATAGTAGAGACCTTACCTGAAGAGTCATCATTGTATAACATGTCAGATTCTTTAGAAGAGGCAATATATTACTTCTTTATTGCTAGTGCAATTAAACGAAAAAGAGCATCAAACAAAAAAGAAATGCGTTCGGACATGATTATTCATGTAGACAGAACTGTTGCAGCTCATGGTAGTCTTTATTCATCAATTCACGATATTTTAGAGGAGATAAAGCAGGCTTTTATGAATAAAGATTCCATTGATTATTATGTAAATAAACTGAATAAAAGTTATAATAAATATCTGATACCAGATGTTAAATTAAAATACCCTTTTGATGATGCTCTTTTAAAAGAAGTGTCTAAAGCAATCTTGTCAACAGGCGCTATTCTACAAAATGGTATTGGAAAACATACTAAAGAAAAAGAATTAACAAAATTACATAAAATTTATATTGGAGGAGATCTTCTTCAGCGCGGTTTGACTTTTTCCAACTTAATTGTATCTTATTTTACACGATTTGCTAAAAGTGGTGGCAATATGGATACAACTCTTCAGCGAGCACGCTGGTTTGGCTATCGCAGTCAATATCTTGATTTATGTAAAATATTTACTACTAATGAAATTGCCAAAGAATTTACTGCCTTGGCAGAAATTGAAGATGATTTATGGGAACAGTTTGATGATTTAGAAAAAGGTCTTCTTGAAATAAAAGACATAATTATTGCAGCTGAAAACACTAAACAAAAGCCTACAGCCAAAAATAAAGCAAAGTTCAAAAAAATTACATTCAAGAATAGATGGATAAAACAAAAATTCATCGTAGTAGATGATGATGAAGTAAAATCCAACAATGAAAAAATAGATAATTTAATATCCTCAATACCAGAATGGCTTCCAACGACAAATGGAAGTATTATTAATGAACAAACTGCTAAATATGCTATTTTTACATCAGAACAACTAATTTCTCTAATTCAATCTATCAATACTGCTTTTGATAGAGAGCCATTCTATAAAAGACATTTGGTTGATTTGGTTGGGTCATCAGATATACCAGTAATTTTGATGTGGACTGAAGATAACAATAGAACGCGTTATCGTTCTATCTACAATGACGATGCACATGATAGAATTAAAGCCCTACATCAGGGTGCTAATTCGACTGATGAGAACAAACTTATTTATCTAGGAGATAAAAAAGTGATTGTAGATCCAACAAAAGTAAATATTCAAATACACTTTGTTTCTCCAGGTTTATCAAAATTACATCGTTTAGGAAAAGACCAATATATGTTTGCAATATACATTCCCAAGGATAAAATATATTTTGTTAAGGATTATGATTAATACTACTCGGCTTTTAAAGAAAATTAATAATCTTCCTCAAGATAATACTTTATATTTACTAGAGAAATTACCTTGTGGCACTGGCTTATTTGCATCAAATAATAATTTATTGTACATTGTTCCCAATGATGAACATTGTAAATTCACAAATATAAAAACAGATTTTCTTCGCTTAGAAACTAATATATATGTTACTGCCTTTAATTTATCTGTTTCGTCATTCAAGAATGGATATTATAATTCCGTTGAGCTAAAATTATCAGACTTAAATGACATTGAAAGCAATATAAGTGCTTTTGTTAATCTATGTTTGGCCCATGCTACTTATATGAAAGGATCAGAATTTGTCTCTTTTTTTGATTCTTTAGTTTCTTTGTTTCAATTACCTAAAGAACAGCATTACAAGAATTTAGTTGGATTAATGGGAGAATTACTCTTTATTGAGTATGTCCATATTAATTATGGTTTAGATATATCTCCTTATTGGCATACTAATGGTTCTTCTTCTCGTTTAGATTTTGTTTGTCAATTCGCCAATTTTGAGGTAAAAACCACATCAAATGATTCTTTAAGGTTCCTAATTAAACATGAACAATTATTTACTAATTCTGAAAAGACGTATCTTGTTGCTGTTGTAATTGAAGAAAATAATATAGGTAGGACTCTTAAAGATATAATAATTCATTTACAGGGTAATTCAACCTTTTGTAATAGCTTAAACTTTGCTATTAATATTGAAAAGGAAAAAAGAAAAATTTCACCAACAGATATTAATAGCAAACGATTTGTACTAAAGAAAATACATGTTTATAGAGCTAATGATATTAATCCTTTTAGTATAGTCCCTGATAATGTTGAAGAACTTTCATATAAGTTAGATTTACTTCCGTACTCTAATTTGTCTTTTGAGAGTTTATTTTCATAGATTTATATAGATCTACTTTAAATAATAAATAATGAATAATCATCAAAGAAAGTGGACACGAGAAGAGTTGATATTAGCTTTAAGCGTTTATTTTCAACTTCCTTTTGGGCGTTTACACAGTGTCCTCAAAGGGACTGTCCTCAAAGGGACGGTTCTTTTGAGGACATATTTGGTAGATGTGTGAGTCATGAATGCTCATAAATGATGTGGAGAACAGTTTGTCAATGTGCAAAGTTAGCATAAATGTTTTGATTTTCAAAGGTTGAAGAATATTTTTGCTTCGGTTTTGAGTATAATATTTTAATCTTGCATCATTGTGCCTGACACTATTATCTTTGTCTCATTTATGGCGTTCATTGATATGTTTTTTGTTCTTATGAGGGCTTGTGTCCTTTTGTCTTCAAGAAAAGAAAACTGGACCGTTCAAGTTGTTTTGCTTTCAATCCGTAACTTGGTGGGTGCGTCCCATCGACTTAGGTTTGTTAAGTTTTATGTGTTACTGTGCTTGCTGTTAACAATCAAAATGGCTGCAAATTACATCAAACTGTCAGGCGCAGAAAAATAATTATCTAAAAGTGTCCCACTTTTTTGAATTGTCGCAGTGTGGTGCTTTCAATTTGAAATCATGTTGATGGCCGCTTCTCCGTTACTTGTGATTTGCATTGGCAAGGATTGTTTTGTAACTTTGTGGCGATGATATTTTGATTTTCTCAGCCCGATGAGGCTGTCAACTGAATAAGATGGCAATAATAGCAAACTATGACTTGGAAGAGAAGGTGGCGGTGATCGACCGCGACCGCTACGTGCGAGGGTTTCGCGATGTGGCAACATTTGAGCAGTGCTGCCGCGAGTGTCCAAACTATGGCAATCGCTGGGGATGCCCACCATTCGACCACGACACGCTCAGCGACCTTGTGCGCTACGAGAAGGTGATGATAGTGGGAGCGAAAATCACGCCGCACGACCGCCGCATGCCCATGGAGCAAGTTTACGACCTCATGCGTCCCGAGCTCGAGCGGCTCAATAGTCGTCTGCTCGAGCTGGAGCGTGAGGCGCAGGGCATGGCTTTTGGATTCGTGGGCAAGTGTGAGCGATGCGGCAATGCGCCTTGTGCTCGTCGTGAGGGCAAGCCTTGCCGGCACCCCGACGTGGTACGCCCCTCGCTTGAGGCCTACGGCTTTAACGTGTCGAAGACGGCAAGCGAGCTGCTGGGCATCGACATGGTGTGGAGCAGCGACAGCACCGTCCCGCGCTATCTCACTCTCGTGTGTGCTCTCTTCTATAATGGCGACGACTTGCAATGGTGACACGCGACGATGAAAAATTCATGCACCGTGCCTTGCAGCTGGCACGGCAGGGTGGGGGACATGCCTCGCCCAATCCCATGGTGGGTGCCGTGGTGGTGCACGACGGCATGATAATAGGCGAGGGATTTCATCGCTGTTGTGGTAAGCCGCATGCCGAGGTCAACGCTATCGCAAGCGTGCGTGACCAAGGGCTGCTGCCGCTCAGCACCATCTATGTCACTCTTGAGCCTTGCTCGCACTATGGCAAAACTCCACCTTGTGCCAAGCTCTTGATCGACAAGGGTGTCGGGCGCGTGGTGGTGGGCACGCTCGATCCCTTTGAGAAGGTGAGCGGCCGCGGTGTCAAGATGCTGCGTGAGGCTGGCATCGAGGTCGTTGTGGGGGTGCTCGAGCAGGAATGTCGGCAGCTCAACAAGCGCTTTTTCACGGCTCACACCACAGGCCTGCCCTGGGTGATGCTCAAGTGGGCACAGAGCAGCGATGGCTTTATCGCTGCCAGCGATGGCCGTGTGACTTTCAGCACACCGCTCACGCGGGCTCTCATGCACCGCGAGCGGTCCAGGGTCGATGCCATTGTGGTGGGGGCTGGCACGGTGCGAACCGACAATCCGTCGCTCACCACGCGTCACTGGAGCGGCTCATCGCCACTGCGTGTGGTGCTCGACTGCAACCTTACGCTGCCCGATGATTGCAAGTTGCTTACTGATGGATATAAAACGCTGATTTATAACGAAAAAAAGGAAATGGTTGATGGGCCAGTGGAATGGGCGATGCTCAACACCAGTCAGCCACAAGCATGGCTGAGCGACCTCTATCGCCGTGGCATCACCAGCGTGATGATTGAGGGCGGCGCCACTGTGCTGCAACACATGATTGACTGCAACTGCTGGAATGAGATGCGCATCGAGGTCTCGCCATTGCAGCTTGGCGGGGGCGTGAAGGCTCCAGTTGTCGACTTGAGCTGCGCTTGTCGCTGCAGCATCGATGGCAATGAGCTGCTGTCTTTATCCCCTGGTTCCCATCTTGTTAAGGGCATGCAGTCCAAGTGGGATGGCGAGTAGAAACGATGCAGTGTCGGCTACGGCCTGAGCTATCTCAACTCCTAAGAATCCAAGCCACAGGTTGCCCAAGAATAGCGCTGGAATGAGGAAGATGCCCTGGCGCGACATTGCCATGATGGTGGCTGGCATGGTGCGGCGTATGTTCTGCAGGTACATGTTAACGAGCACCACATATCCCGTGAGCGGGAATGCTAAGCACTGATAACGGAGCACTTCGGCACCAATGCGGCTCACCTCTGGATCACTGGTTACAAAAAGCCCTACTAGTGGCCGAGCAAAAATCCATCCTGCCACGGCAAGCACGGTGCTATAGATGGTAAGCACCTTGCATGTGTGGATAAAAGCGGCTCGCACGCGGTCAAACTTGCCAGCGCCATAGTTGAAGCCACACACGGGTTGGAATCCCTGGCCGTAGCCTATCATGGCAGCGTTGGCAAGCATGACAATGCGGTTCACTACCGAGAAACTGGCGATTGCCGAGTCGCCATAGATGCCAGCTATGTTGTTGAGAATTAAGGCCGAAATGCCCATCATCGATTGGCGGGCAAGCGAGGGGAGGCCACCAGCGGCAATGTCGCGATAGCGTTGCAGCGTTGGCTTGAACTGCGTCAGTCGCACTGGCACTCCGCCGCGTTGGCCAGCAAGCATCAGCATGATGCCGAAGGCCACAATCTGCGATGCCGCTGTTGCCAGGCCAGCTCCTTTCACTCCCATGTCGAACCCGAAAATCAATATTGGGTCGAGAATCACATTGAGCACTGCGCCGCTCATGATGCCTATCATCGACAGCATGGCATTACCCTGATGGCGCATGAGGTTGTTCATCGTGAAGCAGCTCATGATGAACGGGGTGCCAAGCAGGATGAACCCGAAGTAGTCGCAAGCATAGGGCATGATGGTGGCTGTGGAACCAAAGAAGCGGAGCACGGGCTCCATGTAGATGAAACATCCAGCCGCTATCAATGCGCCAGTGAGCCAGGTGCTTATGAGGCCCACCGATGCCATCATGCCAGCATTGTGGGTGTCCTCATGGCCCAGCGCTCGCGAGATGTAGTTGCCTGCTCCTTGACCAAAAAAGAAGGCTATCGACTGAACTATCGACATGTAGGAGAACACAATGCCAAGAGCAGCCACACTCTGAGTGTTGATCTGCCCCACGAAGAAGGTGTCGACTATGTTGTAGATGCCTGTCACTAGCATGCTCACCATGGCAGGAACGGCAAGTCCTGTGACAAGGTGACCCACTGGCCGAGTGGTGAGCTTGACAAACTTGGCATGCTGAGCCTCACTCGAGTTGTGAGGATTATAATGATGGTGCATCAAGTGCATTACGAATTGTGCATTAATCTATCCTTGCCCTTGGCTCTTGGGGGTGACAAATGGTGTAGGTGCAGTGACATTGAGCTTGCGAGTGTATTCAACATCTTTCCTGCTCCATAGCGAGATTTCTCCGTCTTTGATTACAATCTTAATTACATCGGCAGCATCCACGCCATCAGGAAGCATCAGGATGCCACGCACCCGGCCGTTCTGGTCGCAAATCTGGATGCCGGCGTTGGTCACCACCCACAGGTTGCCAGCCCCGTCAAATTCCATTGCGCTCACTGTGAGTAGTGAGTTGTCGTAGTTGTGTAACCAATAGAAAGGCTGGCCATTTTGCTCATTGCCGTTTTGGTCTATTGTGTATTGCCACAGGCAGTTGGATCTGGAATGAGGCCTTGCCACAATTTTGGTGCTGGGATAGATGGCATAAGGCTCTAATGGCTCGGCAAAAGCCCTCGCTTCGGCCTGCCACGAGCTGCCCTCCACGAGCATGGTGTCGAGCATGTTGTTTTGGGTCTTGCCTGCCCTGGGTGATGCAGGCCAGTCGTGCCACATCCACTCCATCACTTGTGGGAAAATCTCGCTGGCGCGCTTCACACCGTGGTAGCAGTCGCTCCAGTCGTAGCGGGCATCGTAGCCCGCAAAGTCAAGCGCTGTGGCAAGCATGCGATTGCCTTCATACCAGTGGCCGAACAGCGGGTTCCACACATCGTTGGTGCCGTCTTGCAGGAACACGCGCAGTGGCCGTGGCTCGCTCTTGCGCACTATCGCCTGCAGGTCGTTGCCGCCGCGCATTGCCACAAAGGTGCCCACGCCGCTAAACACGCGGCCAAACAGGGCGGGGCGGTGCCATGCCGCCACAAATGCCGCAATGCCACCACTGCTAAGACCAAATATCATGTTGCCCTCGTGCATTAGCTTGATGGGAAACCCCTTGGCTGTGTGAAGGCGCTCCACGGCAGGTAGCACCTCGGCCTCAAGAAAACGCACAAAGCGGTCGCTTGTCATGTCAAACTCGTTGCTGCGGTTATAGCGCAGCACATTGCCATCCTTGTCTTTTATGACACCAGGCTGAACAAATACTCCTATGGTCATTGGCATCTTGCCAGCGGCAATCAGGCTGTCGATGACGTGGGGAGCATTGCACAGGATGCCATCAAGGCCCACATAGAGGCACGCTGCGCTTGTGCCGTCGTAGGCATCAGGAACATAAACCTGCACTTCACGCTCGGTGCCAGGATAATAACTGTTGCTGCTCTTGTGAGTGAACTTTATTATCTCGTGGGCATTGGCGTTGAAGCACAAAGCAACTATTGCAAGTGCTAATGTCAATACTTGGTGTCGCATAACTATGGCGGTCGCTGTTTTTTTTCTACTCTCTCAAGTGGGCAAGGGCATTGCTAATGCTAAAATCGCCGCAATGCCCTCAATTTTGAATCATTTTATTGATTTCTTGCCTTTCTCAATCAAGATGCCGTGATGGTCGTTGCTCACCGTTTGGCCCATCAGGTTGTAGTACTGTGAGGCTTGGGTGCTATTGCTGGCGTTCACTGCACTAATGCTCGACTGGCCTTGAGTCTTCTCTTTGTACTCATTCTGAGCCTTCTTCATCTGTGCGATAAATGCTTCGCTGCCTTGAAGAGCGCAAAAACCTATGCTGGCGGCAGTGCGGCTGTTGTCAACGTCGCTCTGCCAGTGAGCTCCCACTATCACGCGACTGTTGCAATAGTCCCATCCACGCTTGAACACCTGGTCGGCACGCTGGGGAGCTATCTGGGCAAGCAGCAACGAGATGCCCCAGCCACGCAGGCTGTGACCGCTGGGATAGCTGCCCTCGCCACGCAGTTCTTCTTCCTCGCCCGATGGCATCGAGTCATCGTAGCGCTCAAAGGGGCGCTGACGCTTGTAGTGAGCTTTGGTTTCTTTGCGCATTGGGTCGGTGGTAGCAAGACTGGTTTCAAGTAGTGTCCATATCTCGGGGGTGTTCTCAGCGCTGATCTCAAGCCCGAAGGCTTCTTTCCACAACCCATAGAGCTTGGTGTGGTCATCCCATTCAGCATCGGCTATCGCCTGAGCTACACGCACTGGGTCCTGGCGCTGTTCCTTGCCCCAGTTGTAGCGCACTGCATCGGCGGCAAACTCTGGGCTGTCAAAGGCGGGCGGCTCAGGCATGATATTGATTAACTTTGGTAGCTGATCAAGTGTAAAATAAGGCTGCACATCTGTGCTTTGAGCACCAGCACTCATTGCAGCAATCACGATGGAAACAACCATCAAACTTGTTTTTCTCATAGCGATGTTTTTTAAAATATTTATGTGTTAGTGTTTCTATATATCTTTATTTATAACGGTCGCGGATGTCGTAAATGGCTTCGTAGATGGTTCGGTCGGCGTCGGTGAGCTCTATGCCGCGTCGCGACATCACGCGCTCGGCAGTGGCGAAGAAGGCATCTAGTTTCACATTCTTGAAACCAGCCACATCGCTGCCCTCGTGGAAGGATCCCACAAAGGGACGCGGGAAGCCTGCTCCGTGCAGATTCACGCCCACGCCCATCACTGTGCCAGTGTTGATCATGCAGTTCACGCCCGTCTTGCAGTGGTCGCCCATGATGAGGCCGCAGAACTGGCGGCCTGTGCGCAGGAACCGCTTGCTGGCGTAGTTCCACAACTTCACCTCGCTGTAGTCATTCTTGAGGTTGCTGGCAGTGGTTCCGCCGCCAATGTTGCACCACTCGCCAATCACAGCGTTGCCCAGGAAACCGTCGTGAGCCTTGTTGCTATAGCCCTGGAACACTACGTTGGCCACTTCGCCACCCACCTTGCAGAAGGGGCCGAATGTTGTGGCACCATACACTTTAGCACCCATCTTCACCACGGCATGGCGGCAGGCGGCAAATGGCGCGCGAATGCAGCTGCCCTCCATGACCTCGGCGTCAGCTCCTATGTAGATGGGGCCCTCGGTGGTGTTGAGAAAAGCTCCCTCAACTCGTGCGCCCTTCTCAATGAAAACCCTCTTCTTGTCACCAATCACGGTGCAAGTGTCGGAGATGTGCTGCGACTTGCGGTGAGATGTGATGCGGTCGAAGTCGAGCTCCATGGCACGGCCGTTCTGCTCAAAGATGTCGTAGGGGTAGTGTAGGGGGATGGGCACAACAGTGGGATGCACAATCCTTGCAAAGTGACGATTATCGAAGTCACGAGCTGCTCCACGAAATGCTATCAGCTCCTCGCCAAGCATCAGAGCCTCACCACTCTTGAGTGCAAGCACCTGTTGCACCAGCTCCGGGTTGGGCAGCACATGACCTGCTATCATCAGGTTAGCACGGCGTGCAATGAGCGGGAACTTGGCTTTAAGGTAGGGCACCGTCAGGAACGAGTAGGTCATCCCCTCGCTTCCTATTGCGGCCTTCCACTTGGCAGCGATAGTGGTGATGCCACATCGCAACATGGCGGTGGGGCGGGTGTAGGTGAGAGGTAGCAAGTTCTTGCGCACCTCATTGTCGTCGAAGAATATTATGTTGCTCATCTTGTGTGCTATTATATAATAAGGTGTAACTGTGGTCTAACCAAGTCATTTTTTAATTACAGAATGCAAAAGTAGCGGTTTTTTCATTATAAACGAATTTTTTTAATTAATTTTGTGCCCAATAATATATATAATGTGTTTAGCAGTATTTGAACCTAAAACGCTATTCACACTCACAATCGACAGGATAAACTCCCCAACAATGGAATTTCAAGAACTTAATATTAAAGGCGTGTGGCTAATCAAGCCCAAGCGCTATGGCGATAGCCGTGGTTATTTCAGTGAAACGTGGAAACAGCAGGAATTTGAGCAGCATGTGGGCAAAGTCAACTTTGTGCAGGACAATGAGTCGTTCTCATCACGCGGTGTGCTGCGTGGGCTGCACTTGCAACAAGGCGAGTGGAGCCAAGCCAAGCTGGTGAGAGTGTCGCAGGGCGAAGTGCTCGATGTCGCACTCGATTTGCGTCCTGGCAGTCCCACTCGGGGCAAGCATGTGGCAGTGCGCCTCACCCACGAGGGCGGTGAGCAACTGTTCATCCCTCGCGGTTTTGCCCATGGCTTTGTGGTGCTCAGCGACGTGGCTCAGTTCCAGTACAAGGTCGACAATGTCTATGCTCCGCACAGCGAGATGACTATCAGTTTTGATGACCCCGACTTGGGCATCGACTGGGTGATTGAACCAGGCCTGATGCTTCTTAGCGAGAAGGATAAAAAAGGTGTAAGATTAAAAGATGTTAAATCTTTAAAATTTTAGTAAATCAAAATCGCCGCACCTGCTCCCTTGAACCTGCCTAAGTGGCTGGTTTAGGGGAGTTTATATTATATATAATTAATGTGCACACTTAATTTTTAGGCCTAAAAACATTTGGTTATTAGACAATTAGTGAGTAACTTTGCAACGCTTTTGGGCAAAAAGCGACCCTTTTCTTTGACTAAATCACTGATTTAGTGAGAGATAAAAAGGAGTGTGCTTTCACCTAAAGGCATTTTTAGAAACTAAGTAACAATTTTTTTTCAACACACAAAGTAAAACAGAACTAAGATGCCAACAATTCAGCAATTAGTAAGAAAAGGTCGCACTTCTCTGGAGTCTGCCAGCAAGTCGCCTGCTTTGGATTCTTGCCCACAACGTCGTGGCGTGTGCGTGCGTGTTTACACCACCACTCCTAAGAAGCCAAACTCGGCTATGCGCAAAGTTGCACGCGTGAGATTAACTAACGGTAAAGAGGTGAACTCTTACATCCCCGGCGAGGGCCACAACCTGCAGGAGCACTCTATCGTTATGGTGCGCGGCGGTCGTGTGAAGGACCTCCCAGGCGTTCGTTATCACATCGTGCGCGGCACTCTCGACACTGCTGGCGTTGCCGGTCGCACTCAGCGCCGCTCAAAGTATGGCGCCAAGCGTCCTAAGGCTGCTAAGAAGTAATCAAAGGAGACCAATTTTTTACTACAAGAACAAACAAAATTTTTAAACTTAGTTTTTGATTATTGGATTGATTTAATTTGGGTTGAGTAAATGGACCGAAGAGTCGGACCGTTGAAGAACAAAGAAGCAAACAACCAAGCGGACAAAAACTACAATTTTTTAAAAAAAATGAGAAAGGCTAAGCCAAAGAAAAGGATCATTTTGCCCGATCCTAAGTTCGGTGACGTGCGAGTTTCGAAATTCGTCAATCACCTTATGCTAGATGGTAAGAAGAACACTTCTTATCGCATCTTCTACAGCGCCCTCGACCTCGTGGGTGGCAAGATGAAGAACGAAGAGAAAGCCCCTCTTGAGATTTGGAAAGAGGCTCTCGAGAAGATTACACCTCAAGTAGAGGTTAAATCTCGCCGCATCGGTGGCGCTACATTCCAGGTGCCTACTGAGATTCGCCCCGATCGCAAGGAATCGATTTCGATGAAGAACATGATTAACTATGCACGCAAGCGTGGCGGCAAGACTATGGCCGACAAGCTCGCTGCTGAGATTATGGACGCTTACAATGAGCAGGGTGGCGCGTTCAAGCGCAAGGAGGACATGCACCGCATGGCCGAGGCTAACCGTGCATTCGCTCATTTCCGTTTTTGATTAAAGAATACAGGGAGATATAGTAATGAAAGCTGACCAGAACCTGAAACTGACTCGTAACATCGGCATCATGGCTCACATCGATGCCGGAAAAACGACCACTTCAGAGCGCATATTGTACTACACCGGACTCACCCACAAGATTGGTGAGGTGCATGATGGTGCCGCTACCATGGACTGGATGGTCCAGGAACAGGAGCGTGGCATCACCATCACTTCGGCTGCTACTACAGCTTTCTGGAACTACGATGACAAGAAATTCAAGATCAACCTCATCGACACTCCAGGACACGTCGACTTCACCGTTGAGGTGGAGCGCTCGCTGCGTGTGCTTGACGGTGCGATAGCCACTTTCTGTGCCGTGGGAGGCGTTGAGCCCCAGAGCGAGACAGTGTGGCGCCAGGCCGACAAGTACAACGTGCCACGCATCGCATATGTCAACAAGATGGACCGTGCTGGTGCCAACTACCTTGAGGTGGCTCGACAGCTGCACGACGTGCTCGGCGCTAACCCATGCCCCATCGAGTTGCCTATCGGTGCCGAGGAGAACTTCAAGGGTGTGGTTGACTTGGTAAGGATGAAAGCCTTGTACTGGCACGACGAGACAATGGGTGCCGAGTACTCGGTCGAAGACATCCCCGCCGACATGATCGACGAGTGCCAGCAGTACCGCGACGAGATGCTCGAGAAAATTGCCGAGCACGACGACGATCTCATGGCAAAGTACTTCGACGACCCCTCGACCATCACTGAGCAGGAGATAAAGAACGCACTGCGCAAGGCCACTCTGGCAATGGAAATCGTGCCAATGCTGTGCGGCAGCTCGTTCAAGAACAAGGGCGTGCAACCACTGCTCGACGCAGTGTGCGCCTATCTGCCCAGCCCTGAGGACGCAAGCGAGGTTACTGGCCATGCTATCGACGACCCCGACAAGCAGGAGGCTCGCCGCCCCCTCTTCGAGGAGCCAATGTGTGCACTGGTGTTCAAGATTGCCACCGACCCCTATGTGGGACGACTCGTGTTCTTCCGTGTTTACTCGGGTCAAATCGATGCTGGCAGCTACGTGTTCAATTCCCGCTCAGGAAAGAAAGAACGCATCTCAAGGCTGTTCCAGATGCACAGCAATCACCAGAACCCCATGGAGACCATCGGATGCGGCGACATCGGCGCAGGAGTAGGATTCAAGGACGTGCGCACAGGCGACACCCTGTGCGATGAGCGCCATCCCATCGTGCTTGAGGCAATGGACTTCCCCGAGCCAGTGATTGGCATCGCAGTGGAGCCTAAGACTCAAAACGATCTCGACCGACTGGGCGTGGGCCTGCAGAAGCTCGCCGAGGAGGACCCCACATTCCAAGTGGAGACCAACGAGGAGACTGGGCAGACCATCATCCGCGGCATGGGTGAGCTTCACCTCGACATCATCATCGACCGCTTGCGTCGTGAGTTCAAGGTGGAGTGCAACCAGGGCTTGCCACAGGTGAGCTACAAGGAAGCTATCACCAAGCCAGTTGAGCTGCGTGAGGTGTTCAAGAAGCAGACTGGTGGACGTGGCAAGTTTGCCGACATCATCTGCCGTGTTGAGCCTGCCGACGATGACTTCGAAGGCAACCTCCAGTTCATCGACGAGGTTAAGGGAGGTAACATCCCCAAGGAGTACCTGCCCGCTATCCAGAAGGGATTCACCACCGCCATGCGTAATGGTGTGCTGGCCAACTTCCCAGTGGAGCGCCTCAAAGTCACCGTCATCGACGGTAGCTACCACCCTGTCGACAGCGACCAGTTGTCGTTTGAGATTTGCGCTATTCAAGCTTTCAGAAAGGCTTGCGCACAAGCCGGCCCAGTGCTTCTCGAACCCATCATGAAGGTTGAGGTGGTTACACCCGAGGAGAACATGGGCGACGTGATAGGCGACCTCAACAAGCGACGCGGCCAAGTGCTGGGCATGGAAACAAGCCGCACAGGATGCCGCATCGTCAAGGCTACAGCACCACTGGCCGAGATGTTCGGATACGTGACTGCACTCAGGACCATCACATCGGGCCGCGCAACTTCCACTATGTCGTTCTCTCACTTTGCACAGGTGGGCACTGCAATAGCTCAAAAGGTGCTCACGCAAGTGGGTGGGAGAGTAGATTTACTGAAATAAACTTTATTTTTTAACAAATATGAGCCAAAAAATCAGAATTAAACTAAAATCTTACGATCACAACTTGGTTGATAAATCGGCCGAGAAGATTGTTAGAACAGTTAAGAGCACTGGCGCCGTGGTTAGCGGTCCTATACCCCTGCCCACTCACAAGCGCATCTTCACTGTTAACCGCTCGACTTTCGTTAACAAGAAGTCACGCGAGCAGTTCCAACTCAGCGCCTACAAGCGCCTCATCGACATCTACAGCTCAACAGCCAAGACTGTTGACGCGCTGATGAAACTTGAGTTGCCCAGCGGCGTAGAAGTTGAGATCAAGGTGTAATAACAATCACAACGCACAATTTATTAAACAAGATTAGTAAGTAATTTTTAAAATTTAAGAGAAATGCCAGGATTATTAGGAAAGAAAATCGGAATGACATCCGTTTTCAGTGCCGACGGTAANNCCGTGCACTGTTATCGAAGTAGGTCCTTGTGTAGTTACTCAAGTGAAAACTGTTGAAAACGACGGCTACGAGGCTTTGCAGCTTGGTTACATCGAGAAGAAGGACAAGCACACTACCAAGCCCGAGGCAGGTCACTTCAAGAAAGCTGGAGTAAAGCCACAACGACACTTGGCCGAGTTCAAAGATTTTGAAGGTGAGTACAAGACTGGTGACGTGTTCACAGTTGAGTTCTTCAATGATGACCACTATGTTGACGTGATTGGAATCTCTAAAGGTAAGGGCTTCCAGGGCGTTGTAAAGCGTCACGGCTTTGGTGGTGTCGGCCAAAAGACACACGGTCAGGACGACCGCTTCCGCGCACCAGGTTCTATCGGTGCCTGCTCTTACCCCGCTAAAGTGTTCAAGGGCATGAGAATGGCCGGACAGATGGGTAACGAAAGAGTTACTGTTCAAAATCTCGAGATTATCAAGATTTTGCCTGAGAACAACCTCCTTATCGTTAAGGGTTCGGTTCCAGGTAGCAAAGGTTCAATCATCTCAATCATGAAGTAAACTATGGAACTAGCAGTATATAACATCAACGGACAGGATACAGGTAAGAAGGTCACTCTTAACGACGAGGTTTTTGCAATCCCCGAACCCAACGAGCACGTTGTTTACCTGAGTGTGAAGCAATATCTGGGCAACCAGCGCCAGGGCACACACAAGTCGAAGGAGAGAAGTGAGATCATGGGCTCGACCAAGAAGCTCGGACGCCAGAAGGGTGGCGGTGGTGCTCGCCACGGCGACATCAAGTCTCCATTGTTCCATGGTGGTGGCCGCGTCTTCGGACCACGTCCACGCAACTATTACACCAAGCTCAACAAGAAGGTGAAAGACCTCGCACGCCGCTCGGCCCTCACTTTCAAGGCTCAAAACAACCAGATTATAGTTGTTGAGGACTTCAACTTCGACGCACCCAAGACTAAGAACTTCGTGGCTATCACCAAGGCTCTTAACCTGGAAGGCAAGAAAGTGATGCTCGTGCTCAACGATATGAACAAGAATGTGTATCTCTCGGCCCGCAACGTGGAGCGTGCTAGCGTGTGCACTGCACGTGAGCTCAACACTTACCGCGTGCTCGACAACAAGGCTATGATTGTTACCGAGAGCAGCATCGAAGTTATGAACAAATTCTAATCATCTTAAGGAGAGATATAAAACACAATGGATATTCAAATTATTCCTATCGTTTCGGAAAAGGCTAACGCCATAAGCGAGAAAAACAACCGCTTTTCGTTCAAGGTATCTCCCGAGGCTAACAAGTATCAGATCCGCGACCTGATCGAGGAACTCTACGATGTTAAGGTGGTTGAGATTAAGACTATGAACTACGACGGCAAGAAGCGTCAGCGCTACACTCGCTCGGGTATTCAGCGCGGAGCTAACGCTGCCTTCAAGAAGGCTATTGTCACTCTTGCCGAAGGACAAACTATTGATTTCTATAGCAACTTATAATTAATAAAATGGCAGTAAGAAAATTGAAGCCCACAACACCGGGGCAAAGACACAAGATTATTGGTGTATTTGACAACATCACAAAGACTACACCAGAGAAGTCTCTTACAGTCGGATTGCGCAAGACGGGTGGACGCAACAACGAGGGACACCGCACATCTTATTACCGCGGCGGTGGACACAAGCGTCGTTACCGTATCATCGACTTCAAGAGAAACAAAGACGGTGTGCCAGCTCGAGTAAAGTCGATTGAGTACGATCCTAACCGTTCGGCTCGCATTGCGCTGCTTTACTATGTAGACGGCTACAAAGCTTACATTATTGCACCCAACGGTCTTGAAGTTGGCGCTACAGTAGAAAGCGGTGAGAACGTGGCCCCCGAAGTGGGAAACGCGCTTCCACTAAGTAACATCCCTGTTGGTACTTTAATTCACAACATCGAGATGCGACCCGGACAGGGTGCACGCATCGCTCGTAGTGCTGGTACCTTTGCACAGCTCACCTCGCGCGAGGGAACCTATGCAATCATCAAATTACCTTCGGGTGAGACACGCAAGATTCTTGCAGCTTGCCGAGCAACTGTTGGTGTCGTTGGCAATAGCGACCACGCTCTCGAGCAGTCTGGTAAGGCCGGACGCTCACGCTGGCTCGGACGCCGTCCTCACAACCGTGGTGTTGTTATGAACCCTGTTGATCACCCAATGGGTGGTGGTGAAGGCCGTCAGTCAGGTGGACATCCACGCTCTCGCACTGGCATCTATGCCAAGGGCTTGAAGACACGTGCTCCTAAGAAGGCATCTTCTAAGTACATTATTGAAAGAAGAAAGAAGTAATTTGATTAAAGTTTAAACTATGAGTCGATCATTAAAAAAAGGTCCTTACATCTGTGTCAAGCTCGAGAAGAAAATTGACGCTATGAACGAGAGCGGAAAGAAGGCTGTGGTCAAGACTTGGTCACGTGCATCGATGATCTCGCCCGACTTCGTGGGTCACACTATCGCAGTACACAATGGAAACAAGTTCATTCCCGTTTACATCACCGAGAACATGGTGGGACACAAGCTCGGAGAGTTCGCTCTCACTCGCACCTTCCGTGGACACAGCGGCAACAACAAGTAATCAGGACCCGGGAATCATTCATTGACAAAAAAGAATTAAAATACAATGGGTAAAAGAAAGAAAATATCAGCCGAAAAGATTAAGGAGGCCCGTCGCGACCAAGCTTTCGCTAAGCTCAAGAACGTGCCAAGCTCTCCACGCAAGATGAGGCTCGTGGCCGACATGGTGCGCGGACAAGAGGCTTTCAAGGCACTCGGACTCCTTCACTTCTCTAACAAGCAGGCTGCTGCCGACGTTGAGAAGCTCCTCAAGAGCGCTATCTCTAACTGGGAGCAGAAGAATGGCAAGAAAGCCGAGGACGGGGAGCTCTATATCAAGTCAATCAACGTTGACTGCGCTCCAATGCTCAAGCGCCTGCGTCCAGCTCCACAAGGACGTGGATACCGCATCCGCAAGCGTTCTAACCACGTGACTATCTACCTCGATACTATTAACCAAAAAGATGCATAAGAGATATTATGGGACAGAAAGTAAATCCAATCAGTAACCGTTTAGGCATCATCCGCGGTTGGGACTCCAACTGGTATGGTGGCAGTAATTATGGAGATACTCTGCTCGAGGATAGCAAAATCCGCAAGTATCTCAGCGTTCGTCTGGCTAAGGCTAGCGTCTCGCGCATCGTTATCGAGAGAACTCTCAAGCTGGTAACAATCACAATCTGCACCGCACGTCCAGGTCAAATCATTGGCAAGGGCGGTAAGGATGTCGACAACCTCAAGGAAGAGCTCAAGAAGCTCACCAGCAAGGACGTTCAAATCAATATCTACGAAGTTAAGCGCCCTGAACTTGACGCCGAGATCGTGGCTAACACCATCGCACGTCAAATCGAGGGTAAAATCGCCTATCGCCGCGCCGTGAAGATGGCCATCGCTTCTACTATGAGAGTAGGTGCCGAGGGTATCAAGGTGCAGGTCAGCGGACGACTCAACGGTGCCGAGATGGCTCGCTCCGAGATGTTCAAGGAGGGTCGCACACCACTGCACACCCTGCGCGCCGACATCGACTACGCGCTCGCACCAGCTCTCACCAAGGTCGGCCTCATTGGCATCAAGGTGTGGATCTGCCGTGGCGAAGTCTATGGCAAGAAGGACCTCGCTCCTAACTTCGCAACTTCGGGCAACGACCGCCGTCAGGGCAACCGCCGCGGTGGATTCCGTAACCGCAAGAACAACCGTTAATCATTAATGTGTGATTTTTTTAACAAGACAAGAAAATGTTACAACAACCAAAACGTTTAAGATACAGAAGACCCTCCGATGGTAAGGTGCGTCAGTACAGCAAGCGTGGTAACCAGCTGGCTTTCGGCTCATTTGGAATCAAGGCGCTTGACTCGAAGTGGATCACCGCTCATCAAATCGAGGCAGCTCGTGTGGCTGTGACACGTTACATGCAGCGCGAGGGTAATATTTGGATTCGAATCTTCCCACACAAGCCTATCACCCGCAAGCCTGCCGACGTGCGCATGGGTAAGGGTAAAGGTGATGTGGCAGGATATGTCGCTCCCGTCTTCCCAGGACGCGTCCTGATCGAGGTCGACGGCGTTAGCTATGAGATTGCTAAAGAGGCTCTACGCCTCGCAGCTCAAAAGCTTCCTATCCCCACCAAGTTCATTGTTCGTCCCGATTACGACCCATCTCAAAATGTGTAAGTAATTAAAAAAAACAGTTAAGACTATTATGAAACAAGAACAATTGAGAGAGTTGACCGACAAGGAACTCCGTGAGCGCCTGGAAACTGCCGAGAAAGAATACATTCAGCTCAAGATTCAGCATTCTATCTCGCCTCTCGACAATCCAGCTAAAATCACACTCGACCGCCGCAACATCGCTCGCATGAAGACCGAGTTGAGGGCACGTGAGCTCAAAATTAATAAGTAATCCCCAAAATTTTTATTAACATCCACACACACATGGAAGAAAAAAGAAATTTAAGAAAAGAAAGAGTTGGGGTTGTCTCTAGCAACAAGGGTGACAAGACTATCACAGTTACTGTGAAGTACAAGGAGAAACACCCAATCTACGGTAAGTTTGTCAACAAGACAAAGAAATATCACGCTCATGACGAGAACAACGAGTGCAACATCGGCGACACAGTGCGACTGATGGAAACACGCCCGCTGAGCAAAACCAAGAGATGGAGATTAGTTGAAATAATCGAAAAAGCTAAGTAATTATGATTCAAGCAGAAAGCAGATTAACAGTTGCCGACAACAGCGGAGCCAAGGAAGTACTCTGCATCCGCGTGCTTGGAGGTACAGGACGTCGTTATGCTTCGGTAGGAGACATGATTGTCGTTACCGTTAAGAACGCCATCCCTTCGAGTGATATTAAGAAAGGTACAGTATCACGTGCTGTGGTTGTGAGAACTAAGAAGGAGATTCGCCGCCAGGATGGATCTTACATCAGGTTCGACGACAACGCATGCGTGCTGCTTACCAACAACGGCGAGCTGCGTGGAACACGCATCTTTGGCCCGGTTGCTCGTGAGCTCCGAGCCACTAACATGAAGATCGTTTCGCTTGCTCCCGAAGTTCTTTAATTTTAACAACACATTTATTCTATAATTTAAGAAATGGCTAAGTTACACATACAGAAAGATGACACCGTCTATGTTCTCGCTGGTGACGATAAGGGTAAAACTGGTCGCGTCTTGAGCATCGATGCCAAAAACAACAGGGCCATCGTCGAGGGTGTCAACAAGATTAAGAAGAGCACCAAGCCTAACGCTCAGTACCCACAAGGTGGCATCATCGAGAAAGAGGCTCCTATTCACATCTCTAACCTTAACGTGGTTGACCCTAAGAGCGGACGCAAGGCTACTCCCACAAGAGTTGGCTTCAAGGTTGAGAGGGACGAGAATGGCAAGGTTGTTAAGAAAGTTCGTTATTCTAAAAAATCAGGAGAGGAGATTAAGTAATGGCTACTACACTCAAGAAACAATACGACGAGAAGATTGCTCCAGCTTTGATGAAGCAATTCAACTACAGCTCGACCATGCAAATCCCTAAGCTCGTAAAAATCGTGCTCAACGAGGGCCTTGGCGACGCTACACAAGACAAGAAGATAATTGAGACCGCTATCAACGAGCTCACCACCATCACAGGACAAAAGGCTGTGCAGACAGTTTCGAAGAAGGACATCTCTAACTTCAAGCTGCGCAAGAAGATGCCTATCGGTGCACGCGTTACACTGCGTCGCGACCGCATGTATGAGTTCATGGAGAGATTCATCCGCATCGCTCTGCCTCGCATCCGCGACTTCAAGGGTATCGAAGGCAAGCTCGACGGACGCGGTAACTACACCGTGGGTGTGACCGAGCAAATCATCTTCCCCGAAATCAACATCGACAACGTGAGCAAGATGACCGGTATGAACATCACTTTCGTTACCACTGCCAAGACCGACGAGGAAGGGTACGCACTGCTCAAGGAGTTCGGTCTTCCTTTCAAGAATGCTAAATAATTTTTAAAACTATCAAGATTTATAGATTATGGCAAAAGAATCAATGAAGGCTCGTCAGGCCAAGAGAGAGAAAATGGTGGCCAAGTATGCTGCTAAGCGCGCCGCACTCAAGGCCGCTGGCGACTATGAGGCACTCCAGGCACTGCCACGCAACGCCTCGCCTGTACGTCTGCACAACCGCTGCAAGATCTCAGGACGTCCCAAAGGCTACATGCGCCAGTTCGGTATCTCGCGCATCAACTTCCGCGAGATGGCTTCGGCAGGTCTCATCCCTGGCGTGAAAAAAGCAAGCTGGTAACATAACCACGAGCTAAGCTCACTTTTCTAGAATTTATTTTTAGTAGTATTAAATATTGTTCGACTAAACAATTTCTAAGTTCGAATTAATTTAAAACAACATCAACAAAATGACTGATCCAATTGCAGATTATTTGACAAGATTGAGGAATGCGATCAAGGCACAGCACCGTGTCGTTGAAATCCCTTCTTCGAAATTGAAGAAAGAGATCACCAAGATTCTCTTCGATCAGGGCTACATCCTTAACTACAAGTTCGTAGAGCCCGAAGACGCTCCAGTGGGAACCATTAAGATTGCGCTCAAGTACGACGCTGTCGACAAGGTTAACGCCATCAAGTGTCTCAAGCGCGTGTCCCGTCCAGGACTGCGCCAGTATGCTGGCTATAAAGACATGCCACGCGTGCTCAATGGTTTAGGTATCGCCATCATCTCAACTTCTAAAGGTGTGATGACCAACAAGCAGGCTAAGGCCGAGAAGGTTGGTGGCGAAGTTTTGTGTTACGTTTATTAATCAATAGGAGGATATAACTATGTCAAGAATAGGTAAACTGCCAATCGCTATACCCGCCGGCGTAACAATCGATATGAAGGACAATGTTATCACTGTCAAGGGACCTAAAGGCGAGCTCAAGCAAGCCATTAACCCCAATATCAAGGTGGAAATCGAAGACGGACAACTCTCTGTTAACCGTCCTGACGATAATCGTGAGTCTCGTGCTCAGCACGGCCTCTATCGCGCTCTTATCAACAACATGGTTGTCGGTGTGAGCGAAGGTTTCAAGAAGGAACTCGAAATCGTGGGTGTCGGTTACCGCGCCACTATGAAGAACCCTCAAACTCTTGAGCTGGCTCTCGGTTTCTCTCACGTTATTTATCTTAAGCTGCCCAATGAGGTGAAGGGTAATGCCGTTACCGAGCGTAACAAGAACCCCCTCATCACTCTCGAGTCTTGCGACAAGCAGCTCCTGGGGCAAATCTGCGCCAAGATTCGCTCGTTCCGCAAGCCCGAACCTTACAAGGGCAAGGGTGTTAAGTTCGTTGGCGAGGTTATTCGCCGCAAGTCAGGTAAAACGGCTGCTGCCAAATAATAATTAAGACACTTTTCACTACTATGATATCTAAAGAACAAAGACGCAGAAAAATCAAAGCTCGCATTCGCGGCAAGATTAGCGGCACTGCACAGCGTCCTCGCTTGTGCGTCTTCCGCAGCAACAAGCAAATCTATGCCCAGCTCATCGACGACGTTGCCGGCAACACCATCGTTTCGGCTTCAAGCAAGGGAATCGAGCAAGGCAACAAGAGCGAAATAGCAGCTCAAGTAGGCGAGAACGTAGCCAAGAAGGCTATCGCCGCAGGTATTGATACTGTAGTTTTCGACCGCAATGGTTTCCTGTTCCACGGACGCGTGAAAGCACTCGCCGATGGAGCACGCAAGGGTGGTCTCAAATTTTAAATCAAAGTCATGGCTAAAATTAATAGAGTTAAGATTTCTAGCGATGTGGAACTCCAAGATCGCCTCGTGGCTATCAACCGCACCACCAAGGTTACAAAGGGTGGTCGCACTTTCACGTTCGCTGCTATCGTTGTCGTTGGTGACGGCAACGGTGTGATAGGTTACGGCCTCGGTAAGGCCAATGAGGTTACCACTGCCATCGCCAAGGGCGTGGAAGTGGCTAAGAAAAACCTCATCAAGGTGCCAGTCTACAAGGGCACTATCCCTCATGAGCAAGCCGCTAAGTTCGGTGGCTCACGCATCATCATGCAACCCGCTACCCCTGGTACCGGTGTTAAGGCTGGTGGTGCCATGCGTGCCGTTCTCGAGAGCGTGGGTGTCACCGACGTGATCTGTAAGTCAAAAGGCTCATCCAACCCCCACAACCTCGTTAAGGCTACTTTCAAGGCCCTCGCCGAGCTACGCAGTCCTATGACTATCGCCCACTATCGTGGCGTTTCTCTCGACAAAGTGTTTAACGGTTAATATTTAGACTATTCACTATGGCTAAAATCAGGATTAAACAAGTCAAGAGCCGCATCAATCGTCCGGCTCGACAGAAGAAGACCCTCGATGCACTGGGGCTGAGAAAAATGAATCAAGTCGTTGAGGTGGAAGCTACTCCTCAAATCTTGGGTATGGTTAACAAAGTTAGTCACCTCGTTGAAGTGACCAACGCCGAATAATAAGTTTTAACAATCATGGAATTAAATAATTTAACACCAGCTGTTGGCTCCAACAAGAGCAAGCGCCGCATCGGTCGAGGACCTGGCAGCGGCATGGGAGGTACTTCTACTCGTGGTCACAAGGGTGCTAAGTCCCGCTCGGGTTACAAGAAGAAAGTCGGCTTTGAGGGTGGACAGATGCCACTCCAGCGCCGTGTGCCTAAATACGGCTTCAAGAACATCAACCGCGTTGAGTACAAGGCCATCAACATCAACACTATCAACGACCTCGCTGTTGCTAAGGAACTTGATAAGATCTCAGTGGCTACACTCATCCAGGCAGGTTACGTTCGCAAGAACCAATTGGTGAAAATCCTCGGTGTCGGCTCTCTTTCTAAGAAGGTTGACGTGGAGGCCAACGCTTTCTCTAAAAAGGCTGAAGAAATCATCACTGCAGCCGGAGGTACTATCAACAAACTTTAAGTTTAAGAGTTAATAAGTTTAAGAGATAATGAAACTTATACAAACCATAAAGAACATCTGGAAGATTGAAGACCTGCGCAGGCGACTGGGAATAACTTTCCTCTTCATCCTTATCTACCGATTTGGATGCTACGTAGTCCTGCCAGGCATCAATCCTGAAGCACTCACTGCACTCAAGAAGTTCACCGACAGCGGCCTCATGCAGCTGCTCGACATGTTCTCAGGTGGCGCTTTCTCGCAGGCCTCAATCTTCGCGTTGGGTATCATGCCCTACATCACCGCCTCCATCGTTATTCAGCTGCTCGGCATGGTAATGCCAAGCTTCCAGAAGATGCAACGTGAAGGCGAGAGCGGCCGCATGAAGCTCAACCAGTACACACGCTATCTCACTGTCCTCATCCTGCTCGTTCAGGCTCCTGCTTATCTTATCAACCTCAGGGTTCAGGTGCAGAGTGCCGGCGGTGCCGTTGAGATGGGACCGTGGACCATGATCTTCCTCACCATCGTCCTCACCGCTGGTGCAATGTTCATCATGTGGCTCGGTGAGAAAATCACCGACAAGGGCATTGGTAACGGTATCTCTATGATCATCCTCGTGGGTATCATCGCACGTCTGCCAGGAGCCTTCGCTCAGGAATTCGTCGGTCGTCTCACCAACGCTCAGGGTGGTCTCATCATGTTCCTCGTCGAGATTATCGTGCTCTTCGCTATCACTGCAGGAGCTGTGATGCTCACTCAGGGCACACGCAAAGTGCCTGTGCAGTATGCTAAGAGAATTGTGGGCAACAAGCAATATGGTGGCGCACGCCAGTACATCCCCCTCAAGGTCAATGCTGCTAACGTGATGCCTATCATCTTCGCTCAGGCTCTGATGTTCATCCCCATCACTCTCGCCGGTTTCGGCGCCAGCAAGTCGGGTTTCCTCGGCAGCGTGGCACGCGTGTTCGGTGATATGAACGGATTCTGGTACAACGTCGTTTACTTCTTGCTTATCGTCGCTTTCACCTATTTCTACACCGCCATCACAGTGCGACCCACTCAGATGGCCGAGGAAATGAAGAAAAACAGCGGCTTCATCCCAGGCATCAAGCCAGGCAAGAAAACTGCCGAGTATCTCGACTCTATCATGTCGCGCATCACCTTGCCAGGATCTATCTTCCTCGGCATTGTGGCCATCCTGCCTGCTTTTGCTCGACTCTTTGGAGTGAACCAGAACTTTGCGCAATTCTTCGGTGGAACTTCATTGCTCATCACAGTGGGTGTGGTTCTCGACACTCTACAGCAAATCGAGACTCACTTGCGCATGCACCACTACGATGGACTCATGAAGAGTGGTAAAATCAAGGGACGCGCTTCTTGATCATTATAACTATCAAGTGGTATCGACCCGACATAAATACGACTGTCGTGATATGATTTATCTGAAAACCGACGAAGAGATTGAACAACTTAGGGAAGCTGACCTCGTGGTGGCGCGCACACTTGGAGAACTTGCCAAGTGGGTCGCCCCCGGGATCACAACCCGTAAGCTCGACAAAATTGCCGATGAGTACATCCGATCCGAGGGATGCGTGCCAGGATTCCTGGGACTCTACGGATACCCAGCATCGGTGTGCATCTCGGTCAACGAAACCGTGGTTCACGGCATCCCATCAGGATACGTGCTGCGAGATGGCGACATAGTCTCAATCGACTGCGGAGCCGTCACCAAGGCAGGCTTCAACGGCGACTCTTGCTACACATTCTGCGTGGGAGAAGTCTCCGACGAAGTGAAGCAGCTGCTTCGCACTACCAAGGAAGCACTCTACGAGGGCATCAAGCAAGCCATCCCTGGTAACCGCATTGGCGACATAGGGCATGCTGTGCAGCAATACTGCGAGCAACGAGGCTACAGCGTCGTGCGAGAGATGTGTGGGCACGGAGTAGGGCGCAAGTTGCACGAGGACCCCGACGTCCCCAACTATGGCCGTCGAGGCACTGGACCACTCATCAAGAACGGTATGACTATCGCCATTGAGCCCATGATAAACCTCGGGAGCAAGAATATTGTCATCGAGCGTGATGGATGGACAACTCGCACCAAGGACTTCAAACCTTCGGCACACTTCGAGCACTCAATCGCTATTCACAACGGTAAGCCCGACATTCTTTCCTCTTTCAAGTACATCGAGGAAGTTTTAGGAGACCGATTCATTTAAATTTTTATATCACACTCAATTAACACATCTACATTATTTTATGGCTAAACAAAATGCTATCGAATTAGACGGAACTATCGTTGAGGCTCTCTCTAACGCCATGTTCCGGGTAGAACTTGAAAACGGTCATCAAATCACCGCGCACATCTCAGGCAAGATGAGGATGCACTACATCAAAATACTGCCAGGCGACAAGGTGAGGGTCGAAATGTCTCCCTACGATCTTTCCAAGGGTAGAATTGCTTTTAGATATAAATAATTCAAATCTTAACATTACTTTTACACACACTCAATATACCATTATGAAAGTAAGAGCTTCCATCAAAAAACGCAGCGAGGACTGCAAAATCGTGCGTCGAAAAGGACGTTTATACGTTATTTGCAAGAAAAATCCCAAATTTAAGCAGCGTCAAGGATAATTTTTATTAATTTTGCACAAAATTTCAGTTTTATAATATGGCAATAAGAATTGTGGGCGTTGACCTGCCCCAGAACAAGAGAGGTGTTATCGCTCTCACTTACATCTACGGCATCGGACGCAGCTCAGCTGCCAAGATACTCGAGACTGCCGGAGTGAACGAGAATACTAAGGTCAAAGATTGGACCGACGCCGAAGCTGCCAAGGTGCGCGAGGTAATCGGCGAGAACTACAAGGTTGAAGGCGACCTCCGTAGCGAAGTACAAATGAATATCAAGCGACTCATGGACATCGGTTGCTACCGTGGCATCCGCCACCGCAACGGTCTGCCTGTGCGCGGTCAGAGCACCAAGAACAACGCACGCACTCGCAAGGGACGCAAGAAAACTGTTGCTAACAAGAAGAAAGCTACTAAATAATTTTGAAGTATGGCAAAGAAAACAGTCGCAGCTAAGAAGAGAGTTGTTAAAGTCGACGGAGTTGGTCAACTACATGTGCACTCTTCGTTTAACAACATTATTGTGTGCCTCGCCAACGGTGAGGGACAGGTTATTTCATGGTCTTCTGCTGGCAAGATGGGATTCCGTGGTTCGAAAAAGAACACTCCTTACGCAGCCCAAATGGCAGCTCAAGATTGTGCTAAGGTGGCCTACGACCTTGGTCTTCGCAAGGTTAAGGCTTATGTTAAGGGACCAGGCAACGGACGTGAGTCCGCTATCCGTACCATCCATGGCGCTGGCATCACTGTAACAGAGATCATCGACGTTACTCCACTGCCACACAACGGATGTCGTCCTCCTAAGAGAAGAAGAGTTTAATCGGCAGTTTACACGCGATCACGCTTTTCTGATTTATTTTTCACAACATTTTTTTCGCGAATCTCTGTCAGTGATTGGATTGCATCTTTCTTAACAACCTCTCTGCAATCGCGGCTGCACTGAAGCGATTCTGCAACCCCAACATCAATTTATTTTATTTATTTTAAAAACAAGAAAATGGCTAGATATACCGGTCCAAAATCTAAAATCGCACGCAAGTTTGGTGAACCAATCTTCGGCGAAGACAAAGTCCTCGCTAAAAGGACTAATCCTCCTGGACAGCATGGGGCCAACAGGAGAAGGAAACTCTCAGAGTACGGTACCCAGCTTCGCGAAAAACAAAAAGCTAAATACACCTATGGCGTTTTAGAGCGCCAGTTCCGCAACCTTTTCGACAAGGCTTCACGCTCTAAGGGCGTTACCGGCGAGGTACTCCTGCAACTGCTCGAGGCTCGTCTCGACAACATGGTCTACCGTCTCGGAATCGCTAAGACTCGTGCCGCTGCACGTCAGCTCGTGCTCCACCGTCACATCACTGTCAACGGCTCTGTAGTTAACATCCCTTCTTATTCGGTAACTCCTGGCGAAATCGTTGCTGTTCGTGAGAAATCTAAGTCTCTCGAAGTGGTTCAAGACTCACTTGCTGGTTTCAACCACAGCAAGTATCCTTGGATTGAGTGGGACGAGAACGTTAAGGGAGGTAAAATGCTCAACCTTCCACAACGCGAAGACATCCCCGAGAATATCAAGGAGCAATTGATAGTTGAGTTGTACTCTAAATAATTTTAACATCCATGGCTATTTTAGCATTTCAGAAACCAGAAAAAGTCTTGATGCTCGAAGCCGACAACAAGTTCGGCAAGTTCGAGTTCCGTCCACTCGAGCCTGGATATGGCGTCACTGTGGGTAACGCGTTAAGACGAATCTTGCTCTCATCCCTCGAGGGATTTGCGATCTGCAACATCCGAATCGATGGCGTGAAGCATGAGTTTGCAACTATTCCGGGCGTCAAGGAAGATGTAACTAACGTCATCCTTAACCTCAAGAAGGTGCGCCTCAAGCAAGTGGTTGCTGAAACCGAGACCGAGAAAGCTACCATCAAGGTGGCTGGGCAGGATGTTTTCCATGCTGGAGATATTGGCAAGGTTCTTAACGGATTTGAGGTGCTCAACCCCGAGCTCGTTATTTGCAACCTCGACCCAAAAGCTAGTTTCCAGCTCGATATCACTATCAACAAGGGTAGGGGATACGTTCCCGCCGATGAGAACCGAAATCCTAACGATCCTATCGACGTCATTGCTATCGACTCGATCTACACTCCCATCATCAACGTCAAGTATGCCGTTGAGAACTACCGTGTGGAGCAGAAGACCGACTACGAGAAGCTCTTGCTCGAAATCACTACCGACGGTTCTATTCACCCTAAAGATGCGCTCAAAGAAGCTGCTAGAATCCTCATTCAGCACTTCATGCTGTTCTCCGACGAGAAAATCGCGCTCGATGCTAGTGAAAACGATGCCAACGAAGAGTTCGATGAGGAAGTTCTGCACATGCGACAGCTGCTCAAGACTAAGCTCGTCGACATGCAACTCTCTGTCAGGGCTCTCAACTGCCTCAAGTCGGCCGAGGTTGAGTCGCTTGGCGACCTCGTCAAGTACAACAAGACCGACCTGCTCAAGTTCCGCAACTTCGGTAAGAAGTCGCTTTCTGAGCTCGAGGAGCTGCTCTCTAGCAATGGCCTCAACTTTGGCATGGATATTTCAAAATATAAATTAGATAAAGAATAATAACAACGATGAGACATAATAAGAAATTCAATCACTTGAGCCGCAAGAAAGGACATCGCGACGCCATGCTGGCCAACATGACCATCTCACTGATCATGCACAAGAGAATATTCACTACTCTCCCTAAGGCCAAGGCTCTCAGAGTCTATGCTGAGCCCATTATCAACCGAGCTAAAACCGACGACACCGCTTCGCGACGCGTAGTTTTCAGCTATCTGCAAAACAAGCAGGCTGTCAGCATTCTCTTCAACGAGATCGCTCAAAAAATCGCCGACCGTCCAGGTGGTTACACTCGCATCCTCAAGATGGGCAACCGTCTTGGTGACAACGCTCAAACTTGCTTCATCGAGCTCGTCGACTACAACGAGGCTCTTCTCGCCGAGAAGAAAGAAACTGCCAAGAAGGCAACTCGACGCAGCCGCCGCTCAAGCAAGAAAGCTGCTACAGCTCAAGAAGAAGCTCCAGCACAAGAGGCTGCCGAGTAATTCTGCAAGCACATTGACAGGGTGGCACGCCGCATCACGGGCGTGAACCACATCACTCAATCTAAATTCACGGCACCATTGCCCACGAGCAATGGTGCCGTAATTCTTATTGTAAGCTAACAGCTAAAATCACTATACCCATTCTCATTCCTTAATCCTGAAGATTCTCACACCCTTATTGCTCTGCCGCTTCTGCAGCTGAGTCTTCAAGTCAACAGGCTCAAGCATCACCTTCTTTCCCACCGACGACGCATCCAGCAGCACAGGATTCCCCTTCGAGTCAAGCTCTATAATTCCAAGGTGCGATAGGTCAAGACCATTCATCCGCGTCACAAGCCCCACAAAGTCGCCACGCTTCACCACCTTCTTCACATCATTACTGTTAAGCTGCTCCTTCTTGATATATGGGAAGCGGTGATTGCGGTAGCCCACCTCCACATTCTTTATCTTTTCATATATCGAGTCACTGGCAAGCGACGCGTACGACGATCGGTGAGTCGTCATGTAGTCAAGCGTCTTTATCTCATATCTTGCGCAACCTATATCACCAGTCACGTCAACAATATTGCCACGATTACTGTTGTCAACAATCCAGTCACTCATGTAGTGAAGACGCGATGAGTAGTCACCCATCTCACCATGACGGTAACGCAAGTCCTCAAGATGATTAGCATAGTCACGCCACGACTCTCTACCATTAAGAGTAGCGCGAGTCAGGGCATACAACGTCTCTACAAACGTTGTGCAGTCAAGCTCATCAATATTAATTGTCAGCATCTCCACTTCACCCTCAAGCGTATGAGCCACATAGGGAGTACCCTCAAGCTTGTGAGCGTAGAAGCACACCAGCTCATTAGCATCAGTCAGCCCACTCGAGCGGCCAGCATGCAGCAGTTCATTAATTTTCACCGTATCGTTGCTGCAGTGAAAACGCATCTTCTCAATAGTGATAGCCTCAGCGCAAGCACCCATAGCTTCACACACATCGCCACCATGGCACATCAACCCACAAGCCACCCAGGCAGCTCCGGCCCACAATATCTTTTTAAATCTCATAGCATTAACAATTTCCAATTAATTATAATCCCCAAAATTAGCAATAAAATACCACATTACCAAACATCACACCACTTCATTCTCCAAACCCTAATTTTTTGATATTGCTTATATATAAAATAAGGTGTTACCTTTGCCCCGTGCACCTCAGCACAGGAGCCCCTTGACATACTGCCACCCATGAAAAAAAACAAAAACTGTCCCACCACCCTGAGTCACTGAGTCAGCTGAGTCACTTGAGTCACCCGAGTCACCTGAGTCAGTTGAGTCACCTGAGTCAGTTGAGTCACCAGAGTCAGCTGAAACAATAATTTCAGTGCGAAGCACCACTATAATTTTAGCACGGAGTGCCATAATTTCCACTCCACAGGAGTGGCCCCCACCGATTCCGCTGATTCCACTGATTCCATGATTCCATGTAATCCAGCAAAAGTTGTGACAGTTGTCTACGAGTTGTAAGAGTTGTTTGACTCCACGCGCAGTCAAAATAATCCCTGCGCAAGCAGGCTTTGCGA
>DEJJ01000012.1 GCA_002353285.1 Porphyromonadaceae bacterium UBA2751 | reverse complement strand
CGTCACCGAGTTGGGGATGGTCACCGAGCTTAAGCCAGTGCAATACCAAAAGGCACCGATGCCAATCGTCGTCACCGAGTTGGGAATGGTCACCGAGGTCAAGCCCGTGCAACCATAAAAGGCTTCTTTACCAATCGAAGTCACCGAGTTGGGGATAGTCACCGAGGTCAAGCTAGTACAGCAATTGAAAGCTAATTGCTTTATAGTCGTCACTGCGCTTGGGATTAAAAGATTAGTCAACTTATTATCATTAAGATAAAGATTATGGGCAAAAGTTAAAGGATTACTACGATAGTTCATAAAATCAATATTACACCAAGCAGCAATGTCGCTGATATTCACCTTTGTCAAGCCACTGCACCCATTAAAGGCATCGATGCCAATCGAAGTCACCGAGTTGCCTATGGTCACCGAGGTCAAGCCACTGCAACCATAAAAGGCTTCTTTACCAATCGAAGTCACCGAGTTGGGGATAGTCACCGAGGTCAAGCCAGTGCATTTATAGAAGGCATAGTCACCAATCGATGTCACCGAGTAAGTTGTGCCATTGAAGGTTACCGTTGATGGGATGTTCACCTCACCAGTGTATTCGTTTGAATATTGAGTGTCAGAAGTTCCTCTGAATGTCACAGTAGCATTATTGCCGTCTATTAAGTAATAAATGCCATCGACTTCAAAGTCATGGGCGCTCGCAAGCTGCGGTAGCATTGCGACTATTAAAGCGAGCAATAATGATATTAAATTAAAATGTTTCATAAAATTTATATTATAATTTCTACATTGTATACATTTATATTTTTTTCATAATCTGATCAAGAATATTATCTGGCGGAAATCTATTACGCGAATGAGTGCCCCAGATGCAAACAAATGTTATGTCTTTTATTTGCTTAATTTTAAATTTAAGATAATTTCCATTGCCAATAGTACTTATATAGTGCCTAATATCATTGTTGGGAAAACTATTCTTATTAGCTGATGCTTGTGGTATAAACTCAACATCTATTCCTATCTTAGCAAGATAGTTTTTTAATTTTTCTGTTGTAGATGCACTAATCCTTAGAACTACCGTTTTTTTCAATTTGTTATTTACAATTATTCTTGATAAATCGGCAGCAAAACTGATACAGTGATTAAAGACTTCTTTTATGTTTTGCTCAAGGTAGAACCAATATCCAGGATTGCTTGATGCGCTTGCTGTGTGCCATGGGAGCAATTCAATGCTGATATGGTTTTCTAAACCATTATGAGTAGTAATTGCTCCTATTCTATTAAGTGAATTTAAAATTGGGGTAGCGCGTTTATTCTCGTGCCATGCTCTTGTTTGTGGCAATACGCTTTTATTATTTACAATATCACGAGAATAAGAGCCAACATAAACTTGGCTTATTGGCCATCTTTCTTGTGCACAGCCGCCCTCACCAGGATTGAAGTTTATAACGACAGAATGAAGAGGTTTCGACTTATCATTTCTCCATCCCCACCATGGCTCAGGTAAATAATACGAGCTGTAATCAGGACCTGGTCCGTGCTGTCGATATAAGCTATTTAATAAAGGGATATCGTTTGGATTGTGCCAACCCAAATCTGTAATGGGTAGGCCATGAAGCCAATAAAATATGAATTTCTCCCAATAATCGTAATGCCCCTGAATTCTGAGCAAAACACAAGCATCTGTTTGATTACTGGAACAGGAAATAGTAGTATCCCTTCCTGTAGAATCGTCGCTTTTATCAAATTCAGATTCAGTTAACTCTATTTCCCTATTTTTTTGAGTATTTATTATTTCGTTCATAAATTGTTAACTCTTATATCACAAGTGAGGATGTGGTTTTGTAATGGTTTAAGATTGCGTTGACACTTGGAGCCTAGAGAGGCTACGCATTCTTTTTCATTTTTCTTACAAAAATAAATAATGTGTATTGAAGTGGATTGGGTCAAATTGGTTCAAAATCAGGTGGCTGTGATTTTGAACCAAAAATTGATGATTTGAATTGGTTTGAACCTCATTGGTGCAAGACAATTATGGACAATGGACTTTGATTTCCACAGTTTTTTGCTTGTGACCCATATTATCATTAGTTCAAACTGGGTCAAAATTGGCTGGCATTGATTTTTTTGAATATAATGGTAAGATTTGTGGTCTATTTTGACTAAATTTGCAGAAAATATGTAATCGTCTATGACCGACAACACAAACTTTATCAAACTATTGCTGAGTGATGTGGAGGCGCGCATGGGGCGCGGCATGCTGAGCCCCAAGGATTTTGAGTTCTTGAGCGCGATGATTGAGGGAGACCTGAATGAGCGTGTGAGCGTGTCGACACTGAAGCGCTTGTGGGGCTATTCGAAATACACATCGAGCCCCACGTCGAGCACGCTGTCGGTGCTGTGCCGCCTGGTGGGCTACCTTGACTGGGAGGACTATCAGAATAATCGACTGAAAAACAATAGAAAACCGAGTGCCCAGGTGCTTGGCGACAAGATTACGGTGCCCACCGACTTGACGCCTGGCGATAGGTTGCGCTTGACGTGGGCTCCGCACAGAGTGTGTGAGGTGGTGTATCACGGCAACAATGACTTTGAGGTGGTGGCGGCGGTGAACACTGGTATCAAGGTTGGTGACTGGTTCACATGCAGCCTCATTGTGAGCGGTGAACCGCTGTGGATAAGCAACCTCAGGCAGTTTGGCAAGGCTCCGGTGGCCTATGTGTGCGGCAAGCAGGGTGGAGTGCGGTTTGAATTAATTCACAATTCATAATGCACAATTCACAATTGGGCTGCGCCTTGAGTTAATGCATAATGCACAATTTTCAGTTTTCAGTAATCAGTTTTAAGTTATTAGTTTTTAGTTTATAGTACATGATTTAAATTCTCACAACGATTTTGAACGATAAGATGACCACATATAATAGCCAGGTGTCGGGCATTGTGCCTAATGACTATGAGGGCATTGAGGGGCGGTTCACGCAGGTGAGTGAGTTGCCGTCGCTGAGCCAGTGCCGGCTAGTGAAAGCTATGCGTTACGGCCGCTGGCATGTGCTCAAGGGCTTGAAGGCTGAATATGCCGGTGACCCTGCTCACACACAGCGCTTGCGCAAGGAGCTTGAGATGATGATGAAGCTGTCGCATGTCGGCATTCTTCAGGTTTATGGCATGGAGCAGGGCTGTAAGGATGCCGAGGTGGGCATGGACACATTTATTGTGATGGAATGGGTCGACGGCGTGACACTTGGCGAGTGGCTCGCCACAGGTCCCAGCCTAAGTCAACGCCAGCGAGTGGCCGATGAGTTGCTCGATGCCACGAGCTACATGCACCGCCAGGGTGTGGTTCACCGCGACCTAAAGCCCGAGAACATCATGATAACGCGCAACGGAGCTAACGTGAAGATTATCGACTTTGGGCTTGCCGACAATGACCAGTACGCCGTGTTTAAAAATCCTGCTGGTACCGAGCAATATATCGCTCCTGAGCAATTAAACTCTAATGTTGCCGACTCGCGCAACGACATCTACAGCCTGGGCATAGTGTTGAACCTCATGCACATGGGCAGCATCTATAAAAGAGTGGTTAGGAAATGCCTGATGCCCATTAGTGCTCGCTATCAGAGTGTGGATGAGATAAGGGAGGATCTTGAGCGAAGCAAGCGGCGGCGCCGGCTGGCTCGCATCGCCGGCTTTGCGATTGCGGTGTCGCTCGTGATTGCGAGCATCTTGCTGGGACTGGGCTATGCCGGTCGGCAGAAGCTCGAGAATCCATCGGGCAACTTCACGTTCCGCGACACTAGCGATTTTGTCCACACCAACTGGGATAATGTCACATCGACCTTCACGACGGTTCAATATGATGGTAAGAACAAAGCAAACATAAGGCTCACATCAGACTATCGCTTTAACGGTAACACGTGGGTAAACGGTGAACTTGGGTTTGGCTGTTTCCGCAATATGGACAAATTAGAAAATGTGATACTCGAACCACCAAGCTTCGGCATTCAGAAAGGCTCCTTCAAGGGCTGTAAGAGCCTTAAAAGCATCACTATGCCTAATATCATTCATCCTCCACACATTGGCAACGGCGGCTGGGTGACGGTGATTGACTCAATCTTCGAGCCTTACCATTATGAACGCGTAACAATCTATGTGCCTGACCCCGAGATGTTGCGCAGCGACACATCATGGCGCAAGTTCAAGCACATTGAGCAGTGTGTCATTAATGAATAACGTGAGCATGACGATGATTCGGTTAGTGGTCGGACTGGGTCGGACAAAGTCGGACTAATTAGGGACTTATAGAAAAAAGGCTCAGAAAATCAATGTTCTGAGCCTTTTTTTGGATAGTATTGATAATGATTCTTTACTTGCCGAAGTAGCGCTTCAAGAGGGCAGCGAAGCCCTGGCCGTGGCGGGCCTCGTCGCGAGCCATCTCGTGAACGGTGTCGTGGATGGCGTCGAGGTTCTGAGCCTTAGCAAGCTTGGCGATGCGGGTCTTGTCCTCGCAGGCACCAGCCTCGGCAGCAGCGCGCTTCTCAAGGTTGGTCTTGGTGTCCCACACTACCTCGCCCAGCAGCTCGGCAAAGCGCGAAGCGTGGTCGGCCTCCTCCATTGCATAGCGCCTGAAGGCAGCGGCAATCTCGGGATAACCCTCACGATCGGCCTGGCGAGCCATTGCCAGATACTGGCCCACCTCGCTGCACTCGCCAGCAAAGTGGTCGCGCAATCCTTGCAGAATCTCGGGGTCAACACCCTTAGCCACGCCGAGAACGTGCTCGGCAGCGTAGCTAACGTTGCCTTCTTCCATTTCCTTGAACTTACTTGCGGGAACCTTGCATTGTGGGCACTTCTCGGGAGGAGTGTCGCCCTCATGAACGTAACCGCACACTGTGCATATCCATTTCTTAGCCATAGTTTCTTTTAGTTATTAGTTGTTAGTTGTTTAGTTGTTAGTTACTAGTTTTTCTAGAAATTCTAGATTGTCTAGAAAATCTAGATTGTGCATTAAGCATTGTGAATTGTGCATTAAAAAATCACTCTACCACTTCCTCAAAGTCCTCAGGGCCAACGCCGCACAATGGGCACTCCTCGGGTGGGTTCTCGCCTTCATGAATGTAGCCACACACTACACATTTCCATTTTTTCATATTAAAATGTTGGTTTTAAAGTGAATAAATATTGGTTAACTTATTGATTATCAAGATTACAAAGTTACAATTAATATTTTGTTTTACCAAATTTTTTGAAATAATTTTTAAACTTAAGCGTAATAATTTAGGTCAAATGATAAAAAATGGTTGCTTTTAGTAGTTGAGCACAAAGTTTTTTCTTAACTTTGCAACCACTAATTATTTTAAGATAATAACTCAAAAAACATTTAGTATATGAAAAAATTAAGTATTACGCTTGTTGTAACTGCTATGCTCATTGGGCTTAGCTCGTGCGATACGAAGCACTTCTGGTCGGTACTCTCGGGCTATCACTGGTATGCCATCGAGGGTGTGCAAGGTGGATCGCGTTATCCCATCTACACTACCGACTACGATTACATGGAGATATACTTCGCAACTAATGGCACCGGCACTGTGTCGTTCTACGACGATAATGGCTATTGGGGAACCTATAGTTTCGAGTGGGACGAGAACAACGGCATGATAAGGCTTTACTACTACGATGGAGGCCACGAGACGTTCTACTACGACACCAATCGAGGCTACCTGTATCTCTCGCACAATCCTTACATGCAAAACTACACAGTCCTAACCCATTAGGAAACCTCAATTTTAAACATTCTTATAAAGTAATCCTGGCAGCATCATCAACATCTGCCAGGATTACTATTTCTACCCACTTGAATGTGTGAGTTTTTTATGTTTTTTTGCCGTTTTTAGATGGTGGTGCCGTCCTCGAAGTCTTCGATTTGCTCGATGATGTCGCGGTAGTGGCGCTGGGTGCGGAAGTGCACTGTCATGCCTAGTATTATTCCACCCACAGAGCAGATGATGAAGAATGGAATGAAGAACTTGAAGTCGGCGCCCAATTTCTGTGCCATTTCCCATCCTACCCACGCAGCCCACACCGTAGCCATGGGGATGCCAAACCACAGCCAGTTGTTGTCGCGGCGCTTGGCGGCAAGGGCTTTGCGCTTGGTGTCGAGCAGGTTGCCGCTGGTGAAGTCGCGGCGGCGCATCTCGCGGCCGTTGTAGATGCAGAATCCCACCACAGCAAGCATCATCACGCTCATCGCAATCCACAGTGCTACTGAGAGCCCATTGAGTTTCACAAAGGCCCAGTAGCCATAGGGGATCATTGCCAGGGCAACAATCGAGATCACAAGGTAGCGGCGGTTGATGGTGGTGGCGCTGTGGCTCACCGACCGGCGAATGAAGCGGTCGCTCACGATGGCCTGGCTATTGAGTTTATTTTGCAGGATGGCCATCTGCTGGCGCATCTGGTCGAGTTCTAAGTCGTTGGTGTTCATAATTTTAATTTTTTTAGTCGTTCATTTTTTTGAGTTGTTCCTTAATGCGGTAGAGGCGAGTGCTCACGGCGGTGGTGGAGATGCCCACCACCTGGCCTATCTCGTCGTAGGGCATGTTCTCGAGCCACAGCAGCACGATGGCTCGGTCGAAGGGCTGCAGGCGGCCGATGCGGCGGTGCAGCATGTCCACCTGGCGTGTGTCACGGTCCTGGTCCTGGAACAGGTTGATGTTCATCTCCAGCGGTTCGGTGGCGGTGCGGCGCTTCTTGTCCTTGCGGTCGAGCGAGATGCAGGTGTTGAGCGTCACGCGGTAAATCCACGTTTTCACATCGCTGCGGCCCTCAAACTTCTCGAAGCCCCGCCACAGGTTGATGACTGCCTCTTGAAAGAGGTCGGCCACCTCGTCGGCATCGCGCGAGAACATGTAGCACACGGTGTAGATGGTGCTCTTGTTCTGCTTGATGGTTTGAGCAAATTTGCTTTCTAATTCGTTCATCGTCTTGTTAGTGTTTTAAAACTTACTTTTTTTGACCGTTAGACGCACACGTCTCAAAAAAATCACACAAAAATAGAAAAAAAATAGTGTTCAGCCCCAAATAAAATGCGCCAAAACATAGATAAATAATCACGATTTGGGTGTAAAATAATAGTAAAAATGTAAGTTTCTATAAATCTAGTTATTTACATTTTTAAGGACAACTTTTTGTAAAATCTAACATTTTTAAGGACGACTTTTTGTGAAATCTAACATTTTTAAGGACGACTTTTTGTATTCTCAATATTTTATAGTACTTTTGCGACAATAAAAAATATAGAAATATTATGTATCGCAAAGCAATAGAAGAACTGAAACATTGGAAATCACGCAAGAATCGCAAGCCATTGATTGTGCGAGGTGCAAGGCAGGTGGGAAAAACTTGGCTCATGCAGGAATTTGCTTCCACATGTTATAAAAAACACATTTACATCAACTTTGAGGATGAAGAAATTCTACAAAATGTGTTTGAAGACAACTTTGATATTAACCGTATAATTGAATCAATTGAATTACGTTTTAGTACATCGATTGATAATGAAACGCTACTGATTTTTGATGAAATACAATCGGCTCATCGTGGGGTTACTTCTTTGAAATATTTCTATGAGAAAGCTCCTGAGTTGCACATTGTGGTTGCCGACTCAATGCTTGGGTTGTCAACGGCTGAGAGTGTGCCCGTGGGCAAGGTTGATTATCTAAATCTTTATCCCATGACATTTGAGGAATTCTTGATAGCTATGGGTAAGCATAATGTTGCTGAAGCTATTAATAATCGAAATTGGGCTATTCTCAAGTCGGTTAAGGATTTAATTATTCGTGATCTTAAGACTTATTATTATGTGGGTGGTATGCCCGAGGCAGTAAATGAATTTGTTGAGAGTCGTGATTATAATGAAGTAAGGCGTATCCAGAATAATATTCTTGTGTCTTACGATAGCAATTTCATTAAGCATGCTCCTGTAGATGTTGTGCCTCGCATTAGAATGGTGTGGAATTCACTGCCATCACAACTGGCACATGAGAACAAGAAATTCATTTATGGAGCAGTAAAGCATGGCAGCCGTGCCAAGGACTTTGAAATTGCATTGCAATGGCTAGCAGATGCAGGACTGGTGATAAAGATAAACAGAACTAAAGCTGGAATGCTCCCTCTCAATGCCTTTGAAGACTTAAATGCTTTTAAATTATTTACTCTTGACATTGGATTGCTATCGGCTATGAATAAAGTGAAGCCTGAAACTTTAATGATGGGAAATGAGTTATTTACTATTTTTAAAGGTGCTCTTACTGAACAATTTGTGGCTCAACACCTTGTCACATTTGTTGATTTCCTATATTATTGGTCGGCCGAAAACTCACGTGGCGAGATTGATTTTCTTGTGCAAAAAGATGATATAATATTGCCAATTGAGGTTAAGGCCGAGGAAAATCTGCAATCGAAAAGCCTGCGTGCATTTGTCGCCAAGCATGTTGGCTTGCATGGAGTGAGATTATCGATGAGTGACTACCGTGAGCAAGAATGGATGGTCAACTATCCTCTCTATGCAGTGCAGTTGTTAAGTAATGCATCTAAATAACGAATTTGTGGTTTAGAAGAGCAATTATCATTAATTTCTTGAGTAACTGGAAAAGTTATTAACAAGGGGGTGTTTTTTGGGTCATTGCATGGGGTGTGGGTGGGATAAAAGTTATAATTTTGTAGTCGGAATTAAAAAAATGAAGTAAACTATATATGAAGCGAAAAAATATACTTTGGGGATGGGCTATGCTCATTGCAGCGATGGTGTGCTGCTGGGCTTTCACATCGTGTGGCGACGACAAGGATGAGCCTCGCGAGAACCCGTTGCTGGGCGTGTGGCAATATGAGAAAAATCCTGTGGTGCTGGCGCAGCTCGAGCAAGCACTGGTGGCCAAGTTGCAGGAGGAAGGTGCTCTTACCGAGGAGAACATCCAGCTGCTGCAGCGCGCCAAGAGCATTATCGAGACGGGCGAATTTGTGATCCAGCTCAAGGAGGCTAATAACGAGGCGCGCCTCTATGCCTACAGCGACAAGGGTCTGGGCGTGTTCATCTCGGGCACATGGCTCATGACCGACAAGGCGCTGCTGCTCCAGGTGCGTGACTACACGCTTGCCGTGACCAACATCAGCCTCGACGGCAACACCCTCAATTGCACGCTGGGCGAGCTGCCACTCACCTTCAAGAAATACAAGAACTGACCCCGCAGCGGTTAGTTATCGAAGAAAATGTCCTCAAAAGAATCGTCACTTTGAGGACATTTTTTTAGTCCAGGTGGAAGAGGGTGGGGTGCACCACGAAGTATTCGGGGTTTTTGGCTCTTGAATGTCCGCTCTGGATTCTCATTTCCTCAATTATCATCAGTGCGATGGCTCGTGTCATGAGAATGTCGTCGTGCTTTCCCTTGCGTGCGCCGAATCCCTTGCCACCGGGCTTTAGCTCGTAGCATGCCATCTCGTCGACAGCCTTATTGTCGCGCTCGATGTAGGAACCGTCGCGCACGTAGGCAATGAGGTTGTAGATGGCGCTGATTTTCGACTCTCGGTTGGTTTGGAATCCAGGTTTTAAATTGCCGTTGCCGCTCTTGCGCATGTACACATTTTTATAAGCAGCCATTATCTGCTTGAATATTAGCTGGCCCACATCGCCCTGGCTCTCGATGGAGTTGCTCTCTATCACGAGCAGGGCGTTGTTGTAGTAGCGTGCAATTTGTGCCGCTTTCCATGCCAGGTGGTCGTGGTGGATGTGTCCTCGCCATTGCGCCACCACCTCGGGGCGCACATTGTCAAGGCTTTCCTGCCCTGCATGGCGGTCGATGACAGCGATTACCGACCAGTCGGCCCCAGGAGTGGTTCCTCCCACGTCGACGGCCACGATGTAGCGGTTGCGCACGGTTTTTTGCTCGGGCCATCGCCACAGCTCGAGCGGGCCGTTGTCGCTTCTCACAAAGTTGATGCCGTCGAGCGACTTCATGCCGCGTGCCACAATGTCGCCACGCACGGCAGGATTGGTGGTAGCATAGCGCATGCGGTCGATCATGGGAGTGGTGAACATGCATGTGGCGGTGCTGGTGAAGGCCTCGATGTCGGTGGTGGGAAACTCGGCAGCCATCATGCTCTGGTTGGGATACTCGCGGCGCTTGTGGTGATACCAGTTGATCATCTCGAGGGTGCAGTTGCAGTCTTGCCACAGCCATTTCTCGTAGTCGTCCATCTCGCTCACCAGTTGCTCCACGCTGGCCACCGGCATGCGGTAAATCTCAATCTCATACCAGGGCACGAACACTGCCTCCTTGTCGCTCTCGCCCGCCTTGGAGCGTAGCCACTCGTCGTGGAAGTAGTTGCCCACGCCGTTGGCAGTCGACTCGAGCACGAGCATGGTGAGCGGCTCCAGTGGAATGGTGCCACCAATGGAGCGTATCACCTCGTCGGGCGAGTGCAGTGTGGTCGAGGGCCAGAAGGCCACCTCGGTCAAGTGGGCCATCTTGATGTCGTAGCCGCGCACCGAGTCCTGGCTCCGTGCCGAGCCGCTAATCACCAGCGACTCGCTGCCGCTGAGCTGGCGCACGCAGCGGCTGCCCTCGAATGGAGCGAGCTTGGGGCGCTTGCCATTGGGGGTGAGGTGCTCGGGATAGTTGCGCAATGCACGCTCATACATGGCTTTGATGGCAGCCGAGGTTTGATGCAGGTGTCCACAGATGAGGCTGTTCCAGTTAGACTTGAGCACGAGTTGAATCCATGCCATGTAGAGCTGCACCAGTGTGCTGCCTCCCCACTGTCGCGCCTTGAGCATGATGAGGCGCAGTGGCTTGCCAGCAAGTCGTTGCTCCTCGAGCACACGCAGCACTCGCCGTTGCGGACCGTTGAGCACGAGGTTCACCAGCCTGCCGCTCACCTTGTCAAGAATCATGATGAATGCGGCGCACCAGAACTCGAAGTCGTGCCTGATGCGCAGCAGCTCCCACTGCGTGCGGGTGGTGCAGGGAGCAGCGTCGAGCTCGGCAGCCATTGGCTCAGGAATCCAGTAGTCGCCCTTGAGAGAGTCGTCGATATCGACGCTGCGTTTCACTCGAGGCCCGCAGCTGCCCTCGCCCGTGATTGGGTCGTAGTGCTGAGCGTTGAGCATCAGCTCATTGCGCTCGCGGTTGGCTGCCACAATTTGGTCGATAGTCATCTCGTCGATCTCAAATTTCACGGCATCTTCGTTGGTAGCATGCTTGGCATTGCAGGCCGTTACGAGTTCGGCATTTTTAATTGCTGAGTCATCAACATTCCTCCTTCTTGTGGCAATATCATTGGTGGCCCTGCCACGGGCCTGTATATTAGTAAAAAGTGCTTTCATGGTAAAAATCAATTTTACCTGCAAAGTAACACTATTCACCTCCCAAAAAGCAATATCAAAAAATCACACCCCGAGTGAGAGCTTTTTAGCCGCCTTGGGCCATGCTTTTGGGCAAGACTTTGGCCACGGCAGAGCCGTGGCACGGGGAACCTCGCTGAGGAAAGTGACTGAAAGGGGTCGGTTCCTTTTCAGTCACTTCACGGCTGAGTTGTGGCACATGGAAGCTCGTTGAGGATGGTTGTTGCATAAGTTCAAAACAGATATAACAAAAGTAGGTAATACTTTTTTTTGCTATTTTTTAAAAATGTATTATCTTTGCGGTGATATTGACACATTTAGTGTCAGTATCGTTACATAAGAGAAGCATTTTTGCTTTATCCAATCTTGGGAAATCGCCAAATTTTTACGTAGATGGATAAGCAGTAAAAAGATGCTCATGTGTGCCTGTTCCACCCCAAGGCAGGGGTGTAATATATAGGCAGCGCGTGGGGTGGACTGTTTATTTCTACGTGGGCGTTTGGCGATGCCTCCAAGATGATAAATCAGACAAGTCCCGCGCTTTTCTTTCTTATTATTGTTATGCCAAATTCGGGGACTCAGGAGGCAACACTGGTGTAAAAATCACTGGTTCAAAAGTTGTGCCCGACACGAATCAAGGGAACCTGTAAAATGAAAAAGGTGTTACTGCTGCTGACGCTCATTATGAGCCTGACCGTGAATGTAAATGCCCAAAAGAACAAAGATCGCGGCGAGAAGAAAGCCTTTGAAGAAGCCACTGCTCGCTCGCTCGAGCCATTCCATGCCGCCTATGTGATTCCTATTGTGTATGATGTGGATGTGAGTAGCCGCCAGCAGTTTGGTCCCTACGCATTTGAGATAAAGGGAGATCTCAAGGAGTGGGAGTTGCAGAACAACAAAAAGCGTGCCGTGTATAAGGCGCTGCTTGAGGTGGGTGCCGATGAGATGGTGGGCACACTCTATGACAGCTACATCAATGAGAGCGACCCCAAGACTCTGTATGTCACGGTGTCGGGCTATCCTTGCAAGTGGAAGAACTTCCGCAATCTTGATGCCAACAGCAAGGAGATAGAACTTATCAAGGTGATTTATCCTTCGAGTGGTGTAAACATCAGCTTTGATGGTTCTCAAGCTACTAAGAAGAGTGAGGAGAAGGATAACAAGAGCACTAAGTAAGATATTTTACTAACCCAGGCCTTAAAAGAGGAAAAAAAGAATCATTCATTTTATTAATAATAATTAGATGTGTGGTTGTGCTTGCACTTGCACTCATTACATGTCTTGTAAAACATTTTTTTAAAGCTATGAAAAAGATTATTGTATCGACAATTGTGGCATTATTTGCCATCACTTCATTCACTTCGAAAGGTGAAATCTTGACAAGCCGCTCGTTCTATAAGGAAGGACCACGCATGACCTGGTTTGTGCGCGGTGGCGTGAGCCTGAACATGGTGGGTGGCGACTATGTAAAGTATTGGAAAGACAAGGACCGCTCGTTTGGCATGAAGCCCGGCTTCGACATCTCGGCAGGCTTTGAGCGTTTCTTTGGCAAGAAGAACCTGTACTGGGGCCTTGAGCTGGGAATTGGCACTCGTGGTTTCTCGGCAAAGTATGAGAAAGAGTACACCGATTGGGTTGAAGGAAAAGAGGTTAAAGGCACCGATACTTACAAGGCAAGCCTTAGTAACATCAACGTTAAGCTGCCCATCTTCATTGGTTATTGCCATCCCATAGGTGAGCACATGAAGATTGACGCACATGTGGGTCCCTACGTGAGCTACGACTTCACCAAGAGTGCCAAGGACGATGATGGCAATGTGTTTGGCGGCTATGGTGATTCATTTAAGTACAATCATGCCGACGTGGTTGGCGTTGATGCCGGTGCCGCCGTGGGTCTTGGCTTCTGGTATGACCATTTCCTTATCGACGTCACCTATCAAAAGGGCTTTATCGAGACCGTTAACTATGGTGGTGAAAAGGGCACTGCCTCGCACTTGCTGATTCGCATTGGTTACGGATTCTAAATTCTAAGCCTTACGGTTAAAGATTAAGTTAAACACAACAGGTCGTGTGGCACGCTGTGCTACTGCCAGATGCGGCTGCCACATGACCTTTTTTATTAAAGAAAGACGATGAAGAATGTACTTGTTTCACTGCTACTGCTCACTGCCTTGATGATGAGTGCCAGTGACGACGACAAGTCGCTTGACAAATGGGCAAAAAGCCAGCAGACTCCCGAATATGTCGACGGAGTGCGCATCTTCAGGCCTGTGGTTAAGAATGGGAAGACCACCTTTGGTGATTTCATGACCATCAGCACTTCAGCCAGCAACAATGAAGCCTTTGTAAGGGCTCTAGTCTACACCATCAATGAGTTAGACCCCGAGCGTGAAGAGATTGAAGCCGTTGACTACGATATGCATCGCTTTGTGGTGAACCGATCGATGCTCACCGACGATGGCCACCTCTATGAATTTGCCGAGGCAATCGAGGTTGATAATGGTGTGTTGTCGTTCATGATTCCCGAGATTGTGGTGAGATATAAGGACAAGCTGGTGTTCAACAAAAAGACTCCGTTCAGCAAGCTTAATCCCGAAAAAAAAGAAGCACACCGCAAGTTTATCGAGGAATTCTCACTGCTCAACTCACGTTACCTGTGGAACATGGCCGAGGCCACAACCAATAGCACAATTGAGAGCGTGAGCGACTGGGCAGGAGTGAAGAAAGGGAAGGCCGCTAAGGGAATGAATTTTACCGAGGTACTGCTCACCGAGGGAAAACCCGACACTATTACCGAGAGTGGCGAGCTCATTAAATGGATGTATGGCAGCACAATGATTATTATTTTCAATAAAGGAAAAGTTGAAAGGATAGTAAACTTTTAACACTAAAGACTTAGCATTTTTTTCATAATCCGTGCCTTAATATCTAATGCACACCAGCGAGAGAGTGCTCAGTGCAATGAGTGCTCTTTCTCTTTTATTTTTCGCCAAAATGAGCTGAAATTTTGGGGAAACGACATAAAATGGCCAAAAGGGGGTCGATTCCTTTTCAGTCATCAAAAAATCACACCCCGAGTGAGAGCTTTTTAGCCGCCTTGGGCCATGGCTTTTGGGCAAGACTTTGGCCACGGCAGAGCCGTGGCACGGGGAACCTCGCTGAGGGAAGTGACTGAAAGGGGTCGGTTCCTTTTCAGTCACTTTAAAGGGAGGTGTGGCGTGGGGGTGTGGCGGTTTTCGTCGCAAATAACTCTTGCCATTTGGTTGAGTTCAAGGCATTGCTGTCTTGTGATTGATCGCTTTTCGTTGTGATGTGACCATGGTGCAAGCATTAACATCTTGCCTTGAGCGCATGCGTCGAACCTACGGCCTCCAGGTTTTGCTAGTGGTGCAAAACCGTTTTCTTGTAGAACTATTATAGGAAATCCATGATTAAAAACGGTTTTCATGATTTCTTTCTCTCCAGGACTTATGCTTGGCGAAACAAGGACAGCGCCGTTGATGGCTTTAGCGAGAAATTGCTGGCATAACTCTTGAATCTGCTCTTTTGTTAGACTTTTAGAGCATTGCACTTGCAATAGATTGGGGGCATCGAGCAAGAAGATGTTTCCTTGGGCAGCAAATGTGTAATTAGCAATTTTAATATTGTGTTGAATTCTAAAGAACTCTGGGTGGCAGTGCTTTATTATGTACCGTCGTGGATTGTCATGAATATAGTCTTTCATGCGTTGTAGTTGCCCTATGTTGTCGAGAATTATGTCGTTATATCCCTGCTGCCAGAGTGCAGTGTTGTCGGTTTTAATAATTTCCTTTTCCTTGAATGAGCGGAACTCACGGTTGCAAGCTACTTTGAATCCATTGATTATAGTGCCCAAATGAACGGGGATTGTATCTTTCACAAAAACTATGGCATGCAAGTGATCGGGCATGATTTGTTGGGTCAATATTTCTACTTGTGGATAGAACTCTGGAATGTTAAAAAGGGCTTTTACGATAGCGTCTCCCAGCTGGCTGCGTTTTATTTTTGCAGGTTGTGTTGTTCCATCGCCATAGATAGTGCCGAAGAATGGTCTTCGGCCTTCGACAACCAGGGTTATCATATAGATGCACCTTGATTTATAGTCATGCCCAACACGTCGACGTTTCATAGATGGCTTTAAATCGCTGGCCCAATGTTTTGATTTTTTATATATTTCCCAATCCATGCTGCAAAGATGAATTAAATAGAAGAAAGATTAGGGATGCACCGCCACGGCAGAGCCGTGGCACGGGGAACCTCGCTGAGGGAAGTGACTGAAAGGGGTCGGTTCCTTTTCAGTCACTTTCTCACTTTTTGACTGAAAGGGGTCGGTTCCTTTTCAGTCATTTTTGTTTTTCTTGTTGTTGTTTTTCTTGTTGTTGTTTTTCTTGCTGGTAGGTGGTGTATTGGGCTTCTTCTTGCTGCTGCTGGCGGCGTTCGCGCAGTTGCTCTTTCTTGCGCAGTGAGAAGTAGAGTAGCACAATGATGATGAGGCTCACGCCGATGATGCCGAAGTAGTAGAGGTACTCTCCTCGCTCAAGGCGGTCGCGGCCAATCCATGCCATAGCGATGAGATAGGCGAGCATAATGATTGGGAATACTACTGATCGCTTAATCTTGCTGTGTTTCTTGTTGCTGGTTGTCATCTTCGTTAATGATATATGGTGATAGACTTGGGTTGAAATTTCCGTTGGTGAGGTAGTCGTAGATTTTGAGGCACGCCCAGGCGTCGACTGCGCCGTAGTTTTGCTGTGCTTGGGTGAGCTCGGGTGCTTCCCAGTTGGTGAGTTGCTGTCCCTTGGCAATCTTGCCGCCGAAGAGGATGGCGTAGATTTTCTGGAGGCTGATGTCGGTGATGCAGTAGTCGCCCACCACGTTTTGGAGGTCGATGAATCCTTGTGGCTCGTCGCAGTTGTCGAACTTGCTCATTATCTTGAAGTCGTCGTGCAGCGAGAGCCCCACCTTGGTGTAGTGTGGCGAGGCGAGGTACTGGGCGAGTGTTGCTGGCACGCCTATCTTGCATGAGCGAAAGAGGAAGCACTCGTGGGGAGTGGAGATTTGGATGAGTGCCGTCTTGTGCACGACTCCCTTGCGGAACGATGGCCTGGTCTCGGTGTCGAATCCCACGAGGTCGTAGTGCTTGAGCACGTTGACAGCCTCATTGACGTGATAGATTGAGTCAATGACATGAATGTCGCCTGGGAACATCACCTGCGGCATGCGTTGTATAGCTGCTTTATCAATAGAAATCTTCAATTGTTTCTCCTCTCGTTTTTAGATTTACAACCTATTTTGGTAGTGCAAAATTAGTTATTATAATTATAACTTCATAATAAAATGAAGATTTTAACAATTGTGTCGTGGCAAGGTATCTCACCAGAATGTAAAAAAAAAGAAAGCTTGCGAGTGGTTTTAAAAGAGGATGCTGCTTTAAGGGTCGAGGTGGCCCACTGTGGTGATGCTGCCGCCGCGGGTGTTGAGCATCCTGTAGGCATCGGCCATGTCGTCGAGGGTGATGCTGTAGTCGCGGTTAACCTCGTGAGGATTGCGCTGCTTGTCGTGCTGGAAGAACCAGTCGTAGACCTGCTTGAGGTAGAAGATGCGTGCCAGGCGTCCGTGCGAGGCCCCCGTGAGCCAGTCGTAGCGCAGCAGGTGGTCGTTGTCGTCCTCTTGCAGTGCGCTGACCACTTTCTTGGACTCGGAGATGGGGATGGCACGGTCGGCAGTGCCGTGGAGAATCCACAGCGGCAAGTCGCCCAGTGGCTGCAGGTCGCGCAGTGAACAGCCGCCACACAGTGCCATCGCCGCTGCGACCTTGTGAGGATAGGTGCCCACGAAGTCGAGAGTGCCGTAGCCTCCCAGGCTCATGCCGATGACGTAGACCTTGCAACGGTCGGCGCGGTAGTTGTCGAAAACCCACTCGAGGATGCGGTCGATTTTCTCGGGCTTCCAGCTGCCTCCAGGGTTTTGTGGTGTGATGACCAGAGCCTCGAGATGCAGGCCCATGTCGAGAGCGTCGAGCACGCCATAGCGACGGGAGCGGTTCATGTCGTTGCCACACAGGCTCTGCCCATGCATGAAGATTACCACTGGGAACAGGTCGTTGGGGTAGTCGTAGTACTCGTTAGGGGCATATAGCCAAAAGTTGTAGCTATCGGGCACCTTGCCCCGCATTGCCGCCACTTGACCTTGCTGAGCATGTGCTGCGATGGCTGCTGCCAGCATTATTATCGAGAGGAATAGTGCTTTTTTCATAATTCATTTTTTACTGTTCTTGATCAGGAGAGCGTTTCGCTTTAGTCCATCGAGCTTGGTGCGCTTGACAGCGCTATGAGCGAAGATGCTGCTGAACTGCTCTTGAGTCATGTTGAGGACATCGTCGAGTGTGAGATTGAGGAGCTCGGGCTTGGGCTGGAACTCGGGGATGGTGGTGGGTACTGCCGCCTTGTTGTGAGGGCAGCACAGCTGGCACTCGTCGCAGCCGTAGAGGTGGTTGCCAATCACGCCTTGCACCCACTGTGGCAGGTCGCCGCGTTGCTCAATGGTGAGGCACGAGAGGCACAGCCGTGCGTCGACAGTGTCGCCGCAGTGCAGAGCTCCAGTGGGGCAAGCCCGCTCGCAGGCACCACATTGCAGGCACTGGTCGTGGCAAGGCTCGTCGGGGTCGAGTTCAAGGGTGGTTAGCAGCACTCCCAGGAAGAAGAACGAGCCACGGCCAGGGATGATGAGCTGGTTGTTGAGGCCAATGAACCCCACGCCCGCCTGTTGCGCCCAGTATCGCTCGCGCAGCGGTGCCGAGTCGACACAAGCCCTCGACTTGCATCCCGTTTCTTGCTCGATGGCCTCGGCCAGCTTCCATAGCCGTTGCTTCACTACCTCGTGGTAGTCGCGTCCCAGGGCATAGTAGGCCAGTTGAGGTGCTTCACTGGGCTGGAACACTTGTGGATAGTAGTTCATCGCCACCACAATCACGCTGTGTGCTCCCTCGAGCAGCAGTTGCGGGTCCTCGCGCAGTTGCTGGTGGTTGGTTGCCCACTGCATGCATCCGTTCTTGCCGCTGTCGAGCCATGAGGTGTAGCGCTGCTGTGCCTCGCTGTCGATGCGATGCACCCTGGCGATGCCACAGGCATCGAAACCCAGATTGCTTGCCATGAGCTTGATGTGAGCGCTATCCATTTAATAATTATGGTTTTAAGTTATGGTTGTTTAGGTCCTATTGTGGCGAAGTTGTAGCCTTGCTGCTGCAGCCACTCGATGGCTCGCGGCAGTGCCCACTTCATGTTGTGCTCGGCCTTGAGCGAGTCGTGAAAGACGATGATGGAGCCGTTGCGGGCGTAGCGCTTCACGTTGGCCAGCACCTGCTCGGGTTGTAGCTTCTTGCTGTAGTCGCGCGTGACGAGGTCGTACATGATGATTGAAAATCGTCCTCGCAGCACCTTGCTCTGCGCCCATCGCAGCAGTCCGTGCGGTGGTCGGAACAGAGTTGAGCCAATGAGCTCGTGAGCTCGGAACACGTTGTGCAGATAGGTGCGAGTGGTCACGTGAGCGCCCTGCAGGTGGTTCATGGTGTGGTTGCCCACGCTGTGCCCCCGTTGCCTCACCTCGTCGAGCAGGTGAGGGTTGCGAGCCACATTGTCGCCCACCATGAAGAATGTGGCCTTCACGCCATAGTGGTCGAGCGTGTCGAGCACCCATGGCGTGACCTCGGGGATGGGTCCGTCGTCAAAGGTGAGATACACCGTCTTTTCCCGCTTGGGCAGTCGCCAAATGGTCTCGGGGAAAAGCATGCGGTAAAGCAGTGGTGGTCGTTCGATTAACATCGCGATAATAGTTAAGTGTCCTCAAAAGAACCGTCCCTTTGAGGACATTCCATTGAGGACACTTGTGTGAGTTAAAAATTACTGAGCAAAACTGTCGAGAGAGAATGCCTGCTGCTGGTCGGGGGCTGCAGCAGCCTGGGCAGCAGCCTGCTGTGCATCTTGAGCCTGCTGAGCTTGCATGATCTTCTCGCGCTCGTCGTAGCTCATGGTGAGAGCCTGTAGCATTTCGGGCGAGATGGCCTTACCTGCCACGGTGATGCTCTTGAACTTGCTGATGAGCTTGTTGATGCCATTGGGGTCGGCCTTGCGGTAAACCTCGAAGATGGCGGGGATGAGCTGGTGCACGACAGCGAGGTCGCCTTGCGACATGCGGTCGTCGAGCCCTTGCTCAACGAGGCTCTCGTAGTAGATGGCATACTTAGCGTAGCGCATTAGTTCGCTCTCGGCGAGCTTCTTAGCCTGCTCGGTAGCAGCCTTGATGTTGCCGTTGGCGCCAATGTTGGCATAGGTTTGTGCCACATACAGTCCAAGGCCACCCTGATAAGGACAAGCCTCGACAGGCAGTTTCTCAGTCATGAGGTTGAGCACCTTGAGTGCCTTGTTGTAGCGCTCGGTGGCACGTGCCTGGTCGCCAGCCTCAAGAGCCTTGTCGCCCTCGATGGCGAGAGCGTCGGCGAGCGAGAACATAGCGCTGCGAGTGGTAGTCACCATGCGAATCACAGTCTCGTCGAGGTAGATGCTGCCAGGCTTAGCCTTGTCGAGTCCGCCCCACTTGAACTTCTTGGTGACGATGTCGTACATCTTGTCGGTGTTGCAAGGCTTATCCTGCTGAGCATCGGCAGGAGTGAAGACGGGAGTGACTTGGTAGGCCATGCCAGTGTTGAGCATGTAGGGCGAGAATCCCATGAAGAGGCTCTCGGGGATAGTAGAGGCGAAGTAGACGGGTCGCTTCCATCCTTGAGCGATGCTGCTCGAGATGAGGTCGATAATCATGGTTTGGCTTGCACTCATGCCGCCTCCCGATGCTGCTGCGAGGTCGATGACGATAGAGTCGCTGGCCAGGTCGCGCATGGTCTCGGGGATGACTCCAGCCTTGACAGCAGCGTCGACGTTGGCAGGGATGATGACCTTAGAGTTGGTAAACATGGGCTCACCGTAGCTGTTGTTGCGATAGGTGTCGTCGTTGTAGTAGTTCTTGAACAGCTCGTCGGCAGTGACAGGGTTGGGGTTGGTAATGCCCTCGGCTATGTAGCCATACATGCGCTTATCGTAGGCATAGGTGAGCGGAGTGGCGTGCATGGGCAGTGGCTTGCTTTCGTAGGAAGCACGCTGCATTTGAGCTATGTACCAGTCGGTGGCAAGGTAGCTCAGGTTGACGGCACGCACATCGGTTCGCACGCCTTCCACCTCTTGCAGATACCACAGCGGGAAGGTGTCGTTGTCGCCGTTGCAGAAGATGATAGCATCCTTGTCGATGCTCTGCAGGTAGTTCTCGCCAAAGTCGCGGGCACAGTAGCGTCCCGAGCGGTCGTGATCGTCCCAGGTTTGGCTCACCATCTGCAGTGGCACCACGATGCCAATGATGGCAGCGATGGCGGCCATTGCTGTGGCAATGCCTCCCTTCTTGGCTTGCGCCTCGTCGTTACTATCCTTCTTCTTGCTGATGAAGTGCATGGCGCAGCGCCACAGTGCCGCGATGCCCATGCCAATCCAGATGGCGTAGGCGTAGAACGAGCCAGCGTAGGCATAGTCACGCTCGCGCGGCTGGTTGGGAGTCTGATTCAGGTACATCACAATGGCGATGCCCGTCATGAAGAAGAGGAAGAATACTACCCAGAACTGCTCGATGCCCTTCTTGCCAGCAAAAGCTTGCCACAGCAGGCCGATGATGCCCAGCAGCAATGGCAGCATGAAGAATACGTTGTGGCCCTTGTTGCCAGTGCCGTAGTCGTCGGGCAGGAACTGCTGGTCGCCCAGTCGTGGGTTGTCGATGAACGAGAAGCCTGAGATCCAGTTGCCTCGCGTCACGTCGCCAGGCCCGTTGCTCTGGATGTCGTTCTGACGTCCGGCGAAGTTCCACATGAAATAGCGCCAGTACATGAAGTTGAGCTGATAGCTGAAGAAGAACGAGAGGTTCTCGCTGAAAGTGGGCACGTTCACCTGAGTGGACTGCAAGGAGTTGCCATTGTCGTCGACAAAGACAGTGGCATCAACAGGCTGTCCCACTACGTCCTCGCCCAGCAGGCTGGCATAGTCTTGAGCGTGGGCGCTGCTGTGGATGCGTGGGAACAGCATCTCGGTCTGGGGAGCGTATTTAGGAGTCTCGTTGGGGCCCAGGTCGATGTACTCGTTGGGCTGGCCTTCCTCGGTTTTCACCACACGAGTGTAGCGGTGCTGGCCCTCGTTCATGATGGGCTTGCCGTCGGAATTGCGCAGCACAGGCGAGAACACGGTGTTGCCGTAGAGCAGTGGCGACTTGCCATACTGGTCGCGGCTCAGGTAGCTGGTGAGCGCGAATGGGCTGTTGGGCGAGTTCTCGTCGAGCGGCAGATTGGCGTTGCTGCGGATGAGCACTAGCGCGTAGCTCGAGAAACCGATGAAAATCATCATCATGCACAGGATGGCGTTGCTGTAGAGTCGTGGCGAGAGCTTCTTGGCAAAGCCAAAGAGGTAGACGCCCAGTGCGATGATGAGGATGAGTGGAAACCACATGGTGTCGGTGATCATGAGCATGCCCGAGAGCACAACGCTCAGGAACACCGAGAGGCGCTTGAGCATGTCGCTCTTGTTGCGGTACAGCTCCCACAGTGCCCATGCCATGACAGCGAGCAGCAGCAGAGCGTAGACGAGCACGCCGCTGTTGTAGCTCATGTGCAGGGTGTTGACAAAGAATCGCTCGAAGTAGCCCGACATCTCGATGAATCCAGGCTCCAGTCCGTAGAGGATGAGCACGATGATGACAAACGAGATGAGCAGCGTGATGAGCGAGCCCTTGGCAGTGCTCTCGCCAGCTCGGCGATAGTAGAATATCAATGCGATGGCGGGAATTGCCAGCAGGTTGAGCAAGTGCACACCCAGCGACACGCCAAAGACGTAGGCAATGAGAATCAAGTAGCGGTCGCTGCTGGGGCTGCTGGCACGATTCTCCCACTTGAGGATGAGCCAGAACACCAGCGCTGTGCAGAACGAGGAGAAGGCATAGACCTCGGCCTCGACAGCCGAGAACCAGAAGGTGTCGCTCCAGGCGTAGGCCAGCGCGCCACACAGGCCGCTGCCCATGATGGCGATGTACTGAGCGAGGGAGATGTTCTCGTCGTCCTTTACCACCAGTTTCTTAACCAGGTGGGTGATAGTCCAGAACAGCAGCAGGATGGTGGCTGCACTCAGCAGTGCCGACATGGCGTTGACACACTTCGACACAGCAGCCACGTCGCCACCGGCAAAGTTGGCGGCAAATCGTGCCGCGAGGATGAACATGGGGTTGCCGGGTGGGTGGCCAATTTCGAGTTTGTAACCTTGTGCAATGAATTCTGGGCAGTCCCAGAAGCTCGCTGTTGGCTCGATGGTGAGCATGTAGGTGACCATAGCCACCAGGAACACCAGCCAGCCCAGCGTGTTGTTGATAATGTTGTATTTCTTCATCTTACTGGTTTAGATGTTTATTATAATCGCTATGTAATTTCTTAAATAACCGACAAAGATAAATATAAAATTTCAAAATCATGGCATGAGAGCGGCATTTGCCCCACTGCTTAATTAAAATTAACGTTGAATCAGTGCTCAATGTAGCATTTTTTTTGTGCTCCGGGCTAATGAAGCAACCTCGCGGCATGGGAAAATGACTGAAAAGGAACCGAC
>DEJJ01000030.1:4414-16409 GCA_002353285.1 Porphyromonadaceae bacterium UBA2751 | reverse complement strand
TCCCACGTCTCAAGAACACTGCGCGCCCACCACAACAAGCCAGCAACCACCCCCAGCCCACAACCCGAAACTGAAAACCCACAACCCGAAACTGAAAACCCACAACCCGAAACTCAAAACTCACAACCTATAACTCAAAACCCAAAACTCATAACTCAAAACTCACAACCCATAACTCAAAACCCGCAACTCACCCCAACCCCAAAGATAAAACTCGAACTCGAAACCACCCCTCTCTTCATTGCCCCGCCTTACGGCTACGACTTCTACGGCGAACCAATCTACGAAAAACCTGACGACTACGATGACTACGACGATGACAACAGCAATGACCACAACGACGACAACTCCTCTCCCCAAGCCACCTGAGTCATTTGAGTCACCTGAGTCACTTGAGTCACTTGAGTCACTTGAGTCACCCGAGTCACCCAATCAGCTGAAACAATAATTATGAGGCTGTTGCAAAACTGCAGACTTCGACCTCGAAGAGGTCAAAAACCTGTTGGCGGAATTAAGTTGATAATGAATTATAATAAAACATATTGGTTTTCAGGCATTTGCGTCGAAGATGCTGGGCGGGTCGAAGACCCGACTTCTATGCTAAGACCATGCAAGAACCCCACAGGGGTTCGCAGCTTGGTCATTGCTGAATCAAACGAGAAGTGCCTCGAAGAGGAACTTCAGTATCTCACTTGCCATGCTCTAAGTGTCATTCTCACTGTCCTTACTGTTTTGCAACAGCCTCATAATTTCCACTCCAGGAGTGGCCCACAATGATTCTCTGATTCCTCCGATTCCCGAGTCACCTCACCCTCTATGATAGACCAATGGTGCAAGCCAAAACCAGCGGCACAGCTGCAGTACACGACCTAGAAGTGGTCAAAAGGCTCCAATCACTGGGGGCAGCGGCAATCGTAGTGGCACTGCTGGGCGGCACTTTCACTTTAAAAAATTTTGTATTTCTCTCAGTTTTGCACTAATTTTGCACTCATGAACAAGATAATGATGATATTAATAATAGGTGTGGTGGCGTGCGCCACCGCATCGGCTCGCGACAATGACAATGATCCCTACATCCACGTTGATTGGTCGCCACTCTTTACCGACAATGTGGGCTGGAACATCTACAGCGGTGGCTTCGTCGTTGGTTGGAACAATGCTTCGGGCATCAACAGTGCTATGGGGCGAAGCATCGACATTGGTTGGCTCAGCATCATCGGTGCTAAGTACAACACAGGCCATGGGCAGCGCATCACAATGGGCGCAGGAATCGATTGGCGCAACTATCGTCTGGACACCAGCGCCCGATTCGTCGACGATGGCGACCACATTAGTATTGAGAACTATCCCGAGGGGGCAACAAGCTGCCTGTCGCGTGTGAAGGTGTTCTCAATCACCATGCCAGTTATCTTCAGCCAACGTCTTGTTCACAAGCTTGATATATTTGCTGGTCCCGTCGTCAACTTCAATGTGCGCTCAAGCGTGCTCACGCAGTTCAGGCTTGGAGATGAGAAGGTGAAACTTTCACGCACTGGCATTCATCAGGTCCCAGTTACCGTCGACATCATGGGCGGCATCAAGTGGCGAGGCATTGGCTGTTATGTGCGCTACAGCCCATGCCATGTGCTTAAAGGGGATTTCGCACCTGCATTCACTCCGCTCACTGTGGGTGTAGGGCTTGCACTCTAATTAAATAGTTGAGACGTTTCTTGCACGTTTAATCAAAAAAAAGTAATTTCGCACGTTTTTTCTGGATTATAACATCACACAATATGAAGAAATTAATGTTTATCGCAGTTGCACTGGTGGCACTCTTGTGCTCTTGCACTGGTGGCAACAAGTTCAAGGTGAGCGGTACTGTCGATGGTGCTGCCGACACCACCACTCTCTACCTCGAGGTCAGTATCAATGGTAATTGGCTATTTGTCGACAGTGTGGTTACCAGTGGCGACAAGTTCGCTTTCACCGAGGAGGCTCCTGAGAATCCTAACATCTACCGTCTGGGTTATCGCGACAAGAGTATTTATTTCCCAATCGATAGCATCGATAACATTGAGATTAAGACCTCAATCAAGAAATTTGACGAGGACTACACTCTGAGCGGTAGTGACAATGCAGTGAAGATGATGAACATCGACCGCCAGGCCGCTAAGTTTGCTAAGGCGGGCGACACAAGCAGCGACGCTTACATGAAGTGGAAGGACCAGTTGTGTCGCGACTTGGTCAAGGATCCAGCTGGCATTGTCTCATTCTATCTCATTAACAAGTACATTGGCAATAAACCTCTATTCGATCCGCTCGACAAGAAGGATTTCAAAATCATCGGCGCCGTTACCAATGCCTTTGCTAATTTCCGGCCAAATGACCCTCGCACTGGCTATATGGTCGACAACTTCAAGCAGGGACTCAGCCAGCGACGTAGCGAGAAGGCCCCAACCGACACTCTCGTAGCTACCGAGGCTTCGCTCATCGACATCAAGCTACAGGACAAGAAAGGCAAGATGCAGAGCTTGCAGGAAGTGGCTTCCCATGGCAACGTTGTGATTCTCAACTTCACCATGCAGAGTCAGTCGTTCTCACCGGCACTTAACAAGCTGCTTAATGAAATGTACACCAAGTACAAGTCGCGTGGACTCGAGATCTTCCAGGTGTCTCTTGACGACAACGAGGCGCAATGGATGCAGGCCGTGGCCTCACTGCCATGGATTGTCATGCGAGACCCCAATGGTGAGTACTCCACAAGTGCGAGTGCCTATAACATCACAAGCATCCCCACGGCATTCATCATTGGCCGCAACGGCGAGGTCACCGAGCGCGTCACAAGCATCGAGCAACTCGAGCAAAGCCTCACCAAGTACCTATAGGTGCTATTACTATCAAGATAACGTGATGACATCGAATATCATGTGATAATCATTGCGTTAGCAACCTAGACTGTGGAAAAATAAATGTGGACCCATAAAGTTGTGTAAAAAAACTTTATGGGTACACACTTCTTGTTTTAATTGATTGTATTGGTGCTCATCGCTTGCCTCCGCCATTGGTGGCGGCAATGATGTCCATGATGCTTGGCCCCACGTTGAACAGTGCGTCGATAATCGACATGTAAGGTTCAAAGTGGTCTTTTCCCCACTGAGTATACACAGGGTGTGTGAAGTTTTGGAATTCTACAGGCAAGTCAACGATGCTCATGTCCATATAGTCGGCACCACTCTTGCCAGCAATATACTTGTCGGCATTAACCTTGTGCAGGATGTCCATCAGCAGCTCGGTCTTTTGCCCACTCACGCCAAGCTCGCTTGCATGCACAATCTCCACCTCAATGCCCAGTGCTTTGAGGATGAAGCGTAGCAACTTCTCATTGAATAGCGATAGTGACTTTTCACCACATTGGTATATGCTCAGGAACTGCTCGCCATAGGTCTTCCAATAGGGCGCACGGCGATACGCATCGGTAATGGTGGCCATGTTCTTGCGGCAGGTGCGCTTGAAGAAGTCGTCGGCAATGGCTGTCTTGTTTATGGCTTCGCGTGTGTCATAGACGGGAACGGTGATGTAGCGCACTCCACTGTTGGTGTAAATCCTGTTGCGGTTCTGGAAATAATTTTTTTCATACTGCACATTATCAAGCAAAACAAGCGTGTGAGCCATCGACACCTTGTGGTAAAAGCCCAGGTAGGACAGATGCTCGGGCTGGTGAATGGTGACGACTTTCATAACAGCATCTTTTGCACGTAGAACATCTCGGCATATTGCATGCCGCACTCAAGGCCTCTAATCGATGCCAGCGACTTGATGCCACTCTCGTTCAACGGCGATGGCGCAGCTTTTACCTGGCTAGCATAGAGGTTGAATAGCGCCACTTTCTCATCAATGTTGTCGCTGATGTCATGGTAAATCTTGCCGCCACGCACTATGTCGAGGCCATCGCTCACAAATGGGTACTCATAGAGCGCGATGAGCTTGGGCATGTAGCCCTCCTTCAGGCGCATGGCAGCCATGGCACAATCATACATCTTGATGTGGTCCTGATGGCGGCTGCGATAGTTGATGAAAATCTCGTCAGGACGATATTGCTCTATATACTTGTCGATTCGTGACGTTATCTCAAGCGATGGCACGGTGTCGAGCATAGCATCTTTGTTCTTGAAGAGGTAGAACATAGTGGTGCCCATTCGCTCGTTAACTGTTGTGGCTTCTTTAAGGCGCATTTCGAAGTCTTGACGCTCGTTAATGCCGCCTATGGTGCCCAGCACCACCACTACATGTGCTCCTGCCTTTACTTGATGCAGCAAGTAGCCTGCGCAACCTAGCACTTCATCGTCGGCATGCGGAGCTATTACCATTATTGTCTTGTGAGTTTTATCCATAAGGGGTAGTGTATTGTATATTTCTTGCAAAGGTAGTCAATATTTGGATTAGTTGTTCATCATTTGCGCTTGTTTTTTAGTAGCTCGGGGTGGCGCTTCATGTAGTTGATGCCCTTGATGATGTTACGCAAGCCATGGCACAACGGCACTTTCTCGTCGCGACGTAGTCGCCAGGCTTTGAGCATGGCGCGTAGCCACTTGGTGCCGCAATGAAAAATTTGCAGGTCGGCACCATGTGCCATGAGTGTGCCAGTGTCCATCGATCGGTTTAAGAACTCCAGCGGCTGCTGGTCATGGACGATGGTGATGGGGTAGAAGTGGCATTCAAGCCCTGCACTGAGCGCATCCTGAATAAAGAGATTCTCCTCGCCACAGTGAAAGGGCTCGGTGCCAAGACCGAAGTTCTCGTTAAACCACACTCGACCATCTACCGACTTGCGTCTGAACGCAATCTCTATCGATGACAGATAATAACCTTTAGGGAATGTGCTAAGGTCTTGCGATGTCGAGGGGTAGTACTTCTTGTAGCCTTCACTTGAATACTTGAACGTGGCGATGTCAACATCGGGGTTCTGGGCAAACGTGTCGAGCACCGATTGCAGCTGCTCGTGGCTGTAGCGGCAGTCATCATCGGCAATGAGGCACACGTCGGCCGTTGCATGCTCGATGCAGTTGTTGCGGTTGCGGCTCAGCCCTCGACCGGCCAGGTGAAGCACCTGCACATCGGCACGCAGCAAGTCAGTAGGCACTTTTTGCTCGTTGCCGTCGCTGTGTTGCCATGAGATTAGGTAGCCAATGCCCTCACGCTGCTCAAGAAGCATCGATGGCACACTCTCAATTCCCTCATCTAAGGTCGCTATGAGTATCTGCAGTGTCATTCTTGGTTAGTATTTTGTTGAAGAAGTCGATATGCCGGCGGGCAACCACATGCGACTCGTTATGCTTGACTACAAACTCCCGGCTGCGTCGGCTCAGGTCGGGGAGCAGTTGCTTGTTGAGTACTATCCATTCGAGCTTGGCATCGATGTCGCCCTCAATGAGCGGGCTCACATTGATGATAGGCTGGTTCTCATGTTCGTCAATCAGGTCGTAATATTCAGGCTCGGCGCCACTCACAGCAACCAGGCCGCGTGCCATGGCCAGCAGGGCATTAGTGGCAGGTGTGTAGGAGTAGAGTTGGTCGAGGAGCACATGCGAGCTGCACAGCATTTTTATGTATTCTTCGTAGGGGGCATTCTCAACCACAGTGAGCTCGCACAGGGTGGGGTAGCGGTCTACGGTGCGTCGCGCTGCTTCGAGTAGCAGGTCGGTGCCTTTGAGAATGTTGCGGTCGCGTTGCACTCCTATGAAGAATTTCACCTTTTCGGGCTCGTGGTCAAGGATGATGGGCTCAACATTCTTGGTGTCGATGGGAATGCCGCCATAAGCCAGACAATCTCCAAGCAATGGCTTGTAGCACTCGTGATACTCCCACAGGCATGAGATGGCACCATCAATGTTGTTGAGTATATAATTACTGTGCTTGCGCATGAACTCTGCACCCCACAACTCATCACGCTTATTTATGTGTTCTTGTGATTGAACGTAGGGCGAGGGTTGGTTGCCCACCATGTAGTCGCTGTAGCGATAGGTCTTACCATCGTGGCAAGCATTATAGTACACATAATCCGTGCCAATGGCACCCATCACAATGCCTCTGTTGTGGTGCTTTAGCCAGTCGAAAACGACTCTCACCTTGGCAGGCTTGAGGTCAAGAAAGATATCATCGCAGGTCTCTACCATGTCAAAACCGCTCATCTTGGGTAGCGCACGCAGCACATCAAGTGCATATTTCACTGCACCCATCTTGCCACTACTGCGCTTGAGGTTGATGTCGCGGTGTGTGTCCATCCAGTGCGAACCGTTGCTGGCTACCACCGCGGTGTGCCCCAAGTCTCTAAGTGCCTGAGCTAGGCAGTTGTGAATGTTACTGGCATCACCCACGAAGAGTATCTTCATCTTTTTCTTTACTGTTTTTTACAATTTGTAATGCAAATATATTGGATTTTTTGCTTCTAACCAAAAAAATGACTAATTTTGGAGTCATTATGAAAACAGTATCTATTGTAATCCCTGTTTACAACCGTGCTAATCTGGTCACACGCACTCTCAACACTGTGCTTGAGCAGACCTATCGGCCGCTACAGGTCATCCTTGTCGACAATTTTTCGACCGACGATTCGCTTGTAGTACTCAACCAGTTCAAGATTGATAACAACAGCGATGATTTGCAGGTTATCGTGGCTCAGGAGAAGCAGCACACTGCCAGTGCTGCACGCAATCGTGGCATGCAATTCGCTACTGGCGACTACCTTATGTTTTTCGACAGCGACGACCTCATGGAGCGACGACTAGTGCAGAAGTATGTCGATGCTTTTGAGTCTTCTCCTCAGCGTGTCGATATTGTGATTTGCAGGCGTAATATTATTGACGACACTGGCGAGAAAACCACTATGCCACTTTATAAGAAGGATTTGATTGCCAACCACATCCTGCACAGTGTGCTTGCAACACAGGCTTTCTGTGCAAGGCACGATTTCATCCGCACTATCGAGTGGAACAACAATCTTTCGCATTGGAACGACTTTGAATATGGCTTGCGACTGCTGCTTGCTAAACCTGTCATTGGTTACCTAGAGGGGAAACCCAGGGTCGACGTGATTTTTGGGGGAGAGAACTCTATCACTGGAACTACTTTTGCCGCTAATCACGGCAAGTGGGAAATTTCATTGCGCACCATGGTGCTCGACATCAAGAACTCTACTTTGCTCAATAAACAGCGCTACTACGACTTGCTTTATTACCGCCTGCTTGTGCTTGCGGCTCAATATGAGCGCGAGCATCATCCGGAGCTTGCCAAGCCTGCGGCGCAGAAGGCCTACTCGGTGCTTAACCGCAAGTGGCGTTACCGCCGCATCATGCCATGGCTTTTCAAGCGTATAGTAGCTGGCAAGCGCGGCTCAGCACGCATTGCTCGATGGATAATAAAATGACCTAAATAACTAAGGAATAATAATAAGGGCGTGAACTCACAATGGAGAGTCACGCCCTTGTTTTAGGTTGTAGCTATGGGGTTGATTACTTAACAATCACCTTCTTGCCAGCATGGATGTAGATTCCAGCAGGAAGATTGTTGCCATCCATCTTGCGACCCATCAGGTCGTAGTAGTTGTTGTCCTGTGTCTTATCAACGTTGATGTTGCTGATGGCGCTTGGGTCAGCAGCAACCACGCTGATGTTGTCGAGGGTAAGTACAAACTGGTTGGCATCGCTAATGGCATGGATGCCAATATAGTACTTGCCGCTTGCCTTGCTGGCAGGAACTGTGAAGCGGCCACTATGGTGTGTCATTTCGTAGCCATCAATCTCAACGGCCTCAACAATGGTTTGAGTCATTGCCTCGGCAGTGGACTCTGTGCCAATCTTGACCTCAAAGCGCTCGGGGTAACCAGAAGCCTTGGCATCGATGCCAAACTCATACTCAACGCCATCCTCCATGATGAGGGCAGGAGTAATCAACCAATCGTCGGCGGCATTATTGGTGTCCCACTGGTATGTCACGTTTTGGCCAATGGTGCCACCATAGGTCCATGTGCGGCTATCGTTGTTGGCGTTGATAACGGTGAACTCACTGAAGGCTGCCTGGGTCTCAAAGCCCTGGTTGTAAGGAATGGTATAGGCACCATCATTCTCGTCGCGGGTGATGACGATGTTGTTGAATGCCTGAACATAGTAAATCACACCCTTGGTTGTGTTCTGAACCAGGTAGTCGGTTACGTTGGTGTAGGTGTCGGTTGCCTCATCATAGTTGAGAACGAAGTCGCAGATGTCCTTCTTGCCCTCGGCATTGGTTTGGCCGCCAGCCATGTAGTTGGGCTTGCCAGCCACCTGACCGATGTACTGGTCTTGAGCAAAGGTAACGGTGTTGCCTTCCTTGATACCCTTAATCCATGAGTTGGGAACGTCGCTGAAGAGGCCTTGAATGTAAACCTCATTGCCAGTGACACCCACGTTGACGTTGTACTTGAATGGAGTTCCATCGTAGCCGTTGGCCTCAAAGGTGTAAACCTGTGTCTCAACACCTTCAGGGAGCTCAACGAGCACGTCCTCGGCTTGTGTGGTGGGAGTGTAAACGCTGCTATAGTCGGCATAGCCGGCCCATGTCTTGCTGTTGGCATAGATGCCACCAAAGACTACATAGGCCGAAGTACCAATCAAGCTAATCTTGTCTTCGCTAACGCTGAACTGAATCTCATGAGCATTGTTGCGTACCTCAAATTCCTCGTAGTCCTCATCATAGTCGAGCACTGCAAGGGTGATAACCTCGTTCTGTTCAGAATCGTAGGCTACGTTCTGGCCCATGGGCACGGTGATGGTCTTGCCATCCTCACTCAGTGTGCCCTCAATCCATGAGTTAATCTCAAGTTTTGAGAGTGGTTGCTTGAAGTAGACTTTGTTGTTCTCTCCAAAGACGATGTCGATGGTTCCAGTTTGGGCGCCGCGGCGAACGTATTCACCACTGTAGTAGTAGGCATAACCAGCGCGATCATAGGTTTTCAACTCTCCTGCTGGCTGCTCCATTACGATGCCGTAGTCGCTTGCGCTCTGCGCCCAAGCACCCACTGTCATCACAGCCATCGCTGCAATAAGTAATAGTTTCTTCATTGTAGTTTGGTTTTTAAAAAACAATTAATTACCGAGCCTCCTAAATATTTATCTCATACCAACTCGATGAGGCTCCTTTTCGGGTAGTATTTGGTTTAGTTGCTGCAAATGTACAATATTTTTTACAATTATATCACACAATTATAGTAATTATGCCTTAAATCTCAACGAAGGCTCTTTTTCATTAAATTGTATTTTACAGTTAGCTATTTATTAAAATTCACTTAATAATTAATAGTGGTTTATTGGTGGAGGCTGGTATTAGCCTCACTACGCACAATTAAAAAATATTGAGGAAGTGCCGCGACACTCCCTCAATAATTGCATTATTCATTAATTAATCCTCAAGGCACTCGTCGAGGTCGCGGGTTAGTTGCTCGCGGTCGAGGTTCTGACCAATGAACACAAGCTTGACCATGCGGTCGCCGTACTGCTCATCCCAGTCTTGCATGATGCTGGGATTCTGCTCTACCATGCGGTGCAACTCCTCTTCAGGTGCTGTCGCAAACCACAGGCCGCTCTGCGTGAGCTTCTTCTGCACACCAGCTTGCTCAAAGAGGAACGACATGTCGCGGTTATGGCTAAAGTAGATAAGACCCTTCGCGCGGATGATATTCTTGGGCCACTTTGTTGCCACAAAGCGGTCAAACTTATGAATGTCGATAGCTGGGCGGCGATAGTAAACGAAGGTCTGGATACCATATTCCTCGGCCTCTCCCTCATCATGGTGGTGATGATGGTGATGCCCATGTTCATGATGCCCATGCTCATCATCGTGGTGATGTTCATGCTCCTCATCGTGATGATGCTCGTTGTCATGGTCGTGATGATGGTGGGCTTCAGCCTCTTCCTCATCGGTAGCTGGGCGCTCTATCTCGCGAATCCAGCCTGCCGAGCCTGCCACATGCTCATAGTCGAATAGTCCAGTGTTGATAATCTCGTTCAGATTCACCATTGCATAGTCAGTCTCTATGATGGGTGCCGAGGGTTGAAGAGCGTGGATGATCAAGCGTATGCGATCAAGCTCTTCTGGCTCAACTTCCGAAGCCTTGTTCAGTATCACCATGTTGCAGAACTCAATCTGCTGGATGAGCAAATTCTCGATATCTTCCTCGCCTATGTCGCGGCGCTTCAGGTCGTCGCCGCAGTTAAATTCGCTCTGCATCCTCAGCGCGTCAACCACAGTCACAATGCAGTCAAGGCGAGGGATGCCATGCTCAATGTATTGCGGCCCCATTCCAGGAATCGACACAATAGTTTGAGCAATGGGTTCTGGCTCACATATTCCGCTGGCCTCAATCACAATGTAGTCAAAGCGGTCAAGCTTCATGATGTCGTTAAGTTGCTCAATTAGGTCCATCTTCAGGGTGCAGCAGATGCAGCCATTTTGAAGCGCCACCAGGCTCTCATCCTTCTGGCCAACAATGCCGCCTTTTTGGATAAGACTCGCATCGATATTCACCTCACCAATGTCATTGACAATCACTGCAAACTTAATGTTCTGCTCATTAGTGAGAATATGGTTTACTAAAGTCGTTTTTCCGCTGCCCAGATAACCAGTGAGCAGCAATATGGGTGTTTGTTTCATTATTTTGTTAGGAATTTTATTATTGCCTTATAAATTATGAATTGTGCATCATTTAAGCATTAACTAAAGAATCTCATCAAGCACTGCCTTGTGCTCTCCTGGCATGATAATGTGGTGATTACCAATCGGGCAAGTCAAGAAATAGCGCGCTGCAGCCTTATCATTAAGCCTTATCACCTGTTGTGTGCGGCACAAGTCGGGCTGACCCTGATTCTCCACGAGCACACCCTCCTCGGCAAAGTGGCGGTCGAGCGAGCCGCTAACCTTGAAAATGGTCACAGGGCCAGGTTGCATATAGCCCCTGATTCCCACACCAATCCCCGACTCAAAGTGAGTGTCAAGATCAAAGTCCTCAACCATGTCAAGTCCAATAGTGCAGTGGGCAAACAGCATCTCGCCAGTCTCAGGATTGATGCGAGCAGGATTAGCCTGGAATCCCGTTTTGCCACACACTGCCTGAGCAATCTTCATCGACAACATTGCCGGAACATCGCCCTCGCAGCCTGCCACAATGCCCTGGGCATTAAATTTTGCCAGCGCAATGCAGCCGGTGTTCTTCACCGCAGTGAGCAAGTCAAAGCAGCGCAGAGTGAAGCCCTGCAGGTCATAGCCCTCAACTATCAGCTTCAGTGCCTCGTAGATGCGCTCAGCACCCGTCAGCGACTGCCTGATCGCATCATTCGGAGCCTTTGTCAGCAGGTCGCTCTCAATGTCGCCAGGCACGCGGTCAATCAGCATCAGCAGCTCATCCATGTCGATGTTCACAATCTCCACACCCAGCTTCTCCTCAATAGTGCGGCGCTTTGCATCGCTCGCAATCAGCCAGTCGCTTGGCTCGCCTATCACACCCAGGCGGCATCGATTAAGCTCACGCATAGCCTTGCCCACGCGCTGCAGCGTGTGGATGCGATTCCTGATGTAGTCATTGCTGCCATGCAGAATCTCCCCCTTCAGCCCCTGCTGCCGCAAGTACGACAATATCTCCATCGACGCGGCCAGCGAGTTACTCTTCCCCGACGTCAGCAAGTAAAACGGCTGTTTCGACAGCTTCAGCAGCCGTGGCAGTTCATTCTTGAAGATGCCCTCAGTGCCACCAGTGCGCACATATATCAGCTCCAAGTCATGACCTCCGTAGTCCTTAAAATTTCCCTCAATCAGTTCATAGTCAATCTCCAAGCCACCCAGGAACTCCCTCGTGGCTGCCCCCACAGCCGCCTCATCATGCAGACTCGACGTGAGCGTATAAATAGCTGTTGTCATAACAATAAATCTTTAAAGTTTCACATTTCAGATTTCAAAATTAGTGCAAGCCGAGCGAAAAACCAAATTTATT
>DEJJ01000030.1:0-4404 GCA_002353285.1 Porphyromonadaceae bacterium UBA2751 | reverse complement strand
CCGAGGCGCCGCCTAATTTATCCACCATAAAATAAAGCCACTATCCTCACGGACAATGGCTTCCCCAAACTAAATATTGTAATTTTATTTAACGTATGAATTCTTTTGTCACCACTAAATTTCCATTAGAGTATCTTTTAACCACTATGTTAAGGCCAGCATAGGGCGTTGTCGATTCCATGCCCAGCATGTTGACATAGGTCACGCCAGCCACTTGGGCGTCGCTGGTGATGTTGCTAATGCCGGTGATAATTCCGGCGCCACCCTCGAGTGGAAACACCATGTAATTGCCCTCAAAGGGGTCGTCTTTGCTGCTCGCAACATAGCGCACAATGGCATGGAAGTTATAGGCCTTGCCTATCTTAAAATCTTGCTCCCAAACACCAGGATAGAGCGATCTGTCGGCTTTGAAGCTGCCCTTAAATTTAGAGTCGGTATCAATTGTGAAATGGTTGTTGGCGTCATATAATGCCCACCAAACTTTAACATACTCCTGTGGTTTTGGCTCGATGAAGAAGTAGTCGTGAGTCTCGCCGTGCCAATAGATGTTGCTTTGCACATTGGGAGTCATGAAGTTGCATGGAATGTAGCTGTTTTGAAGATAGTCAAGGGTCTCGGTTGGCTCAACGTAGCTTGTTACTGTCATGGTGGGGTTGAGCTTGTTGGTGAGTTTGCCAGTGAGGGTGCCACCCTTGATGACCTTACATGCAATTGGACTAGTCTGGTTCGTTTCGCCAATCTTACCTGCAAATTTTTGTGCCTCTTCTGCTGTCTCAAAGTCGAGTATTACCCAGTTACTCTGGTCCCAGTCATCCTGTTGTAGCTTTATTTCATTTTCGTCAACCTGATCCTTTACAAAGTCGACCTCGCCATCCTTGATGGTCGACGGATAGCGGTGCTTGCCGTAGTCCTTGGCATACACTCGCGTGGGCTCCTTCTCGGCGATGTACACGCCCATGATGTCGTCAGCCACGGTGTAGGTCTGGCCCACGGTGCCGTCGTTCACGATGTCTACCAGCGGCGTGTCGTCGGTCTTGATGCCAAAGATGTAGCGAGCCATGTAGTAGCCTGGGAAGTACTGATACACATAGATGCTCTTCGAGTCCCTCGGCTCCCAGTTCAGCCAGTCGCATTTTGAGCTCACATTATCGCCCATTGGTGTAGTGTAGTCATTCACGTGCTGAGCCACCACACTGATGGCGCCGTTGAGTGTGCCATCGTCATTGGTGCCAAGCTCGGCAATCACAAAGCCGTCGTTCCAGTTAGGCTGAGTCGAGAACATGATGTAGTTTTTGCCATTAAAGGCAAAGCAGTTGGCGCCAGTGCAAGTTCCATAGCTAGTGAAGCTTTTCATTGCTATGGTGGTGGCTGTGGCATTATTATTTTCGTCAAGCACAATGTCAATGGGGTTTTCATTACTGTTGATGGCAAGATAGTGCTGGTTGCCATTAGCGTCTTTCCATGAGTTCACTATACCATCACTGCTGAAATACATATCGGCATTAAGACCAAATAAATAGGGTAGCATCACTTTAGTACCACTAACTACTTGTCCCGACTTTATCTCTACTAAATAGAAATAATTATGATTAGACCCCGAGAATGCAAACTTTCCACCTTGAGCCGAGAATACGTCTCCATTAGCGAATCCCCAGTAGTCGCCTCTCGCCACTGAACAATCGCTTGGTAATGTTAAGTCGATGCTTTGAGAACCATCGGCCTTGATAATTCTAAAATTTTTATCTCTTGTATATGGCCTTGCATATTGCCCGGTGCGCACTATAATGTTGCCTGCTTCATCCTTGGTGATGTTGCTGCCAAGTCCAGATTCTGCAAAGTAGCCTACATAGCCATTCTGGTCATAAATCTCAATTTTCTTGCCACTTGCGTTTTTGTTCTGGATATAGAACTGATTGTTCTGTCCAAAACCTTGACGATAATCGGTGAACAAAACACCGCTGCTGGTGGGCACATTCTCGTTTTTCCAGTCTTGCTCAAAGGTGTAGGCGTCCTGATAACCCTCGAGCACAAGGTCTTGAGCATTGGCCCCGAGCATGCCGCCCAGGGCAACTGTGGTGAAGAGAAGAGCCGATTTCTTAAATGAAAGTCTCATAATTTAGAGTTTTGAGTTTTTGAGTTATGAGTTTTTGAGTTATGAGTTGTGAGTTATGAGTTGTCAACTCCCCCAGGGGGAGTTATTAATTATCTTACTATCTTCTTTGTCTCTCTTGTGCCGTCGGTGTAGGTTGTCACCTTGATGTTCACGCCCTTGAGTGGAGTGGTGCTCATGCGTCCTTGCAGGTCGTAGTATTGCTCACTCTCGGCTTCGCCACGAGTGGCATCCACTACATCAATGGCGGTAATAACTTCTTGTGTTATGCGCAGTGGATACACCACCACGTTGCGGTAGCCTTCGGGCAGGGTGCCGGCTTGACCCACCTCAAAGTTCTTCAAGCCTGGCATGCCATAGTTGAAGTCGCCATCAAAGCCTGGGTCGATATTCAGGCCAACCTGATAGTCAACGCTAAACTGGATAATTGCAGGGAACTCATAGGCATAACCAGGTTGGAACACATCGCCGGCAGTCACCGAGTTGTCGTCGGTCTGCTGCTCCCACAATGCCATGTTTACCTTGAAGCTACCAGGAAAGTCGGAGGCTTTGGGCACATAAAACATGTTGTCGCCGTTATACACTGCCCAGTGGATGTTGCAATACTCCAAGTTCTTGGGTTTTACAAAAAACCACTCTTGTTGAACAAAGTTGGCGCAGTTATACAGGTTGCCGTTAAAGTTGGAACCCGCAAATGAGGTGGGAACTATGTCGGGACTGGCTTCAATGTACAAACCCACAGGGCCTTGAGGAATAGTACTTACCACATTCACACGACCAGTAATTGTGCGGTTTGGTATCTCCTTGCCAGCAAAGCCACTAGCATCGGTGCCCTCGGGAAATAATATTTGTATCCAGTTGCTTTGGTCAAATGCATCAACGTTGTCATAAATCTTGTCGCTGGGATAATCGGCTGGATCCGACTTGTTGACGTTATTGTTGTTGTCCCTGGCAAAGACTACATTCTTGTAACGGGGAGGTACATACACACCATACAGCTTGTTGGTGATTGTATAGAACTCTCCTTTAGTGCCGTTGAGTACAATGCCACCCAGCGACATGTTTGTGGCTGTTTGTGCGCTGGCTGCCACTGCCAGTAATATCGTTAATATGCTTAAGTAAAATTTCTTCATCTCTGCCAAGTTTTTTTCAAACAATTATAGACTATTATTTTTTCTGATTCTTTATTTCAGACAATTGATGTCGGTAACGTTTTTTCAGACAATTACAGACAATTACGAACAATTTTCTTTTATTAAGGACAATTGTTGCCCTGTGTGAGTGTCAAACGATTAAATACGATTAAAAAACTATTCTTTTTTAAAAGAGGGTGCAGGTGCGCCCGCACCCTCTTATAATCTATTGATCAGAAATTAATTTTGCTGATAAACGGTTTCTCCATCAACAACAACTGTAGCTTTGCTTCCTGCATCGCAGTTCCAGAGTGTGTTACCTGATGTTTCACCTGGATCATGACCATTAACAGTAGTGTTTGTTATATTTACTGCAAATGGACATAATCTTCCGTCAATCTCAATAGCTGCCTTAATGGTTCCATTGCCTCTTGATGTGACATTAAATGTGCTGTTACTAATGTTGAAAGTATGAATTGCGGTATCATTTTCTTTATAAACCTTAACAGCTTTACCAACAGTATTAAATACACAATTGGTAACATTTGTAGTAGTTGCTCCATAAGTCCAGAAGCAATAGTCATATTTTGACTGGTTGAATGTACACCCATCGAAGTTTACCGTTGGGGCATAGAGAGTCAAGTGGCCTCCTTCTAGGATGATGTTTTTGTAAGTCTCTGAATTGGAGTGCTGGAATCCTTTGTAGTTGTCACTACCAACCTTAAGAGTCAGATTCTCGAAATATACGTCTACACTCGCACTAGCGCCCGAAGGAACTTTATTAATACACTCGACAATTGACCTCTCTTTATTCTTTCCTACAATCTTTACCGATTTGTTATGGAGTGATGTCAATGTGTAAGTTCCTGGGGTAAGTGTGATAGTTGCACCGGCTTCAGCGGCTATAATTGCAGCATCGAGAGTTTCGTATTGCTGACCATTAACTATAGCAACATCTGTGATTTCGGGATAGTCGATGTTGTTGTCGGGGGTGTCGAAGTTTTGGTCGATGATTACCTTGAAGTTGCCCTCTTGGGTGAAGAGCGAGCCCAGGATGTTGGTGCGGTGGTTCTTCTGAACTGGAACGCTGGTAACGGGAACAACAACTGGTTGCTTGTTGGTGTTAACAGTCATTTCAACGTCTACGTTGGCCTCGTTGTT
>DEJJ01000023.1 GCA_002353285.1 Porphyromonadaceae bacterium UBA2751 | reverse complement strand
CAATGGCCATTGCAGCGGAACTGTGCTTGGGTGAGGAGGAGAGCGTGATAGGCCAGGTTCTCGTCGTCTTGGAGGGAATCGCGGTTGATGGCCTGGAGGATGTGGAGGGCGCTGTCGGGGGCGGTCCACATGAGGGAGTCGGCAAGGACGAGTCGGTGGTCGGTGTGGGTGCGAGAGCAGCCCATCACAAACGTGATGAGCAGGATGGCGAGAGATGTGTGGAGCAGGTGGCGCATTGGTGTTGATGTTTTAAGCATAGGATTTCCTTGCAAATTTAGATAAAAAAGGAAAAAAAGGAAGGAGGGCGCAATAAATCGCAAGATTTTATGCACCCTCCCTTTAGTGGTAATGCTCGATTCGGGTTAAAGGTGGTTAGAGCAGGTCGACAGAGCGCTTGAGGAAGTTGTTGAGCGCTTCGCCCTTGAGCAGACCATTGCCCAGGAGGGCAATGTCGATGAGCTGCTTGACGGTGTCTTGACCAGCGGCGTAGTTGGTGATAATCTCGTCCTTCTTGTCGCGCAGGGCCTGGGCTTTATCCTCATTCTTCTTGAGGTCGTCCTTCTTGTCGTCGGGCACCCCTTTGTTGTCCTTGTCGAGGTCACGTATGGCCTTGATCACGGCATTGGTGGCTGTGAGTTCGTCGTCGATGGGCTTCAGCTCGTCGTTAAGAGCCGCCGAGGCCTGGTCAACCACTCGCTTGATGAGTGGATGGCTGGTGTTGAGGGTGAAGTTGTAGGCATCGGGGAACTCGCCGTAGAAGCTCATTCCAGGCTGGAATGCTGCCATGTCCTTCATGCGTCGCATATATTCGCTTTGAGTGATGACCACTGGTTGGGCAGTGGGTGCCATGGCGGCATAGGTTACCATGAACTCGCTCTTGTCGATTGCTGGAATCTGCGACTTGAATAGGGTGGTGGCTATTTCACGTTCTTCGGTAGTGAGTTCAGAGTCTTTAGCATCCTCTTTGCGCACGAGGTTGTCGACCACATCGCTGTCGACACGCACGAAGCGCGATTTCTCATTCATCTGCTCGAGCAGGCCCACGAATGGAATGTCGAGCTGGCCGTCCATGAGCAGCACGTCGTAACCCTTGTCTTGAGCTGCTTTGATGTAGGCGTACTGTGCGGTCTTGTCGGTGGCATAGAGATAGATGAGGTTGTCGTCCTTGTCGGTCTGGTTGCCCTTGATAAGCTCTTTATATTCATCGAGCTTGAAGAACTTGCCGTCGGTGTTCTGGAGCAGAGCAAACTTGGATGCAGCCTCCTTGAACTTCTCGTCGCTGAGCATTCCATACTCGATGAAGATCTTGATGTCGTTCCATTTCTGTTCAAATGCTTTGGCATCGGCTTTAGAGATTTCCTCGAGGCGGCTTGCCACCTTCTTGGTGATATAGGATGAAATCTTCTTGACGTTGCGGTCGGCTTGCAGGTAGGAGCGCGACACGTTAAGTGGGATGTCGGGGCTGTCGATAACACCTTGCAGCAGCATCATGAACTCGGGAACCACGCCCTCGACGCTATCGGTGACAAACACCTGGTTGCAGTAGAGCTGGATGCGATCCTTGCGAATGTCGAGGTTGTTCTTGATTTTTGGGAAATAGAGAATACCGGTGAGGGTGAAGGGATAGTCCACGTTGAGGTGAATCCAGAACAATGGGTCGTCCTGGGCTGGCTGGATAGCGTGATAGAACTTGATGTAGTCCTCATCCTTGAGGTCGGTGGGCTTGCGTGTCCACAACGGCTCCACGTCGTTGATGACTTTGTCCTTGTCGGTGTCGACATATTTGCCATCCTTCCATTCCTGCTCCTTGCCAAAGATTACTGGCACGGGCAAGAACTTGCAGTACTTGTTGAGCAGTGTGGTGATGCGTGACTGCTCGAGGAATTCCTTCTCATCGTCGTCGATGTAGAGCACGATGTCGGTGCCACGCTCGGCCTTGTCGCACTCGCTCATCTCATATTCGGGCGAGCCGTCGCACGACCACATCACAGCCTTGGCTCCGTCCTGGTAGCTCTTGGTGCGGATCTCGACTTTCTTCGACACCATGAAGGCTGAGTAGAATCCCAGTCCAAAGTGGCCAATGATGGCACTGGCGCTGTCCTTATACTTGTTTAGGAACTCCTCGGCGCCCGAGAATGCAATCTGGTTGATATACTTGTCGACTTCCTCTTCGGTCATGCCAATGCCCTGGTCGCTCACGGTGAGAGTTCCAGCCTCCTTGTCGAGCTTGACGCTGACTTTGAGACCCTCGGTGGGGCCGTTGTAGTCGCCAGCCACTGCCAGTGTCTTGAGTTTTTGAGTTGCATCGACTGCGTTAGAAACCAGCTCGCGCAAGAAAATCTCGTGGTCGCTGTACAAGAATTGTTTGATAACGGGGAAAATGTTGTTAGTTGTTACCCCAATTGAACCTTTTGCCATAGAAAATATTGAGTTTTGAGTTTTTGAGTTTTGAGTTTTTGAGTTATGAGTTTAAAGTTTTGGTAAGCACGATGGTTTACTTTTTTACTCTGTGACGCTATTATGCAAAAAAAATGCCACACCAGCTTGGTGTGACATTTTGATTGGAGTTAGTGAAAAATTGTCACTTATCGATTGTGGCGACAATTTCACCATCTTTGACATCGATGGTGATAGTGGCCGATGTGGCGTCCTCATGCTTGAGTAGGAGTTCCGACATGGGGTCCTCGATGTGCGACTGGATGGCGCGCTTGAGCGGACGTGCTCCATACTGGATGTCGAAACCAGCGTCGGCAACAAACTGCTTGGCGGCATCGGTGATGATGAGCTCATGGCCGAGTTCGTGCACTCGGTTGTAGAACATCTTGAGCTCGATGTCGACAATCTTGAGGATGTCGTCTTTGCTCAGGCTTGAGAATGTGATGATGTCGTCAACACGGTTGAGGAACTCGGGTGAGAAGCTGCGGTTGAGTGCCTTGCGGATTACCGAGTCGGAACGCTCCTTGGTGAGCTCCTGCGTGTTGAAACCAACACCAGCACCAAAGTCCTTGAGTTCGCGGGTGCCAATGTTTGACGTCATGATGATGATAGTGTTCTTGAAGTCGACCTTGCGGCCCAGGCTGTCGGTGAGGGCACCCTCGTCGAGCACTTGCAGCATCATGTTGAACACGTCAGGGTGAGCCTTCTCAATCTCGTCGAGCAAGACCACGGAGTAGGGGCGGCGTCGCACTTTCTCGGTGAGCTGTCCGCCTTCCTCATAGCCCACGTAGCCCGGAGGTGCTCCCACGAGACGTGAGACGTTGAACTTCTCCATGTATTCGCTCATGTCGATGCGGATGAGAGCGTCGGGCGAATTGAAGAGGAACTCAGCCAGCCGCTTTGCAAGCAAGGTCTTGCCCACGCCAGTGGGACCCAGGAACATGAAAGAGCCGATGGGACGGTTAGGGTCCTTGAGACCAACGCGGTTGCGACGAATGGCACGAGCGATCTTGTCGATTGCCTCGTCCTGACCAATGATTTGGTGCTTGAGCTCGTCGTTCATGCCCAGGAGCCTGATGCCTTCGCTCTGTGCGATGCGCTGCACAGGCACGCCCGTCATCATGGCTACGACTTGTGCGATGTCGTTCTCGTCGACCGTTTCACGCTTCTTGTCGAGCTCAGCTTCCCATTTTGCCTTGAAGTCTTGCAGCTCCAGCTTGAGCTTTTCCTGTCGGTCGCGATAGCCTGCTGCGCTCTCGAAGTTCTGCTCTTGAACGGCTCGGAGTTTGTTGGCTTGAGCCTCATCGATTTGTTTTTCCAGTTCCTCAATCTCCTTGGGTGTCTCAACCTTTGAGATGTGCACTCTCGAGCCGGCCTCGTCCATTGCGTCGATGGCCTTGTCGGGGAAGGCACGGTCGCTGATGTAGCGGTCGGTGAGAGTGACGCAGGCTCTAATGGCCTCGGGGGTGTAAATGACGCCATGATGCTTCTCGTAGGCGTCCTTGATGTTATTGAGGATTTCGATAGTTTCTTCGGGAGTGGAGGCGTCGACAATCACCTTCTGGAATCGGCGCTCGAGCGCTCCGTCTTTCTCAATGTTCTTGCGGTACTCATCGAGGGTTGTGGCTCCAATGCATTGCACCTCGCCACGCGCCAAGGCTGGCTTGAGAAGATTGGCGGCATCCATTGAGCCGCTGGCATTGCCAGCCCCCACAATGGTGTGAATCTCGTCGATGAAGAGAATCACATCATCGCTCTTGCTGGCCTCGTCGATGATGGCCTTGATGCGCTCCTCGAACTGGCCACGATACTTGGTGCCAGCAACCACCGACGCCATGTCGAGCACAACGATGCGCTTGTCCATGAGCCCACGTGCCACCTTGCGCTGCACGATGCGCTGTGCAAGTCCTTCGACAATTGCCGACTTGCCCACGCCTGGCTCGCCAATGAGCACTGGATTGTTCTTCTTGCGCCGGCTCAGGATTTGTGCCACACGTTCTATTTCTCGCTCCCTCCCCACAACAGGGTCGAGTTCTCCGGCTGTTGCCTGGCGGGTGATGTCCTTGCCATACTTGTTGATGGTGGGTGTCGGGGTGTCACTTTTTGTGACATTTCGTCGCTGAGTGCGTCGCTCGGTGCCACTTGTGGCGTCAGAGCCGCCACCACCGCCCATGTCATCCTCGAGGTCGTCGTCCTCGTCGTCGCTGGCGAAGTCAACTCCATCGAGCACAGGGCTTGGCATTTCGTCGATTAGAGCCATTAATTGCTCATCGTTAAGTATGTTGAATTCTTGTTTTGTCATTTTCGTGTCATTGTTAATACTTATGTGTAGATAAATGCAATTTCCGTGCCATTGTTGATTAAGTAATTTTAAAGAAAATAAGGTGCCGTGCATTGTGCTTAATTAATATATTTATAGTATCTTTGTAGGTTATTTTTAATGTTATGGCGTGACTGTGATGATTGAGGCAACATTTCGCTGGATTTGCAGCTCGCCGCAGGTAAAATTTTAATTAAAAAGAGATGAACAACGATCGAATTATTGAGATCAATATCGAAAACGAGATGAAGACGAGCTACATCGACTACTCAATGTCGGTGATCGTGTCTCGAGCTCTGCCCGATGTGCGTGATGGCTTCAAGCCAGTGCATCGCAGGGTGCTTTTCGGTATGGAAAAACTGGGAAATTTCTCGAATGCTCCCTACAAGAAGAGCGCGCGCATTGTGGGTGATGTGCTTGGTAAGTACCATCCACACGGCGACTCGAGCGTGTATCTTGCAATGGTGCGCCTTGCTCAGGACTGGGCGATGCGCTATCCGCTCGTTGACGGGCAGGGCAACTTTGGCTCGGTCGACGGCGACAGCCCCGCAGCGATGCGTTACACCGAAGCCCGCCTGGGCAAGATGGGCGAGGAGATGATGCGCGACATGGACAAGGACACAGTGAACTTTGTTCCAAACTTTGACAACACCCTGGATGAACCCGAGGTGCTGCCAACCCGCTTCCCTAACTTGCTGGTTAATGGTGGTTCGGGTATTGCTGTGGGAATGGCAACCAACATGGCTCCGCACAACCTCACCGAGTCGATTAACGCATGCTTGGCCATGCTTGAGGACCCCGACATCGACACAGAGGGCCTGATGAAGTATATCATCGCCCCCGACTTCCCAACGGGTGGTATCATCCACGGCTATCAGGGAGTGCGCGATGCATTCGAGACCGGCAAGGGCCGCATTGTGATTCGCTCTAAAGCCGAGATTGAGACTGAGCATGGTCACGACCGAATTGTGGTGACTGAGATTCCCTATAACGTGAATAAGCGTGAGCTCATCGAGAACATTGCTGGGCTGGTTGAGGACAAGCGCATTGAGGGCATTTCTAACATCAACGATGAGAGTGACCGTCATGGCATGCGCATCGTGATTGATGTGAAGAAGGACGTGAACGCCAATGTGCTGCTCAACAAGCTATATAAGATGACTGAGCTGCAGTCGTCGTTCAGCGTGAACAATGTGTGCTTGGTCAATGGTCGTCCACAGACAGTGAACCTGAAGCAGATACTGAAATGCTTCCTTGATCACCGACATGAGGTGGTGATACGCCGCACTGAGTTTGAACTCAAGAAGGCAAAGGAACGTGCCCACATCCTGGAGGGCCTGATTATTGCCAGCGACAACATCGATGAGGTGATCCACATCATTCGCAGCAGCAAGACCACCGACGAGGCTCGCCAGCGCCTGGGTGAGCGTTTTAATCTTGACGACATCCAGACTCGTGCCATAGTTGAGATGCGCCTGCGCCAGCTCACCAACCTCGAGCAGGACAAGCTCCATGCCGAGATGGAGGAACTGTTGAAGACCATTGCCCATCTTGAGGAGATATTGAGTAACCCCGACGTGTGCCGCAAGGTGATTGAGGATGAGCTCATAGAGGTGCGTGAGAAGTTTGGCGACGAGCGCCGCACCCAAATCGAATATGCTGCCGAGGAGATGAACGCTGAGGACTTCTATCCCGACGACCCAATGATTATCACCATTTCACACTTTGGTTACATCAAGCGCACTCCACTGAGCGAATATCGCACTCAGAATCGTGGTGGAGTGGGTGCCAAGGGAAGCGCTACACGCGACGAGGACTTCATCGAGTACATCTACGAGGCAACTAACCACAACTACATGCTCTTCTTCACCGCTCTGGGTCGCTGCTACTGGCTGCGCGTGTTTGAGATTCCCGAGGGCGCCAAGAACTCTAAGGGTCGTGCCATCCAGAATGTGCTCAACATTGGCCCTGAGAATCGCATTTACGCCTTCATCCGTGCCACCAAGCTCAAGGATCCTGAATATAATCAGAACCATTATATTGTGTTTGGCACAAAGAATGGCATTGTGAAGCGCACTCGCCTCTCGGAGTTCTCGCGACCACGTGTTAATGGCGTGAACGCTCTCAACATTCGCGAGGACGACCAGCTGATAGGTGCCGTGCTCACCGAGGGCGACAGCGAGATTGTACTGGCCAACCGTAATGGCCGCGCCATCCGCTTCTCGGAGACCAAGGTAAGGCCCATGGGGCGCACCGCTACCGGCGTTAAGGGCATGACCCTTGACGGTGGCGACGATGCTGTGGTGGGCATGATTTGCATGCGCTCAAGTGCCAGCGATGATGTGCTCGTGCTCTCAGAACAGGGTATGGGCAAGCGCTCTAAGCTTGACGACTACCGCGTGACCAATCGTGGCGCTAAGGGTGTGAAGACAATCAACATCACCGAGAAAACTGGCAAGCTTATTGCAATACGCAATGTGAATGACAGCAACGACATCGTGATTATCAACAAGTCGGGCATTACCATTCGTCTTAAGGTTGCCGACCTGCGCGTGATGGGACGCAACACCCAGGGAGTGCGCTTGATTAACCTTGAGAAGAAGAACGATGAGATAGCATCGGTGTGCAAGGTCGACACCGACCCCGAGAAGATCGAGGAGTACATCCCCGACGGTGAAGGGCTGCAGCGCGACTTGACGTTTGACGAAGCTGGCGAGGCCGTAAATGAGCAAGAAAATGCTGGCAACGAATTAAACGAAAACGATGAATCGCAGTCTTATGACCAAGAAGAAGGCATAACACCTGCCGACGATAACGATGAGCAATAATAATACAACGAGATAACAAAATATTATTACTAACACACAATAACGATTATTTATTATGAAAAAGATTTTCTTATTCGTGGCTTGTGCAGCATTCATGGTGGTGGGTGCAAAAGCCCAGACAGCCGAGGAGCTGTTCAATCAAGGTAAGGCTGAGTTTGCCAAGTATGACAAGCTCTTTGGCGAATACCAGTTGGCTCATGGTCAGAACCCAGATGCTCCCGATGCCACAATCGGCGAGCGTGCAACTGCGCTGATGAACGGCTTTGACTTGCTGCAGCGTGCATTGCCTCTCGACACTATCATTGAGAAGAACAAGGACGGAAGTCCTAAGATTGACAAGAAGACTGGCAAACCCAAGTTTAAGGTAAAGTACTCTAAGGACATCGTGAACCTGCTTTCGGGCCACATCAACGACGTGCTCAATGTGGGTAATTCAGGCCTTATGGGCAACGATTACGCTACTTCTTATAAAGCCTTTAAGTTCTTTAACGACTTGATTGGCACTCCGCTCACACAGGGCATTGAGTTTGATCAGGCAACTCTGGGCGAGGTGGCTTTCTACGAGGGCTACTCGGCCTATCAGCTGAAGAACTTTGATGGTGCCTACAGTGCTTTCAAGAATGCCATGAGCAAGGGCTACAACGACAATCAGGTGGGCGACTTCAAGAACTCGTGCTTGGCTAATCTGATTCAGGGCTTCTGCGACAGCAAGAAATATGATGAAGCTATTTCTTATATCGACAAGGCAATTGCTGCCGATCAGTCGAGCGCTCTGCTTCAGGACATGAAGGGCTTCATCGTTGAGCAGAAGGATGGCCTGGATGCTGCCGAGCCTTACTACAAGAAGGCTACTGAGCTTGACGACAATTTTCCCAATGGCTTCTTCGACCTTGGCCGCGTGTATTATGATCGCGCCGAGAAGATTATTGAGCAGAACCCCACTGCCAATAATTCAGAGCTGGCTCCCAAGCTGAAACCAATCTACAACATGGCTCTGCCACTGTTCAAGAAGGCTAAGGAACTTGATGAGGATGGCAGCAAGACCAACTCGAAGCGCTTTATCGAGGACATCGAGTACAAGCTTGAGCTGTTGAAATAAGATAAATAATAAAACCTAAAGTGGCGACGCTGTGCATGACATCCACGATGAATGTTGTGCACAGCGTTTCGGATAAAATAGTAATGATGAAAAAACTAATTGTCGCGTTATTGACTCTTGCTGCATTGCCATGCACGGCTGTGGGGCAGCAGCGCCTTGTGAATGAGGTCAAGAAGGAGATTAGTGGCTTGACCTTGACAGTGGACAGCTACAAGAACGCTCTCAAGAAGATAAACAGGGCTCTTGAGAATGATGAGACCAAGGACAAGGCCGAACCGTGGTGGGTTGCTGGGAAAATACACTATAGCATTTATGATAAAATGATGAACAACAAGGCGGCTGGCGAGAGAGTGAATTCAACCGATGCTGGACTGGCATTGCTCGATGGCTATGACAAGATGGTGGTGGCACTGCACAAGGACTCGGTGCCACAGCGCGACAAGAAGGGGAATCCAGTGATTGACAAGAAGACCAAGCTTCCTAAAGTGAAAACTAAGTTCTCACGAGACATTGTGGACAGGATGATTGACCACCTGGTCGACTACAGTGCCGTGGCTGGCGATTTCTACATGGCCAGTGACTGGGACCATGCTTACAAGGCATGGGACATTTATTGCCAGCTGGCCAAGAGTGACTGGGCCAAGAAGAGGAAAAAAGTGGAGCCTGACTCGGTGGTGGCTTATAACCGTTTTTTCCAGGGGCTTGCTGCCTATCAAGGCAAGAACTATGACAAAGCAGTGGAGCAATTGTCGGCTGCCAGGAGTTTGGGATATAAAAAGAAGGCTCTCTACGACACGTGGATTGATGCCCTGATCAAGCAGCGCGACACCATCTACCTGGTGAGTGTGGCACATGAGGCGCACGACATGTTGGGCGCAAACGATCCTCGTTATGTTCACATCTTGATAAATCATTATCTGAAAACCAGGAATTATGAGGAGGCTAACGGCCTGCTCGATGAGGTGATTGAGACCGACTCGCTCGTTGCCGACTATCATGACCTGAAAGGGCGGCTTGTGGAGATAGAGCATGGGATTGACGATGCAATTCCCTATTACCGCAAGGCTGTGGCACTGAATCCTGACCACCCTCGTGGGCTCTTTGATTTGGGCAATGCTCTTTACAACAAGGCCATCGCTGGTGAGGACCACCGTTCGGCCGATGCCAAGAAACTCTATGTCGAGGCTTTGCCCTATCTTGAGAAGGCCTATAAGCTGATGCCCATGAACGAGGCTCTTAAAAACATCTTGAGCCGAATCTACTATGTGCTTGGCAGCAGCAAGCTCGACTCGCTTTAAGCAAGAAATCAGTGAACATCTATAAAATAATCAAGGAGGCACTTCGGCGCGCCTCCTTATTATTTTATGGGTGTGCTTTTATCAAATTCCCATTCTCACGATGCCTCGTTTGGAGCCCTTGACAAATTCCACGATGTCGTCGCGCTCGGGCGATTGAGGAATCTCAGCAACAATCTTGGCAAGAGCCTCGCTGATGTTGAGCTGAGACAAGTACAGGGTGCGATACACTTGCTGAATCTTGTAGATTTGGTCCTCGCTAAATCCACGCCTGTGCAACCCCACACTGTTAACACCCTCGTAGGAGATAGGGTAGCGTCCGGCCATTATATAGGGAGGTAGGTCCTTGTTGACCAGCGAGCCGCCTTGCAGCATCACGTGCTTGCCAATGCGAGTGAACTGGTGCACCAGAGCACCACCGCCCAGCACTGCATGGTCGCCCACCACGACCTCGCCTGCGAGCTGCACCTGATTTGACATTATCACATTGTTGCCGAGCTCGCAGTCGTGTGCCACGTGGCAATAGGCCATGATGAGGCAGTTGTTGCCTATCACTGTTTGCCCCTTAGAGGCTGTGCCACGATGAATGGTAACAAACTCGCGGACGCTGGTGCCGTCGCCAATGATTGCAAGGCTGTCTTCGCCCTTGAACTTGAGATCTTGTGGGATGTCGCTCACTACTGCACCCGAGTGGATGTGGCAGTTGTTGCCAATCCTGGCGCCTGAGTGGATGGTGGCGTTGCTGTCGATGATAGTGCCATCGCCTATAACTACATTCTCGTCGATGGTGACAAAGGGGCCTATTGTGACGTCCTTGCCTATCATGGCGTTATTGCTAACGCACGCCAGAGGTGAAATGTTCATCTGTATATAAAGTGTTGTGTGTGTTGAGTTTTTTTATTTATTCTTGATGATTTGAGCCATGAATTCAACCTCGCTTACGATTTTCTCGCCCACAAATGCGTAGCCCTTCATCACTGCACAGCCACGGCGCATGGGTGTCATGAACGAGATGTGGAAGATTAGAGTGTCGCCAGGGACCACTTTTTGGCGGAACTTCACATTGTCGATTTTCATGAAGTAGGTGGAATAGCGCTCAGGCTCATCGATGCCGTTGAGTACCAGCAGTCCTCCCACTTGTGCCATGGCCTCGATTTGTAGCACGCCAGGCATGACGGGTTCTTGTGGGAAGTGCCCCTGGAAGAAAGGCTCGTTGCTTGTCACGTTTTTCACGCCCACAATGTAATTATCACTGATGTCTATCACCTTGTCAACAAGCTGCATGGGGTAGCGGTGTGGCAGCAGTTGCCTGATGCGGTTGATGTCCATCACTGGCTCCTTGTTGGGATCGTAGACTGGGGCCTGCACGTTTTGGTAGCGCAGCTCTTTGCGAATTTGCTTCGATAGCCGTGTGTTGATGGTGTGGCCAGGACGTGTGGCAACAATGCGCCCCTTGAGTGGTCGCCCAATGAGTGCAAGATCGCCCATCACGTCGAGCAACTTGTGGCGTGCTGGCTCGTTGGGGTGGGCGAGTGGCTTGTGGTTGAGGTAGCCCAGCTTGTTGTTGGGGATGTGTGGTACTCCAGCTACATCGGCTATCTTGTTGAGCTCATCTTGGCTCATTTCCTTGTCATAGATAACGATGGCATTGTCGAGGTCGCCACCCTTGATGAGGTTGTTCTCGACCAGTGGCATTATCTCACGCACGAAGACGAAGGTGCGGCTTCCTGCTATCTCTTGCTTGAAATCGGCAAGCGATGTGAGTGATGCAAACTGGTTGGGTAGCACAGGCGAGTCAAACTCAATCATGGTGTCGATTGAGAAATCGTCGTCGGGCAGGACAATGAGCGATGAGCCAGTGGCCTCGTCAACGACCTTGATGCGCTGCTTCACAACGTAAAACTCGCGGTCGGCTGCCTGCTCTTCAAGCCCAACCTCCTCGATCATGTTGCTATAGGTGATGGCGCTTCCGTCGAGGATGGGCATCTCGGGCGCATTAATCTCGATGATGCAGTTGTCCACTCCAGCGGCATATAGTGCTGCCATCGAGTGCTCGATGGTTCCCACCTTGATGTCCTTGTTGGTCTTGCAGGCAATCACGGTGCCGCGGTTGGTGTCGGTCACGTTCTCGGCAAGAGCTTCAATCACTGGAGCGTCTTGCAGGTCGATGCGCTTGAAGATGTAGCCCGTGTTAACTGGTGCGGGCTTGAAAGTTGCCTCCACGTTGAGTCCTGAGTGCAATCCCTTGCCGCTCACGCTGAATGGGGCCTTTAGAGTTGTTTGTTTCATAAAAAATATTACGTTGTGTGTGAATTACTGTTGGTCGTTAGCTGGATTGTTGATAGCCTTCTTCAGCTCCTTGATGTCGCGAGCCATGTCGGGAAGGCGCTTTAGATACACTTGCTGGCGTGCAAAGTCCATAGCATTGATGCCAGGAGAGCCCAGAATGCGCTGGTTGGTGCCCACGCTGTTGGGAATTCCTGACTGTGCACCAAAACCATTGTTGTCGCCCACGGTGATGTGTCCAGCAAATCCCACCTGGCCGCCCACCATGTTGTGGTTACCAATCTTGGTGGAGCCAGCGATGCCCACCTGTGCAGCCATGACGTTGTTCTCGCCAATCTCCACATTGTGTGCCACCTGGATGAGGTTGTCGAGCTTGGTTCCGCGCTTGACCACTGTGGCTCCCATGGTGGCGCGGTCGATGGTGGTGTTGGCACCTATCTCCACGTCATCCTCAAGGACCACTATGCCCACTTGAGCAATCTTCTCGTAGGTGCCATCCTCGCGTGGCGCGAAGCCAAACCCATCGCCGCCTATCACGGCGCCGGCCTGGATGATGCAGCGGTTGCCAATGCGGCAGCCGTGGTAAATTTTCACTCCTGGATAGAGAATGACATCATCGCCCAGGGTAACGTTGTCGCCCACGAACACTTGTGGATATATTTTCACGTTCTTGCCCACGGTCACGTTCTTGCCCACGTAGGCAAAGGCTCCCACATAGGCATCGCCAGGCACCTCGCTTGCAAGGTAGCATGGCTGCTCAATGCCTTGCTTGGAGGGCTGCATGCTGCTCACGTGGTTGAGCAGTTGAGCCAGGGTCTCGTAGGGGTCATCAACTCTGATGAGAGTGGCACTGACGTGATGCTCGGGCTTGAAGTCGCGGCGCACGAGCACGGCAGTGGCTTGAGTGGTGTAGATGTAGTGAGTGTATTTTGGATTGGCAAGGAATGTGAGGCATCCGCTGGTGGCTTCTTCAATCTTGGAGTAGTTGTGGATAATTGCATTGTTGTCACCATCAACGGTGCCGCCCACCAACGCTGCCAGTTGCTCAACTGTTATTCTCATCTTAAATTATAAATAAATAGATAAATTTCAAAACAACTTGCAAAGTTACCAATTAATTGGAGATTAGGCAAAGTATTATGTGTAAAATTAGCAAAAAATGGCCTGTTGTGCTGACTTTTAGCGACAAAAAGCACAATCATTCATCCTAATGGAATAATCAATTCAATTTTTTATTGCCGATTTTGTGGAATGTGCTGATATTTTTGTAACTTTGAAGTCTGAATTTATTTTCATGGAGAGATTAAAAGAATTGCTCAATCGCGAGGACGTTAGAGGGGTGGTGTGCTCCTCGGCGGGCGAGATTGTGGAGTTTCACAGCCGTGGGGTGAAGGACTTGTTCTTGCTCCTGGTGTCGAGGCCCGAGATGCTGCGTGGTGGATGTGTGGCCGACCGTGTGATAGGCCGTGGTGCCGCATTGCTACTGGTGCATGGCGGCGTGAAGCGAGTTTATGCCAAGCTGATAAGCGAACCTGCAATAGGAGTGCTAAACGAGGCTAACATCAAGCTCGACTATGAGAAGGCTGTTCCTAATATCATCAACCGCGACGGCACCGACATGTGCCCTGTTGAGAAGCTCACAATGAACATTACTGATCCCGAGGTGGCTCGTGATAAAATAAAAGAATTTTTAATCAGCAAAAACATAATTAAATCATGAAATCTACATCATCACCAGTAGCTCTTTATCAATTAAGCTACAGTCAGTTGAAAACCTATCTCACAGCAGCATTATTCGTTGTGGGCAATATCGCATTGCCGCAGCTGTGCCACCTGATGCCCCAGGGAGGGCTCATTTTCCTGCCCATCTACTTTTTCACGCTGGTGGCAGCCTACAAGTATGGCCTCACAGTGGGCTTGACCACTGCTGTGCTCTCGCCCCTGGTTAACAGTGCGCTCTTTGGCATGCCTGCAGCTGCCATGCTGCCCATCATCCTCATCAAGAGTGTGACGCTTGCAGTGGCTGCATCGTTAATAGCCAAGAAGACCAACAAAGTGACCCTGCTCACCGTTGCGCTTGCTGTGATTGCCTATCAACTTATTGGTTCGCTTGCCGAGTGGGCAATGACCGGCTCGATTGAGAAGGCGTCGCAAGACGTGATTCTGGGATGGCCTGGTTGCCTTATCCAGATTGTGGGAGGATTTGTGATTCTGCGTTACATCCTCAAGAAGTGAAACGATGGAATACAAGCAATTTAAAGATATAAAGCTCTCGCGGCTGGGCTTTGGCAACATGCGCTTGCCACAGCTCGACGGGAAGATTGACTTTGAACGCGCGTCGGCGATGATCGACCGTGCAATGGCCGCTGGCGTGAACTACTACGACACCGCCTGGATGTATCACAACTGCACGAGCGAGGACTTCCTGGGCGAGGCTCTCAAGAAGCATCCACGCCACTCGTTCTACTTGGCTACGAAGTTCAGTATCGACTTCAACAGTGACTATAAGCTCGTCTTTGACACTCAACTGAAGAAGTTGCAGACCGACTATATCGACTTCTACCTGATTCACTGCATCATGGACAGCAACATTCACCGCTATGTGGACGATGGCAGTGTTGACTACTTCCTTGAGAAGCAGCGTGAGGGCAAGATTCGCTACCTGGGTTTCTCGTGTCACTCGAGCGTGGAGGCATTGCGGTGGTTTGCCGATCATCACAAGTGGGACTTTGCGCAGCTACAGCTCAACTATTTCGACTGGCTCTACTCGGCCACCGAGCAGGAATACAAGGTGCTTGAGGAGCGCGACATCCCCATCATGGTGATGGAGCCTGTGCGTGGTGGCAAGCTGGCTCAACTCACGCCCGATATTGAGGCCATGCTCAAGGAGGCGCATCCTGAGTGGTCGATTCCCTCTTGGGGGTTCCGCTTTGTGCGCAGCCTGCCTCAAGTGCAAACTGTGTTGAGCGGCATGAGCACTATGGAGCAGGTGGAGGACAATCTGGCGACGTTCAACGACGATACTGAGTTCACTCAAGCCGACCGCGACTTGCTGCTGAAGGCATGCGAGATGTTCCATGACCATGTGAAGATTCCTTGCACAGCCTGCCGTTACTGTTGTGACTGTTGCCCAATGTGGATCAACATTCCTGAGTTTCTCAAGGTTTATAACAACTACAAGGTGGATGCCGAGTGGGACGACACCATCAAGGCTAAGCTTGCTAAAGTTGACTCGCAAGGCACTCCTGCCGACTGCCTCGCATGCGGCGCGTGCACCAGTCACTGCCCTCAGCGCATCGACATCCCCTCCATCATGAGCGAGATGAACGAGAAGTTCTATAATAAACCTTGAAAATGTGACAAGCATTATTGAAGATAAAATTATATTGAAATTATTGTGTAATTTTTTTTAAATGATATTATTATGAGAAGAACAACCTTTGCTTTTATTTTTGCCTGCTGCACGCTTGCACTTGTGGCACAAGATGTTATTAAAGTGAATTTTAAGGGTTCCAAGCCCACTATCAGCGACTTTGCGTGGGCCTATCTCAGCGATTACGAATATGACGAGAACGGTGACGACTGCCTCGACGAAGCGAGGGCTGGCGTTAAGCAAGCCTGGTCGATCTATCGCAAGGGTGGTGCCCTCGGTGAAGGCGAGAAGCTCAACGTAGACAGTAAAAACGGTTATGCAATCTATGAGCATCGATCGGAATATGAGTCGGTTGAAAATGTGTTTCAAGCTGAGATGTGCTACTGGAACGAGTCCGACGGCAAGCACAAGCTCTTTGCCTACAACGTGAAGTGCTTCACAAATGGAAGGTACAGTCCAGGGCAGTTCGACGGCTTGCTGTTCTACCGCTACAACAATGCAACCAAGAAGATGACCTATTATGAGATGCCTGGGTTTGACGCATCACTTCGCACCGAAGATGACGCTTACATCACCTATTCGCTGCCACGCACAGGCAAGGACATTGTTGTCACATATTGGTACGACAACGGCACCAAGAGGCAGAAGACGCTGAAGTGGAACGGACGCCGTTTCAACAGGTGATAATTCTCTGTTAAGGAGAGAAGATACCTGAAACTAAAATGCCACAACCTGAGCTCGGGTTGTGGCATTTTTTTGATTGTGCAATATTTAGAACCCACCTTCACATAATTCTGACCACAGTTAGCATTTCTTGCCGATAGCGGCAAGAAAATGAGCAAAAACATTCTTGATACTGCCCAAATTTGTGTAACTACATTTAGTTTTTATTGGTCTAATTGGTGTGCTATCTCTCAAAACAATATTTCTCAAAACACTCTCAACTTTTATAGAATAATACTTGCACATAATTTATTTAATGTGTAACTTTGTGGCAATTCGGGAAATCTCGTAGCGACGAGCTCTCTTCCGAAGACATATAAGAAAGCGTTTTTGCTTATCCTTAACTTGAAATTCGCCAAAATTTTATAATCCAAGGAAAAGCAGTTGTAAAACGCCTTCCGTGTGCCAATACTACATCCCCATTGGCGGGAACAGTATATGGTATTGCGTGGGGGGATGACTGTTTATTTGGATTAGGGCGTTTGGCGATGCCTCAAGTTAGATAAACCAGACAAGTCTCCACGCTATCTTTTTATTAACTATAACATGAACCCATGCCTGGTTTCGGGAGACTAGAAGGGCATAAAAGCATTATAATCATGAAAAAAATTTTATTATTGTTGATTGCAATTGCTACTTACAACTCAGTAAGCCATGCACAAGTCTATGGCGATGTTGATGGCGACGGTATTGTTACAAGTGCCGATGTCACCGAAATCTACAACATCTTGTTGGGTAATGTGCCCATTGAGCATGAATATGTCGACTTAGGCCTGCCCAGCGGCACGCTGTGGGCAACGACGAACGTGGGTGCTAACAGTCCCGAGGGCTATGGCGACTACTTCGCCTGGGGCGAGACGCAGCCCAAAGAGGTGTATAATTGGAGCACCTACGCCTGGTGCAACGGCAGCAGAACCACAATGACCAAGTACTGCACAGACAGCTCTTGTGGCTACAACGGCTTTGTCGACAACAAGACCGAGCTAGACCCCGAGGACGATGCCGCCACCGCCAACTGGGGAAAAGAGTGGTGCATGCCATCATTTTACCAAATCCTTGAGCTGATTGATTTCACCACCAGCGAGTGGACGTCTCGGAACGGAGTAAATGGTCGCTTGTTCACGAGCAACATCAACGGCGCGTCGATGTTCTTGCCCGCCGCAGGCGCCTGGAGTAGCCAGCTCGTCGACGCTGACTCCTGGGGGTACTATTGGTCGAGCACGCTATACGACAGCGAACCGCGTTACGCCAACCGCATGTACTTCGATTCGAACGGAGTAAACAGTATAGCTGGTTCTCGCATGAACGGTCGAACCGTGCGGGCAGTGCGCCGCTCACAGTAGTAATCTTCCCATAAACTGAACAAAACAACACCGACAAGTTGTTGCCGGTGTTGTTTTGTTGTGTTCTCGGACAAGGCGTGCGTTATGGAAGCTCGTTTTTGGCACACCATGTCCTTCTGGGTAGTGGCGCCAGTTGCGGGGCTGACCTCGGCGCTCTTGAAGTAGAGAAGAGTCTCGTAGGAACCCAGCAACTGTGGGTTGGCAAATGTGACCTGATCATTGTCTACAGTTCCCTTGATCCAAGCCTCGGGCAAATACTTGCACAAGCCCTGAACCCACATGTCGTCACAGTCGAATCCCACATTCACCATTGCTGAGTAGGGTTCCCACTCAACGCCGTCGTTGCTTGCAGTGGTCATGTAATAAGGCTCGGTGGTCATTCACTGTCAACCCAGCCGAGGGCGAAGTATATTTGCTTCAAAATTTCACTCTTGTGTTCGGCTCTATGGTCGAGGTAGACGAGAACGCCACAGCCACACTCAGCAACGATGCCACAGGCGACACCTACACTTGCAACCTGCTTGAGGTGGGCGGCAATGCCATGTTCCCCTCTACCTTAGAGGGGGGAGGTGGTGCTGCCGCTTGAGGTGGCAGTGTCGCTGGCGGTTGATTCGGCCATACTCCCCCCGGCCCCCTCTANNCTCTACCTTAGAGGGGGAGGTGGTGCTGTCGCTTGAGGTGGCAGTGTCGCTGGTGGGGGAGGTGGTGCTGTCGGTTGTGGGGGCATTTGACTTGGGCATACTCCCCTCGGTCCTTTCTACCCAAGAGGTGCTTGCACTGTCGTGAGGGTTGCTGGGATTTTGATGATGGGTTAACGTTATTTATTTTTCTATTAAGATGTTTTTTTATTAAATAATTGTGATTAAATTTGCGATATTAAAATTGGATATAAGCTTTTGAGTCTAAAACTGGTATGATTGCTGGTAATGTGACTCTTATCTATAATATTTTGCTTGGTAACTAAATGATTATTTAGACTATGAAAGATATCAGATTATTGATGTTGGTTGTGGTGGCTGCGCTGGTGATGCCGGTTCAGGCCGCAAGACGTAGCGAGCAGCAGATGCGTGCCGCAGCGATTGATGTGCTCAAGGCGAGTCGGCCAATGGAACGAGTTGCAGTGAGCGAGCACATGACTGCCTATAACCAGCGTGGTGGGGGATTTGCCCTGATTTCGACCGATGACAAAGCTCCTGCTGTGCTGGCCTACTCGATGGAAGGTTCATTTGAGACGACAACCAGTAATCCTGGCTTCAACTGGTGGCTGCGTGCCGTCAAGAGGGCAAGCCTGAAGGAGACCACTAAACCCGACCCGTCGCGGTTCAAGCCATGGGTTGAACCGCTCACCACAACCAAGTGGGGGCAGAATGAACCATTCCGCTACATGTGCCCATTCCTGCAATACGACCCCGACTTGAGCCACTATGGAGTGTATATTCCTGACTCTACTCACAACGCAGTGGGGTGTGGCCCGGCAGCAATGGCCCAATTGATGAAATACTACAACTATCCCAAGCATGGCAAGGGGAGTGCATCGGTGGTAGTGAAATATGACCAAGCCAACGTGACGCTGAGTGTGGATTTAGAAAACACCACCTACGAGTGGGGAAAGATGCTTGACGACTATAGCGGAGACTATACCGATGAGAACGGCAAGGCTGCCGCCGAGCTGTGCTATCATGCTGCTGTTGCAGCTCAGGCTTACTGGAACAGCCTGGGTGGTGGCACATTTGACGAGAACATCCTTAGTGCCATGATCAACAATTTCAGCTATAACCCATCGGCCCAAGTGCTTAATCGTCCGCTCTATGACGAGCCTGCATGGATGGAGATGATTTATCGCATGCTAAGTGATGGTCACCCAGTGCTATATTCGGGCAAGGACATAAACTTTGAGGTGGGACTTTTGGTGGGGCATAATTTCATCATCGATGGATATGACGAGAATGGACTCGTGCATGTGAACTGGGGATGGCATGGCCAGCAAGATGGCTACTTCGACATCGCTACGTTGCAGGTGGGCAAGCTGTCGTTTGATGACTGGCAGGGGATGTACCTCGACCTGTATCCCATCCACGAGGAGTTGACAGGTGATGTGGACTGCGACGGAACTGTCACTGCAGCCGACATAACCGCCCTCTACAACTTCCTGCTCGGTGATGACACCACATTCCTCTCGACAAGCGATGTGGATGGCGATGGCACGGTGACAAGTGCCGATGTGACAATGATTTATAACATTTTGCTTGGTATTTGAGCAAAAAAGTTCAAGTGCTGCACCAATAGCAGCTACGGCTACAACGGCTTAGTGGATAACAAGAACGAGCTTGGCTTCGAGAACGATGCCGCTACTGCCAGGGCGGTTTGGGTTACATGCAATGGCAGCGGTCGAAGCGTGCGTGCGGTGCGCGTCACTCAGAATTAACACCCTCTCAAAACAGTAGTGTGGAGCTGCGTGCCGAGCGGGTTGGGAGGACATGATAGGGTTTCTCTAGCCGCCAGCCTAAGTCTAGCAAGTGATTACATAGAAAAAAACACCGGCAGATTGTGTTGCCGGTGTTTTTGTTGTCATTGTGTTAATGAGGTGATTAGCAGCCAAGGCGCTTCTCGAGGTTGGCACGGATGGCCTGGATGAACTCGAGGCTGTTGACCTGCTTAGGCTCGATGCCTTCCATGAGGTTCACGAGGTCCTTGGTAACGATGCCAGCGTTGAGTGTGTCGAAGCAAGCTGCCTCGAGCTGGTCGCCAAAGTTCATGAGGTCCTTGAGGCCGTCCTTCTCGCCGCGCTTACGCAGAGCACCGCTCCAAGCGAAGATGGTAGCCATGGGGTTGGTAGAGGTCTGTTCTCCCTCAAGATACTTGTAGTAGTGGCGAGTCACGGTTCCGTGAGCTGCCTCATACTCGTAGTTGCCGTCGGGGCTAACCAGCACGCTGGTCATCATGGCGAGTGAGCCAAAAGCGGTAGAAACCATGTCGCTCATCACGTCGCCGTCGTAGTTCTTGCAAGCCCAGATGTAGCCACCCTTGCTGCGGATTACGCGAGCAACAGCGTCGTCGATGAGGGTGTAGAAGTACTCCAGACCGAGCTTCTCGAACTCAGCCTTGTAGTTCTGCTCATAAACCTCCTCGAAGATGATGCGGAATTGAGCGTCGTATTTCTTGCTGATGGTGTCCTTGGTCGAGAACCACAGGTCTTGCTTGGTGTCGATAGCGTACTTGAAGCAGCTGTGAGCAAACGAGCGGATCGACTTGTCGAGGTTGTGCATGCCCTGGAGTACGCCCTCGCCCTTGAACTCGTGAATAACCACTTCCTCGTGCTTGCCGCTAACGCCGTCGAAGACGAGCTTGGCAACACCTGGCTCATCGGCGCGAAGCTCTACACTCTTGTAGACGTCGCCATAGGCATGACGAGCGATGGTGATGGGCTTCTCCCAGTTCTTAACAACGGGCTTGATGCTTGGGATGGTGATAGGAGCGCGGAACACAGTACCATCAAGGATAGAACGGATGGTGCCGTTGGGGCTCTTCCACATCTCGTGGAGCTTGTACTCGTCCATGCGCTTGAGGTTTGGAGTGATGGTAGCGCACTTAACGGCTACGCCAAGTTCCTTGGTCTTCTCGGCGGCCTCAATGGTGATTTGGTCGCGAGTCTCGTCACGCTTAACGAGTCCGAGGTCGTAATACTCCGATTTGAGGTCAACGAATGGGAGGATGAGTTCGTCCTTGATCATCTTCCACAGGATGCGGGTCATCTCGTCGCCGTCCATCTCCACGATGGGAGTGGTCATTTTGATTTTTTCTGCCATAGTTGTTGTAAGAAAATTTTGTTTTTTAAGTTGTGTGGCACATGGCTAATAGAGTGCCACACAACTAATTAGATTGTTTTATAGATAATGATTATTTTTTGCTTTTGTAGTAGTTCATCAAGCAGCCCTGAGCCAGGATCTCGCGCTCGTCGGCAGTGAGGTTCTGGAAGTAGAGGTGGATGTCCTTAACGCCATCGGCAGTGATAACCTTAGCGTCGATTTCCTCCTTACCGCTGGTGATGGCCTCGCGGATGCCAGGAACGAACACGAAGTCGCCTGGGTTGTACTCAAACTTGGTCTCGGGAGCGATAGTGAAAGGAACGATACCCCAGTTGATGCAGTTGCTGCGATAGCGCTTGGTAGCGTACTCATAGCAGATGTTGGCGTCGCCACCGAGCACCTTCTGGCAAGAAGCGGCCTGCTCACGTGCGCTACCATCGCCAGGACGGTTAGCGAAGACGCAAGAGCCAAATGAAGTGTCCTCGGCCTTGGCACCAACCTTGGCGAGAGCTGCTGCTACGTTCTCTGGAACACTGCCAGCCCTGCGCTCGAGGTCTTGAGCCTGGATGCGCTTGCTCAAGCCAACGTACTCAGGCACGCGGCGCGAGAGTGCGAACTCGGAGAGCTTGAGTGGGTTAGAGCGGTAGCTTGAAGTCTCACCCGATGGGATGAGCTCGTCGGTAGTGGTAACGGGATCGTGGATAACTGCTGCCAGCTCGAGGAGCATGTTGTCCTGCATAGGATACATCTTGGGCCAGTCCTTGATGTTGGGACCGTACTTGAGCTCCTGGTTGAGGTCGGCATGGTTGAAGCCGTTGTAAACGCGACGCTGATAAACGCGCTCGTCGAAGTCGTAAGGCTTGTGGTCGTCGGTATAGTCAACATCGGTAGCAGCAGTGATGACGCCACCGTTGGCAGCTGTTGCAGCGATAGAACGCGCGTCCATCAAGGCAACGAGCGAGATTTGACCCTGACCTGGCTTAGAACCCTCGCGGTTGGGGAAGTTACGAGTTGTGTGACGGATACTGAGGCCGTTGTTGCTTGGAACATCACCAGCACCGAAGCAAGGACCACAGAATGCAGGCTTGATAACTACGCCAGCCTCGAGCAGCTCCTCGGCAATGTGGTTGCGTGTGGTTGCCAAGTAAACGGGAACTGACTGTGGATAGGCACTCATGGTGAAGTAGTCGTTGCCAATGCTTGCGCCCTTCATGATTGAAGCAGCAGCGCTAAGGTTGTCGTAGGTACCGCCCGAGCAACCAGCGATGATACCCTGGTCGGCGTGGAGCTTGCCATCGATAACCTTGTCGACGAGGTCGACTTGAACCTTGTCGCCAAAGCGCTTCTTGGTATCCTCCTCAACAGCCTTCAGGATCTCAACAGGATTCTCCTGAAGCTCGTGGATGGTGTAAGCGTTAGATGGGTGGAATGGGAGAGCAATCATTGACTCTTGAGTGCTCAGGTCAATCTTGATCATAGCGTCGTAGTAAGCAACCTTGCCGGGCTTGAGCTCGCGGTAGTCCTGTGGACGCTTGTGAATCTCGTAGTGGTGCTTAACCTCATCGTCGGTAACCCAGATAGAGCTCAAGCAAGTGGTCTCGGTGGTCATGATGTCGATACCGTTACGGAAGTCGATGGGCAACTCCTTAACGCCAGGGCCAGCAAACTCGAGAACTTTGTTCTTAACGAAACCGCTCTCGAAAGTGGCTTTAACGAGTGAGATGGCAACATCGTGTGGGCCCACACCCTTGCGTGGCTTACCCTCTAACCAAACGAGGACAACCTCAGGAGCATTGATGTCCCAGGTGTTCTTGAGGAGCTGCTTAACGAGCTCGCCACCACCTTCGCCAACGCCCATGTTGCCGAGCGATCCATAGCGTGTGTGACTGTCGCTACCGAGAATCATGTTGCCGCACTTAACCATAGCCTCACGGGCATACTGGTGGATAACGGCCTGGTTGGCTGGTACGTAGATGCCACCATATTTTTTGGCAGCCGAGAGACCGAATACATGGTCGTCTTCGTTGATTGTGCCACCCACGGCGCAAAGCGAGTTGTGGCAGTTGGTCATTGCGTAGGGCAATGGGAACTTGTCGAGACCGCTGGCGCGAGCAGTTTGGATAATGCCCACGTAGGTGATGTCGTGCGACATCATAGCGTCGAAGCGAATGCGCATCTTCTTACCCTTGCTGCCATCCACGTCGTGTGAACGAAGGATGCCGTAGGTGATAGTGTTCTCGCGAGCCTCGTCGGCTGCGGGCAGGCCTGTTGCATCGGTGCGGATTTCGGCACCGTCAATCAAGTAAACTCCATGTTTGATTAATTCTACCATAGTGAATTTAGAAATTTAATTAGTTATAACTATTAAAAAATGAATTAATTATTATCTGAATTATGAATTATCGCTGAAAGGAAAAATGTGAGCGAGAGCATGTCGGCCGCACCGCCAGGAGAGATGTTTTGGTCGATGAAGCGATTGTTCATTTGCTTGAGACCCTCGATGCTGAAGTTCTCGAGCAATTGACGTGCATCGCGTTTGACCTGCTGTGCAGAGTCGTAACCCACGCGGTGGATGACATTAGTGTCGTCGAGGCTACACATTATTAATAATAAAGTCTTGTGCTTGATGTGCTGGTCGTTGCGGTTGTGGAGATAGAACTTTGTCCAGTTGGTTGCCTCTTGATACCCTGTGCGAGCTATGTCGAGAGCTCCAGCCACATTGTGCTGCTTCTTGACGTTGCTACCGTGAGAGTCGTTACAACCATTCATTTGAGCTGCAATGCTTGCCACGGTCTTGCTCCATTGGTCAAGAATATCTCCACTGCGGCCAGTAGCGACTACATGGCACGCAGCCACCACAGCCAGCCCCATTGAGAATAGGGCGCCGCGGTGAGTGTTCACTCCACCAGTGGCTTTGAGCATGGTTTTCTCGGCATCGATGCCTAACTGCTGCAGTTGCGATGCTTCAGGCAAGGTAGTGCTGCTGCTCATGATGGCAAGTTGGGTGAAGTAGGGCCTTAGTGCAATGATGCTGCGCTGCATTGTGGCATAGTCCATGTCGGCGTGCGCGCCACTGTCGTGAGAGTCGACGAGACCAGGCTTGGGAGTGAGGTCAAGTTCCTGTTGCAAGGCGTAGGTGGCAAGCCAAGCCACAATATAGGGGAGGGTAGTGGCAGGGACAAAATCACGTGCCTGCATTGGCTGGTCAGTTGTGAGTAGCTTTCTCACATGGCTGGCATTCACTGCATTGCCTCCACGCTCAAGTCGAGGTAGTTCCACAACCTTGATTCCGCGTTGTGGCAAGATGTGGTGCATGGCTGTGTTGTAGGCTTGTGTGAGTTCATCGGTGGGCTCGCTGCCTACAAAGCGCACCGTCGTTCCCAGCGCAGGAGCGATGTGGCTGGCCGTGATGTCGAGGTCGAGCTCGATTTGCGCCATTGCAGCGTCGCTTGCCTGCTTGATGAAATAGGAAGGGAAAGTTGCTGCCGAGATGATGTAACTGCTCCCGTGGCACACTGTCACGTTCTTGATGTGGGAGCATCCCGCCTTGACCATTGCGAGCCTTTCGTAGCTTGTGAATAGCGACTTATCCTCGGCAACGACGATGACATAGAGGTTGTCGACTTGCGCTGCAGCCTGCTCCACCAAATACTGGTGGCCCAAGGTGAATGGGTTGGCATTCATCACAATCATTCCGTTGTTGCCCTCGCGCTTGAGCGAATTGAGGTAATTGACGTAGGTGGAGAGTCCATCAAGCCCGTTTTCGAGCAGGATAGCCTTGCTGCTCTTGCCCAAAGTTTTAAAGCCTAAACTCTCAAAAATGTCGATGTTGCCAGGCTTGGTATACACCTTGACGCTGTTGTGCCCACGAGCGTTCATCTGCGAGATGAGGTGGGAGATGAGTTGCTGGCTCACCCCAGTGCCACGCAGTGAGTCGCTCACGGCAATGCACTTGATGATGTCGCCCTCAAAGCCACCTCCAGCAAGGATGTCGTAAGTGTCGCGATCGACAACTGCGGCATAGTAGTCGACATCATCAAGTCGCAAGTCGCTCTTGGCAAGAAAGTTCTCGACCATTGTGCGGTTGCGCTTAACGGTGAGTGGCATTTCCACTATGTCATAGTTGTTGAACATAGGCATTGACCATGTTTTGGATTTTGGCATTGAGTTGTTGTGGCGTGTGAGTGCGGTTGCGCATGCAATACCTTGACTCATTGTCGCACAGCAGGCATCGGCGTGGCTGCGACCCCACGGTTTCGCGCTTGACAGGAGTGCCATTGGCATCAAGCACGTCGATGTCCATCAAGCGGCCCAGCTCATGAGAGTCCTCGATGTCGCATGCAATGAGCTTAGCTTCACGTTGGGAAAGCGAGGTCACTACATAAGCTTCATAGCCCGTGAGCAGGTCGCGAGTCACAACATCGACGATGTTGCCCTCGAGGCGGCCTAACAGGGCGTTGATGGCTGCTTGTGAGACGATTAAAGAGGAAAGATTACGCTTAACGTTGCCTGGCATTATCACCGTGAGGCACACAAGAGTGAAGTTGGGGTGTTTCTCCCTCAACGAGTGTTGCATTTCAACTCTGCGGTCACGGCTTGCCAGCAACATGTCAAGCGTAATCTCCATTATTTAGAATTCAAATTGTCGGTTTAGTCCTTAATGTTCTTGATAACATCCATAACCGAGCCGTCGCGGTTCATGACGATGCCCACAACCTTGTCGCCGAATGGCAGAGGAGCAGCTTCGCCAATGATGCTCTTGGCACGGTCGCGCAGTGCTGTAATCTCAACAATCTCGATGCCAGCATCTTGCAGACGCTTCTTGAGCTCGGGACGACGAGGATTGACAGCAATGCCAAACTCAGTAACCACAACATCAACAGTAGACCCTGGGGTGATGAGAGTGGTAACCTCGTCGACAACGCATGGGATGCGTCCGCGCAGCAATGGGCAAACGATGACAGAGAGGGCAGAGTCGGCAGCGGTGTCGGGGTGGCCACCAATAGCGCCACGGATGATACCGTCGCTACCAACGAGCACGTTAACGTTGAAGTTAACGTCAACCTCAAGTGCCGAGAGGATTACAACATCGAGATAGTGAGTTGCCGAACCTGGCTCAAGCATTGCGGCATACTCGTTGGCCGAAACGCTCTTGTGCATTGGGTCGTTCATGAGCGACTCGGCAGCAACCTTGTCGAACGACTGCACGTCGATGAGGCGGTCGATGAGGCCTTCCTGATGCAGTTTCACCATGTGGCTTGTGATGCCACCGAGGGCGAAGCGGGCCTTGATGCCCTTATCGATCATGGCTTGGCGCAGATATTTGGTAACTGCGAGCGAAGCGCCACCCGAGCCAGTCTGCAATGAGAAGCCGTTCTCGAAGTAGCCACTGTTGATAACTACCTTGGCAGCCTTCTTGGCGAGGAGGATGTCGCGTGGATTCTTGGTGTCGCGAATAGCACCCGAAGCAATCTTGCTTGAGTCGCCCACCGAGTCAACAACAACAACGTAGTCGACGTCTTCCTCGCTGATGGCGTTCAGGCGGTTAGGATAGTCGACCAAGTCGTCGGTAAGGATAACTGTGGTGTCGGCATATTTAGCGTCGGGGAGTGCGTAGCCAAGAGAACCGCAGATGCTCTTAGCGTTCTCGCTGAGTGAGAAACCAGCGGCGTTGCCCAATGGGTCGCTTGAAGATGCTCCAAGGAATGCAACATCGATGTGGAGCTCACCAGTGGCGATGGCATAGCCACGTGAACCGTGAGAACGGAACACAACGGGCTCATCCATGAGGCCATGAGAAATCTCGGTAGCAAGCTCACCACGGAGACCAGAAGTTGAAATCTTGGTGATTACACCGTTCTTGATGTGCTCAATGAGAGGCTCATGCACGTTGATGAGGCTTGAAGAAGCCAGGTGCAGGTTTTTGAATCCCATCTCGGCGAGTTTGCCAACAACCATGTTGACAACCTTGTCGCCACCACGGAAATGATGGTGGAACGAGATGGTCATGCCGTCCTTAAGGCCGCTCTTCTTAATGGCCTCCTCGAGGGTTACCACTTTGCCAGCCTGACGTTGCAAGTCGTGGCGTGGTGTGCTGTTCTTAACGATGCCGTCTTTGAAGACGTCTTTACCCATTTTTTGTGCAGCAGCTGCGATGAGATCTGCTCTGTCTTTTATGCTGTTCATTGTAAATCCTCCTTTGTTAAAATGCCTGAAGCTATAGCCAGGTCGATTGTACGTTGTGCTCTTAAAACTACTGGGCGGTCAACCATCTTACCGTTGACAGCGATAACGCCCGAACCCTTCTTCTCGGCCTCCTTGATGGCGGCGAGAATGGTAAGTGACTTCTGGATGTCTTTCTCCTTTGGAGCAAATACCTCGTTAACAACCTCAATCTGTCGTGGATTGATAATCGACTTGCCATCGAAACCAAGCTTCTTAATGGCCTCAACCTCGTTGCGGAAGGTTTCCATATCGTTGAGGTTAGAGTATACAGTATCAAGGGCGTCGATGCCAGCTGCACGGGCAGCAACAACGATGGTCTCGCGAGCGAGAAGCAGCTCACTGCCTTCGGGAGTACGCTGAGTCTTGAGGTTAGCGCTGTAGTCCTCGGCACCAAGTGCAATACCCATCATGCGCTTAGAGGCTGTTGCAATTGCATAAGCATTAACAACACCAAGAGCGCTCTCGATGGCTGCCATGATTTGAGTGCGGCCCACGCATCCGAGTTCTTTTTCTACTTTCTCAATCTCGCGTTCTACCTCGATTACCTCCTCGGCAGTCTCGGTCTTAGGCATACGAATTACATCAACGCCAGCCTTTACAACGGCCTCGATGTCTTTCTTTCCATAAGGAGTGTTTAATGGGTTGATGCGAACGACCATTTCGGTATCGCCGTAGTCGATAGTCTTAAGTGCGTTATACACGAGCAGGCGGGCAGTATCTTTCTCTGCCATTGTAACACTGTCTTCAAGGTCGAGCATTATAGAATCGGGACCATAGATATATGCGTCTGCCATCATACCAGGATTGTTACCTGGAACAAACATCATTGTTCTTCTTAATCTTTCCATAATTTCTTGAAAGTTTAAAAGGTTTGAGTAAACGATTAAGCCCAGACATCAACGCCGGTCGAGCGCACAGCGGCAGCGGTAACGCGTGCCTTGATAGTGCAGTCGAGAGCGCCCTTGTCGGTTGCTTTCACATTTGCTTTGTTAATGCCCAATTCTTGCAGGGTGTTGGTGATCACTTTCTTGATTTGCTCGCCAAATTGATAGGCTACCGTGCTGTCGAGCTCAATGTGTAGTCCGTCAACGTCAGATGGCGCAATTTGGATAAGAATGTCGCCCGACTCAAGAGTGCCGGCCATTGCATTTTTTAGTTCCATCAGGTTCGTTTTTGGTTTTAATGTTGTTTAAAAAATTGGTGTTATAATAAAAAATTTATTATTCATGTTAAATAGCAAGCAAAAGTAGGTATTATTTTGGAACTGACAAAAGTTTTTCAATGAAAAAAACGCCTGAAATACATTAATTTAAAAGAAATTCACGATTGAAAAAAGCGCTGAGGAAAATGATTTTTTAATTGTTTTGATTGAGGCGGTTTCACTTTGAAGTTGTGCGGGGTGGATGACTTAAAATCTTTAAAAAAAATGCGAAAAAAGTGATAAACTGAAAATGAAACAAGGTGGACCAATTTCACATGAGAATTGAGTCCACCTTGTGGTTGTGATTTAGCGCCTGTGTGGCGGTGTGAATGAGTTTAGGGCTCGCGTCCCTCGACGATAGCCTCGGTGTCGCGTGCGATCATGTACTCCTCGTCGGTCATGACCACAACCACCTTGACCTTGCTCTCGGGAGTGCTGATTTCGCCCTCCTTGCCACGCCACAGCTTGTCGTTGAGTTCCTCGTCGATTTTCACTCCCAGGTACTCGAGGTTGCGGCACAGGTTGCGTCGTGTGGGAGTTTGGTTCTCGCCCACGCCACCGGTGAATGCGATGATGTCCACGCCATTGAGCTCGGCTGCATAGGCGCCTATGTACTTCAAGATGCGCAGTTCATACATGTCCATAGCAAGCTTGGCAATGGGGTTGCCCTTGTCGATCTCGTCGCAAATCTCACGCATGTCGCTCGAGATGCCAGTAATGCCTAGCACTCCGCTCTCTTTGTTCACGATGCGCATAAGGTCCTTGGCAGTGAGATTGTATTTTTCCATGAGGAATATGAGGGCGCCTGGATCAACGTCGCCACTGCGAGTTCCCATCATGAGGCCCTCGGTTGGGGTAAGACCCATCGATGTGTCGATGCTCTCGCCATTCTTGATTGCGCTAATGCTGGCGCCGTTACCAATGTGGCAGCATATTATTTTCTTGTCTTGCCAGTCGGTACCCAGCATTTCGCACACTCGGCGCGAAACAAAGCGATGACTAGTGCCGTGGAAGCCGTAGCGACGCACATGGTCCTCCTCGTAGTACTTCATGGGCAGAGGGTAGAGGTAGGCGTGCTTTGGCATGGTCTGGTGGAATGCAGTGTCAAATACAGCCACCTGTGGCACGTCGGGGAGCACCTTGGTGATAGCATCGATGCCAGCCATATTCACAGGGTTGTGAAGGGGTGCGATGTTGTAACACTCTTTAATCATGTCCTTAACCTCCTGGGTGATGAGCATGCTCTTGTTGAACTTCTCGCCGCCATGCACTACGCGATGGCCCACAGCGTCGATCTCGTCGAGGCTCTTGATGCAGCCAAACTCGGGATTCACGAGCGCATCGAGGATTGCCTTGATAGCGCCGTCGTGGTTGATTTGGCCCAAGTCGATATTCTTCTTGCCGTCGGCGAGTTTCATCTTGATGAAGCCGTCGGGCAGCCCAATTTTCTCAACGCCTCCCTCGGCAAGGATGGTGTTGCTTTTTACCTCGATGAGTTTGTACTTGGCAGAGCTACTGCCGCAGTTGAGCACTAGAATGTTCATAGTTAAATTATGAGTTTTTGAGTTATGAGTTATGAGTTCTGTGATTTCTGACATCAACCTTTCTTGCTGATGGCTTGGTTGCAAGTGAGGAGGATGGTCTTATAGACGTCGTCGGGCGAGCAGCCGCGCGACAGGTCGTTGACAGGAGCGCCAAGTCCTTGAAGCACTGGACCAACAGCGGTGGCACCTGCAAGGCGCTGCACGAGCTTATAGGCAATGTTTCCAACCTCGAGGTTGGGGAAGACGAGCACATTGGCCTTGCCGGCGATGTCGCTGCCAGGAGCCTTTGAAGCACCCACACTGGGCACGATGGCGGCATCGGCTTGCAGTTCACCGTCAATCTTCATGTTGGGGTTCATCTCACGTGCGAGACGCAGGGCCTCGGTCACTTTGTCAACCTTCTCATGGCTTGCGCTACCCTTGGTCGAGAAGCTCAGCATTGCCACTTTGGGGTCGATTCCTGCAATGTCGCGTGCGGTGCGCTCGGTGAGCACTGCAGTTTGAGCAAGCTGGCTTGCATCGGGGTCGGGGATGACTGCGCAGTCGGCAAACACCATAGTTCCGTTCTCGCCGTAGGGGCTACCCTCGGGCAACAGCATGATGAATGCACCCGACACGGCACTCACGCCAGGAGCAGTCTTGAGCACTTGGAAAGCTGCACGCAGCACGTTGCCGGTAGTGTTCTCGGCACCAGCCACTTGAGCGTCGGCATCGCCGTTCTTGATGAGAAGGCATCCCAGGTAGAGAGGATCGGCAGCAGTGAGGCGTGCTTGCTCGATTGTCATGCCTTTTTTCTTGCGAAGTTCTTGCAGCAGCTGAGCGTAATGCTCAAGCTCGTGGGCATTAGCAGGATTGATAAATGTGGCTTTCTCGATGTTGTTGAAACCCAGTTCCTGTGCTTTGGCAACGATTTGGTTCTTGTCGCCAATGAGGATAACTTTAGCAGCACCGCGCTCAATCACGAGATTGGCGGCTTGCAGTGTGCGTGGTTCAAAACTCTCGGGTAGTACTAAGCGTTGCGGACATGCAACAGCTTTCTTCTCAAGGTCGATAAAGAGTTGTTCCATTGTTTTGTGTTGATGTTTTCAAGTAGTTTTCTAATCTTCGGCAAAGTTACGCCATTAACTCATAATAACAAAATAATAGCCCACTAATTTATGAACAACTTTTCTCAAACAGAAACACTAATATTCTCAAAAGATATGTGATTATATTATTTAACGTGAGTTCGACGGAAATATATGGATGTATATCAGGCTGCTCCTCTAAGATAGAGGAACTGTCGCGAAGCGACTGAGGAGTATGATTTCCTTATGAGAGAGTTTCATGCTCCCCCCCCAACCCCCTCTATCTTAGAGTGTGAGTTGCTAACGCAATGATTATCAAATGATAAATTCGTCGAACTCACGTTATTTAATATTTAGTTTTTCACAACAGGTTTTGGCCCATTGATGCCGATATATGCAATGCCTTCGGTGTCCAAATCAATCAAGGCACGACCATATTTGTCGCCTCCGTCAAAGACTACTACGAGTTTTTGGTCAATATAATCATGGCTTTCCAGATTTGCTTTCGCAACCAGATTGATATAAATCAAGCGGTGGCCATTGCGTTTGACTCCAAAATATTGCTTAGCGTAGTTTTCGAGCGGCATAGGTCCAGTACCAGGCAGATATTCTCTCCGAGTTATTTCACGGTCAAGGAGCCATTTTGCTCTCCCAATATCGGTTTGTTTTAACTGGTAGAACTCACCTTGCAAATCTTTGTTATATTTTTGTTCAATCAGGAACTCACTCTCAGGCAGTACAAAATCGAGGGAATCCATTTGAATAATGCCAATTACATTAAAAGAACTTGTCAAATAATTAGGAGCATTCTCATCAACTTCAAGCTCTATTGTCATGGGCTTGCGACTGTCGGCGACAATGTCTTGTGGCTTAAGTCCAGGGCATGACACAGTGAGAAAAGTGCCATCGGTAACGCAAATGCTGAACTTGCCATCAAAATCAGAGGCGGTACCGTTTTTTGTGCCTTTTACACGAATATATGCTCCGATAACTGGCTCTCCATCTTCGGCACTCAGAACCTGACCTGTCACGATGTTTCTCTCAAGCCAAATCTCGAAGCAGTTGCCTAATATTCGCCCTTGAATAGTCTTGTAAGATGGATGCTCGACTCTAAGTGATTTGTCACTTTCCTTAATCTTTGTGATATTGAAATAACCTTTAGAATCGGTGACGACGCTATTGCCCGATGGCAGTGCCGTGACTGTTGCACCTTGCAGGGCCTTCTCGTCTTCATTACAAACAGTGCCAAACACCCCTTGTGGCAGATTCTCGCCATAACAGCAACCAGACACGAAGTTGTATAAAGATATTCTTAACTGCTGAGCATCAACTGCCACCTCTATTTCATCGCAGTCTAAGACTTTCACAGATAAAGTGTCTCCCAGTTGCGCCTCTATGTTAAAATGCCCATCTATATCAGTCGCTACACCTATATTGGTACCTTTAAGACGAACGTAAACGCCTTTAAGTGGTTCCTTATCAAAAGCCGATACCACCACGCCTGTAATCGTCTTGGGCGATGAAACACCCAGACTTGCCGACTGCGCCGCCACAGTGAAGCCCATGGCGCAAACCATCAAGAGAACTAATAATGCTATTATTATTTCTTTCTTTTTCATTTCGCTTGTAATTTCTTTAAGATAATGCTTTTAACCTGATCTCTATTGTTTTCGAGATAGTCCAGCAATCCAGAGGGCAATTTGCAATCATCATCAAGAATGTCGAACTGCATTCTTAAATCAATTGCTGGTTCTACATATTGTGACTCATACAAAAGAATGAATGCGATATCTCCTTTTCTAAGATTTCTCGTTTTCGAACAAATCTTATGCCCCAAGTCGGTTGTGTCCGAAATAGCCTCGGCAACGGCAGTCAATGTTTTATTGTCAATACTCTTGTCAACAAATGATTTATAAGCATAATTATGTATAAAGCTGTTATCTTTGTTGTTCCAAACAATATTCTCTTGACCATACTCGAGATTAATAAAAGCGTTTTCTTGGTTTACAAGTTCCCTTAGTTTCTTTTCTAAATCTATTGGGCATTTATATGTCCCATTCTTGCCTTTCACATTGTTTCCAAATACACCAAGAGATTCCTCCTTGTCTTGTCCCTTAAATGTCAAATGCAATCTTGGGTAAAATTTCACAAAATCACGTGAAGAGTCATAAGTCGACATATCAAACAACATATTTTTCGTTTCTGAATCAGTAATAATCAAAAGGGTGTCGAGCTTGTCATCATTAAATTCAGTGACAATAATAGAGTCACACTCATGGACCTTCATAGATATTGTTGTCGAAGATCCAGTCTTTGAAACAGCACACGAAAGCAACATGCCTAAACAAGCTACTGCAAGAATTATATGTAATCTTAGTTTTGCCATAATTCAATCTGTTTTCTGCCATCGACAAAGATAGCGGTTTTACCTAAAGAACTCTAAGGCTCACTCGGCGACCGAGTCCTTGAAAAATCTTGAAGAGGGTAGAGAGCTGGATGTCGGCATGGCCGTTCTCAACACGAGAAATGTAGCTTTTCTTCGTGCCAATTCTCTGAGCAAGTTGCTCCTGAGTGAGTCCGGCTTTACGTCTCTCTTCCCTGAGACGCTCACCAAGGATGAAAGCGTCACAATCGGCCTCAAATTCTACCCTTGAAGGGGTGTCGATTGAGCCAAAATCCTCTTCGATTAAATCCTCAATTGGAGTAAGATTGCTGTTTTTCAATTCTTCACGTGTCATATTATTTCCTCCCTTTGTCTTCAAAATATGTCTCTTGTAATTCCGTTCAGCCATTATGATATATTTTTTTTGCAAAGTTAACTAATTAGTAAACAACATGCAAGTGCTTAAGTAATTTTCTTGCCAGAATAATCATTCTTCGTATTTAGAAATTATTACTGTTTTGATTTTGTTTCTCCAAACCCAGACTTGAAGTCCGATTGAATCAAATTCATAAACATGCTGATTTTGTCCTCTATCGTCATTTATAGGGATATATATTACATCTTCATCATCGGGCTTTTTCTCGACAAGAGAAACAAACTCTTTGAAATCCAGTCCAATAAGTTCAATGCCTTTATATATGCAAGATGATGAGCAACGAATGGTATTTATTATTCCGTCTAGTTCACACCAAACGTCGATGTCATCATTTATAAAATGATATGAATCATTGGTAAATGTTGACTCATGATACGTCTCTTTTGTGTGTTCGCGATTCAAGTAGTTAGATATATTTGAACCGATAACAAAATCGCCATATCCAACGTTGGGGGTTAAACCGATATTCGTATCTTTCATCCTCACTTTATCTCGCATTTGATATCCATTTGCGTTAATGCATTTATCTGCTCGGAGCGTCGGTCTTTAATAGACTCAAGGAATGGCATTATATCGTCACCATAGGCCCTAGTGCTTATGAAATTGAGCTGTTGTGCTTTTTTCCCATTGATTATAGCCGTTTTATAGTGGTGAATGTCCCACTCCAGTAAGTTAAGAGTCTTGCCGTTGCCATCGCTCACGAGAAAGTCCAGGATATACTCTCCGTTATTTTCAAGCACTTGGTAATTGCAGCAGGCATCGGTTTTTGCCCTTTCTTCAAGTTCGTCAACCTTCATTTGCACTGCCAGCTCTGGAGTTACTTCTTCGGCCAAGACAACTGCTACAGTGAACATTTGGCTATAGTTGTCGAACGTCTCATTCTCAGGAATCCATTCTTGGAGATAGTACAGCTCCATAGGATGAGTGCTCCACCTTAGCACCATTTTCTTGCCATTAAACTCGATGGTGTTACCTACGTTAAGATAGTCAACAATTTCCTGTGAACTCATTGAGGCACAAGAAAACATTATCATTAATAGTGTTAGAATCTTTTTCATTGTTTCTGGTTTAAGTTGTGGAACAATGCCTTGCTTTGATAACAGCCAATATATGAATAATTCAATCAGTTTTCTGCCATTATATCACTCATTTAGAAGCAGGCAGCCATCATTTCTTTACCTAGTTTGTGGATATGGTCGAGGATGGCTTTTTCTCTTTCGGCCGATGGTTTCTTGAATCCATTGATATAGTTTCTCAAAAGGGTTGCATTCATACCTAAAGAACGTGCAAACTCGGCAACATTTATTTCTTTGTGTGTCAAGAAAAAACGTTGCATTGCAGTTGGCTCAGCATCATCATATTCAAAGCTCTCGAAGCTTATGTCTTCGTCAAGTTCGCGCCAATGAATACCTCCTAATCCAAATTTATACTGTTCGCGCTGCTCGGCAGTGGCAGTCCTTAGTTTAGGATACCACAGCAACGACTGGCTATACTCCTTGCCATTCTCGTCTACGCCAAATATATGTTCGTCATCGAACCAAATCTTAACAATTTTCATAATAGTAATGTTGTGTTATTGTTCAAAATGTTCTTTCCAACGCTTTATTATAATATCGGCATTATCGTTGATAACAGTCTTGATTTTCTTCATGTCACCAGCCTTAATGTTTTGTTTCTCGACAAGGACAAACTTGTCGCCATCCCAATCAAACTTTGCCATTCCGTCGTTACCTTCGACATGAATGTGCACGGGCTCGTGTTCTTTGCTATAAAAGAAGAACGAGAATCCAAAAAAACGAAATACTTCGGGCATAACTCTGATTGTTTTTATGTTTATGACGCAAATATAGGTATTATTTTTAATACCACAAAATTTTAATCTCAAAAAGTGATTTTGCAGACGTTTTGACAAAAGTTTGTCCTTAAAAATATTAGCTTCTTTCCATAATTCAATCTGTTTTCTGCCATACGCAAAGATAGCGGTTATCCATTAATTAAAATTGAAAGGACTTATTATTAATGTCAACTTTCAGCTCCTTTGCCAATGCTCTTATATCATTCTCGTTTGCTGGGTGGTTAAATAACGGTTCTATGCAACCCAAGGAATCAGTGTAGAAACTTTCTTCACTACAATAAATCACTATAGCTCCTTTATCTTCATATACTTTGATAGAATCAGCTGTTGGATAATAGTATGTTGCAATAAGTTTCTCTATGATACCTTCATTTTTTAAAAGGACAATATTAAACTCATTTATCGGCATGTCTTCAATTCTACTCCGAATCAAATAATCTCCATCAGAGCAATATTTAGGGGGAAGAAGAAGGGTATCCATTCCCAGTCCTTGTAAGAAAACACCTAATCCCGCACTGGCCACAAAGAAAACTACGCAGTATATTTTAAGAAGCAACCAATGCTTGAACTGTTTGTTGATTAAAAAGAACAAAACCAATGATGAGAGAATCGTTACCCAAACTATCATGTAACCCAAGCCCCATCGCAAGTGCTCACTTCGTTTTAGCGAGAAGAGTAAAACGGCACAGATTGTCAAACAGATAAAGTGAATAGCAAATAGCCACTTCACTATCATGCTACGCTTAGATATTGACAAATATTTCATAATAATATGTTTTATCAATTAGGTAAAAATGGTTCTTTGGCCTACAACAAAAATCTAATCCCCATAGGGCCAAAGTTTATCACTTATCATAAAACTATATTGGGACTTATATAGCCATTCAGCTTCTTTTATCATATCAATATTAATTTCATTATCTTCGACAAGCGAATAAAGGTTCTCAATTTTATCAATAAACCTTATCTTAAAATTTTTCTCGTTCAAACCAATTTCGATAAGGAAAAGTGCTTCTTTTATGGTTGGAGCTTGTATGATTACATTTGCCCATGCTCCAATGTATTTCGGCAATGCTTCATTACAGTCACTGCGATCAATAAGTTCCATAAAATCATAATTAGGCATTGCTTCTATATCAACAGAAGCAACCCATAATTGTTTAAATATTTTCTTTGTTCTCATTTCTTTAAGTTGTGGAACAATGGCATCGTTTTTGCAGTATCGCTAGAAGTTAAGGATTTATCACTTCAATGATGGTGGTTATTGCAAACAGGTTGTTTACTCCATGTTTTTTGTATAGCATTATGGGCCAACCATTGGAATCGAAATACCCTTCTTGCTCATCAATTAAATCATCGACTGGGCTTTTGCTTTGCCTTGTTTGTTTATAGTTAATCTTGCCGTCATTGTCAATATGAGTCTGTGTTGAGTATTCGGTTATAATAGAGTCTAAAGGCTCTCTTCTAACAACTACTTCGCCATCATCATTAAGCTCTTCGATTACATCATCATCATCAACTTTTCTGAGTAAGCCAATACCATTGGCAAAGGTTTTCCCAAATTGGTTTTGAATCCCCTCTATCAAATAAGGCAGGAATGCATGGCTTAATCCACCTACCATATAATCAATCATGAATTTGATACTGTCGGGAATTGATTTATTGGAAGCATCTGATTTTTCGGCCTCTTTTAACAAGATGTCAGCCATCATTTTTTTAAATGCCTGCTCTAAAGGTTTAGAGTAGATTTCATCAATCTTGTAGTTTTCTCTGTTTAAATTAAACTCGAAACCTTGATTTTCAAAGAAATCATAAAACCCAAAGCTATCTAAATGTTCAAAGTATGATGCGAGTTCATATGTGAGTGATTTATAATGATTGGATGTTGGTCTATACATTTTATATAACAATCGATAATGATTGCTATTTATATCTTTAACCGATAGGCTGAAATGCATTATCGTTGTGTCGTTGACATTTTCATTAGCATCAATTTGCGTAAGTCTGTAATGCCGACATTCATTGAGATGAAAGTTGGGAACAATTTTTATTGAGTCGCAATTCTGAGCCTTGCCACCAAACGCGGCCAAACTTAGAATTAATATAAGTAATATCTTTCTCATTTTTCTTTAAGTTGTGGAACAATGGTGTCGTTTTGAAAAAACAAGCAGTTTTACTCACTGTCCTTGCCTTTAACTGTAATAGGGTTTGTGAGCCAAGTTGTCACAGGAATAACTCACTTAAATTTCTTGAACTCCTGGGCAAGGGTGTTGCGCAGGGTGGGGCCGTCCATGTTGAGGTATTTCTCCATCGACTCGATGGTGCCGAGCACGTCTTTGTTGCGCTTGTAGTAGTCGATGACTTGCAGCATCACCTCGCAATACATCGCTTCGTCGGTCTTTTTCACGTTGAACTCGATGGCGTGCTCGGTCATTGCTGCCATGTAGGCCGCAAACAGCTCAACATGTCCCGACACAGCATTAGAACTTACCACAAATGAAAACTCGTCGGTGTTAGTCATCCAAAACACCAAGAATTGCATGACCTGCTTTTGAGTCATATCATTGGGATTCACTGGCTGCTCAAGGTACCACTTTGCCAGCCGTAGTGCGTCGTCGCGGTGCTGGCGGCAGCCCTCGGCATTCTCTATCTCTTCGATGCTTGGGATATTCATTTCATGGGTCTTGAATAGCTTTGTCATCACCGTTGGCGCGTCCTCGGTGGGAATGAAACGGTTCTGGGCAAACCAATCCCCGAACTTATTGAGTTCGGCCTCGCCTTCTTTGGTGTCGGCCCATTGCTCGGTTTCGTCTTCGGCCCCTGGCGACATGAGCCACATGTTGTAGGCCTCCCAGTGCCCACTCTTGATGAGCTTGCGGTGGAAGTCGAGCAGCGAGAGGTTATAGTAGCCTGGTGCCACCGAGTCGATGTGCGCGAGTGCATCTTTGCGCAGGTCGGCAATCATCGCCACGGTGAGCTTCTTGGTCTTCATGAACTCGGCAAGCACTGGCGACTTCATGGTCCCCAGCTCATACATCAATGGGAAAGGCACCTGAATGTCGGTAGTGTCACTGTTCATGTGAATGGTGTTGTTTTTAGTCAAAGTGACATGCGCCTTGTTCTCGCCCTCTATCTTTATGTTCTCTTGAAATAGGTTATAGATGAGCTTGCCCATCTCCTCGCTCCGCTCACTGCCGGGCTGCAAGTTGCACACCACCTCGCCATAGACTATCGCCCACAGTGGCTCGGTGGATTGGGCAAGGAGCAGTGCCAGACGGTAGTAATTGCTGGCAAAGTCGGGCTGCACCTCCACGCCACGCAGGTAGCACTCAACCGCCTCGTTGTAGCGCTTGTGAAGCAAGTGGATGTTGCCTTTCTCAAGATAGAGATAGCCCGAGCTGGGGAAGCGCTTCAAGCCCTCATCATAGGTCTTGACAGCCGCCTCAGGATCGCCAAGCACGTCCTGTGCGTTGCCCACCAGCTGATAGAGCTGAGGCTCACTCTCGGGATGCTTGTAAAGCTTGGGACCATCCTTGACTATGCGCTTGAAGTCGCCAGCGAGATAGTAGGCATAAAGCCGTTCATACTCAATGATGTAGTTGTTGTTATACTTCTTGCACAAGTTGTCAAAAATCTTGATGGCATCTTTGGGCTTGCCATTATCCATAAGGCCAATCGCCTCTTCGAGCTGCACACGGTCGTTGTCGTTGATCAAGTCAATAGACCTCTGCGCCTGCACCCCAAGCGACCAAACCACGGCGCAGATTATAATCAAAATGCGAAGAAAGGATGTTTTCATATCATTTTTGTTTTCGGTAGTTACTATATATTTTCAACGCTAATAACTCTGTGATTATTATTGAGAAAACAAGTTTTCATTCTTGTTTTCACAAAGCTGCACCTATCGGTGTCGAAAAGCTGGCTTACGCCAGATTATTTATATTTTCTTTCCATAGTTCAATCTGTTTTCTGCCATACGCAAAGATAGCGGTTCTTCTTCAATAATTGATGTTCAACAAAAAAGTGCTAATCATCATCCTCAGGTCTAACAGGTATCTCCTCCCATACAGGCACAACCACTTTGTAATATGCTTTTGGATCTGGAAATGGAATATAATAATGATATGGTCCATCAAATACACAAGAGACTGTAATATAATTATAAAAATCACCCCTGACTAAAAATAGATAATAATAATCGGGCTCTCTCCAATCTTCATAATACACACTTGCAACCATTATGCCATTAGCATGTTTAAATTGCTTATAAACAGGATAAATAATCGTGTCAGGCACATTTCGCCAATACTTGTCTAATGAATTATCAAACCATTTCTTGTGCTCTATAAGATGTCCTGCGAATGGACTTTTATCCTTGTTAAGGCCATAAAACATATCTAGTTTTGAGAAAAACTTTGGTTCAAAGATATATGCATAAGGACTTTTGATAAAATACTCCTCATCTTCTCCAGCATAAGACTCAATAAATAAATTATCAGACAAGTCAACGAGATAACAATGTCCGGACTTGACTTGAAAAATCAGTCCACTCATATTTAACGAATCTACAAGATAGCATAGTTCGCTATCATTCTTAGACATTGAATTTCCATCAAAGGAAACAAACAATAACGATAAAACTAATATTAAATGTTTCTTTTTCATTTTTTCTTCTTTAATCAATCTGGGGTGATAAGTTTGAAAGGTATTATTTCATAATTTATGGTTTTCAGCGGTGCAATGCCGCTTTTCCTGACATAATCAATGCCGTTCATGTTCACTAATTCAACCCATTCTCCAATTTCTTTCATAAGTTCGGTATATCCTTCACTTTCATTTTTGACAAAAAATGCCTGAGGGAAACGCAATGTGCCGTCTTCATCTTTTTTCCCATTTATGTATTTGCAACAATAATAGTCGAAAATGCGATTGTTAGAGTTGCTGAAAACCATAAACTTATCCTTAAAAGGCTCATCAAGGTAAATCATGATTATCCAAGCAAGCGCTTTAATCTTATATGAGCATATATATTTTATACCATATTCTATGCCTGTACTCCTCATCGTAACGGGAATCTTTGCTGCATCAATGTGGGTATACCAAAAAGAACGAATGGTATCCCCTGGTTCATATTGATAGAGTTCATTGATTAATTCTAAGCTGTTATAGTCTCTTTTTGCCCCTTCAAAATCGTTTTCATTAAGGTACACTTCAATACTAGCTCTGTTTTTTACATTCTTTTCCCATTCATCAAAACCAGCGATATGCTTTAGCATCTGCCGCCATTCGTCTGCACACCACTGCTCTCCATAGACACTGTCTAACCATTCAAAGACTTTTGTGTTATTATATTCATACCATTCGTGTTGGTACTTTTGAACACAGCCCAAAATCTCAATCACTACACCAAACTTTTCCTTAAAGGCTTTAAAACCATGCTCACCTTTAATTTCCACAGGAGCTATGCCACCTAACTCATAAAGCTTTTTAGGGTAGAAATCATATTGGAAGAAAAAAAGAATTGGAGTTTTCTCGTCAGGCCTTTCATGAAAATCAAAGCCTGCGTACCACCCCGAGCCAATCTCCACATAATATCCCCAGCCAGGTATTTTCCTTATTTCTCTAGTGATGTATTCATCAGATAACACGTCACCAATCTTTAAGCCATTTACAGAGAATTTTTTGTCATTAGTTCCTATGAATATAATTTTATCATTACGAACTCCAATGCCAAATTCAATATTGTTATCAATAATTGTATAAGAACTTACCAGTGAACCATCAGGGATGAGTGTTTTACTATTAGTATTGCTCTCATCAAAGTAGTGGTACAAACAATATTTTGTTTGCACTTCACCATTTCCATTGAGTGCAATGAACAAGAAAAGGAGATATAAAACTGTCTTTTTCATTTTTTTCTTCTTTAAGCTGTGGAACAATGCATGTACTAATTATTATCTGGCAGCTTGAAAATTACTGGCAATATATACCATACGTTCACAGGTTCGCCCACATTGTTGCGTCCTGGCGAAAAATCGGGCAGCATTTTAATTAGTCGAACAGCCTCTTGGTCAAGTTCTTTATTAACCGAACGTACCACCTTGACTTTTCCAACCTTACCCGTCTTAGTAACCACAAATTGAATGATCACTTTTCCTTCTATTCTGTTTTTCAAGGCTTCGTATGGATAAATCATGTTATCTTTAATAAACTTCATTAAGGCTACGTCACCACCAGGGAAAGAAGGCATGTGACCACTTGAATGAAAAACTTCGTCGTTGCTGGCATCATAGTTGTCGTTGATCAAGTCAATAGACTTCTGCGCCTGCGCCCCAAGCGACCAAACCACAGCGCAGATTATAATCAAAATGCGAAGAAAGGATGTTTTCATATCATCTTTGTTTTTGAATAAAATGCTCACGCTCGCAAGGCTTTGAGCAAGCTCAGCTTTGACTCGCTAAATCGCATTTTTCGGTCGTTACTATATATTTCCAACGCCAACAATTCTGTGATTATTATCAAGTTGGATGAGTTATTATTTTTTATCTACTGAACTTGGCGATGTCGAAAGCAAATCTTATCATCAACGATATCTGGTGATCGGCATGACCAGTGTAACTTTTCACTGGCAACAGGGGGTATTTGGTCTCGATGTAATTGAATGAGTCCTTGACAATGAATCTTGGCGAATACCTAAGTCCAATCCACCATTTGCGCTTGCCCCAACCAGCCATCAGGTCGGCACCAAGGTTATAGTGTATGTTTTTAAACTCATTCTCACCATAAATATAATACGGATCGGGATTGTACTCTGGAGGACCATTCTCATAATGCTGGACATTATATTTAGAATAACGCCTTTCAAACGACAAACCAGCGCCAAAAGTCCAACGTCCTCGATACCAGCGGTGCATAATCCCGACAGTATAGTTCCATCCCCCAAAATAGTAATCTTCCCAGTCTACAACTATATTCAGAAAAGCAAAATGCACATTGGCTTCAAGGGTTTTGTTAGTGGCATAGGCATACTCTACTCCCGCACCAATATTTGCAAAAGCATATGGAGTACTCGCATAAGCTTCATCGACACCCACTTTGGTAAATGCACCGCCAAAAAAGTCATTCTCCAAAGTGAGACGTATCGAGCCCTTCTCTACATCAAGAGGAGAGCCAAGTTCAAAGCAGCATGCCGCTCTACCAACGATGCTGTCGCTCTGCGCCAGCATTACGTTAGGCACAGCAAGCAATAATATAATTATTATGGAGAGGAACTTTTTCATATCATTTTTGTTTTAGGTTGTTACTATATATTTTCAACGCTAATAACTCTGTGATTATTATTGAGAAAACAAGTTTTCATTCTTGTTTTCACAAAGCTGCATCTATCGGTGTCACAAAGCCTCGCAAGCTCGGAATTTATATAATTCTTTCGTCTTTAAAATTCCTGCGACAGCAGGCTTTGCGACCACGGAGTGGCAACTTTGCGAGATTATCCCAGCGTGGGTGTTTTCTCTCACAAAATTGCGCGGCCCAAAACCTGTCAGCTGATATCAATGCATAATGCACAATTGCGTTAGATACTCTTTTGCCATGTGCTGGCGCACATGAAAATTAGGGAGCCTTTGGCTCTAAAAATCTGGGCGCTAAAGCGCTAAAATAACGTGATTTCGACGAAAATAAGTTGCTGTGTATCAGCTGCAGTTGCGGTACCCTTGACTTTTGCGAACTCTCACTTATTAGTTTGCTATTTCTGTGGGATTATAACGCAAGAGCGAATCAGCTTGTCGCCCAGGTCCATGACCTTGTGTGTGTTACGGAAAATGGCGTCGCCCGAGGCATTAAAATAGTCATATCCTCCAGAAATATCTGGATTGACTTGAGAGTATTTCCTCACCAGCGCATATATTTCATTGTTCTCCACCATGAAGCTTTCGACACAGGATGAATGGTTGTTGCCAACGCCTGTCTCAGCATCTTTGTATTCATACCAGCCAAGCTCATCGGTCAGGTCATAATATTTGTCGCCCACCTTCATGGTTGCCCTCTTTACCTTGTGCTCGTCGGTTTTGTAACCACCCAGGCACAACTGGCCATTAATGACGCATGCACAAGAAATGACGGTGAAATGATCATCGACAACGGCATTGGAGTTCACAGCATATACCCCTTTGTCATCGTAGTTTGTGCCAAGAAGATACACATTGTCGCCAATTGCGTTAATGTTAGTGTGAATAGGTTCCGCTTTGATACCACTCACCTGATAAATCTCTTGGCCATTTTTCTTAACAACCCAGTAGTCGTCCTCGGGGGTTGATGATTGAAAAGATATATAGGCCTGGTAACAATTACCATTGCCGTTAACTGTAGCCAAGCTATAGTAAGGGTGACTGTTGTCAAGCGCATTGTTATATTCCCTTGAGTTGCCATTCTCGTCAAGGATGACATACTTCTCTCTGTTGCTGCAGGCATAGAAGTAGTTGTTGCCTGAGCTGGTAACAGATACCCACCAGGGGGCTTCAAGGTAGTCATTCAATAGGGTGACAATATTGTTGCCGGTGATGTTGTCTCCGTCAAATTTCATCATCCTGTAGCCGTCGCTCGCCTTGCTGAAAAGCATCATCTCGCCATTGTGCAGGAACAGATGCTTCAATGTGCCATAGCTGTCGCCTATTGCGGTGGTCTTGAGCTGACCATCGGCAGTGTTGATTGAGTAGATTGTGCTGCCCGAGAGAGCCACGATTTTCACGTCTTGGGTCTGGGGGCTCCACGGTTCATCGTTTTTGTCTTCACAAGAAACAAGAACCAATAATAAAGTTAATAATAGGAAAAACTTTGTTTTCATAATCATATCGTTTTTAGGGTGGCCAAACGCCACTAAGTTAATAATTTACTTGGTTAATAAAAAAACGTGAGGTTGTTACCTGCTTTCAACTTAGAGGCATCGCCAAACGCCCAACATTGTAAAAACAGTCTACCTCACGCTTTGCCATTATATCATTCACCAGATAGGTGGATATGGCAAACGAAGGCGTTCTTGACTGTTTCATCCTACAATGTTTAAGAATTTGGCGAATTTCTAAGTTTGGTGAAACACAAACGCATTCTCTATGTCAAAAAGCACTGTGTATAGCCTCTGCTATGTGCTTTAATGTTGCAAATTTAGATTGTTTTTTATTTAAAAGCAAGAAAATCATAAAAATATTGACTATATTTGCACCAATTCATCGTTTGTGTCATAAAAACTTGTAATTAACTATTATAATGAAGAAGATACTTTACTATATTGTTCTGCTGATGTGTTTCCCTCTGATGTCATTTTCAGGGCACAAGTATGAGTTAGCGAAGCATCATTACGGTGAGATAGAGACCAAAGACTTTCGGGTGCTGAGCGTTTGGGCATATAAACATTTCAATCTCATCAGGGCGCTTGATAGTGAGGACACAATACTGGTAGTTGCTTTGAAATCAGGTCAGGATGAAGAACTGGTGGGCAAAACGATGAGAGATGTCAAATTGCGGGAAATGACTGCGTTTAGCATTCCATACTGGGAAATACATCCAATAATTGCTGCATTTGTTTGTGCCGGAGACACAATTTTGTTGTTCAATATTGAAGATCCAAAAAGAAAAAAGGTCTTTCTTCAGGACAGCGATGCGTTTGAGTTTAAGACATATGAGAGAGTGGATTCTGCCACTTCTAAAATATCATTGAAAGAACTAATGAATGCCTCACAACAATAAAATATCACTCATCATCCTCCATGTCGAGCAGATTACGGTGAGTATTCTCAATGGCTAGTGGCGAGCCAACCTGTGCAAGCATCATCTCCTGATGCAGCAGCTTCACTTTTGATGCAGCCTTTCCATGTCCTCAAGGGACGGTTCTTTTGAGGACATTATGGGGAGTAGGAGTGTGGGGTTATTGCTGCTTGGCGAGGCGGGTTTTCACATAGTCGACGATGAGCTTGGCAGTGGCTTCGGGGCCGAGTTTTGAAGAGTCGATCGAGAGGTCGTAGCTCTCGGCGCTGCCCCAGTGCTTGTCGGTGTAGAAGTCGTAATAGTTGGCTCGTAGCTTGTTTTGCTTGATGGCCATGTCCTTGGCCTCCTTTTCATTATCGCAGTCGCCTCGGTTGATAATGCGCTGAATGCGGTCGTCCATTGATGAGTGGAGGAAGATGCTAATGACGTTGACCTCGTTGCGGAGGATGTAGTCGGCACTGCGTCCCACAATCACGCATGAGCTTTGCTTGGCAAGGTCGATCATTACTTGGCTTTGTGCCTGATAAACATTGTCTTCCTTGACAGGCTGGTCGCCAACGAATAGAGCACCGCTGTAGTAGCCCAGGTTGAACGACCACAGGGAAGAAAAGAACTTGGGCGTGCGCTCGTCGCTTGCCTCAAACACAGCTGGAGCCACGCCGCTTTGCTTTGCTGCCTCGAGCAGCAGTTCCTTGTCGTAATAGTTGATGCCGAGCATCTTGGCAACCATTTGACCTATCTCACGCGCTCCGCAGCCGAATTGCCTGCCGAGCGTAACAACGAAATTTCCTGAATTTTCCATGACATGAAATTTTAGAGAGTTAGAACGATAGAGCAAAAATAGTTATAAAAAGTGAGAAATGCAAGAATTACTCGTTTAAAAGTTCGACATCAATTTTAAATGCGTCGATGTCGTCGATGTTTTGCTCTTGTTGTGGATCTTGAAGTTGCTGTGGCTTGGTGTTTAGCTTGTCGATGCTGTTGACTATGAACTGATTAATCTGAATGCTGCGTTGCCTCTCATTGTACTTGGCATTGTAGCTTGTGGGCAGGGGAGTTACCAAATCAACAACTTTCTCAAAAGTTCGCTCAAACTTTGCCTCTTTGCCTCTTTCCTTCTTGAAATAGGTCTTGAGCAGGTCTTTGTTGTCGTCGTCCTCGAGAAGCACGAAGTGTCGCCTGTCGACATAGAGGTCGCCATAGAACTCGGCGTCGTTCATGTCGAGGATGTCGGATGAGTTGATTTCAATTGCTATGCCCACGCCTGCGTAGTGCAGATTGACAGTGAAGACGTTGTTGTCGTAGTCCTCGGCTGCGATGCGCTTTACAATGCCTTTGAGCTTGGCAGTGAAGTCCCATTTAGGGTTAGCAATCTTGAGCAGAGGCATCTTCTGCTTTATTTCCTTGTCGGGCAATGTGAAGTTCATGCTGTCGGTATAGAGCTTGTTGAGCGTTACCGTGACTTGCTGCGCATTAATTGTGGCGGCGGCAGTAATGGCAATGATGCCCAGTAGTGATAGAATGCGTTTCATGACTGATGATGTTGATTGTTTTTTGGGGTTGCTAATATAGTGCTTTAATTAGAATTGTTGCTTAAGTAGTGTATTAAAAAATGTTGTTGCGATGTTATAAACCTTCATTTTGACTATAAAAAGCCACCAAGGTTTACTGCAGTGGTGCTTGGTAAACCTTGGTGCTTATTATGATTTGGAATGTGTTGTGCGGTATCGTGGGGCGATTACCCGAAGTTGTCGTAATGGATGGATGACGGGTCAACGCCACACTTGTCGAGCACCTCGTTCACGGTCTTGCTCATCATTGCAGGACCGCACATGTAGTACTCGCAATCTTCGGGAGCCTCGTGATCCTTGAGGTAGGTGTCGTACATCACTGGGGCGATGAATCCAGCAGTGTACTTGACTCCAGCCTCGTCGGCCACAGGGTCAGGGCGGTCGAGCGCAAGGTGGAAGTGGAAGTTGGGGTACTCCTTCTCAATCTCGAGGAAGTCCTCAAGATAGAACACCTCGCTCAGTGAGCGTGCTCCATAGAAGTAGTGCATCTCGCGGTCGCGAGTGTGCAGGGTCTTGGTCATGTGCATGATTTGAGCGCGCAACGGAGCCATGCCGGCGCCACCGCCCACCCAAATCATCTCCTTCTTCGAGTCGAAGATGGGGTGGAAGTCGCCGTAAGGTCCACTCATGATGACCTTGTCGCCAGGCTTGAGTGTGAAGATGTAGGACGAAGCGATGCCTGGGCTCACGTCCATGAAGCCGGTTTGTGGTTTGGGCTTGAAGGGTGGTGTGGCGATGCGCACAGTGAGCATGAATCGGTCGCCCTCGGCGGGATAGTTGGCCATAGAGTAGGCCCTGACTGTCTCCTCGGTGTTCTTGCACTTGAGCGAGAACATGTCATATTTTTGCCAAGTGGGCAGGTACTCGCCGAGCGACTCCTTGTCGATGTCCTTGTCGTAGTCCATCTCGAAGGTTGGAATCTTGATTTGGGCATAAGAACCAGGAATGAAGTCCATGTGCTCACCTTCGGGCAGAGCCACGATAAACTCCTTGATAAACGAAGACACGAGCTTGTTGCTCACCACAGTGCATTCGTATTCCTTGACCTCAAGCACCGAGTCGGGCACCTGCACCTTCATGTTGTCCTTAACCTTAACCTGGCATCCCAGTCGCCAGTGGTCTTGCTGCTCCTTGCGCGAGAAGTGAACAGTCTCGGTGGGCAGGATGTCGCCTCCACCCTCGAGCACCTGAATCTTGCACTGTCCGCAGCTTCCCTTGCCACCACATGCGCTTGAGAGCATTACGCCTCCCTCGTGCAGGCTATTGAGCAACGACTTGCCACTTTCAATCTCAATCTCCTTCTTGCCGTTGTTGATGCTGATTTTCACTTTTCCTGTTGCCACGAGATAGTGCCTTGCAAGAAGCAGGATTATCACGAGCAGCAGCGTGAGCACCAGGAAGATGATGGCGCTCGATAGAACGGTCAATGTTGAATTTACTCCTAAAATTATCATAATCAATGTGTGTGCAAGTTGGTTTATTAAAGTTTAATGCCCATGAAGCTCATGAACGCAATGCCCATGAGGCCTGTAATGATGAATGTGATGCCCACGCCTCGCAGTGCTGGTGGGATGTTGCTGTAGGCAATCTTCTCACGGATTGCAGCAAGGCCCACAATGGCGAGGAGCCAACCAATGCCGCTGCCTGCTCCGTAGACTGTAGCGGTCCAGCAAGATGCGAAGTCGCGCTGTTGCATGAATAGGGCGCCTCCCAGGATGGCACAGTTAACTGCAATAAGCGGCAGGAAGATGCCGAGCGAGTTGTAGAGCGCTGGAGCAAACTTCTCAACTGCCATCTCTACTAATTGGGTGGCCGATGCAATCACTGCGATAAACATGATAAGACCAAGGAAGCTCAGGTCCACATCCTTGAAACTGTCGCCTAACCAGGTTAAAGCACCTGGTTGTAACACATATTTATTAAGCATGTAGTTAAGAGGAATTGTGACAACAAGCATGAATGTAACAGCAATTCCTAGGCCAAATGCCGTCTTCACATTCTTGGAAACTGCCAGATAGGAGCACATTCCCAAGAAGTAGGCAAATACCATATTGTCGATGAAAATCGACTTAACGAAAAGATTTAATTCTTCCATTGTAAATAATTGGTGTTAAAAGCGTTACTACTTGTTGGTTATTTCTCTTGAAGTTCCTTGTTGCGTGAACGATGTACCCAAATTATGCATCCCACTGTGATGAGTGCCATGGGTGGCAGAATCATCAAGCCATTATTCATGTAGCCATGGTCGTAGCACCACTGTGGAATCACCTGGAAACCAAGGAGGGTGCCGCTTCCCAGCAGTTCGCGGAAGAAAGCCACAATGACCAGGATTATCATGTAGCCAAGGCCGTTGCCAATGCCATCGAGGAAAGCTGGCCAAGGCTTGTTGCTCAAGGCAAACGCCTCGAGACGCCCCATGAGGATACAGTTAGTGATAATCAGGCCAATGAAGACCGAGAGCTGCAGGCTCACATCGTAGGCGTAGGCTCGGAGCACTTGCTGCACAATGATGACGAGAGCTGCAACTACTACCAGTTGCACGATGATGCGAATTGATGTTGGAATGGTGTTGCGCAACAGCGAGATCACCACGTTAGAGATTGCCAGCACAGCTATCACCGAGATGCCCATGACAATAGCTGGCTCGAGCTTGGCTGTTACGGCAAGTGTTGAGCAAATGCCCAGGATTTGCACCAGCACTGGGTTGTCCTTCGACAACGGGTTGAATAAAGCTTCTTTATTTCGTTTCGATAACATAGTCTATTGTCATTTAATTGGTTTCACATTCTAAATCGGTCCCGCATATTAAAATGGTTTCACTTTGAAGTTTCTTAAAGAATGCATCATAGGGCATCATGCATTCGCTGAGCATGGCCTGTACGCCGCGACTGGTGATTGTTCCTCCCGATATGGCGTTGACATATTCAGAACCGTCGGTCGGCTTTTGGCCAGCCTTCATCACGCTAATAGACTTGAACTCGCCATCAGGGTAGATATTCTTACCTTTGAACTGTTCCTGAAAATTGGGATTGGCAATTTCGGCACCCAAGCCAGGGGTCTCACCTTCGTGAGAAAAGTAAGCTCCATAGATGTCGGTGCCGTTGTCATTTACAGCGACATATCCCCAGATGGGGCCCCATAATCCTGCGCCATAGACCGGTACAATGTACTTAATGCTGCCGTCGTCGAGCTTGCACTTGAACAATGGCAGGTCACGTTTTTCGAGCTTGATGTTATTCTTCATGTCAACGTTGAAAGCCACATCCTGAGTTGAGTCGGCCACGCTGCCATCCTCGTTGAGGAGGTAGCCTGCCACGATGTATTTCTTGAAAGTGGCCTCAATGTCGTTGTCGCTCGGGGCAGTGATGTGCACAGCGCTCAGTATCTGCTTGCGCTTGTCGTTGGCCACATTGTCGTCTTGTTTCGGCTTGAGTGCCATATAGATGAATGCCAGCACAGTGCCCACAATCAGGACCATTACTGCAGCATAGATGATTTGATAAGCATTACTGTTCTTGTTCATTGCCATAAGAGCCTCCTTTCATTGAACTTTGGCGCGCTTGGCGCGGCGGTTAATATTTACTTGAACAACGCAGTAGTCGATTAGCGGTGCAAAAGCGTTCATGAGCAGCACAGCGAGCATAGCGCCCTCGGGGTAGCCACCGTTGTAAACGCGGATGAGGATTGCAAACACGCCAATCAGGAATCCGTAGATGTACTGTCCAATCTTGGTTCGGGCACCAGTAACGGGGTCGGTGGCCATGAACACAGCTGCAAATGCGAAACCTCCCAGACACACTTGGGTGATGGGGTCGAGCATTGATGCTGGATAGGTGTCGCAGGCGAATGCGTGGGCAAGAGCACCCATTGCCAAGCCACCAGCAAACACGCTGAGCATCACCCTCCATGAGGCAATGCCAGTGATGAGCAGGATTGCAGCGCCAATGAGGATAGCTATCATTGAGGTCTCGCCTGGTGAGCCAGGGATGAGGCCTATGAAAGCATCCATGGCAGATGTGCTGAAGTTCTCGAAATTAGTGGCCACTTCGCCCAGAGGGGTGGCTCCGGTAAAGCCGTCGGCCACATTGCCGCCACCATAGCCAAATGCGCTGTCAATCTTAACAAAAGCACTGTCGCCACTCATCTTCGACGGGTAAGCAAAGAAGAGGAACGCGCGCGTGATAAGTGCCACGTTAAAGATGTTCATGCCAGTGCCGCCAAAAATCTCCTTGGCAAAAATCACGGCAAAAGCTGTTGCCACAGCCGTCATCCATAGTGGTGTGTTAATAGGCACAATGAGTGGGATTAGGATGCCAGTGACAAGGAATCCCTCCTGTATCTCCTTGTGGTGAATTTGAGCGCCAATGAACTCGATGCCCAGTCCCACAACATAGGATACCACAATCACGGGAAGCAATGCCAGCAGTCCAAACAGGAACATCTGCCAGAACGAAGCGTCGGCAACACCTATAGCTCTGAAGTGCTGGAAGCCGATGTTATACATCGCCATCAGCAGGCATGGCACGAGTGCCACTACAACGGTGATCATGGTGCGCTTCATGTCGTTGCTGTCGTGGATGTGCACTCCCGAGCGCGATGTGGTGTTGGGAGTGAACAAGAATGTCTCCATTCCATCGTAGACCGATTCAAGCTTGCTGAGCTTGCCGCCTTCGTGGAAGTGAGGCTTTATCTTGTCCATGAATTGTCTTAAGAATTTCACTTTATCTTTTAGTTTAAATGTTAATATTCATTGTGTTGATTACTAATGTGATGTGGTTAGCACATCTCGGCTCTCATCTTGTCAAGTCCTTCACGCACGATGCGTTGTAGCTCGAGCTTTGAAGTGTCGGCAAACTCGGCCAGAGCAAAGTCCTCGGGTGCCACTTCATAGATGCCCAGTTGCTCCATCTTGTCGATGTCGAACGCGATGATTGCCTTGATAAGAAATTCGGAATAGATGTCCATGGGCAGCATCCTGTCATATTCACCACTCATGACGATGGCGCGCTCGCCACCATTGAGCTTGGCGTCGAGGTCTACCTCCTTGTGGCGACCCATCAGCCAGCTTGTGAACACACGGTAGATGCTGTACTTCTTGGGGCTAAGCGATGCCCATCCCATGAATTCATCCTTCTTGTTGATTTCGTTGATGACGGTAATGTGGCGATAGGGCGCATGTAGATATCCATCAATGCTTTCCTTAACCCCAGTGAGCACGTTGCCTGCAATGATGCGCTTGTCTTTGTCGTCGCTCACGAGCCTGCCATTGAGCAGCGACTCGAGCGAGCATCCCATAGTAGCTTTGACATAGGTGGGCTCGATGAAGCCACTGCCGGTGAGAGCCACTGTGGTGGAATAGTCGACGGTGCCTGTGTTGAACAGCTTGCCAATGCGCGCTGCTGTGACCACATCGAGGGTCCACACCACTTCGCCCTTGTTGACGGGTTTCACATTAGCAACTTGAACACCTGCATTGCCAGCCGGATGTGGCCCCACAAAGGTGTTGACCTCGGCTCCAGTGTTGTCGATAGTGTAGTCTTTAGGGCATCCCAGGTACACCTTGCCGCTTGTCATCGTAGAGAGCACCTCGACGGCCTTAGCCACATGCTTCTCGTTGTCGCCCATCACCAGCTTGAGTTGTGGTGCCAGTGGCGCCGAGTCGAAAGCTGTGATGAAGATGTCGCGAGGTCGCACTTCGCTGCTTGGCACGATGTCGTAAGGGCGTTGCCTGATCATAGCCCACAACCCACTCTCAAGCAGGAGCTCCTTGGGGGTGGCTTTTGTGTCGAAGCGCTTGTTGTCGTTGCTGCCATCGGGGGTGACTACTACTGCCATGATTTTGCGTCGCTCACCTCTCACCACGTCCTTGACGATGCCACTCACTGGCGAGGTCACCTTCACCTTCTCGTCGTTCTTGTCGTGATAAAGAGGCTCGCCAGCAGCTACGTGTTCGCCTGGTTTTTTCTCCATGCGAGGCGTCAGTCCCGTGAAGTCGTCGGGGATAATGGCATAGCTAGTAGCGGTCACTTCATCGGCCACGTTTTCTTGCTTGATTTGACCTTTGAGGTTGAGGTCAAATCCCTTTTTAAGTTTTATTAAAGCCATGAGAATTGATATAAATTGTTTTTTTCTTTATCTTCAATACAATCTGCAAAGTTATAAAAAATCTGCAATACTGTTTGCATGCATGTTATTAATTGTTGAAAAATATTTTTTGGGATTGCTGCGATGTGGGCGAAACGGTGTGATAAATTTAGGTTGTTAATAACTTTTTTTGTCAAAAAAAGATATGTTCTCTTTGCTTTATTGAAATAAAAGTAATAAATTTGCGAGTGATTTTTGCGAATATTTTACTATGATAAGCACTCGTAGAGGTGTTAATTGTGTGATAGTTAACAATATAGGCACATTAATCACAGTGAATAGCTGTAGCAACACACTAAATGGACTTGCTACACGTTATTAATATAATTACTTGGACCATTAATTTTAACTGAGAATATTAAAAAAACAAATTTTATATTAATCAACTTTTTTATTAACAACTAATTTTTTAATTTTTAGATTATGGAAGCTACAAAGCCAAACAATCCACAGCCCCAGGCTCCAAAGCCAGCTGTAAAACCACAACCACAGGTTGCAAAACCACAACCCAAGAAGGTTGACGACAAGGCCGTTAACAGCAATGTTGGTGGTATCAAGAGTGCATTCCTCGTAATCCTCGTTTGCTTAGCAGTTGCTGTTTGCCTCTACCTGTTTGTAATGGGTATGATTAGCAACTTCACAGGCGGTGAAGAGTCAGGTGCTGCATTTGCATTCCAAGTAGGCGATGAGGTTAAACTCTCGCCAGCCAACCTCGCAGGTACCGTTTATAAGGGCGGTTTCGTGGTTCCTATCCTGTTGACTTGCTTGTTTACAGTTATCGTGCTTTCGGTTGAGCGCTGGTTCGCTATCGGCAAGGCTAAAGGTAAAGGCAACATCACCAAGTTTGTCGAGAACGTAAAGGCCGCTCTTCAGAAGAAGGACATCGCCAAGGCTGAGGAACTCTGCCGTCAGCAGAAGGGTACTGTAGGCGCTGTTGTTTATGCAACACTTCAGAAGTACAAAGAAATGGATAAGGACACACTCCTGCAGAAGGAGCAGAAGCTTACTTCGATCCAGCAGACCCTTGAGGAGGCTACAGCTCTTGAGATGCCTGCACTGCAGCAGAATCTTCCTATCGTTGCTACCCTCACCACTCTGGGTACCCTGTTAGGACTGTTCGGTACTGTGCTTGGTATGATCAAGTCGTTCCAGGCTCTGTCTCAATCAGGTGCTCCCGATTCTACCGAGCTGTCAACTGGTATCTCTGAGGCACTTGTGAACACCGCTACTGGTATTGCAACTGCAGCATTGGCACTTATTTCTTATAACTTCTACACCAGCAAGATCGATAACATGACCTATGCTATCGACGAGCTTGGCTTCTCAATTGTTTCTACTTTCGCTGCTACACATTAATTATATTGTTGTTGATTGTAGCAAATCAATTAAATCAATTATTTTATCAATAACATTTAATTAAATAAAGTGTAACAATGGGAAAAGTCAAAATTAAGAAACAAAGTACCATCATCGACATGACGGCGATGAGTGACGTGACTGTTCTTCTGTTGACTTTCTTCATGTTGACTTCAACATTCCTTCAGAAGGAACCAGTGCAGGTCATCACCCCTCCATCGGTAAGTGAAGAGAAGGTGCCCGACGAGAAACTCGTGCAAGTTCTCATTGCTCCCAATGGAAAGGTTTACATGAACCTCACCGGAGCCAAGGATTCGACTCAGCTCTCGACCGAGACTTTCCGCACCGAGGTGCTCAGCCAGGCTTATAACACCTATCGCGAGACTCACCCAAGTGCGCCAAAGCTCACTGCTCAGGCTGCAAAGGAATTCTCTAAGCTCAATACCTTCGGCGTTCCCATGAAAGAGCTCACCAAATGGATTGCTCTTCCCCTGGAGAAACGTGATGCGTTCCTGAAGGATGAAGGTGGTATACCGATTCAACTGTCGGTAAAAGACGGTCCACGTAATGAGTTTCAAACTTGGTTAGCAGCCATCAAGTCGGTGATGCAAGAGCATGGACTTGGCCGTGACCTGATTGGTGGTCGTGGTGTTGCTATCAAGGCTGAGCAAAGCTCTCCTTACAGCCTTGTTCAGGTGGTAATGGATAATTTACAGACTGAGAAGTTAAACAAGTTCACCTTGATGACTTCGCTTAAAGTAGAGGAGGAATAAGAGATATGGCAAAGAAAGATAAATCACGTCAGAAGAAATTCGACACCCGTATCGACTTTACTCCTATGGTTGATATGAACATGTTGTTGATCACATTCTTTATGTTGTGTACAACCATGCTTAAGTCTCAAACTCTCGACCTTGTGTTGCCTACCAACGACAACGTGAACAAGGAGGAGGAGACTAAGATTAAGGAGAGTGACGCTATCACTTTCATCCTTGATGGTAATGTGACAACCGACAAGATGGGTCAAGCCAAGTCGACCGATAGTAAGATTTATTACTATGATGGTAAGCCCGACATGGAGGACTTCACCCTCAACGACATTAAGTTTGGAAACGATAAGGACGCCATCCGTGGTATGCTCCAGAAGCGTAACAAGGAACTTCTCACAATCGTTAATAAGCTCAAGGCTGATTGGAAGAAGGGCGCTATCAACGACTCGGTTTATAACGCAAGGGTAAGGGATGCTCGCGAGAAACAGGCTGCTGACCTTAATGCAAAACGCCCAATCATTGTTATTAAACCTACCGCAAACGCCTGCTATGCCGACGTGGTTCGTATGCTGGATGAGATGCAGATTAATCAAATCTCAACTTACCAGATTGAGGCTCTGAATAAGCAAGACTCTACGCTCTATGAGCACAAGGTTGGTCACCCACTGGGTGGAGCTACCGCTGCTGCTCCTGCTAAGTAATTTTGTCAAACCTTTAAAAAAGAAACATTATGGCAAAAGATGTAGATCTTTCATCGAAAGAATGGTTAGACCTTATTTTCGAAGGTAAGAATAAGGACTTTGGAGCATATGAGCTTAGAAGTGACTCACCCAGGCGTCACAACAAGTCGGTCATCTATACTCTTATAGGTATCGCTATTGTTGCGCTGCTGGCATTTGGTTATACTTCTCTTAACAAATACTTGACCGAGCGCCGTCTCGAGCAAGAGCGCCTCGAGCAAGAGGCTCTTGCAAAGCAGATGGAGCAAGAGATGGAAGAGGAGGAAATCCAGCAGGAGATTGAAATTCCCGAGGAGAAAGAACAAGTTCTCGAAGAGGAGATTCAAAACTCACAGAAGGTGACCGAGATGAACATCGTTGATGACAGCGAGGTTAAGGAACCACCCAAGACAATCGAATCTCAAAAGGAGGATGAGCGTCAGGTTGGTGCTGTTGACGAGGACAAGGGTACAGATAATATCACACTTGACACCAAGAAAGAGGAGCAAGTTGTGGTTAAGGAAATCGTTGAGATTAAGGAGCCTCCCAAAGAGGAGAAACCTGAACCCAAGCCCGAGCCCAAGAAAGAGGAGCCTAAGCCTCAAGCCGACGAGGTATTCCAATCGGCTGCTCACATGCCCTCTTATCCTGGTGGCGATGCTGCTCTGATGAAGTACTTGAACGACCACCTGCGTTACCCACAGGCTGCTGCCGACAACAACATCCAGGGTAAGGTTATCGTTCAGTTCGTGGTTGAGAAGAATGGTAAGATTGGTGAGGTTAAGGTTGCCCGTTCGGTCGACAAGGACCTTGACCGTGAGGCCGTTCGCGTGTGCAAGTCATTGCCCGCATTCTCACCTGGCCGCAACGCCGTGGGTGATCCCGTTCGTGTATGGTACACACTGCCTGTAACATTCAAACTTCAGGGTGTGAACTAATCACTACTTGTGATATTTCTGTTAAAGAAATAGCATAAATTAAAGAAAGCCGCTGGTCATTGCAACCAAGCGGCTTTCTTGTTTCTTGTTATCTATATTTTATTAATAGATTTTTTATTTTAAATCTCACTAAAACCGTTGCACGTTTGTTTTATCTTTCCTAATTTTGCATCATCAATATTTATTCAACTGTTAACAATGAGATGCAATAACTGTGGAAATGATAATATAAGCTCCAGCGATGCCTATTGTCCACACTGTGGCGCAAAGCTTTATAGGCCACAGGGTGATAGTTTCACACGTGAGCGTGGCACCTCACCCGAGCAGCCAGGCCACATCAGGTCGCAATCACAATATTCTCAACGTGGTAATAACAATGGTGCTAAGAAGAAAAATAACAGCTGGATTATAATCACTGCAGCAGTGATTATGGCGCTGGCTGTTGTGGGTGGCGCATTATACATGGGGATCTCACATCAAGATGAGGAAACGCTATGGGCGCAGTGTGAGCAATCGCATGAGATTGCCGATTATCAGCATTACCTCGATGCTTATCCCGATGGAGAGCATAGCGAGCAGGCCAAGAAAATGTACACCATGCTCATTAATGAGAAAACGATGTGGGAGCAGGTACTGGCCAGCAACGATGAGTTTCAGTTGCGCACGTTTATTAACAATCATCCTAACAGCAAGTTCCTTGACCAGGCACGCGGCACTCTTGATGATGTGGTGTGGAATAATGCTATTGAAAAGGACTCGAAAGCAGCAATTGACGCCTATATGCGTGAGTTCCCCAGTGGTAAGCACATCGCCGAGGCAAGGAGCCGATTTGAGGAGTTTCGCCGAGCCGAACTCACAGTTGATGAACGCGACCAGGTTAAGAACCTTATTCAGCAGTTCCTCACAGGGATGGAACAGTGGAATGTTGTGGACATGATGATGGTGTGCAACACAAGCATGACCAATTTCATGGGCAAGCACAATGCCGGCCACACCGATGTGCACGACTACTTCAATGCCTACCAGGAGAGTGATATCGATTCGATTGCTTTCTCATCGCTTGCTGTTGACGTGAAGAAGTCGCTCGATTCGAGCAAACTGCCACGCTACAGTGCTTCGTTCACTGTCACGCGCCGTTTCCGCCGCACCAGCACTGAAGGTGTTACCACATCGCTGATGAGGGGCACGGCAGTGGTTGATTCCTATTTCAGATTTGACGAATTCACAATGGATAAAGTTGCCGACCGCGCCGAGTAACGTTAAGATATTATAATATATTATTCGTTATTGATAGTGTTAGGTGTTTTTTTAGTAATTTTACAACGTAATAAGTGCACTAAAGATGTTAATTTCTCGTTTTTATTAAATAAACCAATTAACACTTGTTGCGTCTAAACGTAAAAAATAAAGAATTTGAATTCATGAAGCTTGGTACAGGCACTTTTTTTAAGGCAATTAGGGTATTCTTTGGGGTATTCATGATTCTTGTGTATTTTGGGATGGCTTATTTGCTCTTTATCAATTTCTTTAATTGGACATCGGAGCCTTGGCTCACATTGCGGTTCGTCTTTGGCACGGTTTTTGCCATTTATGGAGTGTTCCGCTGCTACAGGCAGATTAAAGGCACCGACTATTATCGACTTAAAGATTTAGAAGACCGTAATAATAATTAATTTTAAAAGCTACAGCACTATGACTTACAAGAGAATAATATTATCACTGATGATGGTGGCAGCAATCGCAGCAACCTTCACCTCTTGCAACAAGGGCAAGAAGACAAAGGCATCGGCCGTGAGCGGACTGTGCAAGGTGCTGTGCGACGAGTCGTTCAAGAACGTGCTCGACGATGAGATTCAAGTCTTTGAGTTCTCCTACAAGGACGCCAGCGTGCTTCCTCGCTACATCGATGAGGCTGCAGCACTCGACTCACTGCTGAGTGAGAAGGTGAACCTCATCATCACTTATCGTGACTTGACTGCTAATCAAAAGAAGATTCTCAAGGGCCAGGGACGAGCTTATCGTTCAAGACGAATTGCCGTTGACGCTGTGGCTCTGATAGTGAATAATGCTAATGACATCGACTACGTATCGGTCAACGATATTGCCGACATCATGACTGGCAAGTCCACTAAATGGGGGGATGTATATCCCACAGTGCTCAAGAACGAGCCCATCAAGGTGGTGTTTGACAAGAACCGGTCGGGCGTGCTTCACTACATGAAGGACAAGTTCAATGCCGGCAAGGACCTTCCCATCGAGTTCTTTGCTCAAGGTAGCTCGCAGGAGGTGTTTGACATCGTGAAGAAGACCCGCAACGCCATTGGCGTGATAGGAGTGAGCTGGATTACTGCCGACATGAAGTCGACAGCAGCAACTATCGAGGAAAAATATGCTGAGCTCGAGAACGGTGCTACCTCGCGACAGGAAACCAAGTTCACCGATGAGATTAAGGTGCTTGGTGTGCGCACTGAGGAGAGCCTAAAGGACTATAAGCCCTACCAGGCCTACATCTTCGATGGATCTTATCCACTCACCCGTGAGATTTTTGCAATCGATGCATCACCATTGGGCACCCTCGATCATGACTTCTTTGTGTTCCTCACAGGTAGCATTGGTCAAAAGATTATCCTGCAGACTGGTATCTCGCCTGCCGCAGTGCCAGTGAGGATAGTGAATGTGGGTGGCGAAGAATAAACAAATAAGGGCGCCGCATGCAGTGAAGGTGGCCCAAGAGATATTGAAATTTTTTATCAACAATTTAATACTTACTACAATGAAAACTAAATTCTTTTTCGCAACCATGCTTCTGGCTTGCGCATCCTTTGCAGTAAATGCTCAAGGATACAAAGATGGTATTGATTTCTACAAGATCGGTAAGCTTGACGACGCTAAAGACTTGCTCGAAAGAAATCTTAACAATCCTCAGACTAAGATGACCGAGGCCTATTACTACCTGGGTGAGATTGCTTACCACAAGGGTGACCTCGCAACTGCTCAGGCTTACTACGACAAGGGTATTCAAGCCGATGCCAAAAACCCATTCAACTATGTGGGTAAAGGCGCCATCGCACTAAAAAACGGTGATGCCAAAGGGGCTGAGAAATTCTTTAAGGATGCTGAGAAGCTCTCGAAGAAGAACTCGAAACTGGCTGTAGCTATTGCCAACGCTTATTACTATGCCGACGCCAATGCCTACGCTAAGCAAATTAATAAGTACACCAACAACGCTTTCAAGTGGAATCCTAGCGACCCCGATTACTACATCTTCAAGGGCGATGAGCTTGGCTACAAGAAAGAGTGGGGCCCTGCTGCAGGCCAATATGAGCTCGCTTTCCAGTATGAGCCCACCAACATCGAGAGTCACGTCAAGTTCTGTAATGTGGATTTCTTCCTCAACCCCGACAGGGCACTCAAGAGCCTTGAGAGCCTTCTTGACCAGGTTCCCAACAATGCTCTTGTTCAGCGTGAGCTTGCCGAGAAGTACTATGAGAACAACAACGTGGCTAAGGCTCTTGAGCACTATGGCAACTACTATGACAACCCCAACCATTTTGCTAAGGATGAGGTTCGCTACGCACAGTTGCTGTGGATGAACAAGGACTATGACAAGGCCATTAACGTGTGCAACGGCCTCATTGCTCGAGATGATGACGATGATAGCAACAATCGCTTCTTGGGCTATCGCCTCAAGCTCTATAGCCAGTGCAGCAAGGAAGACTGGGAGGGCGCCATTGAAACTGGCGACAAGTTCTTTGACATGTCCGACAAGTTCAGCACTAGCTACCTGGCATCAGACTACAGCCAGTACGCAACCGCTCTCAACCAGCTCAACCGCTCAGAGGATGCTGTGGAGACATTTGAGAAGGCTGTGAAGTTGTTCCCCAACGATAAGAACATCCTGAATCAGCTTGTGAGCATCTACACTAAGAACAAAGATTTCGAGAAGGCTGCCGAGGTGCGTGAGAAAGTTGTAGAGAGTGGCCAATACACAGTCAACGACCTTTATAACCTTGCTAACGCTTACACTCGTGTGGCTGAGAACACTACCGACGCCGACAAGAAGAAGGATGTTCTCGGACGTGCCGAGAAGGCTATTAACGAGGTTATTGCCAAGCAACCCGATGATGTGAGCAACTACTACATGGCTTCACGCATCAAGCTGCTGAGCGAGGCCAGTGAGTTTGACGGCACAGCTCTCGAGTCGTACAAGAAGCTCGAAAGCGTTGTCAACAATCACAAGGATGACAAGAACGCTAACTACTACTATCAGCTGTGCTACCGTTACATGGCCAACTACTACGACAAGAAGGGCGATAAGGCAACTGCCAAGACCTACTTTGAGAAATGGCTGAGCATGGATCCTGACAACGAGCAGCTTGCTAAGTATGTAGAGCAGCTCAACAAGCAGCAGTAAGGATTTTTTAAGTTCTAATTCATAATCCCGGTGAAGGATAACGACCTTCATCGGGATTCTTCTTGAATGTTTGGTCATTTTTTCTTAACTTTGCAGGTAGTAATAACCTATCAATAGTTATATCATGAAACGGCAGTTCCTATACATATTAATAACGTTAGTGGCAGGTGTCAATGCCATGGCGGGGGTGTTTCCTGCCAGCACAGCTATTCAACTTGCCAAGCTGGGCAATAATAATAGCAAGATGCTGACTTCGTATACTCGTAGCACCGAGCTGCAGGGCTTTGTCACAGTCGACAGTCCTGCAACTTTGTTGTTACTCTCGCAAGGGGGGGCAACGGTCAATTCGGTGTTTGGCACCACAGCAGCAGTGACGATGCCTCTTGCCAAGGTCGCAAATTTGGCTTCCATCAAGGGCGTGAGACGCATTGAGCTCGCTCGACATGCCACTCTGTGCAACGACAAGGCGCTCGAGCTTTCGCGATTTCCTGCGATGAGCTACACCTATGGCAATTACTCCGGTCCTGTCTACACGGGGCGTGGGGTGGTAGTGGGAGTGATTGATGTGGGAGTTGATTTCAACCACATCAATTTCAAGGATAAGGATGGCAACAATCGCATTGTAAGGGCCTATTTGCCAGCAGATAGCACTGGCTCCTCGCCTGTGATTGATGGTTGCACCTTGCCAGGCAGTGAGTACACTACAACCGAGCAGATAGCGATGCTTACCACCGACGATTCCACGCAATATCATGGCACTCACACCACAGGCACTGCAGCGGGCAGTTACCTCGATAATGGCTATCATGGGGTGGCAACAGGTGCCGAAATTGTTGTGTGTGCAATGCCCGAACAAGGATTGACCGATTTCAACATAGCCAATTCCATAAAGTATATCTTTGATTATGCCGATAAGGTGAACCGACCAGCCGTGATTAACATGAGCCTTGGTAGCCAAGATGGCGCTCACGATGGCTCTTCAACGCTATGCCGGCTCTTTGACGAGGTGTCGGGGCCAGGACGCATTTGCGTGGTGTCGGCTGGCAACGATGCCAACATGCCCATGAACTTGCGCAAGAAACTGGGCGAAAACGACTCTCTTGCCACTTTCCTGAGCAACTGGTACAGTCGCGAGCCCATGGTGGGCTACTCAAGCATGTGGTCCATGTCGCAGCAGCGTCACACTGTTGACCTGGTGATTTGGGATATCAAGAACGACACGCTGGTTCACAGACTCAATGTGCCTCGTGAAGCCGAACTCGATAGTGTATACACCGTCACGAGCGAGGGCGATTCGATATTTGCACGATATTTCACAGGCGAGATCTATTTTGCTTGTGCTATTGAAAACAACGGCCATTTCCACTCGCTCATCGAGACTAATTATGAGAGCCTCGACCGTAGCCAATACGCCATTGGCATTATCAATAAGGCTCCTAAAGGTGAGACCCTCATGGGATGGAGTGGGGGGCAGGTGGTGTTCTCGCGCGCAGGTCTCAATGGGTGGGTGTCGGGCCTTAAGGGAAATGGCTGCTCAGTGAGCGATCTTGCCACGGCCGATAGTGTTATATCGGTTGGTGCCTACTGCTCTAATGATTCCTTTGTGATGATGGACGGTAGCACTAAATCGTTCTCGAAATGTGACCCTTACGACATTGCTTATTTTTCGGGTTTTGGGCCTGATGCACGCAACAAGCAGCGCCCCGATGTGGTTGCGCCAGGCTACATGGTTGCTTCGTCGGTGAGCCGCTATGTTGAGGCATTTGGCAATCCCGCCAATGTTGTCGACATGGTCACGGTGGGCGACATCGACTACCCTTATGGCCTTGAAGGTGGCACTTCAATGTCGACACCGGTGGTGGTGGGTGCTATTGCCCTATGGCTTGAAATAGACCCAAGCATCTCACCGCAGCGAGTTAGGCAGATTCTTGAGGCCACGTGTTACAGTGATTCCTACGTCGAGAGTGGTCCTGCCAAGAAATGGGGATATGGTAAGCTCGACATTGATGCGGCAATCAAGTATCTGCTCACCAGTATTAACGGCGACGTTAACCTTGATGGTGCGGTGACCTCGGCCGACATCACTGCGCTTTACAGCATCATGCTCGACGACTCAACCGCCCATGTGGCTCGTGCCGATGTCAATGCCGATGGTGCCATCACATCGGCCGATATTACATTCATCTACACTAAGCTACTGAACCAGTAGTTGTGTGACTTAGCTCATGGCCCAGCAATCCAGGCAAGAAAACCTGGGCCGACAAGCAAAAATCTCCGCACTGTGCAAGAAACACGGTGCGGAGATTTAGTTGATTAGTCAAGAAACCTTGATTACTTGTTCACTTGGAAGCGGTTGAAACCGTCCTTCAGGTGAGCAACCACTTGGTTGGCAGCTGCAAGTCCTGCATTGATGTTGGCCTCAGCGGTCTGAGCACCCATCTTCTTGGGAGTGAAGAACACTCTCTCAGGGAATTTCTCCTCGAGTTCAGCAGCGTTCTCGGGTTTCACATCGGCAATATACCTGAGATCGGTGCGGCTTTCCAAAACTGCAGCGAGATCTTCCTCGTTGATAACCTCCTTGCGTGCGGCATTGATAAGAGTTCCTCCCTTGGGCATGAGCTCAAGAAGAGCACGGTTAACCGACTTGCGAGTCTGGTCGTTGGCGGGAATGTGGAGGCTCACGTACTGGTTGTTCTTGTACAAGTCCTCAACACTGTGAACGGGGATGATGCCGTCGGCTTCCATCACCTCATCCTTAACGAATGGGTCGAGGGCGCTAACCTTCATGTCGAAGCCCTTGGCGATGCGAGCAACGTTGCGACCCACAGCACCATAGGCGTGGATGCCCAGGGTCTTGCCCTTGAGCTCAGTGCCCGATGTGCCATTGTAGCGGTTGCGGATAAGGGTAACGAGCATGCCAAACACGAGCTCGGCAACGGCGTTGGCGTTCTGTCCAGGAGTGTTCATCACGCACACGCCATGCTTGGTGGCCTCCTCGAGGTCGATGTTGTCGTAGCCAGCACCTGCGCGCACTACAACCTTGAGTTGTGGAGCTGCATCAAACACCTCTTTGTCTACCTTGTCGCTGCGCACTATCAAGCCAGCGCAATCCTTAATGGCGTTGATCATGTCTTGCTTTGTGCCTTTCTCAACGAGCACCAGCTCATGACCGCCTTGTTCAACAACTTCGCGGATGCCAGTAACGGCAGCTGCAGCAAAAGGTTTCTCGGTAGCAACTAAAATTTTCATTATGTTTTAGGTTTTATTGTTTTAATAGTGGGTCACAACTCCTATAGTGTGACCCACTATACTTTATAATGTGTGAATTAATGGTTGTTCTCAAATTCCTTCATTGCCTCAACAAGAACCTTCACGCTCTCGAGGGGAAGTGCATTGTAGAGCGATGCGCGGAAACCACCAACGCTGCGGTGACCCTTGATGCCAACGATGCCCTTAGTGCCGGCAAAGTCGAGGAAGTCCTTCTCAAGCTCTTTGTACTCGGGCTTCATTACGAAGCACACGTTCATGAGCGAGCGGCTGTCTTCGTGAGTGGTGCCCACAAACATGCGGCTTGAGTCGATTGCGTCGTAGAGGTAAGCGGCCTTCTCCTCGTCGATGCGCTGCATTTCTTTCACGCCACCCAGGTCCTTGAGCCAGCGCAGAGTCTGCAGTGCGGTGAAGATTGGCAACACGGGAGGAGTGTTGAACATCGAGCCCTTGTCGATGTGGGTTTGATAGTTAAGCATGGTGGGGATAGCGCGGTCAACCTTGCCTAGAATGTCCTTCTTGATGATGATGAAGGTTACACCGGCAGGGGCCAAGTTCTTCTGAGCGCCACCATAGATGAGCGCATACTTCGAAACGTCAACTGGACGAGAGAAGATGTCGCTCGACATGTCGGCTACCAGGGGAATGTTAACGTCGAGATCCTCGCGCAACTCTGTTCCGTAGATGGTGTTGTTGGTAGTGATATGAAGATAATCGGCATCGGCAGGAACGGTGAACTGCTTGGGATAGTACACGTAGTTGTCTTCCTTTGATGAAGCCACTACCTCAACCTCGCCAAAGAGCTTGGCTTCCTTGATGGCCTTGTTGGCCCATGTGCCGCTGTCGACATAGGCAGCCTTGGTCTTGAGCAGGTTGTAAGGAACCATGCAGAACTGAGTGCTGGCACCACCACCCAGGAACAATACCTCATATCCCTCGGGGATGTCTAGCAACTCCTTGAACAGGGCCTGAGCCTCGTCCATTACAGCTTGAAACTCCTTGCTGCGGTGAGAAATCTCAAGAACCGACAAGCCTGTACCGGCAAAATCACGAATGCCCTCAATAGTCTTATCAATAGCATACTGACTTAAAATTGATGGGCCTGCATAGAAATTGTGCTTCTTCATAAAATGTAGTTGTTTTTTAAAAAGTGGTTATAAAAAATCTTTTCGCAAAAGTACCTATTTTTATTGACTCAACAATAATAAATGGGCAAAAGAAATTATGTTATAAAACATAACCTCAATTCCTGTTAAGTGGCAATTTTTATGAATTTTGGCCTAAAATCTTTTAAATATCATCCTTTTTATTAGTGCTTTATCGTTATTGTTAATCAAATGACGATTTTAAACTAGATATTGTTAATTGTTTAAATAAGATAAACACCTGTGAAAAATGGATAAAAGTCGATTTTATGCTAAAAAACATGTTTTTTACCCCTCTCGATTTCACTTTTTTGATATAAATTTGTCCTGTTCTTTAAAAATCACATTAATTTTTTAAACCATTAATTTAAAAGATTTCAATTATGAACGTTGAAAAAATTATGGCCGACCTGGAGGCTAAACACCCAGGCGAGTCTGAGTATCTGCAGGCTGTACGTGAGGTTCTTGAGTCAATCGTGGACGTTTATAACCAGCATCCTGAGTTTGAGAAAGCCAAGATCGTTGAGCGTATGGTTGAGCCCGAGCGCATCTTCACATTCCGTGTAACTTGGATTGACGATAAGGGTGAGGTTCAAACTAACCTCGGTTACCGCGTTCAGTTCAATAGCGCCATTGGCCCTTACAAGGGTGGTCTCCGCTTCCACAAGGCCGTTACTCCTTCAATGCTGAAGTTCCTCGGTTTCGAGCAGACATTTAAGAATGCCCTCACCACTCTGCCTATGGGCGGTGGCAAGGGTGGATCAGACTTCGATCCAGTTGGCAAGAGCGACGCCGAAATCATGCGTTTCTGCCAGGCATTCATGCTTGAGCTCCGTCACAACATTGGTCCCGATCAGGACGTTCCCGCTGGCGACGTAGGCGTTGGTGGTCGTGAGATTGGTTACCTCAATGGTATGTATCAAAAGCTGGCTCGCCGCTATCACACTGGCGTGCTCACTGGCAAGGGCGAGACTTGGGGTGGCTCTATCCTCCGTCCCGAGGCTACTGGCTACGGTGCTCTCTATTTCACTCAGCACCTGCTCCACAAGGCTGGCAAGGACATCAAGGGCATGAAGGTTGCTCTCTCTGGCTTCGGTAACGTGGCTTGGGGTGCTTCGAAGAAGGCTGTTGAGCTTGGCGCTAAGGTTGTTGCCATTTCTGGCCCCGACGGCGTTTGCGAGATTCCCGAAGGCATTACTTCTGAGATGATCGATTATATGCTTGAAATGCGTGCTTCTAACCGCAACAAGGTTGAGGACATGGCTACCAAGTTCCCCGGCAAGGCTAAGTTCACTGCTGGCAAGAAGGCTTGGAGCATTCCTTGCGACATCGCTCTTCCTTGCGCATTCCAGAACGAGCTTAGCGAGGACGACGCTAAGGAGCTCAAGGCTAACGGCTGCTGGTGCTGCTGCGAGGTTTCTAACATGGGTTGCCAACCTGGCGCTATCCACTTCTTCCAGAAGAACGGCATCCTCTTCGCTCCTGGCAAGGCCGTTAACGCTGGTGGTGTAGCTACCTCGGGTCTTGAGATGACTCAGAACGCTGCTCACCTGAGCTGGTCGGCTAAGGAAGTTGACGAGAAGCTTCACTGGATCATGGAGAACATTCACGAGCAGTGCGTGAAGTTCGGTACTCAGGCCGACGGCACTATCGACTACGTGAAGGGTGCTAACATCGCTGGCTTCATGAAGGTTGCTCAGGCTATGCTCGAGCAGGGTGTTATCTAATTAGCGTTATCAGCAATTGATATAACAATAGATAATATACACTTGACAATGTCTGCCACTATTCTTTTGTAGTGGCGGACATTTGTTTTATTTAATGAAAAGTTGTAATTTTGCCGGCACTAAGAGATACTATCTAAAACAAATAGGATTATGAAGAAATTATTACTTATTGGCCTTTTGGCACTTGCTGGCACTATTGGCGCCAGTGCAGCTCAGGGTGAGAAATCGATTGGAGCTCAGTTTGGTTACGCATCTAAGCACTCAATGGTGGGATTGGGCTTGAACTTTCAGTATGAGTTCGTCAACAATGTTCGCATTGAACCCGAGTTCATTTACTACTTCGAGAGCGACCACATCAATGTTTTCAATGTTAACCTCAACCTGCATTACCTCATTCGCACAAGCAGTCGTTTTGCCCTTTATCCACTCGCTGGTTTCTCCTATGCACGAGTGACCCCCGACGGATTTGATGGCGTGAACCGCTTTGGTGCTAATGTGGGTGTGGGTGCTGAGTACACAATCAGCAACCATTGTGCGTTCTACACTGAGCAGCGCTTCCAGATTCTCAAGGACATGAACCAAAGCGTTACTTGCCTTGGATTTAAGTACAAGTTCTGATAAGAGCACAATCGCCATAGCGATTAAAGAGAGCCACCGCGGGTTGCAAACCTGCAGTGGCTCTGATTTTTTCTTGTGCAAATGACAACATTCAGTTGGCTTCAGAGTCAACTGGCGGTCACACAAGTTGTGGTTAGAAGTTGATGCCTTCCTTTTCCTTGCTCACATTGCGGAAGTAGAGCTTGCCGTCCTCATATTCCTTGGTGGCAATGAGTGTTGGCTTTGGAAGCTTCTCGTAGTATTTCGAGATTTCAATTTGCTCTCTGTTCTCCGAAATCTCCTCGAGGTTGTCGGTCTTCTCGGTAAACTCCTGAAGCTTCTTCTCAAGGTCATTCTTCATGTCGGTTGAGATTTGGTTGGCACGTTTGCCAATGATGGCCACTGTCTCATAGATGTTGCCAGTTTGCTGTGCAAGGTCAATGAGGTCGTGCACTGTAGTGTTTTGAGGAGCGTTTGATTTTTTGTAATCGATAGCCATTGTGTCTACTAATATTATGTGTGTGATATTTTATATTATTTCTTGCGGTTGAGGAACTTATTGGCAACCTTGAAGATGTTGTCGGCCTCTTTGCGCGACTCGCTGTTAGGGTAGTCGTTGATGAAGGCGTAGTACTCGTCGACCACTGTGCGATAGCGCTCTTCCTTCTTCTCATCGACACTCATTTGGGCCTCCTTGAAGCGTGAGCGCAGGATAAGCATCTCGAGTTTCTCCTTATACTTGCTGTAGGGATAGGCCTTGATGGCATTCTTGGCAGTGATGACTGCGCTCTCGTAGTTGTTGCCCATGTAGCCTCCCAGGTTGTAGTAGAGTTGTGCATTTTGCAATTCCTTGAGCACCAGCTTGTCCTGAAGCTCAAAAATTGCATTCTGTGCTATTGCCACCTTGTCGCTCTTGGGGAAGTAGTCAAGAAAAGCTTGCAACTCCTCGATAGCTTTCACAGTCTCGCTCTGGTCGAGCTGAGGCTCGGGTGAGTCGAGATAATAACCATAGCCGGCATAGTATCTTGCGAGCTCGGCAAAGCGGCCCTTGGGATACTGGGTGTAATACTGCTTGAAATAAGAACCAGCATTTAGGTAGTCGCGATTCTCGTAATAGCTGAGTCCCAGCAGGTATAGGCACTCTTCGCCTTTCTCAGTGCCCTTGAAGATTGGCACCAGGTCGGAAAGGATAGTGTAGGCCTGAGTGTATTTCTTGTTCTCAAAGGCTTTCTTGGCATACTCGTACTTAAGGTTGTAGTCGCTGCTCTTGAGCACTTTGTTATACTCACCACAGCTGGCAAGCATTACAATCAGGGATAATATTATCAATAAACGACGTGTCATTTTCTTATAATAGCTTATTAGCGTGCAAAGTTACACATAATTCGTCACATGGCAAGTCATTTTAATGTTTTTTATTATTCACGCGATCGATTAGTTGAACTCTGCATGATTACTTTTTTCACTGTAAAGAGAATGGAATTGACGTTTTTTTTGTAAGTTTGCACTTGAAAAACTGTTGAATATGGAAAACCGTAAAATTCCACATCCACTTGTGGCTGTGCTCCCCATAGTGCTGCTCATTGCAATGCTGGTTGTTGTTATCAACCTCTTTGGCAGTGATGCACTCTCGGGCGGAAGTCAGATTGCCCTGATTATGGGCATGGCAGTGTGCGTGTTCATCTCGATGGTGTTTTATCATGTGAAGTGGAAAGCCTTTGAGCAGCAGATGGCTAAGACCATGGGCGGAATCTTTGTCACCATCATGATTCTGCTTGCTGTGGGAATGCTTGCTGGTTCGTGGATGATAAGTGGGGTAGTGCCCACGCTCATTTATTATGGCATCGAGTTGCTCTCGCCCGAGTACTTTCTCCTCACCACATGCGTGATTTGCTCTATAGTGTCGTTGCTCTCGGGCAGCTCATGGACCACAGTGGCCACCATCGGCGTGGCGCTGCTGGGTGTGGGTGAGGCGTTGGGCATCGATAAGGCGTGGACTGCGGGAGCCATAATCTCGGGAGCCTACTTTGGCGACAAGATGTCGCCGCTTAGCGACACCACAATCCTTGCATCGTCGGCAACGCGTGTTGACCTCTTTGTGCACATCCGTTACATGATGCACACCACAGTGCCAGCGCTCACCATCTCGCTTGTGATATTTCTTGTGGCAGGTCTTGGCCATGATGTGGACGACACTATTCAAGTTGAGCAGTACACTCATGGCCTTGAATCAACGTTCAACATCTCACTGTGGGCACTGCTTGTGCCACTCGCCACTGGCGTGCTCATAGCGCGCAAGGTGCCATCGCTCATAGTGCTGTTTGCCTCATCGCTGATGGCAGGTGTCATGGCATTGCTATTGCAACCCAACATCTTGTGCACCATTGCTGGCGACGCATCGTTGAGCATGGCTGGCGCATTGACACGAGGGCTGGCAATCACCTATTTTGGCGCCACAGCTGTCGACACTGGCTACGCGGCACTCAACGACCTGGTGTCGACCGGAGGCATGGCAGGGATGCTCAACACCGTGTGGCTCATCTTGTGTGCCATGTGCTTTGGTGCAGCAATGGTTGCCAGTGGCATGCTTGAGAGTATTACTCGCCAGGTGATCACTTGGATTAAGTCGAGGTTCAGCCTCGTCGCCTCAACTGTGGGTAGTGGCTTGCTGCTCAATCTCACCACTGGCGATCAGTTTATTAGCATAGTGCTTAATGCCGACATGTTCCGTGATGTGTACACTAAACTTGGCTATGAGCACAGGCTCTTGAGCCGCACCACCGAGGACTCGACCACTGTGACATCGGTGCTTGTGCCATGGAACACCTGCGGCATGACACAGGCCACCGTGCTGGGTGTGCCCACTCTCACCTACTTGCCTTACTGCTTCTTCAACCTGCTGTGCCCAGTCATGACGCTACTTCTGGCGGCGATAGGGTGGCGCATAAAGCATAAAGAACCTGAGACCGAACCTGTTAATAGCTAAGGGAGATGAAAATCAAGGCAAATGTTATGAAGGGGCTCGCCCTCTTGATGCTGTGCCACTGCTGTCTGTGTGGAGTGGCGGTAGCACAGGATGATGCTGTGCGTGTGGGCCTTGCTTGGAAACCTGGCCTCAGTGCTGATGACCGTGCAGCGATAGCTGTAGAGCTTGCTGGTGGCGAGGCTGTTTTACTTGACCAGGTGCGCCCTGAGGGTTTCGATTATGATAGCGTGATGTTGCAGTCAAAATATGTCGACGCCGATGGTGTGCTCTTGCCCCAGTATGCCGAGCAAATAAAGCTTGCCACCTGGCATGGCTCGAATGCTAAGCAAGTGCTTGAAGGTGTCGATGCTGTGGTGTTTCTGGGCGGTTGCGACATTAGTTCAACGCTATTCCGTGAGCCACAACCGTGGCATGGGGTGGAGGGCGACGTGTGTGATGTGACTCGCGACTTGTCGGAATATCTCACAATGGCCTATTGCCTCGATCATGATATCCCTGTTTTGGGGCTATGCCGTGGCATGCAAGTGCTTGGCGTGGTGAGTGGTGCTAGCTTGATTCAAGACCTTGGCAATTACTATGCTGAACAGGGTATCGATTATGAAAACCTGCACCGTGCAATGCGCGATGAGAACGGGAACCGTCATTATGTGCCTCATGATGTGGTGATTACCGATGCGTCGTCATTGCTCTATGGCATTGAGATTAGCGACACCATCAGGAATGTGCCGTCGTGGCATCACCAGGTCGTGGGCGATGTGCGTGGCACGAATCTTAAGGTCACAGCCGTGACACCTACTCAGGGCCTTGATATTATCGAGGCGATTGAACGCACCGACAAGACGTTTGCCCTGGGTGTGCAGTTTCATCCCGAGGAAGCTGTGAGAAAGCATGTGGCAGGCGAAAATGATGCTCACTGCTTCATGCAACTGTATCAAGGCGTTAACTATTTTAGAACATTAATAAACTATACTAAAAAACTAAAAAAATGAACATTGATTGGGCCGAAGGGCTGCATTGCGCAGTAACGGTGTGTGACACCGAAGGTAAAGTGATTTACATGAACGAGAAATCACGTGAAACGTTTAATAAGGGAGGTAAGTCGATGGTAGGGCAGAACCTCTTCCCTTGCCACAACGAGCGCTCACAGGCGATGATTCGCCACATGATGGAAAGCGACACTATTAATGCCTACACTATCACCAAGAACGGCCAGCGCAAGATGATTTACCAGTCGCCCTGGCGAGGAGCCGACGGCAAGGTGGCAGGCATGGTCGAAATCTCGATGGTCATCCCCAACGAAATGCCCCACTACGACCGCGACAAGAAGTGATTATTAGTTTATAGTTTTGAGTTCATAGTTCATAGTTTTTTGTTCTATGGACTCATCTGACTCACTTGACTCACTTGACTCAACTGACTCAACTGACTCAAGTGACTCAAGTGACTCAAGTGACATTTTCCTCTCGCTCTTTCCTCTCGCTCTTTCCTCTCACTCTTTAATTGTGCAGGGGCAAAGGTAATTCATTGTATATTTAGAAACAATATTAAAAAATCAGGGCTATATTTTTGTGAAGTAATCAAAAAACTGTAATTTTGCATTTGAGTTGTGGGAGCCAAGGAGTTGGCATTTTTCTCACAATCGACATATTAATAACATAAGCATTCGCTATTATTTCGCGTTCAGCCAAAAGCGTCGCAAACTTTTAAAGGCATAACAAGCACGAAAATAATAGTGCGGTAAGTTCGTATAGGGCTTACTGTCTCGTAAATATAGCAATGCTCACGCTTGGCGTGATGCATTCTTATTACGAGACAGAGGTGCCATGCGACGCTACCTCTTGCTGAACGGATAAGGTGTATCACGCTTTTTCCGTCTCGGCGTGATTGATAGTTGGATGCAATACCATAAACTATCAATCAATTATGGCAAATCAAAATTTATCGAATGCCAAGACTGCGAAGAATGATGAGTTCTACACGCAGTATGCCGACATACAAAAGGAGATAAATGCTTATCTCGACTACGATAAAAATGTGTTTCGTGGCAAGACTGTGTTACTGCCATGTGATGACCCTGAGTGGAGCAACTTCACCAAGTTTTTTGCCCAGAATTTTGAGCTGCTTGGCTTGAAGAAACTGATTTCCACCAGCTATGCCCCCGAGAGCAAGAAGTACAAGATTTCCTATCAACCAACCCTGTTTGAAACCGTACAACCTTATTATAATCCTGATAAGTCAAAGACACACGGCAAAATTTTCATCTTGGAGCGTGACATTACTGGTGATAATCGTATCAATATTGATGACCTTGAGTGGCAGTACCTTGAGGGTGATGGTGACTTTCGCAGTGAAGAAATTAAAGCATTGCGAGATGAGGCTGACATTATAGTTACTAACCCACCTTTCTCGCTGTTTAGGGAGTTTGTGGCTTGGCTTGTTGATGCCGAGAAGAAATTCATCATTATTGGAAATATGAATGCGATAACCTATAAAGAGGTTTTTCCATTGATAAAACAGAATAAAGCTTGGATGGGCGCAACGGGTTTTGTGGCAGATATGGTATTTGGAGTTCCTGAAGGTTTTGTCGTAAAAGAAAGTGATAAAAGAAAAGCAGAAAAATTAGGTTATGTTGGGAACTATACTCGATTGGGTAATTCTTGTTGGTTTACAAATCTTGATCATGGTCGTAGACATAAACCATTGCAGTTGATGACAATGGCAGATAATCTTAAACATAGTAAGCATAAGGATATCAGGATAAGAAAACAATACTTGCATTATGATAATTATGATGCAATAGAAGTTCCTTTCACTGATGCAATACCATCGGATTATAAAGGAACTATGGGAGTCCCTATATCATTCATTGAAAAATACTGCCCAGAACAATTTGAAATAATAGGGCAAATGGCAAATACAAATGTAAGTGAATTTAATTTTGGATATCCTTTTATTGGTGGTGAGAGAAAATACGCCAGAATATTAATCCGTAAAAAGCAGTGAATAAATGAAGACGACATTAGAGAAATATACCGTAGAAGAGATTTGTGACGGGTTTGAGTATAACGAGCTTGAGGGCAAGGGATTGTATGGTCTTGCTGGCAAGTTGACAATTCAGCCCGAGTATCAGCGCAACTACATATATGCTGACGGCAAGCGTGATGTTGCCGTGATTGAGTCGGTGCTGAAGGGATATCCGTTAGGGTTGATATATTTCAATAAGATGGAAGACGGCAAGCTAGAAGTGCTTGATGGCCAGCAACGTATCACGTCGCTTGGTAGGTTTGTCAAGAACAAGTTTGCTGTTAAGATTAACGGCCTGGAGCAGAATTTTGACGGATTAAACAAAGAGAAGCAAGACAAGATACTGAACACCGAGTTGCTTGTATACATATGCGAAGGCGAGGGCGACAATGCCGAGGAAGAGCTGAAAGAGTGGTTCAAGATTATAAATACAGCCGGTATTGCTCTTAATAGGCAAGAGGAGTTGAATTCGGTGTATAGTGGTCCCTTTGTGACCTTGTGCAAAGCAGAATTCAGCAATTCGCAAAATGCCAATATCCAGAAATGGAAGTCATATATCAAAGGCGTTGCCAAGCGTCAGGATTACCTTGCCACAGCACTTGAATGGGTGAGCAAGGGCAAGGTGGATAGCTACATGAGCCAGCATCGCCGAGACACAAATATCAACGAGATAAAGACGTATTTCAACACCGTGATTGATTGGGCGGATTCGAAATTTGATGACATTTATCCTGAAATGTGCGGACTGAATTGGGGCGAGCTTTATGAACGGTTCCACAATATGGCCTTTGACCACACTAAACTGTCGGCAAAGGTGCGGGAGCTGATGAGCGATGACTTTGTGACTAATCATCGTGGTATATTTGAATATGTGCTAGGAGGATGCGTTGACCATAAACTGCTTAATGTGAGGCTGTTTGACAAGGCTACGATGCGCAAGGTTTATGAGCAACAGACCATAAAGGCGAAGAAGAAAGGCTTGTCGAACTGCCCGTACTGCGCAATTGGTCATGACAATAACCGTGAGCGAATATGGAAACTCAACGAGATGGATGCCGACCATGTTACAGCATGGAGCAAAGGTGGTGACACCACCATCAAGAACTGCCAAATGCTATGCAAGACACATAATAGGGCAAAGGGAAATAAGTAAAGCGTAATTACAATTCTGCCTATAAATATAGAACAAACAGCATCCCATCGAAATGAAGGGATGCTGCTTGTTTCAGTATAAAAAGGATTTGTGATTAGTCGTTCATAGTGCGCAGCAGTTCGTCGTTGTCGCGTGTGCGCTCCATGCGGTCTTTGATAAACTCCATTGCTTCGATAGAGTTGCGGTCGCTGAGGAATCGGCGCAGAATCCACATGCGGTTGAGGGTGTCTTGCGTGAGTAGCAGGTCGTCGCGTCGGGTGCTCGAAGCCATGATGTCGACAGCTGGGAACACACGCTTGTTGCTGAGCTTGCGGTCGAGCTGCAGCTCCATGTTACCAGTACCCTTGAACTCCTCGAAGATTACCTCATCCATCTTGCTGCCAGTCTCGATGAGCGCTGTGGCGATGATGGTTAGGCTGCCACCGTTCTCGATGTTACGTGCGGCACCGAAGAATCGCTTGGGACGCTGCAGTGCATTGGCGTCGACACCACCACTCAAGATTTTACCACTAGCAGGTGCAATGGTATTGTAGGCACGCGCCAGTCGTGTGATGGAGTCGAGCAATATCACCACGTCGTGTCCGCACTCTACCATGCGTTTAGCCTTCTGTAGCACGAGGTCGGCAATCTTTACATGACGGTCGGCAGGCTCGTCAAATGTAGATGCAATGACCTCAGCATTAACGCTGCGTGCCATGTCGGTAACCTCCTCAGGACGCTCGTCGATGAGCAGGATTATCATGTAGGTGTCGGGATGATTTTCGGAGATTGAGTTAGCAATATCCTTGAGCAGCACTGTTTTACCCGTCTTAGGTGGTGCCACGATGAGTCCGCGCTGTCCCTTGCCAATGGGCGAGAACATGTCGACGATGCGTGTTGAGATGTTGGGGCGAGTGTGGTTCACCAGATCGAACTTCTCGTTGGGGAACAGTGGCACAAGATGCTCAAATGGGATGCGGTCGCGCACAAACTCAGGAGTGCGACCGTTGATGAGGCGCACGTTAACCAGTGGGAAGTATTTCTCGCCTTCCTTGGGTGGGCGGATTGTACATTCCACCACATCACCAGTTTTAAGACCGAAGTTCTTGATGTGCGACTGTGGCACGTAGATGTCGTCGGGCGAAGTGAGATAGTTGTAGTCGCTCGAGCGCAGGAATCCATATCCGTCGGGCATAACCTCAAGCACGCCAGTGCCGTTGAGGATGCCGTCAAAGTTGTAGCTTGCATCGGAGTAGGGTAGAGCCGACTCGGGTTGCTGCTGAGCCTGCTGGTTCTTACCCTTCTTTTTCTTAGACTGCTTGGGTTGTTGCGGTTCCTTCTCGGCCTTGGGCTCCTGGATGATGATAGGAGCCTTGGCTGCTTCCTCGGCAGCGATGCGTCGTTGCTCCTCGGCACGTCGTGCGGCCTGCTCACGCTCTTCGGGAGTGCGAGGCTTGAAAGTCATTGGGCCGCCGCTGTAGAATTGGCCGGCATTGTTATTCTGGTTCTCGCCGCGCTTTGACTTCTTGCCAATTGATGCGTTAGGATTGGTGTTGAACAGGCTCATGAAATCATCCTGCTTGGGGTTGAAGCGGGAAGGTTCCTCTTGATCGGTCAGCTCGCCCTCGTTGCCGATGAAACCCTCGTTGGGATAAATTTCATTGTTGCTATCGAGCATGGGCTCGGCAGGGATGTCGTGAGCCTCGACAGGAGCCAGGTCAAGAGGCTCGATGGGTGGCTCGACTGGTGCCTGAGGCTCATCCTGTGCAGCAGGAGCCTGTGATGGAGTGGCGTCGTTGTAGTCGATTGACTCTTGCACCACATTACGCTCGATGCGCTCGCGGCGAGCACGCTTGGGCTTGGCGGCAGGAGCTTCCTCTTGAGGTTTCTGATCGATGGTTTCAGGCTCTTCAAGTCCTGGCAACTGCTCTTGTTGAGATGCTTTATTATCGCTCTTGCGAGGACGTCCGCGCTTGCGTTTAGGAGCTTCGGCGACCTCCTCTTGTGGTAGTGTTTCTTGTGGTTGAGAATCCTGTGCTGGCTTGTCATCGTTTTTCTTGGCCGGCTTCTCATCGCTTTTCTTGGTGGATTTCTTCTTGCTCTCTTTAGCTTTGGGCTCGGTTGATTGCTCGCTGCTATCCTTCTTGGCTTTGCCGCGGCGGCGCTTAGGCTCCTCGGGGGTGTTGATTGAAGCGTCAATAGCTTGCTGGTCAATAATTTGATACACCAAGTCGGTTTTCTCGAGATTATCAACTTTCTTTAATCCCATTGATTTGGCCAAATCTTTTAATTGGGCCTCGCTCATTGAACTGAGTTCGTCTAAAATATACATAGTTTGAAAAAAATAATCATGAAAATCACAAGTGATTAATTTGCTTGCATCAACCTCTACTCTAATAATAGCATGCTCAGAGAAATAGCATGCCCTAACAATGCTGAATCACTCGGTGAATAAGATTATCGAGAATAAAAATGATAGATTTAAAAAATAAATAATGTGGGAAATGCACACAAGTGCTTTTTTGTGTAGGTAACATGTGCCATCAATGGCGTGATTGCGTGCATAATTCGTGTGCAAAGGTAGCAATTTTATTTTAATTACCAAATTTTTTTGTTTGCAAAGTGTTTTTGTAGTACCTTTGGGGCAATAAAATCAACGAAATCATGAAAAAGCAGGTACTAATCATAGTGTTGATGTTTGCCAGTTGCCTTGGTGCGATGGCGTGCACATCGGCAATAATCTCAGGCAAAAAAACAGTTTCGGGCCGCCCAATGCTGTGGAAACACCGCGACACCGGTTGCCCCGACAATCGTGTTGAACTAATTAAAGCTCACGACGACTGCTATGAGTTTGTGGCTATATTTGACGCCCGCGATGTTGCCGACACTGCAGCCTGGACAGGCTTCAACGAGAAGGGCTTTGCGATAATGAACACCGCATCCTATAATCTCAACAAAGATGATGTGCCCCTGAGCGAGATGGACCGTGAAGGCGTGGTAATGAAACTGGCACTTGAGCACTGCGTGACGGTCAACGATTTTGAGTGCTTACTTAAGACCCTGCCTAAACCACTGGGAGTAGAGGCCAACTTCGGCGTGATAGATGCTAAAGGCAATGGTGCCTATTTCGAGACAGGGAACTACACTTACAAGAAATATGACCTGGCCGATGCCCCCGATGGCGTGCTAATACGCACTAATTACTCTCACAGTGGGCGTGTGGACGAGGGCATGGGCTATGTGCGTTATGGCAACGCAACCCACTTGCTTGCCCCTCACATTGCCGCGGGCGACTTTGAGCCCTGGATGTTCACCGAGCAATTCTCGCGCTCATTCTATCACAGCCTTATGGGCAAGGACTACACACATAGTGGCGAAGAGTGGCTTGTTGACCAGGACTTCATACCCCGGCGCAGCTCAACGGCATCGATAGTGATAGAGGGTATTAATCCCGAAGACCAAGGAGAAACACCAGCATTGACCACGATGTGGATTGCCCTTGGCTATCCACCATGTGCCGAGACATTTGCCGCCCGACTTGGCGTGGCTGGAGGTGTGCCTGAGGTGCTTAAAGGCACTGGCGAGGACAATCACAGCCCACAATGCGACATTGTCAAGGCTCGTAAGGCCGAAGTATTCAGCATTGAGCGTGGTAATGGGCAGCATTACCTGAACTTGAGCAAGCTGTATAATAAGGAAGGCACTGGCTATTGCCAGCAGCTGGTGAAGAAGAACATGGAAATGTATGACCGCGAGACAAAGCAGCGCGATAACATTAAAATGGGATTGTTGCTTAAAAACAGGGTGTGGTAATAAAAGAGTGTTCAATAAGTTCGGGCACCTACATGGCGATACTCTATCGCTTGTTCCTGGCTCACTGGTGGTGGATTTTGCTGCTGCCTGTGGTAGTGTGCCTGGCACTGATTGCTGTTGACACTCGTTTTGCCTATGTCGCCCTGATCGTGGCGATGGCCATGGTGATGCTGGCAATGCCGCTTGTCTATTACTATGCTCTCACTCAGGAGTCGCGATGGTCGATACTGGAAAAAATAGTGACAATTACCGCTACTGGCCTGCAACTCGACTTCACCAGCGACAAGATGAAGCGCCATGTGATTGCATGGCATGAGATTGCATCAACCACGGCAGCAAGTGATTGCCTGGTAGTGAGGCTCAAGAAGAACCGTTACACCTTCCTGGCCATTCCCTTGAGCACATTCGAGAATGAGGCGCAGTTGCGCGAGTTTGTGCTCGCCATTCGTGCAAGGATTAGTGATTAATTGGTCGATTTGGTAGTCAAATAATCAGTATTGGTCGAGAATTGCCATTTAGGGTTAAACCATAATCTCGGTTGGTTGTCAAATAGGCAACACCAACCGAATTTTATTAACCCTTTTTGTTTTTAACTGAAAAGAATGAAAAAGAGAAAAACTTTACTGCTGGCGGTGCTGCTATCGATAGTGGCATCGGTTGCTGTGTCGTCGTGCAGCCCTTACTGGTATGACGATGGTTATTACTATGATTATCCCTATCGTGGGCGCCCAGGTCCTCCACCTCCTCGTCCGCATCATCCAGGCGGTGGGCATCACCACCACCATCCCCCTGGTGGTCACTATTAACTCCCGCTTGGGTTGAATGAAAAATGGCACATGACTGGAAATCATCATGTGCCATTTTTGCTGAGTGAAAAGCATGTGGGTGTCAGTTGCACACCCATGCCTTCTTGTATTTCTCAGGCAGTGTCTTCTTGACTTTGAGCAATTCTTGCCTGCTATTGCTTTGAGCAACGGCAAGGTGATGATAACCACCCCTCGACACCACCTTGGTTTTCATGCCGTGGTGTGCATACTGTTGCGACATTGCGGCTGCCTTCTGGGCTGTGCTGCATGAGTTGATCACCAGGTAATAGTTGCCCTTGCTGGGCATCGATTCATTGTAGGGGGAGTTGCTGTCCTGAGCAGTCTCGTCTTCTTGTTGTGCCTTGTCACTTGCGGCCTTGCTTTGCTGATCCTCGATCAATGTGATTTTGTTGTCGGCCTGAGTGGTCATGCTGGCAGGTTTCACTGTCACAAGTTGATTGTTGGCATCTTGATTGCCAGCCTTAATCTCCATGACATTTAAACTTGCCGATTGGGTCGACTTGTCGATAATCACAGGCGTGGAGAGCAATAACCCAACTCCCACAATGGCGGCAACCGACGCTGCCACCTTCATGCGGTCGTGCCAGCCTATGACAATGTTGGGAGCAATGTGAGCCGTTTCAGGCTCCTGCCCCGTGATGGCGTTGACACTAATGTCGGTCAGGCCGAAGAACTCGTCGCATGAGTGGTCTTGGGCCATGGGCGTGAACTCGATCTTCTTGCTCGCGTTGAACTTGAAATATCCCAGATGGCCAAAGGCGAGTTCATCGCCATTGCTCAGATGCCGCTGGAATGTGGTGACATTTGTGCTGATGATGTTACAGGCCTCTTGATAGCTGAGGGAGTGACGCCGCATCAACGAACTGGCGAGCAACCCATCGTTGTGATTAATCGAGGCGTTGAAGGCGATAGTCCTTGATGGCCTCTTGATTGAGAGCTCGCTCGCACTGGATGTTGAATGATTAGCGATGAGTGCACCCCATCCTGGCACTACCACGCAGTCGTGGAATATCATCAGGTATTCTATGTGCTGAATTATCGAAATCATAGTGCAAAGTTACAACATTTAGTCAACACTGGCAAACCTTGTTGATAACTTTTTGTTTTATGTCATGCAGGTGGGTGTTTTCACCTGCTGGGGCATAGTGCCTAAGCATCAGCCTATTGCGTAAATCGTGAAATGAATGTTGCTGAAGTGAATCGATAAAGAAAATAAAAAAGTGCTCAAAAATGCGTAAATATTCACGAAAATTGTATATCTTTGCATCGATATTCAGAATATGAGAATAAAAATACAATTTTATGGAATCAAAAAAGTTTCTTTTGCAAGAGCGGGAAATACCACAGGCATGGTATAACATTATCCCCGACATGGCTAGCAAGCCATTACCACTAATTCACCCGGCAACCAAGCAACCTCTCACTGCCGAGGACTTGTATCCAATCTTCTCGAAAGCTGCTTCGCAGCAGGAGTTAAACACCACCGACCGATGGATTGAGATCCCAGGCGAGGTGAGGGAGATGTATCGCATTTGGCGGCCCACGCCACTGGTGCGTGCTACCGGGCTGGAGAAACTTCTCGACACACCAGCTCACATATATTTTAAAAACGAGAGCGTTAGCCCTGTGGGCTCGCACAAACTCAACTCGGCAATTGCCCAAGCTTATTATTGCAAGCAGGAGGGAGTCACTAACATCACCACCGAGACTGGCGCTGGGCAATGGGGCGCTGCTTTGTCGCTTGCCGCCAAGCACTTCGGCCTGGAATTGGCCGTCTACATGGTAAAGATTTCTTTTAATCAAAAGCCTTACCGGCGATCAATCATGCAGACCTATGGTGCCGAGGTCATCTCGTCGCCAAGCATGTCGACCAAGGCTGGTCGCAAAATCATTACCAATCAGCCCAACTATCAAGGGTCGCTGGGCACTGCAATTAGCGAGGCTGTTGAGCTTGCAATGTCAACACCTAACTGCAAGTATGTGCTGGGGTCGGTACTCAATCATGTGGCTTTGCACCAGACGGTCATTGGCCTTGAGGCCGAGAAGCAGATGGAAATGGCCGGTGAGTATCCCGATGTGGTGGTGGCTTGCTTTGGTGGTGGCAGCAATTTCTCAGGGTTGGCATTCCCATTCTTGCGCCATAAGCTCAATGGCGATCATGCCGCAACACGCTTTGTGGCAGCCGAGCCTGCATCGTGCCCAAAGCTCACTCGAGGCATTTTCCAGTACGACTTCGGCGATGAGGCGGGCTACACTCCTTTAATCCCCATGTTCACCCTGGGCCACAATTTCCAGCCTGCCAACATTCATGCTGGCGGCTTGCGCTATCATGGCGGCGGTGCCATAATCAGCCAGCTCAAGCATGACAACCTGATTGAGGCTGTCGACATTCAGCAGCTCGACTCATTCAAGGCTGCCACAATCTTCGCGCGCAGCGAGGGCATCATTCCGGCACCTGAGTCGTCGCATGCCATCGCGGCAACTATCAATGAGGCTTTGAAGTGCAAAGTCGCTGGCGAGAGCAAAACCATTCTTTTCAACTTGTCGGGACACGGACTCATCGACATGACTGCCTATGACAGATATTTTGCCAACGATCTCGCTAATCACGAGGTCACAGCCCAGGAGATAGCGCAGTCGACCAAGGACCTTGAGAAAATTTTATAGCTTATTTTTCAAAGTGCAATATGAAATCAGTGCCGTCCCCGGTGTGGGGCGGCACTGATTGTTATTGGTTTTTGTGAGTTGTCGTTACTTGGTCAGGGTGATGATGAATGTGGCTATCGAGATTAGCGTGCCCACCGACGACAGTCCAAGCGACAGTGCGGGAGGAACGTTCCACGATGAGCGAGCCTTTGAGCTGTTGGGCTCCACATAGATGATGTCGTTTTGCTGCAAGTTGAAGCTTGGCGACACTATCATGTTCTTGTCGTTCATGTTCACAGTCTGGATTGAGCGGCTGCCATCGCTGTTGGTGCGCACAATCATCACATTGTCACGGCGGCCATGAATGGTGAGGTCGCCAGCCATGGCAATGGCCTCGAGCAGGTTAAGGCGCCCGTTGGTGGCCTTAATCTCGCCAGGACTCTTCACCTCGCCTAGAATGTAAACCCTGAAGTTCTGGAATCGAACTTCAACGCCAGGTCTTTCGGTAAGGTATCGTGGATAGATGAGCGATGCAATATGGTTCTCTACAGCGCTCTTGCTCATGCCACCAATGTGCAGTGTGCCCAGGTAGGGGTACTCAATGTTGCCATTGGCATCCACCAGGTAGTAGTACATTGAGTTTTCACCGTTATTGTTGTTAATGCCAGTGTTGCCTCCAAGCTTTGCCACATAGTCAATCTTGTTGAATGGTTTAACGGCCTCGGCGTTGCGGCTGATGACATTGATTTGAAGCATGTCGCCAGGCATTACCACGGGGTCGCTGGCTTTAGCGGCCGATTGCAACACTTCTTGGGGTAGTTGCTGAGCACCAATCATGTAAGGGATGTCTTTTTGGGTATTACAGCTGGTGAGTAATGATGCAGCTAACACAATTAATAGTAGAATCTTTGATTTCATAATCTATCTTTAAATTTAAAATTGAAGTCTATGCCTTTTTTTGTATTCGTTTGCAAATTTACAACAAAGTTTGACAATTATCAAAACTTTTCCCATAATGTTTGATTTTCATGATAAAAGACGACTGGATTCCTAACACTAAAAAGTTGTTAAAACACTATGCCCTTTTATACTTTTTTAAAATAATGTGCTTAATTTTGTAAGTCTTTTTTGATAAACTACCAATTATAGCAAGAATTATAGAAAAATAAATATATTATTCAACTAATAACTTAAAACAACAAATTAACCAGTGAAAACCTTGAACTTTGAAGACTTGATTCAATTCAGGAAGAAAGCTCAGGCCGAACTCAATGTTCGTGAACTGAGTTATGCTGCTGTGAGCGAAAAGGCTTGTGGACTGGCAGTGGGCACTGATCACATTCAGTTGCTCTGCTGCGGTGGTACAGGATGTAAAGCCTCGAGCAGTGCGAAAATCGTGGACAACCTCAAAGCTGCCATTGAAGCCAATGGCATTGCCAATAAGGTTGAAGTGATTGTTACAGGATGCTTTGGATTCTGCGAGAAGGGACCCATTGTGAAAGTTATCCCCGACAACACTTTCTACACACAAGTTAAACCAGAGGACGCCGACGAGATCATCAAGGAGCACGTCATTGGCGGGCGACGTGTGGAGCGACTGCTCTATGTCGACCCCAAGACCTCGGAGCATGTGAGCGACTCAAAGCACATGGACTTCTACCGCAAGCAGAAGCGTGTGGCTCTGCGCAACTGCGGTTTCATCGATCCCGAGAACATTGCCGAGTACATCGCTCGTGATGGCTATGCTGCCCTCTCCAATGCACTTCAAAACCAAACCCCCGAGGAGGTTATCGACATCATCAAGAAGTCGGGCCTGCGTGGTCGTGGTGGTGCCGGCTTCCCCACTGGCATGAAGTGGGGCTTCGCACGCAACTATCAGGCCGAGCACAAGTATGTGGTTTGTAATGCCGACGAGGGCGACCCAGGTGCTTTCATGGATCGCTCAATCATGGAGGGTGACCCCAATTCAGTAATTGAGGCTATGGCACTGTGTGGCTACTGTATTGGCGCCAACGAGGGCCTTATCTACATTCGTGCCGAGTATCCACTTGCCGTACACCGCCTGAAGATTGCTATCGAGCAGGCTCGTGAATATGGCATGCTTGGCAAGCAAATCATGGGTAGTGACTTCGACTTCGACATCGAGATTCGCTATGGCGCAGGTGCATTTGTCTGCGGCGAGGAAACAGCGCTCATCCACTCGATGGAGGGCAAGCGTGGTGAGCCTACCCTCAAGCCTCCCTTCCCTGCCGAGAGCGGTTACAACGGCTATCCAACTAATGTTAACAACGTTGAGACTCTTGCCAACGTGCCAATCATCCTCACCAAGGGTGCCGACTGGTTCGCTTCAATCGGTACCGAGAAGTCTAAGGGCACTAAGGTGTTTGCACTTGCTGGCAAGATTAATAATGTGGGCCTCATCGAGGTGCCCATGGGAACCACACTGCGTGAGATCATCTACGACATTGGTGGCGGCGTGAAGAACGGCAAGAAGTTTAAGGCCGTTCAAACTGGTGGCCCCTCGGGCGGCTGCTTGACCGAGAAACACCTCGACATCCCTATCGACTACGAGAGCTTGGGCGCTGCTGGCTCTATGATGGGCTCGGGTGGTATGATTGTTATGGACGAGGACGACTGTATGGTATCGGTTGCCAAGTTCTACCTTGAGTTTACCGTTGGTGAGTCGTGTGGTAAGTGTACACCTTGCCGCATCGGTAACAAACGTATGCTTGAGATCTTGACTCGCATTACCGAGGGCAAGGGAACTATGGACGACATCGATCACCTGAAGTCGCTTGCAGCAACCATTAAGGATACTGCACTGTGCGGACTTGGTCAGACTTCGCCAAATCCTATTTTGTCGACTATCGACAATTTCTATGATGAATATGTGGAGCACGTTAAGCAGCACACCTGCCGTGCTAAGCAGTGTAAGGCTCTGTTGACCTACACTGTTAACCCTGAGAAGTGTAAAGGCTGTGGCGCTTGCGCGCGCAACTGTCCTGCCGATGCTATCATGGGCGACGTTCGCAAGCCACATGTTATTAATCCATTCAAGTGCATCCGCTGCGGTATGTGCCAGTCGCGTTGCCGCTTCGATGCTATTCATGTTTTCTAACGACTCACGATTATTATCATCATGGAAGAGAAATTGATTAAACTTACTATAGATAACCACGTAGTGGAAGTGCCACAGGGCACTACACTGCTTGAGGCCGGCAAGCTCGTCGGCATCGAGATTCCCACGCTGTGCCACATCGACCTTAAGGGCACTTGTGTGAAGAACAAACCTGCCTCGTGCCGCCTGTGTGTGGTTGAGGTGGAAGGACGTCGTAACCTGGCTCCTGCTTGCGCCACTAACTGCATGCCCGACATGGTGGTTCACACCAACTCGGCACGCGTTATCCGCGCACGCAAGACTGTGGCTGAGCTCATCCTCAGCGATCACCCCAACGATTGCCTCACTTGCCCCAAGTGTAGCGACTGCGAGCTGCAGCGACTGGTAATGCGACTCAACATCCGCCAGATGCCTTATAACGATGGCGAGAAGAGCGAGCGCAAGAACGAGGTGACTGCTGCTATCACTCGCAACATGGAGAAGTGCATCTACTGCCGCCGTTGCGAGAGCGTTTGTAACAACGTGCAGAGCGTGGGTGTGCTTGGTGCAATTCGTCGTGGATTCGACACCACTATCGCTCCCACATTCGACCGCATGTTCAAGGACACCGACTGCACCTATTGCGGTCAGTGTGTGGCCGTTTGCCCAGTGGGTGCGCTCACCGAGCGTGACTACACCGACCAGCTCATGGCCGACATCACCAACCCCGACAAGATTGTCATTGCTCAGCCTGCACCTGCAGTGCGCTTTGGTCTGGGCGAGGAGTTTGGTATGGCTCCTGGCACCATCGTCACTGGCAAGCTCGCCACTGCTCTGCGTGACCTGGGATTCGACTACGTGTTCGACACCGACTTTGGCGCCGACCTCACCATCATGGAAGAGGGTGCCGAGATTCTCGACCGCCTCAAGAAGTTCCTTGCTGGCGACAAGAGCGTGAAGCTGCCCATCATGACATCGTGCTGCCCTGCATGGGTTAACTTCTTTGAGCACAACTATCCCGACTTGCTCGACTATCCATCGAGCGCCAAGTCGCCTGCTCAGATGTTTGGTGCTATCGCCAAGACCTACTGGGCCGAGAAGATGGGCATCCCACGCGAGAAACTCGTGGTTGTTTCCATCATGCCTTGCTTGGCCAAGAAGTTTGAGTGCACACGCGAGGAGTTCAAGGTCAATGGCAATCCCGATGTTGACTACAGCATCTCAACTCGCGAGCTCGCTCGCCTGATCAAGCGCGCTAACATCAACTTTGCTAATCTGCCCGAGAGCAACTTCGATAGCCCACTCGGCGAGTCGACTGGTGCTGCAGCTATCTTTGGCGTCACTGGTGGCGTGATGGAGGCTGCTCTGCGCACCTGCTACGAGGTGTACACTGGCAAGACCCTGCCTCGCATCAACTTCGACGAGGTGCGCGGTTTCGAAGGCATCCGCGAGGCCACTATCGACCTCAACGGATTCCCATTGAAGGTGTGCGTGGCTCACACTCTGAGCAACGCACGCATCATCATGGACAAGCTCCGCGCTGGCGAGCTCGACTATCATGTGGTTGAGGTGATGGCATGTCCTAGCGGTTGCATCGGCGGCGCTGGACAGCCCTACCACCACGGCAACATCGAGGTGCTCAAGAAGCGCTGCGAGGCTCTCTATGCCGAGGATGAGGGCAAGCCCATCCGCAAGAGCCACGAGAACCCCGACATCCAGAAGCTCTACAAGGAATTCCTGGGCGAGCCTCTGAGCGAGAAGTCGCATCACCTCTTGCACACTCATTATTTTGACCGTTCTATTAAGTAACATTGGCTAAAACCATTATTATACACTATGACAAAAGAAACAAAACTGGCATGTAATGTCATTGAGCAGGTGGAGGCCATCTGCGACAAGCATGGTAACAAACCAGGCGAGCTCATCAACATCCTGCACGAGGCGCAGTCCTTGCACGGCTACCTCCCCGAGGAGATGCAGCGAATCATCGCTCGCAAACTCAATATCCCTGCATCCAAGGTCTATGGCGTGGTGACGTTCTACTCTTTCTTCACCATGACCCCAAAGGGCAAGCACCCCATCTCGGTGTGCTTGGGAACCGCCTGCTACGTGCGTGGCTCTGAGAAACTGCTCGAGGAAATCAAGCGAATCCTCAATATCGAGGTGGGTGAGACCACTCCCGACGGCAAGTTCTCTCTCGACTGCCTGCGATGCGTGGGCGCCTGTGGTCTGGCTCCCGTTGTGACAATCGGAGAGAAGGTCTACGGACGACTCCAGCCCAAGGACGTGCAAAAGATTCTCGAAGAAGTGGGCGACTAATCACCACCCATTCCCGCAATCAATAATCTCTAAACGGTCATGCCCACACCTTGGCATGGCCGTTTTTAGGATGTCACAAATAATTCGATTTTTCATCCTATTAACATTTTTTAACGGGGGGGGTAAATTTTTTTTCAAAAAAAATATAAATTTGCAATGTATTAAAAATGATGAAGTCTAACTTAAAAAATAAACAGTTATGAAAAAATTTTTAATCACATTACTGGGCCTGCTGATGATGACCAGCGCCAGTGCAGCCGATTATCAATACGTCCCCATCGTGCGTGAGGGTGTAGTTTGGGAATATGTCGGGTATAACCATGCATGGCCCGAACCTGGTTGGAAGAGAGTGCAACTTTACACTCTTGAATTCAGTGGCACTACAACTATCGACGGATTGGTATATCATAACATCTATCGCACCTACTATGACGAGCAGGGAAATGCCAAGGAACCCTATCTTGCTGCCTATGTCAGGGAGGAAGGTAAGGTGGTAACTGCAATACCCAATGAAAGCGTAAGTTATGATATTAACGAAATGTACTGGTGGGATATACCTGATGTCCTATACGACTTCAACAATCCAATGTTCTTACCCAACGATTCTTATTACATCGAATTTGCTGAGTTAAATTATCCTATTTCTGAATTTTCTCCTGCCGACACCTACCAAGAATTTGAGATTGAGATAGGGCAAACTTTAAGAAAAGGTTATCAAATAATAGATAATGAAGCTCCTGATAATCCTGAGTATTCTTTTAAGGTGATTGAAGGCATTGGTGTAGACTGTGGCTTTGGCGACTTACTTGTGCCCTACAGAACTTATATTACTAGCTTAAACTCCATGTCGGGGCTATCGGCTGTCTATGAGAACGGAGAATTGGTTTACAAAGGTTGTAAATATGATGAAGCACAACAATTGAAGAATCCCGATGCCATCACCACCGTCGATGCCACCAAGCAGCCGCAGGGCGTGCGCTACTACAACCTCGCAGGCATGGAGAGCGCCGAGCCACAGCCTGGCGTGAACCTCAAGGTCACCATCTGGAGCGACGGCTCACGCACCACCCACAAGATTGTGAGATAAACCGCCATTCTTGTTCCACAGGACCTGGGCCCTTATTCACCCCGGTTTTGTGTGACAATTGACGGCTGCGTGTTCCAGAGCGGAGCCAAGGTCAAGATTGAGACTGGAAATGTCGAGATAGCTAAGAGCTTCACCGCCGAGCGAGGTTCTAAGGTGGAAATTACGCAATATATTGATTAAAAACTAGTTATTCTAATTGTGAATTCTAATTATGATAATAATAACCCCAAAAACATTATAGCTATGAAGAAGATTATTATTTTATTGGCACTCATAGTGTCGTTTTGTGGTATTAAAGCACAAGAATTATTTCCCTCATATATTGAATTTCGGGAAGTGCATCTTACTGGAAAGGCCAATTATTTTAGGATTAAACTTTTACTCACCAACTTGAGCCAGAACCTGAATGGTTTTGAAATAACCATTAGGAAACCAAGTCTTGCAAAATGGGCTATAGTTGATAAAAGTCAGCAAAAGTATTTCACAGCCAAGGGATGTGGCAACTACATTCTTGCTAGATGGGAAGGCAAGAGCGATGAAGAACGAGAAGCAGAATTAAGTGAGCATTGTGATATTTTATCAAGCATAAACAATAATGGTGGACTTGTAGTTATCGAGATTCTCACAACCGGTGAATGTCGATTCTTCCCTGTTAGTGAAGATCAATACAACGGTAATGATGATTGGTTCCATATCCCTGTTGGAGAATTTGCAATAGACATGTCTGACTGTGAGGATGGTGAATATGAGATTGTTAGTTCTGCTGATAGTGACTGTACTTTCTCTTATTTGGGTGGTCCTGAAGGCAATCAAGCATGGCTATATGAGAATAGTATTCAATTGACATTATATAAACGAGGAGACCTCGTTTCCGTTTATTCGTGGTTCCCTCTCTACGACTTTGATGGAATTGAGGAACTGGAGAAAAACAAGAGCGTTGAGAGCGTGCGCTACTACAACCTTGCAGGCGTGGAGAGCACCGAGCCAAAGCCAGGCGTGAACCTCAAGGTCACAACCTGGAGCGACGGCTCACGCACCACCCAAAAGATAATCAAGTAGTAGAAACCCACACAACATCAACCCTGCTCCACCAGCAGGCGGGCACCAACTAAAACCCACGCCGCAGCCCCTCCCAACAAGGCAACCTGCGGCGTGGTTTCTTAACATTGCCTTTCAGCCGTGATTTTTTAATATTGCATTTAAATAAAATAAGGTGTTACCTTTGCCATGTCATCACAATCACGACAGGAGTTCATTGACATACTTAAACCAGGTGAGAGGAAAGAGCGAGTCACAAGTGATTCCACTGATTCCAGTGATTCCACTGATTCCATGATTCCATCTAAAACCACCAAAAAGTTGTGCCAGTTGTCTCCCAGTTGTAAAAGTTGTTTGACTCCACGCTCAGCCAAAATAATTCCTGCGCAAGCAGGCTTTGCGACACCGTATTATAGGACTCATGCAAGGATTTTATGGTTAATAAATGTGAAAGGTTGATATGCTATTTCTTTGTTTTGCTCGTCGGGGGCTTCTCGCCCCCTTGCCGCAAGGCGCTCCCCGCGGTGTTTTTCATAATACTTTTACGCAAAAAAGCAGCTGGTCACTTAATAAAGCGCCCTTCAATCCAATAGTATTTTGTATTATTCTACGCTGTTGTTTGCAAATATTTTTTAGTTTGCACAAATGCAGTACCTCTATTTACAACAGCAAATACCCGGCAAATTAGCTTGAACATGATGTTATTGGCAACTATGTTGAAGTGCTTACCCTCATCCCTGCGCCGTTGGAAGTATTTCCGCATTTCAGGATCAGCTTTGAGCACGGCGAGTACAGTGGCACGTAGTTCCGCTTTAAGATCGTTCCTTCCAATCTTGGTCGTGTGAGTTCCCTTGTTCACACTTGTGCCAGAAATGACGGTGAACGGAGCTACGCAGATGTGTGAGGCGTAGCGCCTGGCATTTTTGAACATAGTGAAGTTTGCGGTAGTAACAATGAAATTCACAGCATTGATTAAGCCTATTCCCGGAATAGTCATTATCAGTTCAAAATTGCGCATGATATCTTCATTTGCGTTAATGACATTTCTGATTTCTTCTTCAATGGTGTTAATGATGGCTGAAAGAGTATTGATTGCCTTCTTGACGCGTGAGTCTCTCTGCTTGGTGGAAAACACACGCTTTTCGGATTGTTGTGTTTTCCACTGGGCACGCTGGCGCACATACATTCTACGTTCATTCAATAGACAACGCAGTTCGTATAGCGGTCTAATGTTCAAATGCGACTGTTTGAGTGACTCTCGTTTCTCATGAGCGTACTTGGCAATCATGGCAGCGTCCTGCCTATCATTCTTGCCCCTCTTGCTAGGGTTGGCACCTTTAATGTCTGCGCCAGACACCATCGAATAGGTCAGTTGATGCGCGTCGAAAAATAAGGCAAGGGCATAACCATATTCGCCCGTGTGTTCCATACAGAACCAGACTTGATCTAGATGGCCCCCAATCATTTTCGCCCATGATAATATCTTGGCGAAGCCTTTTTGGTCGTTTGTCACATGGAGATGGCCTCCGCTTTCTTTCTCTCGTCCATAAACAGACAAATCCAATGTTTTCTTGGAAATGTCAATGCCGATGTGAATAAAATCCATTATCTTTGTAATGATTCATAAAAACCGTCTTGATTGCCCCTGACACTTTTAGTTGGTCGGTCTTGCAGTTGACACCAGGTATTATAGATGGAGCGAGCAATCAAAAAAGAGAGGTCGGACTAATACGGTGTTTGGACATTGTCTAAGGTGCAACCAAGGTCACCGGCCTCTCTCGGTTTTTGTTGGTTAAACAATTAACTTTTGTTGGCAAAGTTAAAGTAAACTTTTACGACTGCAAAAATAAAAGCCAGGTGCAACTTTGTGAGATGACCAGTTGTAAGAGTTGTTCCCAGGTTGTAAAAGTTGTTTGATTCCAGTGATTCCATGTCTCCATGCAAAACCACCAAAAAGTTGTGCCAGTTGTCTATAGGTTGTGAAAGTTGTTTGATTCCATGCGCAGC
>DEJJ01000028.1 GCA_002353285.1 Porphyromonadaceae bacterium UBA2751 | reverse complement strand
CCATCATAAATTCCAATTTATCGGCAACGTCTTTTAAGAGTCAAGGCGGTTGGTTTACCTTTGTGTAGATCAATCGCTTTTATTATGGCTATCTCACTTATCATTAATGTGAAAGAGGTTGATCTGAAGAAAGGAGCCTCCTTGACCTGGGGGAATGGTCTAGCTTGGCTCCAGCGAGTGTGACTCCAGCGCAGATGTGGGGGGCAGGTGGTGAAAAAAGAAGGTTAGTAATTGGCTTAATTGCCTAATTACTAACCTTTTCTTTTTCAGTCGGGATGACTAGATTCGAACTAGCGACCCCACGCCCCCCAGACGCGTACTCTAACCGGACTGAGCTACATCCCGAACAAAGCTTCTCGCTGGCTGTAGGCCAGTTTTTTCGAAAAGCGATGCAAAATTACAACACTTTTTTGAACTGTGCAAACTTTTTGTGTCTTTTTTCTTTTTTTCTTTTAGCTGAGTAACAAATTGGCGAGCGTTGTGGAAGTAGTTGTAAAAAAGTGGTAACTTTGTAGCCGTTGATTTTCAGAAGTTAACCTACTTGAGCAAATGGAGGGAGTAAAAATTGTTTTTATTGATATTGACGACACGTTGTGGTGGTTTACTCGCAATAGTGAGGTGGCGCTGGCATCGTGTTTTGAGATGATGGGTTGTGCGGACCGTGGCTTTAATTACCATGTGTTTCACGGCCATTATGAGCACTTTAATCGTGAACTGTGGCAGCAGTATAATCATGGCCTTGTGGCAAAAGAGGTGCTTGAGGTGAGGCGCTTTGAGCTTGCCTTAGGCGCCTGTGGTTGCAGTGGCGATGTTGCCAGTCTTGCGGTTGCGATGAATTCGTGCTACCTGGAGCAGCTTGTGAAGCAAAGCCACTTGGTGCCTGGTGCTGTGGAACTACTGCAATACCTTCACAGCAAGGGCTTTGAAATTAATGTGATTAGCAATGGATTCAAGGGTGTGCAAGAGTGCAAGCTTGAGGCTGGTGGTATGAACAGCTACATCACCCACATTGTGCTGAGTGAGGATTGTGGTGTGACGAAGCCCAGGCGGGGCATCTATGATTATGCCATGAGCTTGAGTGGCGCTGACGCTCGGTCTATTGTGATGATAGGTGATGACCCATCGACCGACATCGCCGGGGCGCGCAATGCTGGGTGGCGCACGATTTACCTGAACATGCGAGGCGAGTCTTGCCCAATTGCTGATTACACGGTCACGTCGCTGTTCGAAGTCAGGGAATTGCTGTGAGTGTCATTAAAAAGGGTGGCAAAAACTAAAATCATAGCTGTTGAAGGCTGTTGACTGATTTTTTTTCATTACATTTGCAACGCAAAAATAGCATTCATCTTATTTATAATAATGGAACAAGAACAGAGATTAAAGCTTGAGGAGCAAATCATCATGATGCTCAAGACGGTGTTTGACCCTGAAATACCTGTCGACGTGTACAGCCTGGGTTTGGTTTACAAAATTGATCTTCAGGATGATGGAAGTGTTGTCATCGACATGACGCTCACAGCGCCAAACTGTCCAATGGCCGATTTCATCTTTGAGGATGTGCGTCAAAAGGTGGAGAGCATCGACGGCATAAACTCGTGCACCGTCAATTTGGTTTACGAACCCGAATGGGATGTGCGCATGATGAGCGATGAGGCGAAGCTTGAGCTTGGATTTGACCTTGACGAAGAGGGCGACAAGTGAAAAAGGCTTACTTCATATCGGATGCCCACCTGGGCGCGAGGTATATTATCGACAAGCGAGAGCATGAGCGCCATCTGGTGAATTTTCTCGACATCATTAAGGATGATGCTGCCGAGCTCTACTTGCTTGGCGACATTCTCGACTACTGGTATGAATACCGGCATGTGGTGCCACGTGGGCATGTGCGGTTCCTGGGGAAGCTTGCTGAGCTGGCTGATGCAGGTGTTAAGATTTACTGGTTCACGGGCAACCACGATGTGTGGCTCTTTGATTACCTGGCGACCGAGGTGGGGCTCACAGTGTTGAGAGGCCACACGGTAATGGACATCATGGGCACTAAGTTCCTGCTCTCGCATGGCGATGATGTGGGCTACCAGAAGCCCATGTACCGCTTCACGCGTTGGTGCTTTTACAATCCTGTGTGCCAATGGCTCTATGCTGCCATTCATCCTCGCTGGACCTATCCCATAGCCACTGGCTGGTCGCAGCAGAATCGTGTGACTCGTTCGCAGGCAACGGAGGATCGCCTCAAGGAGGTGTGCTGCCGCAGGCTTGAGGAATGGTGCGCAGAGCACATGAAGCATGATCCCGAGGTTAAGAATTATGTATTCGGGCATCTGCATCTTGCACGTCAGGTTCCGCTTGCTGGTGGCAGGATGATGACCGTCTTGGGCGACTGGATTAGCCAGTTCACCTATGCTTGTTTCGATGGGCACGAAGTGAAGCTCCGAGAATTTTATGTTGAATAACATGTTTTTGTAGAGTGTTGATTGCTAGAGTGTTGCGTGACAGTCTTGATTTTTCTACAAAAAACATATTGAATATTTAAAAATTATACATAACTTTGCAGCGCAAAAGACAAGGTCATTGAAGAATATTTGGAGCTTTCCTGTCCAGAGGTTGACTTCTGGATTTTTTTGGAAAGGCACTCGCAATCGTTTGCATAAATTTTAAGATAGCCAGTATTGTTAATGGTCGCGAATGCGAGTGTAACAAGTTATCTTTCAATTGGATTGCATAACTAGTAAGACTTTCTAATTAAACACTGAATGCAGAAAAGTGTTGTAAAACACGTATTTTTATAGACTGCATATCTTATGAAAGCATTAACTTTGCATTTATAATAAACCTCAAAACATTCTTTTATTACCTTACATTAAATTATTACCTATTGAATGCTTAGCAAGGATCATTTGGCGAAAATGATCCTTGCTATTTCTTGATGGGTGGAGAACCTGGTGGGTTGTGGCGCTTTACCATTCGCTGGTGGAGCCTCCGCCGCCACTGTCGCCTCCGCCCCAGTCGTCATCGTAGTCGCTGCCGCTGTCCCAGTCGGTGTCGTCCCAATCGGTGTCGTCCCAATCGGAGCTGGCGTCGGTGTCGTCCCAGTCGCCAATGTCCTCCTTGGTCACTCCCAGACTCCTCAGCTCGCGTTGCCATCGTCGCTTGTCGGCTTCTCGCAGTTTCTTTAGCTTGGCGTTGGCTTTCAATGTGGGTGAAGTCTTTAGGGAGTAGTTGTCGACCTTAATAGGTCGGAAAAAGTGAAACCATATCGTTGCAAACACCATTAGATACAGGATGGTATAAACAACTCCAGTCTCGATGCCTTCGCCAAACATGTCAAGTCCCGACTGCACTAAGATGATGATGCCTCCCACGATGGCGGCGATGCTCACGAGCCAGCCGTTGGTGCTTGCCAGCTTGTCGGCCTGCACGCGTGAGGGTGTGCCTTGAGCAAAGGATGCGTTGTTGAGGCTATTTATTTTAGAGCCAATAACAATGGCGGTTATGCACATGGCTAACCCAGCAATGTCGAAGAAGATGTAGAAGAAGGTGGTGGCTCCAGTGATGCCAAGCAAGAGGTGCACGACCACGCAAGCGAGCAGTACTACAGCCTCCTTGATCCATGTGGGGCACCGAAAGTCGTAGCGCGTCTTGTCGGGGGTGTTGAGAGGTGGGCACACGAGATTGGCGATGCTGTCTTGCTCCAGGTGCTCGACAGACTGGCGAAGTTGTTCGATTTCTTGCTCGGCCTGTTTGATTTCTCGCTCAAGGGCTGATGTGTGCTCGTCGCTGCCAGGAGGTGGGGGAGTGGTGAAAAGTGTGGCCAGCTCGGGCATTGAGCTGGCTGCCATCCATTGACTCATGCCTTGTCGCCACACTAGTGTGCTTGGTCTTAGGCCATTAGCCAGCAGTTCTTCCTCCTTGAATGGGCCACAGGTGTTGCCATTGTAGTTGGCTATGTAATATTCCATGTTGTTTTGTGCTTGTGTAGAGTGTCATTTACCATGAGCTGCTTGCTCCACCGCCGCCGCTGGAGCCGCCCCCCCAACTCCAGCTGCTGGAGCTAGAGCTTCCTGAACTCCAACTGCTGCGACTTGAGCCTGAACTCCAGCCTCCGCTGCTTGAGCGTCGGAGTGAGGATCCTGCTGAGGCAGCAATCAGTGGTGAAGCCATTATCGAGTACCAGTCCTTTTTGGTGGGCATGAAGAACATGTACCATATCAATCCACACAAAATGAGGTAGAGGATAACGTAGATAATAACCGCTGTGCGCGCATTGGACTCTTCCTCTTCTTTTTTCTCTTTCATGAATTGTGCAACGTCTTGAGGGTATTCACCCTTCATTGCAGGGGTGATGAGGCTCACGGCTTTGCGCACTGCCAGCCCGTAGTCGTTGACTTTGAAGGCGGGAATCATTGAGTCGGTTTCAATCATCTTGCACAGCAGGTCGGGCAAAGCACCCTCGGCACCATAGCCAGTGTGGATGCGCACCTGTCCCTTGCTCTGCTCAGTCTTGGGCTTGATGACGATGAGCACACCGTTGTTTAGCTTCTTGTCGCCAATGCCCCAGTCGTGGAACACCTGCTGGCAGAATTCCTCGATGTCCATTCCTTCGAGCGATTCGACAGTCATTACCACCACTTGAGTTTTGTTGTAGCGGTACAGGTTCTTGAGTGAGTCGTTGATCACGGCAAGGTTGGCCGAGTCGATAACGTGTGCGTGGTCATAGACGAGTTCGTTAGCGTTGGCTGGGCGTGGTGGCACTTGTGCAGAGGCTGTGACTGCAATCAGCACGGCCAGTAGCAGCAATGATATGATTTGTGGGTTTCGAGTAGTTCTCATTGGGGATGATGGATTTAGCAGATGTAGATGTAATGCGCTGACTGAATGAGGATTATAATAAATCCTGCGGCTGCTGTGGCGCTGACCAGGTAGCCGTTGAATGTGCTCAGTTTCTCGGCCTTGAGGCGTTGTGGACTGTTTTTCTTATAGGAGATATTGTTGAGATTCTTGATTTGGATGCCAGTTGCAATGCCGGTTATGCTGAGAGCGGCTCCCAAGATGTCAAGGTACAGGTAAGAGAATGTGGTCCAGCCAAGCAATGCCATTAAAGCATGGATAACGACGAATGCCAACAGCCACATGGCCTCTTGGTGCCAGGTGGCCACGGGGTGGTCATATTTTGTCTTGGTCTTTGTTTTGCTCTTGAGAGTGGTCTTTTTCTTGGCCTGTTTCTCTGTCTCTTTTTGAGCCTTTTGCTCGGATTCAATCTTGGTTTTGTGCTCGGCTATTTGTTGAGCTCGTGCTTGGGCCACCTTTGCTTGACCTTGTGCTTTTTTTAGCTCGAGTTTTGCTTTGAGCTCGGCTTTCTTGCGGTTGAGTTGCTCGAGGTGTTGCTGCAACTCGGCTTCGGTGTTGTGCGATTGGCTCGTGGCTGGTTGCTGCACCTCCTTGCTTGGCTGGATGGTCATCTCCATGGGCGGTGGCACATCGCCAATGATGTCGCTGAGCTCGGGCAACATGTTGGCTTGGGTCCAAGCCGGCAGTCCCTCACGCCATACCATGGTGTTGAGGTCAAGCCCATTGGCAATCAATTGGTCTTTAGGGAAAGGCCCATAGTACTTGCCGTCGTTTCTTGAAATGTAGTAGTCCATTGATAATAGTTTAATTTTTTACAAAGTTAGTGCAAGCCGTGTTAAGAGGCAAATTTTCAGCACGATTTTTTGTGGGTGCTATTCGAAAAATGCTGGTGCACCATAAAAACTGGTGGCGCTACAATTGTAGGGCGACTATTTTTGATTTTTACTGTTATGGATGATGGAATCACTGGAATCACTGGAATCGGGCAAATCGATTAATGACATTTTTTGTAGCCTTGCGGCTTGTGGTTTTTAAGGACAATTGACTCGCTTGGCTCCGCTGACTCAGGTGACTCAGGTGACTCAAGTGACTCAAGTGACTCAGGTGACTCAGGTGACTCAAGTGACTCAGGTGACTCAAGTGACTCAGGTATATTTGATAGAATTGTGAGTGTCATGATGGTAAAAAAGAGTGTTTTAATGGTTAAGTGTTTTTTTGGAGATAAAGGTAGTAAAGGTGGGCTTGGAAAACAATATTATTTTCGTGGAGGGTACTGTTGTGTGGAAGTGGTTGAGAATGAGGAGGATGGGTGGCTTGCGGCCATGGTGCGGCGCTATGCTGGATGTTGCCTGTGGCTGGTGGTAGGTGCTTGATTGATAGTGGTTTAGTGGCGGCTGATGCACTTGGGATTTTGATGATGATTATTTGTGTTGTTGCCCGAAAAATAACATAATCAAAACTTGGCAAGTTATTGCTGCCTAATTCATGTAAAGATAGTCGTTTTCTTATCCTTCCAATAGGAAACCTCAAGAAAACTATAACCCGCTATGATGTGAGTGCGTTAAAAAGGTGTAAAAAATGCGTTTTTTGCCTTTTAATATCTTAATTGATGTGGGTTGATTGTTATAATAATATTATTTTTGCAAGTTGTTTTTTTTAAGTAAGAAAATGAAAAGATATATCTCGATATACTTGATGTTAGCTCTGGTTGGCGCCATGAGCTTGGGGTCGTGTAACAAGAAGGACGAGCCGTCAACGACAACTGACACGAGCTACAGTGTGAACTCTAGAACGAGCACGCTGGTGTCGTCGTTTGGCCTGAAGGCTAATTCCAAGATATTGAATAATCTCGACTCGGTGAAGTTTACTATTGACCAGGATCGAGGTGTGATTTATAATGCAGACTCGCTGCCACGAGGCACTCGCGTGAATGCGCTGCTTGCGAGCATTACTTGTGCTAGCAATGTTTCACTGCGAGAGATTGTGATCAGTAATGGTTCAAGGCTTGGTGACACGACGATTGTGTACACGAGTTCGAGTACTGACTCGATTGACTTCACTGGCGATGTGACGTTGCGCATCACTTCGGGTGATGGGATGCACGTGGGCAGCTACAAGGTGAAGGTTAATGTTCACAAAATGGATGTTGACACGCTGCTGTGGAATGAGTCGAGGCGTCGCAACTTGCCTGGTGTGCAAGCTGGGCTGGTGGCATCGAAGACTGTGCTGCTGGGTGATGAGTACCTGTGCCTGACGAAGGGTGATGGTGGCTTGATGCTGAGCAGCTGTGCTGATCCTGGTGTGGGAGAATGGGATGAGAGTGAGATTTTGTTGCCATTTGAGCCTCAGGTGGAGAGCCTTACTGCCACAGCCAATGCGCTTTACATGCTTGACGTGAATGGAGAGTTGTTCAGTAGCACCGATAAGGGTGAGCACTGGACAGATTGTGGCGTGGCATGGCACTGGATTGTGGGTGGCTACGACGACCGTGTGCTGGGTGTGATTAACAGTGATGGGCTGTGGATACATGATGAGTACCCACAGCGTTCGCACTTTGTGCGCACAACCGTTAGCGACAAGTTCCCTGTGATGGGGATGAGCTCGCTGGTGCTGGCGAGCAATGGTTGGACTGGCAGCCAGCAGGCGATGATGGCTGGCGGCGTGCTGGCCGATGGCTCGCTGAGCAACCTGGTGTGGGGCTACGATGGAGAGCACTGGGCGTGCATCAATAATGACAATGTGCTTCCTGAGCTGGTTGAGCCTGTGCTGCTGGCTTATTACACGATGGTGAGATCGTCGAGTAGTGCATCGCCGACCAAGAGAGTTACCTGGATGGTGATGGGTGGCAGGTTGAGCGATGGGTCGATGAACATGACGAGCTACGTGTCTCGCAACCAGGGTATCAACTGGAGCAAGGGCGAGAGTGGTGTTCAGCAGCCGAGTCACATGCCAGCCTTCTATGGTGCGCAGGTGTTCACTCATGAGCGCATGGTAGGTGCTGGTGGTCCTATGCTTCTTAGCTACAATCCTGGTCACGTGACTGATGTGACCGAATGGCAATGCCCTTACATCTACCTCTTTGGTGGCTATGGTGCTGATGAGAAAGCTTTGGGCAGCGTGTGGGAAGGTGTGCTGTCGGGGTTGACCTTCAAGCCAGTGTTCTAAAAATGCTTAATAAATTATGTGTTGCTTGGTTGAAATATACTTTTTGGCGGCAATATTGCGTTTTCTTTAATAAGTATTGATCACATGAAATGTCGTGATAACATGGTAAAGAGAATAGCAATATTGACGTTGATGCTTGTGGCCGCCATTGATGCATGGTGCCAGGACTACCGTTACGAGGTGGGCGCTGCATTAGGCATCACTGGTTACCTTGGAGATGTGAGCACAAGCAACATGTATCGCATGCCGCGTGTGGCAGGTGGTGGCATATTCCGTTATAACCTGAACACTCGGTGGGCTTTTAAGGGAAATCTGCTCTATGTGAACCTTGCTGGCGACAGCAAGAACATTGAGTCGAAGTTTCCTCACGATGCACAATACAAGTTTAACGCTCATGTGGTTGACTTTGGAGGTCAGGTGGAGTTTAATTTCTTCCACTTTGGCGAGGGCGCTCGCTACAAGAACTACAAGCGCATCACTCCATATATGGTAGCAGGATTGGGCATGGAATTGTCGTTTGCCAATGGAAAGACGAGCTTAGGCGCAGTGCTGCCGCTGGGAGCCGGAGTGAAGTTTCGTGTTAAGGATCGCTTGAACATAGGGTTTGAGTTCACGATGCGTAAGTCGTTCAGCGACAAGGTTGATGGCATTACCGACAACTATGGTTACAATCATGGGTTTGCCAAGAACACAGACTGGTACTCGGTGGGCATGTTCACTGTGACCTATGAGTTCAGCAAGCGATGCGTGAAGTGTCATTACATTGAGTGAGAAGAGAGAGAAATTAGTTATTTAACGAATATAGATACACACAATTTATACAAACAATAATATCATGTCTTGGATTGAGAAGATAGATAAGGACAGGCTTCCAAAGCACGTTGCCATCATCATGGATGGTAATGGGCGATGGGCTAAGGAGCACGGGTTCTTGCGGTCGATAGGCCATGAGAACGGAGTGACAACAGTGCGCCAGATTACTGAGATTGCAAGCGAGCTTGGCATCGGTTACCTCACGCTCTACACCTTCTCGACCGAGAACTGGAACCGGCCTCAGGACGAGGTGGATGCTCTCATGAACCTGATTGTGGTGTCGATTGAGCAGCAGACCCCCGACTTGATTAAGAATAACGTGCGGCTGACGGCCATTGGCAACATGGCGCGCATGCCACAGTTTGCCCGCGAGCGGTTGATGAAGTGCATAGAGGACACGTCACATTGCACTGGCCTGGTGCTGTGCCTGGCACTTAGCTACTCGGCTCGCTGGGAGATTGTGGAGGCATGCCGCAAGCTTGCCGCCCAGGTTGCCAAAGGTGAGATTAGCCCCGAGGCAATTGATGATGAGATGCTTAGCGGTGCTCTTGCCACTTGCAACATGCCCGACCCCGACTTGCTCATCCGCACTGCGGGCGACGAGCGCATCAGCAATTTCCTGTTGTGGCAGATTGCCTACAGCGAGCTTTATTTCACGCCTAAGTACTGGCCTGACTTCACCAAGGAAGACTTTTGTGAAGCTATAGTCAACTTCCAGGGGCGTGAGCGCCGTTTTGGCAAAACCAGTGAACAAATTAGCGAAACCGAGTAAAATATACACTATGCGATATATTAAGCAATTTTTTATTATCATCTCATTAATGTTAGTGGGTGCTTCGGTAATGATGGCCCAGGAATCTTACACTGTGAACGACACCATCTTCAATCCCAAGTTGGTGTTTAATGGTACCCCCACGAAATATGAGATTGCCGGAATTAAAGTGAGCGGCGTGGATAACTATGAGGACTACATAATCATTGGTTATTCGGGGCTCTCGGTGGGTCAGCGCATCGACATTCCTGGTGGTGAACTAAAGAACGCAGCCAAACGATTCTGGCGTCAGGGGTTGTTCTCAAAAGTGCAGATCAAGGTAGAGAAAATCTACGGAAGCAAGGCATGGCTCGAGTTTGTGCTCCGGCAGCAACCTCGCATCTCAAAGGTTAACTACGTGGGCATGAAAAAGGGAGAGCAAAAGGATATCAGCGAGCGCCTGGGCAATCTAGTGGGTAGCCAAATCACGCCTAATATTGCTAATCGCATAGAGCAGATTATTGAGAAATATTACGCTGGCAAGGGCTTTGAGAAGGCATCGTGCAAAGTGCAGCAGCAGGAAGACCTGAGCAAGCAGAATGAGGTGATTGTAGACATCGTGGTCAACAAGAACGAGAAGATTAATGTGCACAAGATATACATTGAGGGCAATGAGGTGCTTAGCGACAGCAAGATTAAGCGCACGATGAAGAAGACAAACGAAAGCGGATTCTTTAATGTGCTCAAGTGGTTTAGCCAGAAGAAGTTTGTGCGCACCGACTATGAGGAGGACAAGCAGCGCATTATTGACAAGTATAACGAAAATGGCTACCGCGATGCTGTTATCGTGTGGGATAGTGTTGCTACCTATGACGACAAGCATGTGGACATCTACCTCAAGATTGAAGAGGGCAAGAAATATTACATCTCCAATATCAACTGGGTGGGTAACACCGTATATCCCACCGCTGTGCTCAACGAGGTGCTTGGAATTGAGAAGGGCGACGTGTATAACCAAAAGTTGCTCAACAAGCGCACCACCGAGGACGATGATGCTGTGGCCAACATGTACATGAACAATGGCTACCTCTTCTTCCAACTGATTCCCACTGAGTCGAGAATCGAGGGCGACTCTATCGACCTTGAGATGCGCATCTACGAGGGTAAGCAGGCAAGAATCAACAAGGTTGTGATCAATGGTAACGACCGCCTCTATGAGAAGGTGGTTCGCCGCGAGCTGCGTGTGCGCCCAGGAGAACTCTTCAGCAAGGAAGATCTGGTGCGCTCGGCTCGTGAAATTGCTCAGACAGGACATTTCGACCCCGAGAAGATGGACATCCGCCCCGAGCCTAACGAGGAGGACGGAACAGTTGATATTATCTTGAACCTTGAGTCGAAAGCCAACGACCAGATTGAGGTGTCGGCAGGATGGGGACAGACAGGTATCATTGGTAAGGTGACCCTCAAGTTCACCAATTTCTCTATCAAGAACCTATTCCATCCGTCGTCTTATAAGGGTATCATCCCGCAGGGTGATGGACAGACGTTCTCGATTAGTGCACAGACCAATGCGAAGTACTATCAGGCCTACAGCCTGTCGTTTGTTGACCCATGGTTTGGTGGCAAGCGTCCTAACACACTGTCGGTGTCGGCATTCTACAGCCGCACGACTGGCATCAACTCGTCGTTCTATAACACCCAGGATCAAAACTACTACTATAACTACATGATGAACGGCATGTATAATGGTTATAATGGCTATAATAATCCTTATTATGGTAGTGGTAGCTACTATGAGAATGCTTACGACCCAGGCAAGTATCTGCAGATGGCTGGTGTGACCGTGGGATTTGGAAAGCGACTCAAGTGGCCCGACGACTACTTCACCCTGATGGCTGACCTGAGTTACCAGTGGTATAGTCTTAAGAACTGGGAATACATGTACTACATGAAGAATGGTGTGAGCAACTCGATTGTGCTGGGTCTCACACTGTCGCGCAACAGTATTGATAACCCATTGTACACCCGTCGCGGTAGTTCGTTCACACTCTCATTCCACGCCACTCCACCTGCGAGCCTCTTTGGCAAGAAAGACTGGAAGGCCCTGAGCGAGGCAGGAACCGATGCTGCCAAGAAGGACCTGTATAGATGGATTGAGTACTGGAAACTGAAATTCCAGGCTAAGACCTACACTCCGCTCACCGATCCTAATGGTCGCTGGACTCTCGTGCTCATGACTCGTGCTGACATTGGACTGCTGGGCAGCTGGAACAAGCACCTGAAGTCGCCATTCGAGACCTTCTATGTGGGTGGTGACGGCATGAGTGGTAGCTACACCTATGCCACCGAGACCATCGCACTGCGTGGTTATGAGAATGGTGCTTTCACACCTTACGGACAAGAAAGCTATGCCTACAACCGATATGTTGTGGAGCTTCACTTCCCATTGATGCTCTCAACCAGTGCTACAATTTATCCTCTAATCTTTGCCGAGGCTGGTAATGCCTGGACAAGTATTAAGAAGTTCAATCCATTTGACCTCAAGCGGTCGGTGGGTGTGGGCGCCCGCATCTACTTGCCAATGATTGGCATGATGGGTATTGACTGGGGTTATGGTTTCGACACCGATGCCTATGGCCGCAAGGGAGGCAGCAACTTCCATTTCGTACTTGGCCAGGAGTTCTAAGTTGACTTTAAAGTGGAGTAATAGCTACCTTGAGTTAACCACAATTAAACTTTTAACTTAAAATTGAGTCAAAAGCAAGCAGATATTAACAACTAAAGATACATATAAAAATGAAAAAGTTTGCATTATTACTAGTGGCTATGGTGGCTTGCATGGCACCAGCCAGCGCGCAGAAGTTTGCTCTTGTTGATATGGAATATATCCTCAAGAACATTCCAGCCTATGAAATGGCCAATGAGCAATTAAAACAAGTGTCTCAACGATGGGAACGCGAGGTGGAAGAACTCAAAAAGGCTGCCGACACCATGTACAAGAACTATCAGAGCGACATGGTTTTCCTCACCGATGACCAAAAGAAGAAGAAAGAGGAGGAGATCGTGGCAAAGGAGAAAGAGGCTTCGCAGCTTAACTACAAGTACTTTGGCCCTCAAGGTGAGCTCTTCAAGAAGCGCCAGTCGCTCATGAAGCCCATCCAGGACGATGTGTATGCAGCCGTTAAAAAGGTGAGCGAGGAGCGTGGTGTTCAGGTCATCTTTGACCGTGCATCGTCACAGAGCATCATTTTTGCTTCGCCCAACATCGACGTCAGCAACCAGGTGCTTGAGAAGCTAGGCTACTCTAAGTAATCTACTTTGAAAAAAACACATTAATATTATATTATACAAAAACAAACTAATTAGATTATGTTTAAGAAATTCTTACTCGCAGTCCTCGTGGCTGCTCCTATGTGCCTTCAGGCACAAACCTTGAAATTGGGTGCAGTTAATCCTACCGAGATCTTTAACGTGATGCCCGATGTGACTACTGCTAACAATACCCTTAAAGGTGTGCAGGAAAAATATGAGGCACAGGCTAAGCCTTTGCAAGAGGAATTGCAAAAGAAGCAGACCGAGCTTGAAACTCTCATGAAGAACAAGGCTGCCGAGTCGGTTATCGAACCTAAGCAAAAGGAGTTTGAGGATCTTTACACCCGTTATCAGAACTTCATGCAGCAGGCGCAGAAGGACATGCAGCAACAGCAGGAGACACTTCTCGCTCCCATACAGCAGAAACTCGTCAATGCCATTCAGGCCGTTGGTGCCGAGGGAGGGTATGCTGGCATCATCGATGCTAACACGCTGCTCTACCGTGGCGACAACATCGAGGATATTACTGCTAAGGTGAAAGCAAAGTTAGGCATTAAGTAATTGCGCTATTCTCTAAGCAATAGAAATTATCATTTTACAACAATAACGGCTCAAAGCTGCACTACAGCTTTGGGCCGTTCCTGTTTTATGTGTTCATGACAATGCCGTGGTTATGGCTCAGCTGCCAGCGGCATGTGGTGGGAGTCATCATCGTTAGGGTAGGGCGTGACGAGATTCACCTTGTGGGTGTCGAGGTAGATTTGGCTCAATCGCCGTGACAGTGATATCAAGGTGGCGCGCCTGGTAGATTTTTCTAACTGACATTCCCAAACCACGAGCACGTACCACCCCTGGTTGTGCAGCAGCTTGTAGTTGCGCTCGTCTCGCTCCTTGTTGCGCTTGAACTTTGCCGCCCAGAAGTCGTGATTGCTTTGCGGCATTCTATATTTGTTGCAATTCTCGTGAGCATGCCAGAAACATCCGTTCACAAAAATCACTGTGCTATAGCGTGGCAGCACAATGTCGGGCCGTCCAGGCAGTGACTTCACGTTCACTCGATAGCGGTAGCCCTGCCGCCACAGCCAGCGCCTTACCATCAGTTCGGGCTTGGTGTCCTTGCCCTTGATGTGGCTCATGCAGCGATGTCGCTGCTCGGGTGTCATTTTATCGGCCATTCACAAGCCCAATTACCTCTTACTCTGCTCCCAGCATTTTCTTCACTTGCTGAGTGAGGTCGATGGCGCCAGCGCCGCGGTAGGCCACTGGAGTTGTCGAGACGTCGAGGATGTAGGTGTAACCCTCGGTGTCGCCCAGTTGCTTGATTGCGGCATTGATTTTATCGTGGATGGGTTTCTCGAGAGCCTCACGTCGGGCTTCGATTGTGGCTTTGCTGTTCTCGAGGAACTTGTTTATCTCGCGGTCACCATCCTGTATCTCTTGCACGCGACGATCCTTGATGGTGGCAGGCACTTTGTTGTCGGCAACCATAGCTTGATAGGCAGCATACTTGCTATTGAACTCATTGAGCATCAACTCATACTCGCCCTTGAACTGTTGCGACAAGTTTGCCAGCTCGTCATTAGCAACCTTGGTCTCGGGCAGAGAGTTGAAGACGTCATTAATGTTGATGGTTGCAATCTTCATTTGAGCCATCATCGCCAGTGGGGCAATGGCAAGTGCTATTGTGAGAATTCGCTTGATATTCATGTGAGCAGATAACTTATTAATTGATTGTGCCTATCTTTTCCTGCTGCTCTTTTTGGGAGCAACAGCATTGTTGGTCTTTTCGGCTGCTTTTGGCTGCGTGGCTTGTGACTGAGGCTGACGGTGTGAGCGTCTGGGCTGAGCCTGCTTGTTGTCGTCATCTTTGTCGACATTGCCCCGGCTGCCCCGGTGCCTTGAAGAGGAGTTCTTCTTTGGAATCACAAGCTTCTGACCAATCTTGATGTTCTCGTCCTTAAGGTCGGGATTAGCGGCCTTGATATCGGCTATTGTCACGCCATATTGCTCGGCGAGCTTGGTGAGGTTGTTGCCTTCTTTCACCTGATGAGTGATAGGCTTTGCAGCCTCCTCGGCAGCTTTGCGGCGTGCAGCTTCCTCGGCCTTCTTTCGTGCGGCTTCCTCGGCTTCTTTAGCTCTTCTTTCACGAGCCGACATGCGACGATTATTGGTGGTCTCTTTCTTGTCGTCTTGGTCTTGCACTTGATTGCGGCGTGAACGCTTGTTGTTGCCTGTTTGCTCGCGAGTGGATTGTTTGTCGGCATTGCGCTCTTCGTGCTTGCTTGCGGTGGCGTGCTGTCCTTTCTTGGGGATATTTAGCTTCTGACCAATCTTGATGTTCTCGTCCTTAAGGTCGGGGTTAGCGGCCTTGATGTCGGCAATTGTCACGCCATACTGCTCGGCGAGTTTGGTGAGGTTGTTGCCTTCTTTCACTTCATGAATGATGGGCTTCTTAGCCTCCTCGGCAGCTTTTCGGCGTGCGGCTTCCTCGGCAGCCTTTCGGCGTGCGGCCTCTTCGGCGGCTTTCTTTCGTGCAGCTTCCTCGGCGGCACGTTTCTTGGCTGCTTCTTGCTCTCGCTTCTTCTTGGCGGCAGCTATTTCCTGGTCGCGCTTCTTCTTGGCTGCAGCTTCGGCCTCGGCTTGCTTTTTCTTAGCTGCAGCTTCGGCCTCGGCTTGCTTTCTTGCTGCGTCGTCTTGTTGCTGTGTGCTTGCCTTGTTGTTGCGTGGCTGTGGCACATCTCTGGTGTCGGCACCATTGCGCCTGCTGCTGTTGCTGGAAGTGCTTTCGTTGCGGTTATTATTGCTACTGGTGTAGCTATTGCTATAATTGCTGCTGCTATTATAGTTGTAATTACTGCTGCTGCTACTGCTGCTGCTCGTCGACCTGCGGCTGCTCACCGAGGCGGTGGACTGATAGTTGCCGCTACCACCCTTCTGCTGGATTTCAAGAATCTGGCCAATGCTCACATTGTCGGAGTAGAGGTGGTTTATCCTCTTGAGGTCGTCCTTGTCAACTCCAAATCGGTTGGCAATGTCTCGCAGATCTTCACCGTCGGTCACAGTGTGATAGGTGATACCTTTCTTAGCGTTCTCATCAATGTCGTCTTTGTCGCCCACGATGCGCCTGATGTCGCCAGGCTGAACTTCCTCGCGGCGTGCAAACTTGCCCTTGTGATACTCGGCAATCTTGTCCTCGGCCATGCGGTAACTCTTAATTTGACCGCTGGGCAGGGTGAGCGTGTAGTCGTGGATGTTGCCAGGAATGATAGCAGTGATGGCAGGAATATCGTCCTGGTCATCGAGCGACTGTGGATTGGCAAACTCACGATACTGAGGATTGAAGAATTTAAGCTCATCAAGGTCGATGCGCAGTATTTCAGATATCTGATGCAGGCTCACGCGCTTGGTCACTCGTGCCGTGCCAGTTGATGGTCGGCGGTTGGTGAGCACTGGGGTGATGCCGTGGTCGCTATAATAGTTCATGGCATAGCAAGCAGCAATGAATGCTGGCACATAGCCTCGAGTCTGCTTGGGAAGGAACTTGTAGATGTCCCAAAAGTCAGGATTGTTCACGCCTTCATTATTGGCTCGCAGGATTGCTTTGTCCACATTGTTGATGCCACAGTTGAACGCTGCGATTACCAACAGCCAGTCCTTGTAGGAGGTGTGAAGAGCCTGGAGAAGTTCAGCAGCTTTCTCGGTCGACTTATAGGGGTCGCGGCGCTCGTCGACGAGCGAGTTCACCTCAAGCACGACGCCAGCGTCACGGGTCTTGGATGTGGCTGGGAGAATCATGAATTGCCACAGTCCCGACGCGCCACTCTCGGCCACAGCATTGGGGTTCAAGGCTGAGCATGCCACAGGAATGAACTTCAGTCCATCGGGCAGCCCGTGCTCTTTCAACTCTTTCTCAAATATAGGCTTATAATATGGCCACAGTCCTAACATCTGCGACACTTGTGTGGGATTTTTCACCACATATTCCTCAATGTAGGTTCTCACCACATCGTTATAGGGCATCTCAATGCCATATTTCTTGGAGAGAGCCTTGAGGCGATTCTCATAATCGCGCTGGCTTGCTGGCCTGCCACTGACGCTGTTCTTAACGTTTTGCTGATTAGCATTGGTGTAGTTGTTAAGATACCAGTTCTCCTTCATCTGCTTGGGGTTCACCTTGAAGCCTGCTGGCAGGGTTATTGCCCTGTCGGTGATGCTGTTCTTGGTGTCGGTTGTTGAAGTGGCTGGTAGGCCCGACGTTAAGATGATTAGTGATGTTAAAACTATGTTTCTATATTTCATGACTGTGTGTCTCTTACTGATTTTCACAATTAAAAATTCTTGAGTGTGGCATGCTCATGCTGCCTTAGCAAAGTTAAGTGACTTGAAAATGGGCACTTTAATGTCGCCTTTGGTTATTCTTGGGAATATTGAGCTTTTGGCCAGCCCTGATCTCGTCGCCCTTAAGATTATTGGCCTTGCGAATGGCCTCGGGGGTGGTGCCATATTGCTTGGCAATCTTAGTCAGGTTGGTGCCTTCTTTCACCTCATGGGTGATGGGTTTTGCAGCCTCCTCACGACGCTTGCGCTCGGCTGCTTCTTGCTCGCGTTTCTTCTTAGCAGCGGCAGCGGCCTCTTGCTCGCGTTTCTTTTTGGCGGCAGCTTCCTGCTCACGCTTCTTCTTGGCAGCGGCAGCAGCTTCCTGCTGTTTCTTCTTCTTGGCAGCAGCAGCGGCAGCTTCTTGCTGTTTTTTCTTTTTAGCAGCAGCGGCGGCTTCTTGCTCTCTCTTGCGCTCGGCAGATGCAGCTTCTTGCTCCATCTTCTTTTGCGCTGCTAACTCCTCGGCCTCTTCTTGTTGTTGCCTGAGTTTTGCTTCACGATACTCTCTCAGTTCTTCTTCGAAGTCCTGATTGTCGTTATCGTAGCTGGCATTGCCGTAATTGCCATTGTTGTTCTCGTTACGGGAATTGACGTATTCGTTATTGTAGTTGTAGCTATAATTATCGTCGTCGTCATCGTCGTCGTCCTTGTGCTTGCGCTCGGGCACGCTTTGTGGCTGATCGCTCACTTTGCGGCGGTCGGGAACATTCCTGTAGTCCTTGCCGTTCACTGATCCCGATTGTTGTGCATAGTCGTTATAGCCACCTTGCAACTGACCATTGCCACCCTGGTTGCTGTTCATTGCCAAAGTGCCATCGGCTTCACCATCTATGGCTTTGAAGTCTACTACCTTGAGCAGTCGGTTGGGCCTCAAGTAGGTGTCGGCCGAGAGAATCTCGTTGAGCGACATGATATCTTCAACTTTCATGCCATAAATCTCGGCTATGTCGTAGATGTCTTCGCCTTCACGCACTTCATGCTTGATGATTTCTTTTCCGGCAAACATGTCGTCATCGGGCTTGTTGCCATGGCCACTGCTTGAAATTATGGACTTCTCGTTCTTGATGTAGCTGTAGAGCATAGGTCGTGGCAGGGCAAGAGTGTAAGGGTGAACGTTGCCTGGAATCACGTCGTTGCGATACTGTGGATTCAGGATTCTGATCTCCTCGATAGGGATTTTCAGTGCATTAGATATCTGCCTGAACGACACGCGCTTGTTCACCATCACGGTGTCGATCACGAGCGCATCTTTAGTCACCAGTGGCGTGATGCCATGGTTCTTGTAATAGGTCATCACATAGCATGCTGCAATGAATGCAGGAACGTAGCCGCGGGTCTCACGGGGCAGATAGTTGTATATCTCCCAGAAGTCGGCATTGGCATTGCCAGTGCGCTTGATTGCTTTGTTCACGTTGCCAGGACCGCAGTTGTAGGCAGCAATCGCGAGCGACCAGTCGCCATAGGTGCCATAGAGCTTCTGAAAGAAGACTGCAGCCTTCTCGCTCGACTCATAGGGGTCGCGACGCTGGTCAACCGAGCTGTTCACTTCCATGCCAATTCCCTTGGCAGTCGAGGGCATGAATTGCCACAAGCCGCCTGCGCCTGCTGGCGACACTGCGTTAGGATTTAAGGCACTCTCAATGATGGGAATATACTTGAGCTCGAGAGGCATGTGATGGCGCTCGAGAGCATCTTCAAATATTGGCATGTAGTAGGGGCACATGCCCACAAGTTGTGCCACCAGCGTGCGACCTTTCACTACATAGCGCTCTATGTAGCTCTTAACAATCTGGTTAAAAGGCATCTCAATGGTGGTCGACAGGTTCTGCAAGCGCTTCTTGTACTCGCTGTCGCTCACTGTGCCATAGTTGCGATCGTTGTCTTGATTGATGGCTTTGGCATCATTAAACTGGTTGTACCACTGTTTCATCATGTCGTTATTGGCATCAAAACTTGCTGGATACTGGATGTCGTTATCAGTAATCGACTCCTTGAGGGAGAGAATGTTCTTCTTCTTGTCGGCCCAACTGGTGGTGATTGTCAATAATGCTAATAATGTTATTATTATTCGATATTTCATAATGTCGTTATTTTCGATAATATATTTGATTACGAGTTTAAGTTTGGTCAAAAGTCGAGACGGCAGCCAAGCCCTATTGAGGGCAGGGGCGACTGGTTGTTTCCTATCACCGCCGGTCCCACTCGCATCGACAAGTCGGGGCTCACATCAAAGTGCATCATCGATGCGTCGACATAGGCATCTATCACATTGAGCACATACACCGCCACTGTGGCAATGATGCAGATGTCACGATAGCGCCTGTAGTAGTCCTTGCGGTTCTTTAATGTGCTCGTGAGCCATGTCTTGTCAAGGTCGCTCTCCTTGACCGTGGGTGGATAGAAGTCCATGTAGCTACGCGTGTTGGGGTCGTTGTCGCTGATGTCGCGATAGGCCTTGGAGTAGTCGTTGAGCATGCGGTTGTTCCATGTGGTGCCATAGGTGAGTCCCACAAATGCACCTATCACGATGGGCAACTTCCAGTAGCGGCGGTTATAAATTTGCCCAAGGCCAGGACACAGTGCCGAGAGCCACATGGCACGCATCGGGTTGGGATTGAAGCGCACTGCTTGGTTTATGCTCTTGCTTGGTGTCTCAATCTTTCCAGTGAGCAGTGCAGTGCTGTCGCTTAGCACTATTGTGTCGTTATCATGCTTGAGTGGCCTCAACTCATCGCTGTTGCTCTGTGCGGTGGCGCTCAGTGTGGCAATAGCGCACAACAGCAGCAGGGCCATTGTGTGCTTTACCAGGTGCGATGTTAGGTTGCGTGTTATCACTTCGTGCGACTATTTATCTTTTAAACGATCAAAGAGGCTGATTATTCTGTCGAGGTCATCGTCACTGTTGAATGCAAAGGTTATTTTTCCTTTACCCGATGTGCCACATGAGAATTTCACTGGTACGCCAAAGGCCTTGGTCAAGTGCTTGGCCAAGATGTCGAAGTCGTCATTGCCCCGCTTTCTCGATGATGGCTCGACACCGTCGTTGCCATTCTTGGCCTCGGCTTGCCATTGCTTGGCAAGTTGCTCAACCTCGCGAACCGATAAACCTTTTTTAAGAGTCTCATTGTATAATTTCAACTGCAACGCAGCGTCGTCGACCGACAATAGAGCGCGTGCATGCCCCATTTCGAGCTTGTGGTCACGCAGGCCTAACTGAATCTCGGCGGGTAACTTGAGCAGTCGCAAGAAGTTGGCTATCGTTGTGCGCTTCTTGCCCACTCGCTCGCTCAGGCGCTCCTGTGTGAGCTTGTATTGGTCGATGAGTTTCTTGAACGTCAGGGCTATTTCTATGGCGTTGAGGTCCTCGCGCTGAATGTTCTCAATCAGCGCCATCTCGGTGAGCTCGGTGTCGCTTGCTTCTCTTATGTAGGCGGGCACAGTTTCAAGGCCTGCCATCTTGGCGGCACGGTATCGGCGCTCACCCGAGATTATCTGATAGCTATCGTCATCGGTCTTGCGCAGCGTCAAGGGTTGGATTATTCCCAGCTCTCGTATCGATGTGGCTAACTCGTCGAGTGAGTCTTTGTCGAATGTTGTGCGTGGCTGGTCGGGATTTGGCGTGATTTTCTCGATGCTGATTTCAGTAATCGACGCCGATGGGGTCGTTTCCTGCAGGGCATCCATTGATATCAGTGAGTCGAGTCCTCGACCTAATGCGTTTCGCTTCATATACTTTGTGTCACTTTTTTAAAGAGTCGTTTTATATTATTGCTTGAGTAGTTGCGACAAGGGTTTGCCCCCACGAAAAACTACTTTCGGGGTGCAAAGTTACAAAAAAAGGACGACAAATCAATCTAATTTTTAATACATTAACAACTCGCGCGTAATATTATATATTTATTACGCACAAGCAAGTTTCAGTGCCATGTGTATGGCGCATGAATCATGATTTTTTCTCAAGCAGCTCCTGCGCCAGTTGCAGGTGGCTAATTGCGCCACGGCTGTGTGGGTCGTAGAGCAGCGCTGGCAACCCATGACTTGGGGCCTCACTCAGGCGAGTGTTGCGCGGAATCACGGTTGTGAACACGATGTCGCCAAAGTGGCTCTTGAGCTCCTCGTAGATTTGATTGGCCAGCCGCAGGCGTGCGTCGTACATGGTGATAAGGAAACCCTCAATGCGCAAACCGCTGTTGAGCTTCGACTTGATGATGCGCACAGTGTTGAGCAGCTTGCTGATGCCCTCAAGTGCGAAATACTCGGCTTGAACGGGGATAATCACGCTATTGGCAGCTGTGAGGGCATTAACCGTAATCAAGCCTAATGATGGGCTGCAGTCAATGAGGATGTAATCATAGTCATTCTCCACTTGCTTGAGCAGCTGGTGCATCACTTTTTCACGGCCAGGCTTGTTGATGAGTTCGAGCTCAGCGCCCACAAGGTCGATGCGGGAGCCCAGCACGTCAAGGTTCTCAACGCACGAGTTGGTGCATGCACTCTTGATAGGGTATTCGTCGACTAAACATTCGTAGACCGACGACTGCAGTTGCTGTGGATCAATGCCCAGCCCCGAGGTGGCATTGGCTTGAGGGTCGGCATCGATTAGCAGCACTTTCTTGCCCAGTGTGGCAAGTGAGGCCGAGAGGTTGATGGCGGTGGTTGTCTTGCCCACACCGCCTTTTTGATTGGCTATTGCAATTATTTTTGTCATGTTTTATTTACTTGATTGTTGGGGTATTACGACTGTTGAATCCACAATGCGTTGATCTTGCGCCTTATCGCTATCACGTTGCCCACGCTAATTAGCAACATGATGATTACTGCTACTATTAGCGCCACCACTATGGTGCCGCCGCTTGTTCCCATAGCCTGCAGCATGGGCAGATAGTAGGCTCGGGCCAGGAGCATCAGCACAATGGCAATCACCAGCACGACGGCGTTGATGGCGAGCACCATGTTGATATAGGGGCGAGCCACCTCGGTGGGTGAGTAGCCCAGCAGTAGCATGTCTTGAAGCTTCTTGGTGTTCTTTTGCAGTAGCAGGTAGATGCTGAGCATGAGTACGAAGAAGGCGAGCAGGCTTATTATGATTCCTACCACAATCACTATCGAGACCACCAGGGTGAGGAAATACTGAGCTTTACCTTGCTGCATCTTCTCGCCTGCCACTTGATAGCCATGCTCCTCGAGGTAGGTTTGCATCTTCACGTCGCCAGGGCTGTTCACTTCCACTATCAGGCGCGATGGGTTGCGATCCAGCCCGCTGCCATAGCGCTCATTACTCCACTTCATGAAGTCTTGTGGCACTACAATGGTGTTCAGTCGGTTAGAGAAGCCCACGATGTGTCCCTTGAGATTGTCGTTGTGGCCATTGCCTCGCAGAGTGAACTCCAGAGGCACTTTGGATATTATACCCTCGCTCACTTGAGGAAGCCCCTGGCTTGCTGCAAACCCAAAGTTGTAGAGCGACAGGTAGTCGCGCGACATGATAACTGGAATCTCTGGCTTAGAAGGGTCAAATTTCCAGTCGCTGTCGGCAACATCGATGAATTCGGTTGGAATCGATTCAAAGAAGAGCATAGTGCCCATCGAATTGCCTCCTCCCACGCCTATGGTAGCATAAAGGCTGTAGTCGTTGCTCGAGAACTTGCCCACCTTGCGGCACCATGGCTGAGCCTGAATGTCGTCGATGGCGGCTTGTGAGAACTCATTGTTGGCACCAAGCAGGGTGCCTGCTGTCGACACCGCGCGAGTGATTATCAGATAGTCCTTCTTGATGAAGCTCTCCTCGTCGTCGAAGATGGGGCGCACGTCCTGGTGAAACTGCACAGCAAGGATGACTATCGTCAGGCCTATCAAGCTGGCCAGCGAGAAACCTGCTAACTGTGCAGGGCTTATGTGCTTGCGCAGCAGTTTCCACTTGAGGTGCTTGGTGCTATAGTTATTATCGCTCTTGCTCATAGCTTAAACTCCTTGTCTACACTAATCTTCACATTATTGCCCACCGAAGTCGAGATGATGCCGGCTCCCTGGCGTTGAGCTTCGTCGGTCACCATTTGTGCCACGATGGCATTGTTCTGGTCGTCGAGGTGGCTCACGGGCTCGTCAAGCAGGATGAAGTCGCAAGGCTGGCACAGGGTGCGAATTATTGCTACGCGCTGTTGCTGACCAATCGACAATTTGGCAACAAGACTGTTGACCTTGTCACCTATGCCCAGCATCTCCATCATCCTCACGATTTCTTGCTGGCTCTTGTGGTGGGTGATGCTGTTCTTGAGCATGATGTTCTCAAGAGCTGTGAGCTCGGCAAAGAGTTTCATGTCTTGAGCCAGGTAGGCGATGTGGTGGGTGCGCACTTCGCACCACTCTGCCACGCTTAGCTGCCTGATGTCGCGCCCGTCGAATGCCATGGTGCCGCTGTAGTCGGTGCGGTAGCCATAGAGGTAACTGCACAGCGATGACTTGCCTGTGCCGCTCTCGGCGCTTATCAGGTAGTGCATCCCGCGCTCAAGCGTCACTTCACGAAGCCATATCTCGCTGCCATTGTCGCCACGCCCGGCAAACACGTTGGGCAGTGTGTTGTGAAGGGTTATTGTGTTCATTTCATTATCCTTTACTCGGTTTCTAAGTCAAGAAATAATTTGCAAAAATAATGATTTACTTTCAACCCCATGGCATATTTAAGGAATTTTATACAACTCACACATTTCAGAGGCCTCAATCCAGCCCACTCCCCACAAAAAAGAAGAGCACCGAAAGGTGCCCTCCTTATGGTTGATGAAGTGTGGGTGATTACCAAGCAAACATTGGGAAGTCCTTCATCATGTTGTTCACCTTCTCGCGAACCATGGTGATAGTGGCTTCGTCCTCAGGCTTTTGGAGCACGGTATCGATGAGCTCAACGATCTCGCCCATCATGTCTTCCTTAGCTCCACGAGTGGTGATGGCTGGAGTGCCCAGGCGGATACCGCTGGTCTGGAACGCGCTGCGGTCGTCGAAGGGAACCATGTTCTTGTTGACTGTGATGTCGGCTGCAACGAGAGCATTCTCGGCTACCTTACCAGTCAAATCGGGATACTTGGGACGAAGGTCGAGCAGGATGCAGTGGTTGTCGGTGCCACCACTGGCAATCTTATAACCCTTGTCGAGCAGAGCCTTAGCCATTGCTTGAGCGTTGGCCTTAACTTGCTGCTGGTAGGCCTTGAACTCAGGCTGCAAAGCCTCGCCAAAGGCAACAGCCTTAGCAGCGATTACGTGCTCAAGAGGACCACCCTGAACGCCAGGGAACACTGCTGAGTCAAGCAGCGAGGACATCTTGCGAACTACGCCCTTCTTGGTGGTTTTGCCCCAAGGATTGTCGAAGTCCTTACCCATCAAGATGATACCACCGCGTGGACCACGCAGGGTCTTGTGAGTTGTACTGGTAACGATATGAGCCCACTTCAATGGGTTGTTGAGCAAGCCAGCAGCGATAAGGCCAGCAGGGTGAGCCATGTCGATCATAAGGATGGCACCCACCTTGTCGGCAATCTTGCGCATGCGCTCATAGTCCCACTCGCGGCTGTAGGCGCTAGCACCGCCCACGATGAGCTTGGGCTGCTCACGCATTGCCACCTCTTCCATCATGTCGTAGTCCACGAGGTTGGTGTCGGGGGTTACGTTATATTCGCACTGATGGAACACAAGGCCCGAGAAGTTCACTGGGCTTCCGTGTGACAGGTGACCACCATGAGCCAGATTCAAGCCCATGAACTTGTCGCCTGGCTTGAGGCATGCCATGAACACTGCCATGTTGGCTTGTGCACCACTGTGGGGCTGTACGTTGGCATACTCGGCACCAAAGAGCTGCTTGATGCGCTCCTGTGCCAGAGTCTCGGCCTCGTCTACTACCTGGCAACCGCCATAGTAACGGTGGCCGGGATAACCCTCGGCATACTTGTTTGTCAGGCAGCTACCCATAGCTTGCATAACTTGATCACTTACGAAATTCTCACTGGCAATGAGCTCAATGCCACGTTGTTGACGCAGGTGTTCACGCTCGATGATGCTGAACAATAAATCGTCTCTCTTCATCTTTAAAGAATAATGTTAATGTTGTTTATAGACTAGTCTAAATTGGTTTTCTAATTTTTCGGCAAAGGTAGTAAATAGTTTTCAGTTATCAGTAATTAGATGCCATTTTTTTTATGTCTTAGGCAAAAATATCGCTGCCTTGTGATGGTTTTTCATTTTGGGTGCTTGCGCACTGTCCACCCAAAGTGTCCTATCTCTTCGCCTAGCTTGTAGTAGTGGCCGTGGCAATAGGTGATGAGGCCAGCTGCCTTGAGGTCGAGGGCTCCGCTTGTGGGGTTGATAAAGCGCTCGTCGGCTATCACATTTAGTACCTCGGCGATGAACATGTCGTGAGTGCCCAGTCGCATGATGTCCTTCACTTGGCACTCAATGCTCACAGGTGCCTCGTCGATGTAGGGTGCTGCCACTTTCACGCCTTTCACTGGGGTGAGTCCCATCTCCTTCCACTTGTTGCAGTCGCGTCCCGAGCGCACTCCACACCAGTCGGTGGCGCGTGCAAGTTGCTCGTTGGTGAGGTTGATGGTGAAGGCCATGTTTCGCTCCACTATTGCGTGGCTGTGGCGCTCGGGCCTTATCGACACGTAGCACATTGCCGGGTCGCTGCACAGTGTGCCAGTCCATGCAGCGGTGAAGAGGTTGTATTCGTCGCTTGTCGCTCCACACGACACCAGCACCGCCGGCAGCGGATAAATCATTGTCCCAGGTCTCCAGTTTTGTTTCATTTAGTTGTGTAGTTTGTTTATTATTTCTATCGTAAATATATTCTTAATCTCCACTCTCAATCTCGCTTCTCAATCCAGCCAACTGCTTAATCTTGGACGACTTGGCGATGATGCCACCCTTGCCCTCGAGGCGGCGCTTGGCGCTATCGAAGGAGTTTTGCATGGAATTGATGCCATTTTGGATCTTATCGAGGTCGGTGGCAAAAGCGTCGACCTTCTCCATTAGTTTGGTTACTTCCTTGGCGATAGCCTCGGCATTCTTGTTCTGCTTGTCGCGCGACCACAGCTGCATGAGCAGTTGCGCGACACTGAGCAAGTGGGTGGGGCTGACGATGACCACATGCTTGGCGTAGGCATACTCCCACAGCTGCTGGTTGGCCTGCATAGCCGCCAGATAGGCAGGCTCGTTAGGGATGAACATCAGTGCAAAATCGGCGGCGTTCTTCACATGAGTGGTATAGTCCTTCTTGGCCAGCAAATCGACTTGCGCCTTGACCGAAGCCAAATGCTGCTTGAGTGCCTGCTCCTGCTGGGCGGGCGAAGCAGCGTTGGCATAGTCGACAAAGGCCGTGAGCGACACCTTGCTGTCGATGATGAGCCGCTTGCCATCGGGCATGAATAGGACAAAGTCGGGCCTGAGCATAGCTCCCTCATCGTTGCGAATCACCTTGCCATCGTCGTCGCGGGTGACCTGCATCTCGTAGTGCACATCCTGCTTGAGCCCTGAGAGATCGAGTATGCGCTTTAGCACTCCCTCGCCCCAGTCGCCCTGAATCTTATTGTTGCTAACCAGGGCGTTAGAGAGCCGCGTTGCCTCCTGTGAAATTAGTTTGTTGGCCTCCATCATCTTCTCGAGTTGCTTGTCGAAGAGTTGCGTGTTGATGTCCTGCTTGCTCTGATAGTCCTTGAGCTCCTTGTTCAGTCCATTGATTTGCTCACGCAATGGGGTGAGCAGTTGGTCCAAGCCAAGCTTCCCTTCCTCACTGATTGCCTTGCGGCTGTGGTTTAGGAGCTCGGTGGCAATGAGTTTGAAAGTCTGCCTCGACTCCTGCTCGAGCTGCTCACGGGTGTGGGTGAGCGCATCGAGCCTGGCAGTGAGAGCAGCCTTGTCGCGGTCGAGGGCATCCTTAGCATCGTCGAGCGACTTGAGTTCGTCGCGCAGGAGTTTCGTTTCCTGGTTGAGTTCGGCGATGCGTTGCAGTTGAAACTCAGCACGTTGAGAGATGGCGGCATTGCGCTGAAGTAGCCAAGCGACAACAGCGGCAAGTGCCAGAGCCACAATGCATAAAACAATTAGAATGGTGATGTGAGTCATGATAATTTCCTTATGTACGGCAAAGATAATAAAGTTTGGATAGAAATCATAGGTGGTGGGACAGTTTTGTGATTTTTTTTTCTTGCAAAATGGGATGGGTGTTGGCATGGAATCATGGAATCACTGGAATCGCTGGTTTTTTTTTAGGTAATGCTAGATGTTCTAGAGGTGCTAGATGTTCTAGGAATCACTGGAATCATGGAATCATTGGAATCATTGGAATCATTGGAATCACTTACTCGGTTTTGTGGTTTTGGTGGCAAATGTAATACATTATTTATATATAGAACAATATTAAAATATCAGGATTTTGGAATGGGGTGATGGTTGTGATGGTGTGAAATTGTGGCCGATAACGATGTGCGGGTGAAAATATTGTGCTAAAAATGATATTTTAGTTCATTTTTTTTGGAAAATATCAAAAAAAGGAGTAATTTAGGGCGATTTTTAAAAGAGAGATAAAAAATAGGATGGCGAAATTAAACATAAGTGATGACTGGTGGACGGCGCCGAGTGAGGACAGTGAAGGTCGCACGGTGCTGGTGACGGGTCGTCGCTCGCTTGAGAATGTGATAGCAAGCCATCGGTATGTGTATCGCATTGAGATGACCTGGGAATACACGCCTGAAAAAGGCGGTATGCCCGACTATGCCACATCCCGTAAAATGGAGGTGGTTACCAACTTGCTTCAGGAAAAACTTCGCAGCGATCCGGTTGCCATAATGACAGGCATCTACACTGGTGCCGGAGAGCGCAACTGGGTGTTCTACGCAGTGACGCTGAAGGCATTTCAGGCGGTGTTGAACTCGGCATTAAGCTCCATAGAGGAGCAGCTGCCGCTGACGTTCATAGCCGTTGAGGACCGCGATTGGGAGGAATACCGCGAGATGTGCGAGTGCGAGATTGCTCGTGAAGATTAGTGTTGCAAGACTAGGTATTTTAATTATTAATAGCGTGCTGGAGTGGCAAGCTACCCAGCAGAGAAAGAATTTCGATTTTTTAAAAAAAACTAAAGATTATGGCTTCGATTGGACTTTATGCACTGCTTGCCCTGGGCATAGGACTGGTGTGTGGCCTTGTCACCAACGTCGTGGTGAGGATAGTGCGCCGCCGCAGCGCAAGCGCCGCCCACACACGTGACGACTATGACGAGGATGATTACAACAGTAACTTCTTGATGTTCAGCCTTGGGTTCACTTTGGTAGCATTTATTGTGATATGCTTCGTGAGTGGCGTGTTTGAAAAGATTGGTTATTAACGTTTTAAAATTACTGCCTATAGATTAGATTTTTACTCATTCTTGATTTTTGAAAATAGTAAAGTAAAGACGACAAAATCGCCTCCTCGATGCAGCAAGGGCTTGTAAAATCCTTGCAGGTGCTTAGTGTGGTTGCATGTGGATGGTTGACTTGGATGGTGGGCCCTGTGGCGTGCCAGGTGATTTTGTTGCTAATTATCTCATTGGGATTTCATTTCGAATCCCACCATGACGTCACTGAAGTTCTGACTTAAGAACGATAGAGATTTGAGCGTCTGACTATGGCTTAAGCCACTGAGCATGTGCAGGATGAGGAGCAGGCGGTCGGTATCGAAGGCGATGTATAGCTTCTTGCCGTCGCGGTGAGTGTGTGACTTGAGGGGGATGCCGTTCCACCGCAGTGTGAGTCGCTCATCGTGGGGTTCGTAGGTGTAGTTGCCCTTGAGGGGAAGGCCCAGCACTCGCATCTCCCACATGCCGTCGGGTGTGAGCGTCAGCGAGCTCCAGCGGTTCTTGATTTTGAGCTTCTTGTAGGCCTTGTCAAGGCTTTTCTTGAGTTTGCTCTTGGCTATGGGCTTGCCCAGCTTACCTATCAGGCTCGACCCTTGGGCGTGCACGTAGGGCTTGCTGTAAATCCATTTCCCTGCCACCATTTTGCAAGCCTCAAGCTGTGCTCTGGCGGTAGTGTCGTCTTCAACCACAAGCACTTGCTCCGGGTCGAAATAGGGGATGGTGTCTACTTCCTGTGCCACAATTGCCTGGCAGCAGCCGAGTGCTGCTATTATAATAACTGTTAAGCGGTAAAGCATTGTTGTGATAATATTAATAATGTGGGTGCAAAATTAGTGCAAGTCGCGGGAAGAACCAAATTTATTTGAGTTACATCTTTCCTTGTTTCAAGAATTATGACTACTTTTGCAGTCGCAATTAGAAAAAATTAAGAATAACAACAATAATACACAATTACTTATGAAACTTTTAGAAGGAAAAGTGGCGCTGATTACTGGCGCTGCACGTGGAATAGGCAAGGCTATAGCCTTGAAGTTTGCCAGCGAGGGTGCGGACATCGCATTCACCGATCTCGTGATAGACGAGAGCGGTAAGGCTACCGAGCAGGAAATTGCTGCACTTGGTGTTAAGGCCAAGGGATATGCCAGCAATGCTGCCGACTTTGCTCAGACTGAGGAGGTGGTGAAAGCTATCAAGGATGAGTTTGGCCACATCGACATCCTGGTCAACAATGCTGGTATCACCAAGGACGGCCTGATGCTGCGCATGACCGAGCAGCAATGGGATGCCGTTATCGCTGTTAACCTTAAGAGCGCGTTCAACTTCATCCATGCTCTGGTGCCCATCATGATGCGCCAGCGTGGTGGCTCGATCATCAACATGGCAAGTGTGGTGGGAGTGCATGGCAACGCTGGTCAGAGCAACTATGCCGCTAGCAAGGCAGGCCTCATTGCCCTGGCTAAGAGCATCGCCCAGGAGATGGGTAGCCGTGGCATCCGCGCCAACGCCATCGCTCCTGGCTTCATCGAGACTGCGATGACTGCAGCCCTGCCTGAGGAGGTGCGTAAGGACTGGGAGCAGAAGATTCCACTGCGCCGTGGTGGCTCGGTCGACGACATTGCCAACGTGGCGACTTTCCTTGCCAGCGACATGGCAAGCTACGTGACTGGCCAGGTTATCCAAGTGGATGGTGGCATGAACATGTGATTCTAAAAGATTACAATACAATAAAAGAGTGGGCAAATTTTTGCTCACTTTTTATTTTGCTTTATTACCAGCACATCGTTTCAGGCTGGGTCGACGTCGAAGTAGAGGCGGGTTGAGCGCATGCGGGAGTCGGCAGCAATGAGTTGCTCGTAGAGGTCGCGGAGGATTTTCTTGACCTTTGTCATTGACGCGTTTAGCTCCATCTTGAGCACGATTTGGCGGATGTAGAAGGTCTGCACTCTTGCCACCATGGGTGCCTCGGGGCCGAGCACTCGCTTGCCAAACACTTGCCTGAGCATGTTGCTGTAGCGCACAGCCATCTCAAGCACCACATTGTCCTGCTTGTGCTTGAGGTAGATGTTGATAATCTTGGTGAATGGCGGGTAACCGTATTTTTCGCGGTCGGCAATCTCCATGTTGTAGAAGCCCTTGTAGTCATGCTCAATCACTCGCTCAATGACGGGATGTGTGGGATTGAAGGTCTGGATTATCACTTTGCCCTGCTTGTTCTTGCGGCCAGCACGCCCCGCCACCTGCTCGAGCATGTTGAAAGCTCGCTCACTGCTGCGGAAGTCGGGGAAGTGAATCATGGTGTCGGCATTAAGGATGCCCACAATGCTCACTGCGTCGAAGTCAAGTCCCTTGGTCACCATTTGGGTGCCCACGAGGATGCTCGTCTTGTGCTGAGAGAACTCGTCGATGATGCGGTCGTAGCTGCTCTTGCTGCGTGTGGTGTCGAGATCCATGCGCGAGATTTTCTCGCCAGGGAACACCTTGTCGATTTCGTCCTCGATGCGCTCGGTGCCGTAGCCCACCACCTCGATTGAGGCGTTGCCGCAGGCCGGACACACCGTGGGCAGCGTGATGGTGTGGCCGCAGTAGTGGCAGGTGAGTGTGTCGACGCGGCGATGATAGGTGAGCGACACGTCGCAGTTCACGCAGGTGGGAATCCAGGCGCACATCTTGCATCGCACCATGGGGGCATAGCCTCGCCGGTTCTGGAACAGGATCACTTGCTCGTCGTTGCCCAGGGCTTTGCGGCACTCATCGATGAGCTCTTGCGAGAACATGCCGTTCATTTCGTGTTTGCGCCATGCCTTTTTCAAGTCGATAGTGTGCACTTGTGGCATCTCGATGTCGGCATATCGGGTACTGAGTTCCACCAGACCATAGCGGCCATTGAGAGCCTTATAATAGGTGTCGACTGCAGGGGTGGCCGAGCCGAGCACAGTCTTAGCGCCATGCATGTGTGCCAGCAAGATGGCAGTGTCGCGACCGTTGTAGCGTGGTGCCGGGTCTTGCTGCTTGTAGCTGCTGTCGTGCTCCTCGTCGATGATCACGAGCCCCAGGTTGCTGTAGGGTAGGAACACGCTCGAGCGCACTCCTATTATCACGCATGGCTCGCTGGTGGTGAGCAACTTTTTCCAGATGTCGACGCGCTCATTGTCGCTGAACTTGCTGTGATAGATGAGCAGGCGCTCGCCGAATACCCGTTGCAGGCGCTGAGTGAGCTGTGTGGTGAGGGCAATCTCGGGCACCAGGTACAGCACTTGCTTGCCCAGCTTGAGTGCATCGTTGATGAGGTGCATGTAAATCGACGTTTTGCCGCTCGAGGTCACGCCGTGGAGCAGGGTCACGCCGTTAGCCTTTATTGAATCGTGGATCTTGAGGTAGGCATCGTGCTGAACTGGAGTGAGTGTGGGCACGTCAACAAGGCCTGTGGCGAGTAGCTCAAAGCGGTTTATTTCGCGCTTGTAGGTCTCGAAGATGCCATTCTTGCGGGCAGCGGCGAGCACAGGCTGTGTGCAGCCTGAGCGCTTGAGAAGCTCATCCTGTGTCACCTCCAGCACGGGCTTGCTGCGTTGCAGCCAGTGCGACAGGTCGAGAAAGGCGAGCAGCAGTTGCTCCTGCTTCTTGGCGCGGCTCACGCGGTCGAAGAATGCGTGCAGTGCTTGCTCGTCGTCGCGCTCAATGGTTAGGCGCACGCACGTCTCGGTCTTTGGCCGGTAGTTGTCCATCACTCGCTCAGCCACATGCACTGCTCCCTTGTCGAGCAGGCGGCTCACGATGCTTTCCACGTTCTTGAATCCAGTGGCATTAGTGAGCTCTGTAATCTGCACCTTGCCTCGCTGGTTGGTGAAATTGAGAATCACACGCTCACGGTCGTTGAGCTCGCCAGTTGTTTCCTCCTCGAAGTCGGGGTTGACGCTAATTTGCGTCTCGCTCTCCACCTTGAGTCCACTGGGCACAGCAGCCTTATAGACCTCGCCCACGGTGCACAGGTAGTAGTCGGCAATCCACTGCCAGAACTTGAGTTGCGGATGGCGCAAGATGGGAGCATTGTCGAGCAACGATAAGATTTCCTTTACTTTGTAGCCTTGAGGCTCGATGTCGTGAGTCATCACCACGATTGCGGTGTAGTACTTCTTGCGTCCAAAAGGCACAAGCACACGATAGCCCACTCCCACGGTCATCGTGGCAGGGATGCGGTAGGTGTAGGTGCCTTGTACCGCCAGCGGTAGTATGACATCGGCAAACTGTGACATCAAGTGCAAAGGTAGTGATTTTTTTTGTTTTGGGCAAGAGGAAGAATCAGCACGGAGGAAGCTCGGGTGGGAGCTCCTCGTAGTCGACATCGAGGGTGGGGGTGTGGGCGCTGCTGTGCTCGGGCAGCAGCATGGTGCAGTGCAGAGCCGCCCCCAGGCGCTTGGCCTGTGGCTTGAAGGTCTTGTAGGTGAGCACACCTGAAATCATGCCGCTGATGATAGGCACCGCCTTGCTAATACCCTTAGTCACCTGCTCCTGAGTGAGCGATGCGCCAATGAACTTTGCCACCTGGCGCACTGCCGAGCTCAGCACACCGTTGCTCAGTGCCATCTCGGGCAGTCGCTTGATGAGCTGCTTTTGCAGAATCTCGCCCAGCTCCTGCAAAGCCTTGGCGGCAATGCCCACGCCAGTCATCACGCCCACGAAGATGGTGAGCACGTTGACCGAGCTCTTGCTCATCTTTCCGTTCTCGTCGAGCAGAGTGGGGTAGCCGTAGACGTAGGCAAGCTTTTGTGCGAGCACGAGCACATGGTAGTAGAATTGGGCTATATCGGTGGGCACGGTGCCCAGTGCTGCCCATCCTCCAGGAATGCCCATTGCGGTAGAGAAGATGGTCACCTTGCGTGTGTGTTCCTTGATGCAGCCCGAAGCAATGCGGTCAAGCATCTTGTCGGGTATTACTCCCGGTGTGCCTTGCTTGATGGCATGTTGCACTTGCTGTGGAGTGAAATACTTGCTCAATTCCTTGTTCAGGAATTTATCTCTGTCGACTGTCACTCCTGGCAGCTTGAGAGCCGCTGCCATGACTTTGTTCCATGCGTTTGATTCACTTGCCATTATACCAATAATTAATAAGCGAGGGTGCAAATCTAATAAAAAACCTATTAAAAATGCAACCTTACACCTTAATATTTATATATAATTAAAAAAACACTCCCTCATCCGCTGCACCAAAAACTCACTCGGGTGCCGTGGAGATTGGGAAAAACTATGTAACTTTGCAGCATGAAAAAGCTAAGACAAACAGTTGCAATATTGCTGGCGATGAGCGTGCTCTCGCTCATGGCACAGCCCAGAGGAGTGAACCATGATGCTAACCGCATTGAGCTTAATGGTGATGATTGGAGCCAGGTTGTTAAGCTGCTTAACGATGCCAGCAAGGGTGGGAAGTTCAACATTGTGCACATAGGCGACTCGCACGTTCAGCCAGGCATAATCAGCAATGTGGTGCGCGAGTCGCTGCAAGAGCGATATGGCAACGGAGGCCGTGGACTCGTGTGTCCGTTGGCGCTTGCCAAGACCAATGCGCCATCGGACTATGAGATGAAGTCGACCCATGCCGTGGCGGCGGCGAGCAAACTGCTGTCGCGTTCCAAGCCAGCAGGCATGGGCATGACTGGCGTGGCGGTGAAGTTTGCCGGTGGCGCTACCACCCTTAAGTTACACACTAAGCAGCCTGGCTACCAATTCAATCGCGTCACCCTGTATCACTCGGCAGGTGAGGAGTTTAGAGTGAGCTCCAACGGTGAGACCTTGGAAGGGATGACGCTCAGTCCAACCGCTACCGAATATGCACTGCATGACCTTGCCGACACGGCTTCGCTGCATCTTGAGGGCCGAGGCGCGTTGTACGGGGCTCGGCTGCTGAACGACCAGGGTGGGGTGGTTGTTGACTGCATTGGCAACAATGGCGCTACCTACTCGAGCTACCTGCGCATCGACGGCTTTGCTCGGCAGCTCAAGGACATTGACCCGCAACTTGTCATCATTTCGCTGGGCACCAATGAGGCCTATGGCAGCTACGCGGCGCTTGAGAGCAATATCGACCGCCTTGTGAGTTCAATTTCAAAAGAGTGCCCCAATGCCAAGTTCCTGCTCACCACACCCATGGAAACTCACAAGAAAGGACCACGTGGCTATGGCATCCAGCCCGCAATTGCCAGCGTGCGCGACATTATTGTGAGCTATGGCAAGTCTCGCCACATCGCCGTGTGGGATTTCTACACCGTGGCTGGGGGTAATGGTGCAGCCGCCAGGTGGCTGGCTACCAAGCACATGAGCAACGATCACCTGCATCTGCTTGTCAAGGGTTACCAACTGATGGGAGAACTCCTTAGCGACGCTTTACTCAAGGCTTTTGAGGCGAAGTGGTAGATGGCTTGTGGTGCGTTAAACCTTTATCAATATTTTTGGTCTATAAAATAAAGAAACCCTCATAACGTGAAATTTTTTAAAAAATTGTGTCATGATGGTTGTCTTTTAGAGAATAATTATTACATTTGCAAGTTGAAATGAAACGTCTGCTTTACATATTGACCCTGTGCGTAGCGCTTGCCGTTGGTGCGGTGAGTGCCACGATGGCTGCTACGCCCCGCATTGAGCAAGTGTCGAGCGAGGAGACCACGGTGATGGGTGGCAAGGGCACCATTGCTATGGTGGCTGGCGACAACGACGTGACATTCAATATCTTCTCTATTACAGGCCAGCTCATCAAGACGGTGCGCGTGAATGCTGGCACCAAGGTCACTATCGACATCCCTAAGGGCTTCTACATCGTGAAGTGCGCTGGCCGCTGGTCGCGCAAGGTAGTTGTGAAGTAGCCCCCCTCACATCAGAGAAATCAGTGGTATATTAATTCCTGTGACACACCCTCGCGCGGGGGGAGTGCACCTTGCTGTGCTACTATCAATTGCTTTCACAAGGTGCAAAAAGCATAGGCCACAAGAACAGCCGAATAGTTACAATTTCTGGTCCTATTGTTAAAAAAGATTAATCATTTATGTATCAATGGTGAAAAACTACTATTTTTGTAAGTTTCATGATGGCTTTAATCGTGGATAGCCAGGATGCTCGTTTGGCATCATGCCAGCCCCCACCCAACTATACCATATTCAGTCACCCCAAACTAGTAAGGATTCAATAAAAGTATATTTAAAAACCATAACTGAAAATGAAGAAAATCATTACCTTAACTTTGCTCGCAGTCGCAATGCTGACTGCCATGAGCGCAAGTGCCATCACGCCGCTGCCCGACCAGGGCGTGTATCGTATCCAGAACGTGTATTCAGGAACGTGGGTTAAACTTCAACACAACTACCTTGCCGACATCACTGCTCCTACGTACGAGGAGGCCAGCCCTCTGCTGGTGTGGTATGGCGAGCGTGACGAGAACGGCGAGGCGTTGCTTACCAACCTGAGTGGCGATGGTGGCGACATGATCGAAACTCTGGAGTTCATCAAGGGCCTTATTGAAGAGACGCTGGAGTATAACAACAAGCCAACTTGGTTCCTCGAACAGATGTTCCAGCTGCACCTTGTGCCCACCGGCGATGCCGACGGCTCAGTGTTCCTGTGTGTCGACGTTCCTCCAATCGACGATTGGGAGGAGATTCGCGACATCATCCTTGAGGCTGCTGGCGGCCAAACCGCAGTGACTTATTACATCAGCCATATGGTACCAGGCAACCGCCACTACATGGGCATTGACTACGACGGCAGCTTTGGCTACCGCCTGCAGGCCGGCACCCCCGAGGGCACTGACATCAAGTTCCTCATGGTGCGTGAAGACCTCGAAGGTGGCTACTGCTTCGTAAAGACTGCTTCGGCTACTGCCGAGGCTCCCTACCTGCGCCGCGTACATGAGAAGAGTAGCACAGTGGATTTGGCATCACCCCACAACGACGCCAGCGCAGTGTTCGACCTCGCTGTGAACGACATCAAGGTCACTCGCCTTGCAGTGCAGGGCCTCGACCTGGCACCACTGGCGCAGGCCGCTGGTGGCTACCTGGCACTGTGCCCCACCAACACTGAGGCCTCTAAGTTTGTCTACGACGCTTATGCGCTCAAGCTTCAGCTGCCCGACGAGGGCGTTGACGCTGCTGCCGTGGTGGCTGCCGCCAAGACCGCTCTGGGCGAGGACAGCGAGATAGCTGCCGCCCTCGAGAGCCACATCGACCTCATTAAGGACCGCGCTGCCATCTACTTCGTGCACAGCGACCAGGGTGGCGTTACCGTGGCTGGCGATGCCAACTATGCTGCCTACGGCGACAACGCCAAGTGGAAGCTTGAGATGATCGACACCGACGCCAACTACTTTGCTCCCGCCGCAACTGTTGAGGCCAATGGCAAGTACTACACCACATTCTATGCTGCCTTCCCCGTAAGCATCGTGGGCAATGTGGCACCTTACATCGTTACCGCTGTGGCCGAGGATGGCACTCCCACCCTCGAGGCTATGGAGGGCAACATCATTGCTGCCGGCACTCCCGTTGTGCTTGAGTGCGCCAGCAATGACGATGCCAGCAACATGCTCATGCCCATTGCTGCCGTCGACCCACAGGGCATCCCCTACCTGGAGAATGCACCCAAGTCGATGCTCAAGGGCACGCTCTTCGACGACAACACTCCTAACGACATGAGCACCATGCTCACCCTGCAGGAAGGCTTGATGTTTGCTGTCGATGCCGAGAGTGACTTCATGCCAGCCAACAAGGCTTGGGCCGACAAGACCGTGCCCACCGCCATCAGCACCGTTGGCACCGATGCTCAGGCCGATGACGCCATCTACGACCTCATGGGCCGCAAGGTCACCAGCCCCACCCACGGCATCTATATCAAGTATGGCAAGAAAGTGGTTCTCTAATTTAACGCATAATTAGGTTGGCACTACGTTTTCCTCGATAATCTAGTCAGTAGAAATCTAGTCAGTCTAGAAAATCTAGAAATTCTAGTGATAGTGGCAAACACAGCACTGAAAATATGGATTGCGACACTTGTGACGGGCCTCGTGCTCGCCACAAGCGCCACTGTTCAGGCCCAAGACAAAGTGCCCTGGACCCACCCAGGCCCGCTGCTGCCCGACAGCTCCAACTTCGTCACTGCGAGCCTGCTCATTGCATCGCCCGGCGAGGCTATCTACTCGCAGCTTGGGCATGCTGCCTTGCGCATGGAGTGCCCAGTGCATAACCTCGACTTTTGCTTCAGCTTTGAGGAAGAGGCTGGCATGGGGGGCATAATGAAGTTCTTTGTGGGCCGGACCGATGCTCACATGATGGCAGTGCCCACGGCGGAGTTCCTGAAAGGCTTCAGGCATGACGGCCGGCAGGTGACACAATATGAGTTGAACCTCACCCTTCACGAGAAGCAAGAGCTGTGGCGACTGCTCGACAATGACTATGTTGACGAGGACATGCGTCACTTCAACTTCCTGCAGAACAACTGCTCATCGGTGTCGCTAATGGCAATTGAGAATGTGGTGGTGGATGAGACAATCGACTTCAACGGCTGGCCCGAGCAGTTCAAGCTCAATAATGGAGCAATTTTTAAAAGTGTGTCCACTTCTTGGCTTGAATTTTTGGGCGTTACCTTTTTTGGGACAGAAAGCGACATCTATTGGAAACAAGAACAAAGAGTTGCTCCTGGACTTTTGCCACAAGTGCTGAAAAAAGCTGAGATTGTGGATGCTGAAGGTAATCGCAGACCAGTGACGACAGGCGAAAAAGAGTTGTTGCCATTAAAGAACAAGTTGAATTTTGAGGCCGTTACTCCCACATGGGTGTTTGGCATGATGCTGCTTGTGGTGGTCTTGATTACACTTGCGCAGTTAAAATGGAAACTGCAATGGCTTGGCCGAGTGCTTGATGTGTTACTGATGGCTCTTGTCACGGCTGCGGGACTTTTTCTGATTTACACCAGTTTCGTCTCAGGGCTCTTTGGCAAGCATTGGAACTGGTATCTCATCCCTTTCAACCCACTACCATTGATAATTTGGCTTATCTGGCACAAACGCAAGGGATTCTACAAGGTTTATTTGCTCTACACAGCAGTGCTGGCACTTTTCATTATTGCCACACCACTGAGCGAGCAACTCGACCTGCCACATCAGCTAATCACTGCGACCCTCGCTGTGCGCTGCTGCTACAACTACTACGACGGCAAACGCAACGCCGCTGCCGCCACCATAACTACTAAAACAAATAAAAAACACAATAAAAACAAAAAGTGATGTTTAAAATGAAGAATCTTAAAATACTGTTATTACTGATGCTCTTTGCCTTAGCTGGAAACGATGCATGGGGAGGGGGGCCTGAAGATCTTCCATATCGATGCGATTCTCGTCTAAAAGTGAGAGTCGCTACAGGGCAAGGTAAAGTCTATGCAGCCGAGTATTCAGAAACGAGTCCTTCAACAAATAGTTGTCAACATACTGAATATACAACAGAAGTTACTAATACTTCTAATGGAAATTACAGACCGTGTCCATTTAAAATATTAGCTGTTCCTGCTGATGGTTATGAATTTGATCATTGGGAATGTGTTGAAAATATAGGTGACTATGATACTGATAAAGCTACTCAGAAAGGTACCATATTATACGTTAGCGACTCTCAGCAACAGGCTGGTTCAATTTGGGATGTGAAAGCCGCATACACCAAACGTCCAGGTTCAACGGGGCCAAAAGATGCTGGTAAAGGGAACACAAATGTTATAAATGCTGTATGGGAGGCTCATTTTAAAGAAATTATAACAAAAAGTGTTGATGTCGAATCGGAAAATACTACATTAGGAACTGCAACAATAGATAAAGGTACTAATAATATAGGGGACGATGTTACATTAACGGCTTCATGTAATAATACAAATATAATGTTTAAAGGATGGTATCGGATTAATCCTTCAACCGAAGAAAAAGAATTTATTACAAGCGACAACCCTCTAACTTTTACTATAGATGATGATAATGGTGGCACTTACTATGCGCGTTTTGATGATGGTTATTATTTTTGGAGAATTAAGAATAATTCAACTAATCACTACATAAGTTCGGTTAAAAAGTATACTGGAGCTGCAATATCTTCAAACCTACAAGCTGCATTAAATACACAATTGGTGACAAATGACAATCTGCCAATCTCGATTACAGATGCTGGCACCATGATGCAAGTGTACCTTTGGAAGATTAATTCTAATACAAATAAAGAAGTATGGGATATTTATGTGCAAGATGATCACACAAATCAATATTACCAGGAACCTACATCAGGCGCGTTTATTCAGATATCTCACCAAGCTGATAATACATATTTAATTCAAGGGAATAATGATTCTTTCTATATCATTGAAGGGAATGATAACAAATTATCAGCAAGTTTTGATTTTAATGACATCCGTCCTTATGGAAAATGGAACCTTGAGGGGATGGATAAAGATGTGACAACAAAGGAAAACTATTTTGCTGTGGCTCCTGAGGAATTTGTCGGTCCTGATGCTGACGGTTATTATTGGACAACACTTAGGGTATGCTTTAACATGCTCTATGAGACCAATGAGATGACTCCTTACATTGTTTCAAGTGTAGATGAGGAAAACAAAACAATGGAACTTACCGAAGTTACAGGTGGAATTATTCCTGCCAAGGGGTGTGTTCTCTTAAAATGTAAGTCAACTGATGTGACTCGCAATGTAATGGTTCCCACACGTGATGGTTCAAGTTTTAATATGTCAAATAATCTGTTAAAAAGCAGTACTTATTATTATCCAAATCAATTAGTGTCTGGCGATGAAGCGTTAAAGGGGAAAAGTATAAAGAAGGCATTTATTAAAGATGGTAAACTTGCCTTTGGCGGCAGTTCATTGACGGAAGTTGACGGTAATCGTTGTTATCTTGAGCTGAGCGATGAGGTAGTTCTCCCCACTAAGGCTCAGGATATTACGCTTGCGGAGCTGGTGCGTAGTGGTAATACGAAGACGCTTTATAACATCACCGACTTGACTGCCGTTGACGCTGTGGATCATGGGACTATGCTCATTTGCAAGGACAATAATGGTTATGCCAGCAAGGATGAGAACACTGAACAATACATCGACTTCATGCACACTCTTGATAGTGGCAGTGGCTTGACCTCGACAGTTCCCGTAACTTACGACCAGAGCAACTGGATTGGTCTGCGTCTTCCTGGTGATGCTGAGTTTACTGATGGTTCATTGCGCAATAAGCTGCTCAAGGGTGTTGTGGGTAGGCTGGTCAACACCACTAACCCCGAGTTTGTGCTCGACAAGAATTCGCTTGCTGTAAATGAACAAGGCATTGCAGCACCAACCAGTCTCAACCCCTTCGTAGCTGCCAGCTTCTATGGCCAGAACCTTCAGACGAGTTCGGTTAACAGTAAAGAGTACTTCTTTGTTCAGCCAAAGCCCATGGAAATGGCCAACGTGGAGTGGGCGCAGTGGAACGGCGAGAAATTTGTGGCTCCTCTCAAGAGCAGTAACAATAACTGGAACCCTGCCAGTCTGCAGGGAGAGTTTGAGTTCAATGGCTCTTACCTGGAGCAAGGCGGCGTGTTTCTCGAGGACGGCCATGTTTATGCCATGATTCCCGCAGTAGTCAAGCTCAAGGACAACAACCACGACCACGTGTATGTGCTTGGCACCGTGAATGATCAGGGCTGGAGTCCTAGGAAAGGTGTCGAAATGTACACTACCGACGGTAACATCTACACAGCTACTGTGACTGTTAATAATGTCAATAATGGTTATGGCTATTTTAGTTTTACAAAGAAGTTAGGAGGAGTAGATGATAATGATTGGGCTGCTATTAATTCCTATCGCTTTGGCGCTGTTGCTGATGGGGACTTTGTAGTGAATTCAGAGCATATAGGACAAGAGTTATCATTAGCTTATAGGAGTGGCGACTCCCGTTCCTTCAAAGTGGGACAAGGTACTTATAAACTCACCGTGAATCTTTCGGCATTGAAGTTGATTATCACTCCAGCTCAGGCTGGTGCTCCTGGCATCAAGGCGGCAACCAATGATGGCTATGTTGTTTATCCATTGCAAATCAACAAGGTGACCACTGAGAACAACGGTGTCATCACTGCCATCGACAACTTGCAGGCAGGCAAGACCGTTACCCGCGTGGTTTATTACAACCTGATGGGCGTGGAGAGTGATAAACCACATCCTGGTATCAACATTGTTGAGACTCGCTACAGCGACGGCAGCCGCTCTACGGTGAAGGTGGTGAAATAACTTGCTGAATAACGCTATTAGATTTAGAAGGTGCCTTCCTGTTGATGGGTTGGCATTTTTCTTTTTCAATGGGATTGCGCAAAGTGTTCTAAATGATAATGCCTGTAGTGGATTTAGTCGGACTTAGGTTGGACTTAGGTTGGACTTAGGTTGGACTTAGGTTGGACTTGGGTCAGACTGTGTCGGACTGTGTCAGACTAAGTCAGATATTGTCGGACAAACTCTCCCTCTTCCCTCTCCCTCTCAACTTTAACTCTTAAAAAATGTTATAAAACGGCTTAGTTTCCAGTAAAATTATTAATTTAGCAAGTTGTTGACAAAAGAGATGTAATGATACTTGCTGAGTTGTTTCCATATTCACGGTTGATATTTACCATCTTGTATGGTATCACTGCTGTGGCAATCATCGGGGTGGTGGTGAGCGAGAACCGCAACCCGGTGAAGACGCTGGCATGGATCACTGTGCTGGTGCTGCTGCCGGTGGTGGGCATAGTGCTGTACATCTTCTTTGGTCGCAGCCTGCGCCATGTGCGCATGATCTCGCGCAAGAAGCGGCTCAAGCTCACTAACCGCGAAGACATCAAGCACCTGCTGCGGTCGCGGCAGGTGGTGCACTACGACACGCTCAAGAGCGAGCGCCAGCAAATGATAAACCTGGTGAACACCATCCAGGGCTCGCCCTACCTTGCCAATAACGAGGTGGAGATTTTCACCAACGGCAAGGACAAGTTCGACGCCTTCAAGCGCGACCTCGAGGCCGCCGAGCGCTACATCCACATCCAGTACTACATCATCGAGAACGACAAGATAGGCAACGAGATAGGCGACATCCTCAAGCGCAAGGTGGCAGAGGGCGTGAAGGTGCGCGTGCTCTACGACCACGTGGGGTCGTTCCACTTCGACATGAGCTATTTCAAGAAGCTGCGCAAGGCTGGTGTGGAGGTGTATCCGTTCATGCAGATTACTTTTCCTGAGTTTGCCAACCGCATTAACTGGCGCAACCACCGCAAGATAACGATAATCGACGGCAAGATAGGCTACATAGGCGGGATGAACATCGCCGACCGCTACGTCGACGGTGGCAAGATGGGTCACTGGCGCGACACCCACCTGCGAGTGCGTGGCGACATAGTGGCAGCGCTGCAGGTGTCGTTTGCCATCGACTGGAACTTCATGAAGCGCGAGCTCATCGAGGAACCAGTGGCAATGGTTGAGCCAGGTAGCATCAAGAACCCGATAGGGATGCAGCTGGTGACAGGCGGCCCCACGAGCCAGTGGGTGAACATGGCGTTTGTGTTCCAGAAGGCCATCGACAGCGCCCGCAAGTGCGTCTACATCCAAACTCCCTACTTCCTGCCCAGCGACAGCTTGCTCAAGTCGCTGCAGGTGGCTGCGATGAGCAAGGTTGACGTGCGGCTGATGATACCGCGCAAGCCCGACAGCGTGCTGCTGCGCTACGCGTCCTACAGCTATGTGAAGCAGTGCCTCGATGCAGGCATCAAGATTTACTTCTACGAGCCTGGCATGCTCCACAGCAAGGTGGTGGTGGTGGACGATGACTTCGTGACTGCAGGGTCGACCAACTTCGACTTCCGCAGCTTTGAGCATAACTTTGAGGGTAACGTGCTGCTCTACAGCGAGGAGTTCAACCAGCGCATGAAGGATGTGATGCTTGCCGACATGAGGCATTGCAGCCGCATCAGCATGCGTGCCTGGCGCAAGCGCCCCATGTGGCAAAAGGCTGTGGAGAGCCTGGTGCGACTGTTTGGACCGCTGCTGTGATAGTTTTGAGTTTTGAGTTTTTGAGTTTTGAGTTTTTTCTAGAATTTCTAGTCAATCGAGTTAATAAGTTATAATCAATGAATACATTTAGAAGAATTGCAGTTGCTGTGACACTGCTCGTTGCTGTGATGGCAAGCGCTCAAGCGGCGCCTAAGCGGGAATTTCGTGGGGCTTGGCTTCACATTATTGGTCAGGGGCAGTATGCCAAGATGAGCCCGAGTGAGACTCAGAATTACTTGCGTGACCAGCTCAACAAGCTCGACTCGGCGGGCGTTAATGCAGTGATTTGGCAGGTTCGTCCTCAGGCCGATGCTGCCTACATCAGCGATCTTGAACCCTGGTCGCGATGGCTCACTGGCGAGGCTGGCAAAGCTCCCAATCCACTGTGGGACCCGCTGCAATTCATGATTGACGAGTGCCATAGCCGCGGCATGGAGTTGCATGCGTGGATTAACCCTTACAGGGTGACCAGCGGCGAGAACGACAAACCTGCCGAGGGGCACATCTACTATGAGCATCCAGAATGGTTCCTGCGCTATGCCGACGGCAAAATTTACTTTGACCCGGCGCTGCCCGAGAGCCGCGACTTCATCAACCGCGTGGTGCGCGACATGATCACGCGCTATGACGTGGACGCCATACACATGGACGACTATTTCTATCCCTATCCAGTGAAAGGTGTGGAGTTTCCTGACACAGCATCCTATGCACGCTACGGAGCAGGGTGGGGCGACAAGGGCGACTGGCGCCGCCACAACGTGGACCTGCTCATTGAGCAGCTGCACGGCACCATTCAGGCTGTGAAGCCATGGGTGAGGCTGGGCATCAGTCCGTTTGGCATCTGGCGCAACAAGAAGAGCGACCGCAACGGCAGCGAGACCAATGGGCTTGAGTGCTACGATGCACTCTATGCCGACTGCCCCAAGTGGACGGCTATGGGATGGGTGGACTACATGACGCCGCAGCTATACTGGGAACTGGAGCATAAAGCTGCGAGCGACCTGGTGCTGAGCTACTGGTGGAACGACCATGCCAATGGGCGCCACATGTACTACGGCCAGGCAGTGCGCAATGTGATGGACCATCGCGACATCCCCGACACCCTGAACCCCACACAGCTCAACCACAAGATTGAGCTCATGCGAGCCTTGCCCAATGTGCACGGCGTGACGTGGTGGCCAGGCTATGAAGTGACTCGCAACTATAAGGGAGTGCTCGACTCGCTCAGGAGTAACCAGATGAGCACTCGTGCGCTGTGTCCTGCCGTGACATGGATTGATGATGTGGCCCCCGAAGCGGTGACTAACCTGCGCTACTCGAAGAACAAACTCGAGACCGTGATTTCGTGGGATGCTCCTGTGACCAGCGACCCGCTGCAGCAGGCGGTGCGATATGTTGTGTACATGTTCAGGGAGGGCGATGACATCAATCTTGATAATGCTCGTGCCATTTTCAGGGTTACAAACAAGACGTCGATCACGGTGCCCACTCTAAGCATACCTAATAAGCACAAGATGGCTCGGCCCAAGGGCACGACCTATGTGGTTACTGCTCTGGACCGCTGCAACAACGAGAGCGAGCCTAGTAATGCTGTGACAGTTCGCTTTTGAAACACATAATCTCACCAGTCATGGGGTGGGTGAAGCTCAGTGATTGGGCATGCAGGTGCAGGTGGGTGGAGGCGGTGCCGTAGAGCATGTCGCCAGTGATGGGGCATCCCAAGCCCTGTGGGTGTGAGGCGTGCACGCGCAGTTGGTGGGTGCGGCCCGTCAATGGCGTGAATTCCACAAGGGTCTTGTCGCCACGATGTTCCAGTACGCGATATTTTGATATAGCTTCCTTTCCGTCGTCATGATCCACCACTTGCCGTGGTCGGTCGGCAAGGTCGGGGCGCAGCGGCAGCACAATGGTGCCTTTTTCTTTTGGAGGCTTCCCGTCGAGCATGGCGAGGTAGGTTTTGTGCACCTTTCGTTGCTCAAATTGTTGGCGCAAAGCACTTTGCGCATCCTTTGTCTTGGCTATTATCACCAGTCCGCTCGTGGCTTGGTCGAGGCGATGCACCTCAAGGGCATTTTCGCCTTCGGGCAGCATTTCGTCCACAATCTCCAGTAGCGACTTGGCGTCAGCGTCTTTGCCAGGCACGGTGAGCATGCCTGCAGGCTTGTCGACCACGATGAGCCATTGGTCTTCATAGATTACTTGCACCTCGCTGCTGGGCGCGGTGGCTAGCGGATTGCTCTCCACGTCGAGGCCTTGCAGCATGAATTCCATCAGGGGCAGGCACTTGCTGCGGCAGGCAGGGTAGTAATGACCATGATGTCGCACCTGACCATGAGGCGAGCGTCCCACCCAGAACTCGGCCATGCACACTGGCGTGAGATGGTGCACGAAGGCGTGTTGCAGCAGCTTGGGCGCACAGCAATCGCCAGTGCCCGCTGGCGGCAAGCGATGAAGGCGGTGGTCGAAGATTGTTGCCACATCGAGGCTCTCGCCACGGGCGTTGCGCACCACGAAAAGGCTGAAAAGCTGGCTTTGCAGCTCCTCGCTCATGAGGCGCCGCTGCTGCTTGAGATGGGCGATGTGGGCATCGTAGTCGTTGAGGCGTTGGGTCAGTGCGGCTAGTTGCTCGCGGTGGCGCTTCTTGAGGCGGCGCATCTCGGCCTTCATGTGCTGGCTTTCCTTGATGAACGCTGCCTCCTGCTGCGGCGACAGGTTGCCCTGGCTGCGACACTTGTCGCGACTGGCCTTGGCGCTATCAATCGCCTGCCGCATGAGTAGCTGTTCCTGCTCTTGCTGTGCGATTGTGCAATCGATGCTATGGCTCAGTTCCCCTCTCTCGGGCGAGTTCTCAAGAGCCTCGATGCGGCGGTTAATTGCTGTGATTTTGGCCTCGCCAGTGCGAAACAGCCCATGCGGGTCGAGCAGATTGTAGATGTGAGGCACAAAATAGGGGTGATTGCCATTGTGGTCCAAGTTACCCGAGTAGGCGGCGAGATAGCCCAGCGAGTTGTCAAGGTCCTTCACCACCAGCACACCCAGCATCTTGCCGGCGAGGAGCTCGTTGCGCCACTCGTCTTGACTCAAGGCAAAGTCCATGACCTCATGCGCTGCAATCTTGCACAGCTCATGAGGCACATAGTGCATGGGATAGGTGAATTGCGCAGGCAGCTCGATGCCGCTCACGTCGCAGTGAAACCTGTGTATTTTGCTGTCACTCATAACTTGGAGCCACAAAACTACAAAAAAAACTCCTATTGCTGATGTAGTAGCATATTAAATAACTATAAAATGGGTGACTGATAATTTGTTATTGAAAACTATTTTGTAACTTTGCAAGTTGAGACCTACTATATAATGCATAATGCAAAATGCTTAATGCACAATGAGGCTCATTTCGATAATTATTAGACGATTTTTAATGGCTGAAGAATTAGAATTACAAGATAACACACAGCAGCAAGGCAGTGACTTTGGTGGCTATGAGAAGTTAGTAACTTTAACCCCTCGTGAGCACATCAGGTTGCGTCCTGGTATGTATATAGGCAAGTTAGGCGACGGTTCGCAAAGCGACGACGGCATTTACGTGCTGATGAAGGAGGTGATTGATAACTCCATCGATGAGTTTAACACCGGTTTTGCCAAGCCCCGCATCGACATCACCGTCGAGGACGGTAAGGTGACAATTCGCGACTACGGCCGAGGCATCCCCCTCGACCAGGTTAAGGACGCCTCGAGCAAGATGAACACTGGTGCAAAGTACGACACGAAGAACTACAAGCGCTCCGTTGGCCTCAACGGCGTGGGCATCAAGGCGGTGAATGCGTTGTCGTCGCATTTCTTCATCCGCTCGGTGCGCGATGGCCAGTGCTCGGCAGTGACCTACAGGGAAGGTCTTGTTGAGAAAGAGACCGGCATTATCGCTGCCCAGCCCGACGATGAGAATGGCACAGTGGTAGAGTTTACCCCCGATGCGAGCATCTTCAAGAACTACGAGTATCGCGACGACATCATCGAGGTGATGGTGAAGAACTACTCGTTCTTGAACACAGGATTGTCGCTCTACTACAACGGCAAGCGCTATCACTCGCGCAATGGATTGAGCGACCTGGTTAACGAGAATATGACAAATGACCCGCTCTATCCGCTCATGCACTTCACTGACGACGACATTGAAGTGGTGATCACTCATGCAGCACAGATGGGCGAGGAGTTCTACTCCTTTGTCAACGGTCAGCACACCACGCAGGGCGGCACCCACCAGAGCGCTTTCCGCGAGGCTCTGTCACGCACTATCAAGGATTTCTATGGCAAGAACTTCGAGTATAGTGACATTCGCAACGGCATCGTGGCTGCCATCAGCATCAAGGTGGAAGAGCCAGTGTTTGAGTCGCAAACCAAGATTAAGCTCGGTTCGAGCGTGATGTGGAAGGATGGCCCCACCATATATAAGTTTATCAACGACTTTATCAAGAAGGAACTTGATAATTACCTGCACAAGACCCCTGCCACTGCCGATGTGCTGCTCAAGAAGATTCAGGAGAACGAGAAAGAGCGCAAGGCAATTGCTGGAGTTACCAAGGTGACACGCGAGCGCATGAAGAAGGCAGCACTGCACAACGACAAGCTGCGCGACTGCCGCGTGCACTACAACGATAATCGTGGCGACCGTCGCGAGGAGTCGTGCCTCTTTATCACCGAGGGACTCTCGGCAAGTGGTTCAATCACAAAGATTCGCGATGTGCAGACCCAAGCTGTGTTCTCGCTGCGAGGCAAGCCGTTGAACACCTTTGGATTGCCACCGGCACAGGTGTATAAGAACGAGGAGTTCGGCTTGCTGCAGGCAGCTCTCAACATCGACGATGGCATTGAGGGGCTGCGCTACAACAAGGTGATAATCGCCACCGATGCCGATGTTGACGGCATGCACATCAGGCTGCTGCTGTTGACCTACTTCCTGCAATTTTACCCCGAGCTCATCAAGACGGGGCACCTCTACATCTTGCAGACACCCCTGTTCCGTGTGCTCAATCGCAAGGAGGCTAAACGCAAGAACCGCAGCGCCGGTCGTGAGGCCAAGAAGAACAAGGTGGAGACCTATTACTGCTATAGCGACGAGGAGCGCGTTGCGGCCATCAATAAGCTGGGCGATAATGCCGAGATCACACGATTCAAGGGATTAGGTGAAATCTCGCCCGAGGAGTTTGTTGACTTTATTGGCCCCGAAATGCGCCTCGACCGCGTGCGCTTGCGCAAGGAGGACAACGTGAAGCAGCTGCTCACCTTCTTCATGGGCAAGAACACCATGGAGCGCCAAAACTTTATTATTGACAACTTAGTGATAGAAGACGATGAAGACATCACAGTGCATTGATGGCAAGCCTCGCATTGCCATGTTTCAGGGTTCGTTCGACCCGTTCACACGCGGACATGAGTCGATAGTGCGTCGTGCATTGCCTCTATTCGACGAGATTGTGATAGCTGTTGTGAGCAATATCGCCAAGAAACCCTTCATGAGTCTTGACAATAGGCTGGAGTTCATCAAGCAGGTGTTTGCCGGCGAGCCACGAGTGCGTGTGGTGGCATCTGACGGGTTGACGGTCGACATGGCTCGTGAGGTGGGGGCCACGTGCTTGCTGCGTGGCGTGCGCATGATACAGGATTTTGAGAACGAGATGCACATGGCCGAGATTAATAGGCGCCTGGGCGGTATCGAGACAGTGCTGCTCTACACCTTGCCCGAGTACAGCCACTTCAGCTCCACCATAGTGCGTGAACTTTACAATTACCATCAGGACGTGAGCGACTACTTGCCCGCTGGCGCGCCTGTTGAGCTTTTAGGCAAGTGATAGATTTTAACGACGAAAAAAGAAGAATTTTAGAATATGAAGAAATTACTGTTTTCATTGGCTTTACTGCTGGGTTGCTCAATCATGATGACTGCCCAGCACGGCCTCAATGGAGGCATGCAGAAGTTGCTTAATGCACAGTATGCCATTTCTAATTTCTATGTTGACACTGTTAATAACGACAAGCTTGTGGAAGAGGCTATTAAAGGCATGCTTGAGAGCCTTGACCCACATTCGAGCTACACAGATGCCAAGGAAACCAAAGAACTTGAGGAACCCTTGCAGGGCGAGTTCAGCGGCATCGGCATCCAGTTCAACATGAAGCAAGACACGCTCTATGTGATACAGACCATCGTGGGTGGACCATCGGAGAAAGTGGGCATCATGGCAGGCGACCGCATCATCACAGTTAATGACTCAACCATCGCTGGTGTGAAGATGAAGAACACCGACATCATGAAGCGCCTGCGTGGCAAGAAGGGCACCAAGGTGACGGTGCAGGTGAAGCGTGGCAGTAGCCCCGAGCTCATCACCTTCCGCATCACCCGCGACAACATTCCGCTCTACAGCGTGGATGCTGCCTACATGATTGACAATAAGACTGGCTATGTGCTCATCTCACGCTTTGGAGCCAAGACTCATGAGGAAATGGTCGAGGCCATCCAGAAACTGGAGAAACAGGGCATGAAGCAGCTTATAATTGACTTGGGCAATAATGGTGGAGGATATCTTAACGCCGCCATCGACATGTGCAACGAGTTCCTGCAACGCCGCCAGCTCATAGTCTACACCGAGGGTAACAGTGTGCCACGTCAGGAAGCTGCCGCCGACGGTTTTGGTAAATACAAAGACCTGAAGATTGTTGTTCTTGTTGACCAGTTCTCGGCCAGTGCCAGTGAGATTTTTTCGGGTGCCATGCAAGACTGGGACCGTGCTGTGGTTGTGGGACGTCGCTCCTATGGCAAGGGTTTGGTTCAGAGGCCGTTTAAGTTTGACGACGGCTCAATGATGCGCCTCACTGTTGCACGCTACTACACCCCTTCGGGCCGATGCATCCAGAAACCTTACACCAAGGGCGACAAGAAGCACTATGAGGAGGACCTTATCGACCGCTCAAAGGATGGTGAATACTTCCACCTCGATAGCATCCAGTTTAACGACTCGCTCAGTTATAAGACACTGAGGACTGGTCGCACCATCTACGGTGGCGGTGGCATCATGCCCGACGTGTTTGTGCCACTCGACACCACCGAGAACAGCAAGTACTACCGCGACATGATGGCTAAGGGCATCATCAACCAGTTTGCCGTTGACTATGTTGATAAGCATCGTGCTCAAATCAAGAGCGACTACAAGGACGTGCATGACTTCGACAAGCGCTTCTCGCTCACCGATGCCGACATGAAGACATTCATCGCCATGGGCGAAAAGGATAGCGTTAAGTACAATGAGAAGGACTACAAAATCAGCGAGCGCTTGTTCAAGACGGTTCTCAAGGGCTTGGTTGCCCGCGACGTGTATGCCGACCCTGGCGCCTACACTATCATCATTAACCATCGTAACAATGATGTTCAGGAAGCGTTAAGAGTGATTAACGACGACAAGCTCTACAACTCGCTGCTGCAATTTGGCAATCCTGAGTATGACCGTCTCGCACGTGAGCACAAGGCTGACAAATCAAAGAAAAAATAATCCTGAATTTTAAAAACCAGCAAAACACGAAACTATAACATGGCAATGGCACCCGGAATGAGAGGCGGACCAATGGGCGGTGGCCCAGGCAGGCGTACCCAGGGCACAGTGAAGATTCCCCCTGGCGGCATGAAAATCGCCGCACGCCTAATCAAGATGATGCTTGGCAACTACAGGTGGTCGTTGCTGGTGGTGGCCTTGTGCATCCTCGTGACCACTGCCACCACATTGACTTCTACGCTTTTCACCCGCACTCTCATCGACGACTACATAGCCCCACTGAGTGTTGCTGCCAACCCCGATTTCGGGCCACTGGCTGTCACCCTCTTCAAGCTCGCAGCCGTGCTGCTTGTGGGTGTGGGCTGTTCCTATCTCAATAGTCGCCTGATGATCAATGTGAGCCAGGGCATGCTGCTCAAGTTGCGTGAGAACCTCTTTGAGCACATGGAGTCACTGCCCATCAAGTTTTTCGACCAGAACTCGCACGGCGATGTGATGAGTGTCTACACTAATGATGTTGACTCGCTGCGCCAGATGGTGGGAAACAGCCTTCCCAACGTGTTTAGCTCCCTAATAACCATCACTGCCACTTTCACCAGCATGATAGTGCTGAACTGGCAACTCACGGTGCTCACCATCATCCTCACTTGCGTGATGGTGTTCACAACCAGGTGGCTGGGTGGTCTCTCGGCTAAGTATTTCCGCAGGCAGCAGAACGATATGGGTGCCATGAACGGTTTTGTTGAGGAAATGCTCACAGGGCAAAAGGTGGTGAAGACTTTTTGCCACGAGGATGAGGCAATCGAGGAGTTTGAGCGCCTCAACGAGAGTCTGCGCGATAGCGCTTATAATGCCAACAAAGTTGCCAACATTGTGATGCCCATTAATGGAAACCTGTCGAATCTCATCTACGTGATTTGCGCCGCGGTGGGTGCAATGGTGGCACTCACTGGTGGCACTCTCACTGTGGGTACATTGGTGTCGTTCCTAACGCTCATCAAGAATTTCACCCAGCCTGTGTCGCAAATCAGCAATCAGGTTAACAGTGTAGTGGCTTCGCTGGCTGGTGCCGAGCGTGTGTTCAAGATCATGGACCAAGTGGGTGAGGATGATGGCACTGCCACCGTTAAGCTTGTTAATGTTGAGGAAATGCCCGATGGTGCACTGCGTGAGACTGACGTCGTCACTCACAAGTGGGCGTGGAAAAAGCCCACTAGCGATGGCTATGAGCTGATAAAGCAGCAGGGCGAGGTCGACTTCTCGCAGGTCGACTTTGGATATGTGCCTGAAAAGCAAGTGCTCTTTGACATCGACCTTGACACCGATGCAGGCCAAAAGGTGGCTCTCGTGGGTGGCACTGGCGCTGGCAAGACCACAATCACCAATCTCATTAACCGCTTCTATGACATTCAAGACGGAAATATCCTCTACGACAATATCCCCATCACCACCATTTGCAAGACCGACCTCAGGCGCAGCCTGGGCATGGTGCTGCAGGAGACGCACCTCTTCACTGGCACAGTGATGGATAACATTCGCTACGGCCGCCTTGATGCCACCGACGATGAGTGCATTGCGGCTGCTAAGCTCGTGCATGCCCACGATTTCATTTCGCGCTTGGCACAGGGCTACAACACCATGCTTAATGCCGACGGTGGAAATCTCTCGCAAGGCGAGCGTCAGCTCATCGCCATAGCCCGAGCCGCGGTTGCCAATCCTCCCGCTCTCATCCTCGATGAGGCCACTAGCAACATCGACACTCGTACCGAGCGCCTCATCCAGCAAGGCATGGACTCACTCATGAAAGGGCGTTCCACATTTGTGATAGCACATCGCTTGAGCACCGTGCGTAATGCCGACATCATTGTTGTGATGGAGCGCGGACGCATCATCGAGCAAGGCACGCACGATTCACTCATAGCCCAGCAGGGTCGCTACTATCAGCTTTACACCGGCAATGGAATAACAGCATAAAATTATATCATTATAAACTATAAAACAACTGAATAACAATGTCTAAAAAAATTACCGAGAAAGTGACTTGGGTGGGTAAAGTTGACTGGGAACTCACTCATTTCCATGGCGATGAGCTCTCGACCTTCAAGGGCTCAAGTTACAACTCTTATCTAATCCGCGACAAGAAAACTGTGCTTATCGACACCGTGTGGGGGCCTTATGACCGCGAGTTTGTGGCTCGCCTCAAGGAGGTGGTCGACCTCAAGAGCATCGATGCCATCATCATGCAGCACAACGAGAGCGACCACAGTGGTGCATTGCCCGAGCTCATGCGTGAGATTCCCGATGTGCCCATCTATTGCACTGCCAAGGGCAAGGCCATTATTCAAGGTCACTATCATCAGGACTGGAACTTCGTTACAGTGAAGACTGGCGATAAGCTCGAGATAGGGGAGAGCACACTCACATTCATCGAAGCTCCCATGCTGCACTGGCCCGACACCATGTTCACCTATATGGATGGAGAGAACATCCTCTTCAGTAACGACGGCTTTGGCCAGCACTACGCTACCGAGTCGCTCTACGACGACTGCGTCGACATGGCCGAGATGCTCTATGAGGCCAAGAAGTATTATGCTAACATCCTGGCACCATTCAGCATGATGGTGACTCGCAAGCTCAAGGAGATTCTTGCCATGAATCTGCCACTAAACCTTGTGTGCCCAAGTCACGGTGTGATTTGGCGCAAGAACATAGGCATGATTATTGACTTGTATCAGCAATGGGCTGCCAACTATCAGGAAAACAAGATCACTATCGTCTACGACACCATGTGGAACAGCACACGCACCATGGCACAGGAGATTGCACGTGGCATCCAGGAGGTTGACAATGAAGTGGAAATCAAGATTTACAATGCAGCTAAGGAAGACAAGAACGACGTCTTGACCGAGATCTTCTCGTCGAAGGCTGTGCTTGTGGGCTCACCCACCATCAACAACGGCCTTGCTCATGCCGTTACTGGCTTGCTCGAGATGGCCAAGGGCATGAAACTCAAGAACAAGAAAGCTGCAGCATTTGGCAGCTATGGCTGGAGTGGTGAAGGCGTGAAGTTGCTCACTGGTCTTCTTGAAGGTTGCGGTTTCGAGCTTATCAACGATGGCATCCGCATCCAGTGGGTACCTGACCAGGCTGCCATAGAGCAATGCCGCCAGTATGGCCGCGAGCTCGCCAAGGCGCTGTAACCAAGTTAACTGAAAACTCAAATAATATAATGCTCCTGTTCCTTTATTGAGAGGGACGAGAGCATTTTTTTATTCATAACCCACAAAATTTCAAATAATTGTTGTTTATAATCAACTAAATATATATCTTTGACACTGAAAAACCTTTTCTAACTGATGAAGAATGGTATGATATGTTTATCCTTACATAATTATAAAACTAAAGTTTTAACGCTTGTATTAATATTTTGGCTTTTTAGCTTTGGGTGTGCTAATGCTGCAATTTCAGGAACGGCTTATTTCAAGGTGCACGTTGATTCCAAAGGTAATGCGCAAAGTGTTAAGCTAGTGCGTGGTATTGTTAAGGAACTTGATGTCCAATCTATCGCGCTTTGCAAATCGTTGACAGGGCTTGATGAAAGCGTGCGAGGAAAAGACATTATTGTGCCTGTGAGTTATTATGGAATGTGCCAAGAAGGTGCCATGACAGTTACCAAAGACCGCATTCTACTTGATGACTTGAGACTTGTGGGTGGCGCAAAATGTGCACGCAATGTGCCTCCCCAACTGCGTGGTGGCGATGACAGAGCATTGAAAAAAGCGCTTGATGAGCGTGAGCGAGTGGTGGTTGATGGTGTGGAAGGTACAGTTGAAGCATGTTTCTACGTTAATGGTCTTGGGCGTGTGACCGATGTGGTGATAATGAAATCCCTTAATCATATTCTCGACAAAGAGGTGGTTGGGTTGTGCAAAAGCTTTGACTTTATTGCTGCTCGCAATTCAGAAGGCGGCACAAATGGCGCTTGGATGAGATTGACAGTCAACTATATCAATGGTGGCGTTGATGCCGAAGCCAGATTAACGCTTGAGGAATACACATCATGTAATGGAAAGATTTATGCTATAGCATCGAAAATGCCTAAATATGAAAATGGCGAAGCGGCATTGATGCGCAGCATAAATAATAACTTGCGCTATCCAAGCATCTGTGGTGAAATTCAAGGCACGGTTGTTGTACGGTTTGAAGTCACTCCCATGGGTGAGATTGGTGAAGTGGAGGTTGTGAGGTCGCTTGAACGTAATTTAGACGAAGAAGCTATAAGGGCAGTGAAGATGATAGATGGCTATTTTCAGCCAGCCATTAATGCTAAGGGAAAGCCTGTTTCGTGCTGGTACTTTCTTCCCGTTACTTTTAAACTTGTAGCTGACGATTAATATATTACCCAAAGACAATATACTGTTGTTTTTTTGGGGAGCAACTAAGATATTAACTTAGTTGTAAATAAGAAATAACTAATTATTATTAACAAAAAAACTATTAAGCTTATGAAGACAAAGAGACTTTTTGGAGGTTTGCTCACAGTGTTGGTGGTTGCAATGATGGCGATGATGGTTGCGCCAAGTGCCAATGCAAAAGTGAGTGGGAGCATGAATGGTACTTATTACAAGAATGTGGGCCAGTATGGTGGTGAGTACTTGACGATAAATTACAATCCAAGCACAGGCCGTGCTACTGTGATTTTTGGCGAGAGCTACAATGGCTACAACCATCAGTTTTTCACGCTCACTGGCAAAGCTCAAGGTGGGTATCTTGTGGTTTCGGGTGGTGGCCAAAAAAATGGACGCTACACCAAGATGAAAGTTAAAATATCACAAGTGGACCGTAACACTGTTAAGTCAGTTACATCGAGTGGTAGAGCTTACTACTTCTATCGCTGATGTGCCTGAACTAACGGCATCCATTTGAGGACATTTTAAGCGAAAAATCTAAATCTTGCGGCTTTTTTTTGGTAATGCCGCAAGATTTTTCTATTTTTACATGCTGAAAAAGAAATTTCGCAATTAATACTATGGACTTATTATTACCTAACAAAATAAATGGAGCCAAGGGCGAGATATTGCGCGAGGCGCGTCAGGTAACAATCATTGGTGCTAACGGTGCTGGCAAAACTCGCTTCGTCAACAAGCTGGTGGAGCAGTGTGGCGACTTGGCTTTCCGCATCTCGGCGCTGCGTGCGCTTTTCCCCGTTGAGCACGAGGAGCAGCGCTACAAGGGCTCTATCAGTGAGCGGTTCGACAAGCTCAACCAAAACATGCAGCAAGTTGTCAACACGGCTAAGAGTGAGTTTGATAAGCTCACCTACGTGATGATGATTGATGAGTTTCGAAGTTTGATGAACTTCAAGGCTCATCAGCTCATGAAGGAGGACATGGAGTTCCCAAAGACTAAGCTCGACAAGGTGGTGAAGATGTGGCAAGAGGTTTTCCCAAAAAACAAGATTCTGCGTGAAAACGGCAAGCTGCTTTTCACTACCGAAGGTCAATCCGACAAATATTCCTCGCTGCGCTTGAGCGATGGCGAGAAGGCTGTCCTCTACTATCTGGGCGTCGTGCTCTATGCCATGGACGACGCTGTGATATTCGTCGACGACCCCGAGACATTCATTCATCCTTCTATCATGCAGACTCTGTGGAACGTCATCGAAGAGATGCGACCCGACTGCACTTTCGTCTACAGCACTCACGATGTGGACTTTGCCAACTCGCGCATCGACAACAAGTGTATCTGGGTCAAGGATTTCAACCCCGAGCAACTCTCTTGGGACTACGAGGTGCTGCAGTCGAGCAATAACCTGAGCGACAGCCTCTACATCGACCTGCTGGGCACACGCAAGCCTGTACTCTTTGTTGAGGGCGACGAGGAGCACAGCATCGACTCTAGGCTCTATGCCCTCGTCTTCCCCGACTACTCCATCAAGCCTCTGGGCAGCTGCAACAAGGTGATTGAGAGTGTGCGCTCATTCAATGGCTTGGAATCATTGCATCACCTCGACAGCTGGGGAATTGTCGATCGCGACCGTCGCGACGACAAGGAGGTGGAGTACCTCCGCAAGAAAAAGATATTGGTGCCTAACGTTGCCGAGATTGAGAACATTCTCATGCTCGAAGGGGTGATTCGAGCGGTGGCACGCTATCGGCACAAGAATGAGAACGACGTGTTCCTGAGCGCCAGCAGGGCTGTGATTAAAAACTTCGACAACGAAATCAAGCAACAAGCATTGCAGCACACGCGCCACCGCGTCAAGCACGATGTGGAGTTGCGTGTCGACATGAAGTTCCGCAACATCAGTGCACTCGAGGATCACATGATCGACCTCGTCAACGAGATAAACCCTCGCGGCATCTACGAGATGCTGTGCCGCGAATTTCACGTCTATGTCCAAAAGAAGAACTATGCCGAGGTGCTTCGAGTCTATAACCAAAAGCTGATGCTCACACAGAGTGGAGTGGCAGGTCTCTTGGGCCTCAAGAGCCGTGAGGAATATGTGAAAACGGTGCTTAAAATTCTCAAGGGCAACAGTCGTGAGGCTGCAGCCATCCGCGATGCTATCAAGCACTGCTTCGGTCTCGACGAGCCTATTACCGAGACTCAAGCATTAGCCAAAGATTGACCTGGGCTACGTAATCACAGGAGCGACAAGCACCATCATGTGTGTAGCTTGTCGCTCCTGTCGTCTTTACTCGTTTTGTCTAAACTCTTAACTCTACCTTTATTATATTATCGGTCGGCTGTGAAGCTGGCAATGTCTAGGCCACTTGTCCTGATTGGTATCATGGGAGCAACGTTCTCTTTCATCACGCGGCAAGCATTGCGGTATCTCACCTTGTAGTAGCTCTCGCTCGAGTGGCTCTCGGTGATGCCCTTGCTGCACGAAGCATGAATGAAGGTGAAATCGTGGCCATTGTCGTCAACCTTAGTCACTATGCCCACATGACCTATGCGGCGACCTCCGCCACGACCGCCAAAAAACACTAAGTCGCCTGGCTTCAGCTCACTGCGCTCCACGCGTGTGCCATTGCTCAACTGTCCACCTGCGGTGCGGTTGAGCTGGTAGCCAAACTCCTTGTACACGTAGCTCGTGAACCCCGAGCAGTCAAAGCCTCGTGGGCTCATTGCGCCACGGCGATAGGGCACGCCACGAAATTGTTTGGCATAGGAAAGCAGGTCGCTCACTTGCGATTGCGATGCGTAGTTCTTTATAAGGGTAGTGGTGGTGCTTGCAGGGGCCATCTCGGGATTAGGGTTCTCTCCCCATGCACTTAGTGATGCTGATGAAATTAATAATGTGTAAATAAAAAATTTTGTGATAAACTTCATTACTCTAATTATTTGTTCGGTGGCACCTGTGTAAACCAATACACGCTTGTGAATGTGCCATGTAATTGTGTTTTGATGGTGCAAAATTAGGGAGACTGCTCCACTTGAGCAACCTCCCTTGACGTTCTGTAACATTTACTGATGTAAATGATTTTTACTTACAATTTATCACATCCACCGTTATGACTATGGCTGTGGGTGTTTTGCTTTTTAAACTTCGTTATCTCAAAAGTAAAACAAATTACATTTTTTAACTTAAAATACCATCTCTTGACATGGCTGATTTCATGCCATGGATGTGCCAAATGTGGTTGATATCACTGTCGCTTGATGTCGACAATGGCTGCGCCCAGGTTGTCGATGATGTCGCTGGCAATGAGGCTCTGCTCGCCGTGCTTGGCTGCTGCCAAGTCGCCTGCATGACCATGAATGAACACACCCATCCACACGCTGGTGTCGGGGGAATAACCTTGAGAGATGAGTCCCGAGATGATACCTGTGAGCACATCTCCACTGCCAGCTGTGGCCATTCCAGGATTGCCGCTGCTGTTAATGTAGACCTTGCCGTCGGGCCTCACTGTCATGGTGTAGTGGCCCTTGAGAACGATGGTGATGTTGTAGGTCTTAGAGGCACTGATGGCACGCTTGAGTCGCTCTTCGTCGGTTAGGCCGTCGGCTACGCTGCGGCGGAACAATCGGTCAAACTCACCCGTGTGAGGCGTGATGATTGATCCCTTGGGGATGCTTCGCAGCAGCATGGGCCGCTTGGCAATGCAGTTGAGTGCATCGGCATCAAGCAGGCATGGCTTGCGGTAGTTCTTGAGGAAATGGTCGACGGCATCGATGGTCTCGTCGCTGGTGCCTATGCCAGGCCCAAGTGCTATGACACTGAAGCGATGCTTGCAGTTGATTGAGGTGGTGCAGATGTCGCTGGCATCGGCCTCAAAGAGTGCTTCGGGGCATGACGACTGCATGATGGTATTGGCACTGGCAGGTCCATGTACAGTGACAAGTCCTGCTCCAATGCGTTGAGCACCACGTGCCGCGAGTATTGCGGCTCCCATCATACCGTAACTGCCGGCGATGAGGTAGAGTGTGCCGTTGTCGTATTTATTGATAAAGGGATCGAGTGGTTGCAGCATCTCGCGCACATCTTCTTTCTCAACGAGATAGTAGTCGGCTGCAGTTGTGGCAATGGCGCGGCTGTTGAGCTCGATGTCGAGCACCACGCACTCGCCTATGAACTCGGCATTCTCGGCAAAGAAGAACGACAAGCGCTTGCTGGCAAAGGTGAGAGTGAGGTCGGCGCGGATGATGTTGCGGCGGTCGCTGCCCTCGTTCCACTCACAGAACAGGCCTGATGGCATGTCGATGGCCACAATGTAGGCCTCGCTATTATTGATATACTGCACCAGCGAGGTGTAGCCTCCCTTGAGCGGTGAATGCAGTCCTGAGCCGAAAAGGCCGTCGATTACCACGTCGCTCTCGCTCAGTTCGGGTGGGTTGAAATGGTCGACAACCTCGGTGAAGTCGATGTCGCCCATTTCAATAAGGCGACGCCGGTTGGTGGCGCAGCAGTCGCTCAGGTGGGTGATGTTGAACAGGAACACCTCGGGCCTGTAGCCTTGCTCATAGAGGATGCGTGCCACTGCAAGAGCATCGCCACCGTTGTTGCCAGGTCCAGCAAAAATTATAATGCGCTGTGATGCTCGCCAGCGCGCCATTATCTCGTAGGCGACAGCCGATGCTGCTCGCTCCATGAGGTCGAGCTGCGTGATGCCGTCGGCAGCGATTGTCTCGCTGTCAATCTTCCTAAGTGCCTCGTTGGTAAATATTTTCATGTCAAGTTACTCGTTTTATCTTTTTTACTTCATTTCACACACTTGGCCATCTCAAAAAATCATCCTTATTCACAACGAAATGGCCGCTTTTCATTTTGAACCTACAAAGTTAGGAAAAAAAGATTTTATTATAGCTATATATTGACTACATTTTTTTCATTTGTAGTTTTTTTCTTGACTTTGGTGGCTTTTTGTGCTGATTACAATTCGCAAAACGTTGTGACAAGCAGCGGCACACTGAAGTCGACGATGAAGCCATGAAATATCGACACGATAACGAAATCCTTGCCACAGGTGCTGGTGATGATGGGCAGTGTCGTGTCCATTGTGGTGGCTCCGCCCACCGAGATGGGTGAGAGCGGTCCAAACCACTTCACCATGAGCGGTGCTCCCAGCAGGGTGATGACTTCACGCACTATGTTGGCAAGTAGTGCCACAGTGCCCAGGGCGGCGCCTTTGCTCTGTGTAATAAGCACACTCGAGAGCGAGTAGTAACCCATTCCCGACCCCACTGCCAGGCACTCGCTCAGCGAGCGGTGGGGCAGCATCAGTGTGGCGATTGAGCAGCCTGCAAGCGTGCCCACAATGGTCATTATGGGCAGTAGCATGTAAAGCCGGTTGAGGCGGCGAAACTTCTTGAAGATATTGGCATCGTTGCCTATCATGAAGCCCACCAGGAAGATGAGGGCGCACAGCGTTACATAGCTCACATTGCCTATCCCACTGGCCTCGGGCAGCAAGTGGAGCACTCCAATCACGATGCCGGCGATGAAGAATGCCACTATCACGAGGCTACCCTTCATTGGTCACCTCCTTCCTTGCGCTTGATCACTCGCCACAAAGCCCAGGCTGCCACTATGCTGCCAGCAATGCCAGCAATGCCCAGTAGCAGTGCTTCGACCCCCAACTCTTTAAGGCCAGCAATCACCGACGGGTTCAAGCCAGCTTCCACGCCAAGGAAGAATAGCAAAGCCCACACAAGCACAGTGAGCAGTGTGTCGAGCCACTTGAATGTGCGTCTGCGCAGTAGCCATCCTGCGGCAATGCCTGCCGCCATAATGAGAATGATTTGTAACATAAAAGCTGGGACAAAGATATATAAAAAACAATAATCAGGCAACACATTGTTTTGCTCATTGGCATAATAATTGCGTTTTTTGATTTATCTTTGCAGATTGAAAAATAATGATGTTGAGAGAATGAAGATAGTAAGGAGTCGATATCTGCCGCCGCTGCGGCGTCATGCAGCGATCAACCTGTTTGGGGTGTTCTTTGTGCATCCAGGCGTGCATGTGAGTGAGCGACTCATCAATCACGAGCGCATCCACACCGCTCAAATGCGTGAGTTGGGCTACCTGCCTTTCTATCTCATCTACTTGATTGAGTGGCTGCTAAGGCTGGTCACTAAGGATAATGCTTACCTGAGTATTGGCTTCGAGCGAGAGGCCTACAGGCATGAGGACGACATGCACTATCTGGAGCGTCGCAAGCACTATGCCTGGGTTAAATATCTACGCAAGAAGAAGGATAAAACAAGAGAAAAAAACAAGAGAAAAAGAAATAAATAGTAATATAAAAAAGGTGACAAACCGATGAATAAGCAAGAAATTGAAGCTAACAAGGCTGAGTTCATAAGCCTGCTCAAGTCAACAGGGCGGGAAGGTATCGACGATCTTGTCGACATGCTCGATGATGGCAAGATGCGATTCTTCACAGCACCGGCAAGTGTAAACCATCATCTTAACAGTGATGGCGGGTTGCTGCAACACTCGCTCAACACATGCAAGGCGGGTCTCAAGCTCCGCGAGATGGTGATTGCCATGAATCCTGACCTGGAAAGCCGCTTGAGTCGTGAAAGTGTGATAGTCGCGACCTTATTGCACGACATCTGCAAGGCCGACATCTATGTGCCCACACTCAAGAAGCGCAAGGGCGATGACGGGCTGTGGCGTGAGGTGGAGAGCTACGACATTGACTATCGCAACTTCCCGATGGGGCATGGTGAGAAATCGGCAATGCTGGCCCTGATGAGTGGCATGGAGATATATGACGATGAGCTACTTGCCATCAGGTGGCACATGGCAGCATGGGACCTGCCCATGCAGAGCTATGAACTGAACCGATGCATCAACACCGCTCGCGACGAGCACCCACTGTGCTCACTGGTGAACCTTGCCGACGGCATCGCTGCCAACCTGCTGGAGTGGGGCAATGAATAAAACCACCAACTAAAAACTAAGAACTAATAACTGATAACTATGAATTATAAACTATTATACACAATAATGCTTGCAGCCACCTTGGCAATGGGCGTGCAGGCAAGAGACGTGACTCCACAACGCACTCAGCGGGCTATCGACCGCTTTGTCGACGACTCGCTCATGAGGCATGGCTCGGTGGGGGTGATAGTGGCTGATGTCAACACTGGCAAGACTTTGGGCAGCCGCAATGCCAACATGGCTTGCATCACAGCTTCGACCATGAAGACGGTGACCTCGGCGGCGGCTCTTGAGTTGCTTGGGGCCGACTTCAGCTTCCTCACTCCCGTGTATCTTGACGGCGAGATTCATGGTAGCACTCTGCGTGGCAACCTGGTGATAGTGGGAGCAGGTGATCCCACGCTTGGGTCGGTCTACTTCAAGGAGAATCTTGACATTGTGAATGAGATAGTGTCCACACTGCACAAGCAAGGCATTAAGCAAATTGATGGAAAAGTGATTGTCCACAAGTCGAGTTATTACTATCCTGCCTATAATGGCGACTGGTGTGCCGACGACCTGGCTTGGGACTATGGCATGGGAGTGCATGCACTCAACTACTGCGACAACCGCATGCGACTGGTATTCGATGGCAAGGGTGATGGCACGATTGCCAATGCTCACTTTGAGCCCAATGTGCCTGGCGTGCAAATTATTAATCGCATGCGCAGTGGCAGTAAGGATAATGTGGGTGTGCTTCTTGAGTATGCCAATCCGGCTATTGTGCTCACAGGCACTGCCAGCGACACCACTTATTATTTCGATGTGGCTAATCCCACACCCGAGGCTCTTCTCATCGATAGTCTTAACCACACGTTAGCTCGTGAGGGTATCAAGTTGGGCAATGGTAATATCCAGCAAGGTCCAGGGCGCTGGCACCTGCTCACTCACAAATCGCCTGTGCTCACCGACATTATCACCTCATTGCTCGAGCGCAGCGACAATATGTTTACCGAAGCCTTGTTGCGAGCTATCGCTGTCAACAGCAGCCGTGAACCCATCGACAGCGAGGGTGTGGCAGTGATCGATAGCCTGTTCACAGCTCGTGGCCTTGATGCCAGCGGCAAGTTCCAGTACGATGGCAGTGGCCTTGCACGCAACAATAAGGCTCCTGTGCAGTTCTTTGCCGACATGCTCACCTACATGGCACCGCGTCGCTTTGGCTCGAAGCAGTTGCGCCTTGTCGACTTGATGCCTCGCATTGGTGTGAATGCACGCATCGGTGATGTGATTAAGGAAACTGCATTGAGCACCCACATCGCAGTGAAATCGGGCTCGATGCGTGATGTGCAGTGCTATGTGGGCTACTATCCTGCCGACGAGCCGCAGTATGTTTGGGCGGTGCTCGTTAATAACTGGCATGGAAGTCGTCCCAATCTCAAGAACATGATTGACCGTCTGCTCATTGGCATTTTTGATCCTGAGCATTAACCAGGAGAGGGCAACACTAAGAATGTAAAAATGCACCAGGTGCTATCATAGTAGAAGTGATGGTGAGCGCGCGAAAAGGTAGATAGTTTTCTATACAAGTGCTTTTTTTCATAGTTTTACAGCCTTTATTCATTTATTTTTTATATGTTTGCAACGTGTAACAAGATATAGGTTATGGAAACCAAGATAAATCAACTGCTCACTCAGGTGGCCAGCATCGATGAAATGCTGCAACTCATGCAGCACAATCACGACATGATGGTGGACCAGCTTAAGGGGAAACTCGATGAACTAAAGCTGCAGCTCAAGCAACTCGAGAGTAAGGCTGCAGAAGCTAAGGTTGAGAATGTGGATCAGCCCGCACCTGAAGTTGCTGAGCCCAAATCTGAGCCCAAACCTGCACCTGAAGTTGCTGAGCCCAAATCCGAGCCCAAACCCACACCTGTAGTTGCTGAGCATGAGCCTGAACTCACACCCGATATCATGTCGACATTCACTATAAATGACAGGTTCCTTTTCCTGCGTGAACTCTTCGATGGCGATGAGCGCCGCTTTAACGAGACTCTATCGAGCATACAGCACATGTCCAACATGAATCAGGTGGAGAATTACATTGCCGATGTCCTAAATTGGGACCATAGCAACGAGGTGGTGAAGGAATTCACGAGGTTAGTGAGCAGAAGTTTTGAATAATTGATTTTTTTAATGGCAGGAAAACTATACATGGTGCCCACTCCTGTGGGAAATCTTGAGGACATGACACCCAGGGCGGTGAATGTGCTCAAGCAGGTGTCGCTCATTCTTGCCGAGGACACTCGCACAAGCGCTGTGCTGATGAAGCATTACGACATAGCTACACCCATGCGCAGCCACCACAAGTTTAATGAACATGAAACCGTTGCGTCAGTTGTGCAGATGCTTGAGGCAGGCGACGATATAGCCCTCATCACCGATGCCGGAACACCTGGCATCAGCGATCCTGGATTCATGCTGTCGCGTGAGTGCCGTCGCCATGACATCCCTGTTGAGACATTGCCAGGAGCTACGGCTTTTGTGCCTGCTCTTGTCAATTCGGGGCTTCCTTGCGAGCGTTTCACATTCGAGGGATTCTTGCCAGTGAAAAAAGGTCGTGCAGCACGCTTGGCCGAGCTAAGCAATGAATCGCGCACCATGATTTTCTACGAGTCGCCAGTGCGATTGGTCAAGACTTTGAAGCAGCTGGTCGAGACCTTCGGCGCTGAGCGCGAAGCCTCGGTTTGCCGTGAGATTTCCAAGCTTCACGACACCACTCACAATGGCACTCTGCAAGAGCTTGTCGACTACTTCAGCGCGCAGCCTCCTCGTGGGGAGATTGTGATTATAGTTGCTGGCAAGCCTGTGGAGCAGCACGTGAAGGTCGATAAATATGCGCAGTTTAAAAATAAGTATAATCAAATTACTCAAAAGTGATGAGATGTATTAATATTAATATTGTCATGCTGGTGCTCATGGTTTTAGTCATGCAAGCATGCAGCAACAAGCAGGACAAGCAGGAAAGCGGCAGCGATACCATCTTAGATATGACCGATACAACCGCTTTTGTTGAAGACACGCATGACATCACAAGCGACTCAATGAGTCTGATGCGTGATTATGCCAACTCGCTGAGCACCCTGGCCAATGAGGTGAGCGACGGCCTCACTGAGATTAAGGACATGGAGAGGATTGTCACTAACAACAATCTAAGCAATGAACCCGACGACAAGAAGAACCAAATGCGCAACGACATCCTGCTCATCAAGAACTCGGTGCAGGAGCGCATGAACCGACTTGCCGAACTTGAGGAGCAGCTCACTCGCAAGGAGGCAATTGAGCGCTTCAATGAGAGTGAGCGCAAGAGTTTGCTCGACAAGATTGATGTGCTCAAGTTGCAACTTGAGCAACAGCAAGTGATGATCGACTCGCTCACGGCTAAACTTGAAGCAGCCAATATCACTATTAAAAATCTTAACGAAAAGGTCGACTCACTCAAGATTGAGAACACTCATGTGGCCAGTGAGACCAAGAAGGCTAAAGAAGAGGCCGCTAAGGCCAAGGAGGAGATGGAACGACTTAATAATCAGCTTAATGAATGCTTCTATGCCATAGGCTCAAAAAAGGAACTTAAGGCCCATAAGATTATCGAGTCGGGATTCTTGCGCAAGACCAAAGTGATGCAGCACAGCAACATCATGCACTCTTATTTCACCAAGGCCGACAAGCGCACCCTCAATGAGATTGACCTGCACAGCAAGAAGGCCAAAGTGCTCACTAATCACGACAAGCGCTCTTACTCGCTTGTGAATGTGGGCGACAACATCGTGCTTAAGATTCATGATCAAGACCTTTTCTGGCAATACACTAACTATCTTGTGGTCCAGGTTAACTAACAGGTTAGCACACTTTTAAAAAAAGATGAAAATAGTTGTTGCAATCGATAAGTTCAAGGGTAGTGCCACAGCACAACAACTTGCCCAATGCATCGATTGCACTATTAGCCGTCACATGCCAGGAACCGTGATTGAGCAGGTGCCAATAGCCGATGGAGGTGATGGCACGGCTCATGCTCTTGCTTTGTCACTCCTGACTCCCTTGCAAGGCAAGCGTGAGGTGAAGGTTCCAGGACCGTTGCCATCACTGACTGATGATGGTGCTCAGCAGCCCACAGTGATAGCAACTTACTATGTCGACACTGCACACTCAACCGCCTATATGGACCTTGCCTCGGCAAGTGGCCTGACGCTCGTGCCACGCGCTGATCGCGATGTGATGCATTCATCTACGTTTGGTACTGGTGTGATGATTCACGATGCTATCACCCATGGAGTCAGCCACATAGTGCTTGGCCTGGGAGGTAGTGCCACTTGCGACGGGGCCATGGGATTGCTCACTGCACTGGGGTGCGAATTTCTTGATGCAGAGGGACATAGGCTATTGCCAAGCGCATCTAACCTGAGATGCGTGGCTCGCGTTGATACAAGTGAGATGGAGGTTGTTACAAGAGGAGTTAAGTTCACCTTGCTTGTCGATGTGAGCAACCCGCTAACAGGACCTAATGGAGCGGCACGAGTCTTTGCTCCACAAAAAGGCGCCTCGCCATTGCAGGTCGACGAGCTTGAGCAAGGACTTGATAACTTGGCTCGATTTATGCCAGCTGGCATCTCTTGCCTTCCAGGAGCTGGAGCAGCAGGTGGAGTGGCCGCAGGGATGGCAGCATTCCTCGGTGCCACAATCACTCCGGGCATCGATTATGTGCTTGATGTGGCGCACTTCGACAGCATCGTTTCCGATGCCAATCTCGTCATCACTGGCGAAGGGCGCATTGACAGCCAAACGGCAATGGGCAAGGCGCCTCAAGGTGTGCTCAAGGTTGCAAGGCGGCATGGTGTTCCTGTGATAGCCCTGTGTGGATCGATTGCACCGGGCACATCAGTGTCGCAGCTGGGGTTCGCCAGAGTAATTGAAGTGACACCCCACGACATGCCATTGAATGAGGCAATGGACACAGCCATGACTCTCTCCAATGTGGAGAAAGCTGTAACTTCCTTTATCTCCAATTGGAAGTAAAAGTCAGTCAATTGAGTGGATGCTTTAGGAATCAGAAATGGTGAGAACTGTTCTCTGTGCGGCGTTGATTATCAGCAAGTGATAGGGGTGAGGTGTGTGTGCGCTGTTTAAGATGTGGCAGTTGAGAGCACCTGCTCGCGGAATATGTTGTCCTTCTTGAGTCGCTCAAAGGCCTTTTTGCTTGCATCTTGATGCGATTCCTTCTTGCTGTAGCCCGAGCCATCGGCGGCGTAAATTCCTCCCAGCAGCACAGCAGTTTTGAAGATGGGGTTGCCATCAGTATCATTCATGGTGTCGATGAGCTGGAACTCAATGTTAACACGGTATTTTTGTGTCCATTCAATAAGTCGCGACTTGAAGTTGCGCTCGGTCTTGACCAGTTCCTTCAAGTCGAGATGCTGCGCTATTATTTTTTCCTCGATAAACTGCTTGCATGCTTCGTACCCGCGGTCGAGATAGATGGCTCCCACAAGTGCCTCCACGGCATTACCGCTTATATAGGAGTTGTGGCTCGACGAGTGACTCGATGCTCTCACGTGCGATTCCAATCTGAAAGCCTTACCAATGCGGTTGAGACTCTCGCGCTGAACAATCTTGGCTCGTGTGCTGGTGAGGAAGCCCTCGTGCTTGTTAGGATATTTGTCATAAAGATAGGCACCCACCACAGCATCAAGGATGGCATCGCCCAGGAATTCCAGTCGCTCGTTGTTGGCCCATCGCCCGTTGGCAGTTTTCACCGGCATCGAGCGGTGAACAAGTGCGAGCTTGTAGTACTCGATGTTGACGGGATAAAACCCTGTTATGCCATGAATAAAAACATAAAGTTCCTTTTCCTTAGCGAAAAGGAACTTTATGACTGATATGGGTCGGTTAAACAAGGTTGTGGAGTCAAGCTTTGTTATGGCAGGGCTCCACGGGCCTCATGGTTTGTGTCATGGAAGCACTAAATCGCTTACCTTGCCATTGTGGGTTTAACTTCGTGTTAAATTGATGATTGATAACAGTGAGTATCAATACTTCTTAACTATCAAGCTCGCATTGTGTCCGCCAAAACCGAAGGTGTTAGACAATGCCACCTTAACTTCACGCTGTTGTGCTTTGTTGAATGTGAAGTTGAGATTGTAGTCAATCTTGGGGTCGTTGTCGCCATCCTCATGGTTGATGGTGGGAGGAACGATGTTCTCCTGGCAGGCCTTGATGCAGAACATGGCCTCAATGGCACCTGTTGCACCCAGCATGTGACCTGTCATTGACTTGGTTGAGCTGATGTTCAATTCATAGGCATGCTTGCCAAAGACTTCAATAATTGCCTGGGCCTCGCTGAGGTCGCCCACAGGAGTGGAAGTGCCATGAACATTGATGTAGTCAACATCATTGGCGCTGATGCCTGCATCCTCAAGGGCGCGCTTCATTACCAGCGAAGCACCAAGTCCCTCGGGGTGGCTGGCAGTGATGTGATAAGCGTCGGCGCTCATGCCACCGCCAATGACCTCGGCATAAATCTTGGCACCACGTGCTAGGGCGTGCTCCAGTTCCTCGAAGATCAGTGTCACGCCACCCTCGCCCATCACGAAACCGTCGCGTGAACCACTAAATGGACGCGAAGCGGTGGCTGGGCTATCATTGCGAGTTGAGATGGCCTTCATGGCATTGAAACCACCCACGCCGGCAGGAAATATTGCTGCCTCCGAACCACCTGTCACAATTGCTGTGGCCTTGCCCATGCGCACATAGTTGAAGGCATCGATCATGGCGTTGGTCGAAGTGGCGCAAGCCGAAACCACACCATAGTTAGGTCCACGCAAACCCCACTTTATTGAGATGTGACCGGCTGCGATGTCGGCTATCATCATTGGTATAAAGAATGGGTTATACTTGGGGCCTTTGTCTTCGTGCATGGCATAGTAGCCAGCCTCGTTCTCAAAGGTGTGCAGACCTCCGATGCCAGAGCCATAAATCACTCCTATCTCGTTGCGGTCGGCCTTGTCGTCGTCAAGGATCTTAGAGTCGGCGAGTGCCTGGGCAGCGCTGGCCATTGCGTAGTGACAGTACAGGTCCATGCGGCGTGCGTCGCGACGGTCGAGATAGTCCTCAACATTAAAATCCTTAACCTCGCAGGCAAATTGAGTCTTGAAGAGCGAGGCATCAAAATGAGTAATAGGTCCTGCACCGCTCACTCCATTAATGGCGTTGGTCCATGTAGAATCAACGTCATTACCAAGAGGAGTGATGGCACCAAGACCTGTTACCACAACTCTCTTTAATTCCATACTAATTAAAAAGGGAAAGTATTAAAACAAACTTAATTGTTTTGGGCTTCTTTATTCAGCAGCTTTTGCAGCCTCGATGAAAGAAACAGCGTCGCCCACTGTTTGAATCTTCTCGGTCTCAGCATCGGGAATAGTGATGTCGAATTCTTTCTCAAGCTCCATGATCAGCTCAACAGTGTCAAGGCTGTCGGCGCCAAGGTCCTGGGCAAAAGTTGCCTCGGGAGTGATTTGAGACTCACTAACACCTAACTTGTCAACGATAATCGCTGCTACTCTTTCTTGAATTTCAGACATAATACTATGAATTTTAAATTGTTAAATAAATTTTTTCGTTTTTTGCGGTGCAAAGTAAGTAATTATTTACCAAATAGAAAAGCAAAACATGAAGATTTTGCTAACAAGCATCAGATTTTTGTGTAAAATTTTTTTAATGAGGCTTAAAACAAGTAACTTGAAAACACAAAATTACCTTTTTTAACGGTCAGTTATCTCGATCTTGAGTGCTTGCCGAGATTGTCGCAGTTGGCAGCCATGTAACTGCTATTAAGAGGTTAAGGCTGCAGGTGCTGCTCAAGGAACTCGCATGCGTCGGCTACACAGTCTTCACACGATCGCAACGGCTTGCCAGTGGCAACACCCTTGAGTAGCTTGCACTGAGTGGCTCCATTGCGCTGCTTGAAGTCGTTCATCACCTGTCGCATTGCGAGTGTGGCTTTGCCTTTGTCGGCCTTTGCCAGTCCTATCACCATGGCTGCTCCTGTGAGTGCGCCGCAGGTGCCTTCCATGGTTCCCATACCGCTGCCGAAGGCGTTGCCCAGGTTCATCGCCATCTCTTGTGAGATGCCCACCACATCGGCATAGGTGGCTATTACTGCCTGAGCGCAGTTGCATGATTTCTTCCTTTGGGCTGCTATATGTTTTCTTGTCTCCATGTCTTTAATCTTTAATTTTATTATGTTGAGAAGTGGCTTCGCAAAAACTGTGCCAAACTGTGCTGACATCTATTTTCACCATGACATTAAAAGCGTCACACCAGCGTCGTGTGACAAAAAATGAGCGCTGGTGTGACATGCTTTAGTTGTGTTGTTAAGATGAGCTTCACTTGAGTAGTTAGTTGCTATCATCTTCTTGTTCTTTTTGCTTCCTCAGGCGGTTTTCTTTCTTGCTTGAGGAACTGCTTGTGTCTTTCTCTTCGCTAAGGTCAATTTCCTGCTTGTTCTTGTCGATGACCCGGTATTGCAGGTAGGCTAAATCTTGGTCGGGCATGATTTTAAACACTCGCCCAAACTCACGTCGCCATTTCAGGTAAAGGCTAAACAAGCCCTTTTTGAGATAGGCATCGACAAATGGATGGACATACATAATGAAACCCTTTACACCCAAGTCATGAATCAGGTAGTCGATTTTGTCCTTGAGCCGGTCGGTGAAAAGCAGCGATGGCATCACTTCCCCCTTACCTCCACAAGAGGGGCAGGTCTCGCTCGTGACAATGTCGAGCGCTGGACGCACGCGTTGACGAGTGATTTGCATTAGTCCAAACTTGCTCAGTGGCAAGATGTTGTGCCGGGCTCGGTCTTTTTGCATGACTTCTCTCATGTGGTCATAAAGAGCTTGTCGGTGGTCGCTCTTTGCCATGTCGATGAAGTCTATCACTATGATGCCTCCCATGTCGCGCAGTCGCAGTTGGCGCGCTATTTCGTCGGCAGCAAGCAAGTTGACGTCGAGGGCGTTGCTCTCTTGGTCGGTGGTCTTGCGTGACCTGTTGCCCGAGTTCACATCGATCACATGCAGTGCCTCGGTGCTTTCAATAATTATGTATGCGCCCGAACGGAATGATACCGTCTTTCCAAACGACGATTTCATCTGCCTTGTGACATTAAACTTGTCGAAGATTGGCTGGTCGTCGCTGTAGATTTTGACAATATCGCCACGCTCGGGGGCGATTAGGCTCACATAGTTGTGAATTTGCTCATAAATCTCGGCATTATTCACATGAATGCTCTCAAAGTCGGGACTGAAGATGTCGCGAATCAAGCTCACAGCTCTGCTCTCTTCCTCATAGATGAGCGAGGGTGGGTCGCTGTAGTTGATTTTTGCCACACTCTCTTCCCAGCATTTCATGAGCACTTTTAGTTCGCTATTGAGCTCGGCCGCTCTCTTGTTTTCGGCCGAGGTCCTGACTATGATACCGAAGTTTCTTGGCTTTATGCTCTCGACGAGGCGTCGCAGTCTCGTTTTCTCGGCCCGATCCTTGATTTTTTGTGACACCAGGATCTTGTTGTTGAAAGGAATGAGGACGAGGAATCGGCCAGTGAATGTGATTTCGGTAGTGAGTCGTGGCCCTTTGGTAGAGATGGGCTCTTTAGCAATTTGCACAATCAGCTCTTGGCCCGCCTGTAGCATGTCGGTAACCGAGCCATGCTTGTCGATGTCGGGGAGGAGCTTCATTTTTGACAGGTTCACAGGTCTTTTGCCTGCACCGTCGCGCACTTGCTTGATGAACTCGCAATAGCTGCTGAATTGTGAGCCTAAATCAAGGTAATGAAGGAATGCCTCCTTGCCATAGCCCACGTTAACAAACGCGGCATTCAAGCCTGGCATGAGCTTCTTTACCTTGGCAAAATAGAGGTTTCCCACTGCGTAGGAAGCGTCGCGTGCCTCCTTCTGTAGCGACATCAGCCTGCCCTCTTCAAGAAGGGCTGTGCTGATGCTTGTGGGTTTCACGTCTACTATCAGTTCACTTCTCATCGTGAAATACTGTTATTTAAAAAAGTGACTCGCCCTAATACTGAGTGCTATAATATTAATGTGTTATGATGGGCAATCAGTTTAAAAGGTGAGTGGGGTCGAGGATGAACTGCCACGTGGCAGGTGTCATCAGTCTTAAAAGCTGAAGAACAAACCAATGTGTGCTAGGACGTCGTCATTTTTTTAGCGGCGCACGGGGTGCGCTCTATTGGTGAGTCTTGCTCATTGGTTTGCTCTTCGCTTCTTCGACTCAATCAAGAAAAATCACTTCTTGTTCTTGTGACGATTCTTTCTTAGTCTTTTTTTGCGCTTGTGCGTAGCCATCTTGTGGCCTTTTCTCTTTTTTCCGCTTGGCATGTTTAATTGAATTTTATAAATTTATATTTCGGTTGTGGAAAAACGCTTGGTGTTAGTTATATTCTCACCAAAAAGAATTATTTCTTAACCTGCTCCATGAAGACCTTGGCGGGCTTGAAAGCTGGGATTTTGTGCTCTGGGATGATGATTGCTGTGTTCTTCGAGATGTTACGAGCGGTCTTCTGCGAGCGGGTCTTTACGATAAAACTGCCGAAACCTCTCAAATAAACGTTCTCGTCATTGGCGAGTGAATCCTTCACTGTTTCCATAAATTTCTCAATTGTCTCCAGTACGGTGGCTTTGTCAATGCCAGTCGATTTAGCGATTTCGCTTACGATATCTGCTTTTGTCATTTTAGTAGAAATTTTTTATAGTTTTATTTTAAAAATGTGTTGTCATTTACTCTTGCGAGATGTTCAATAAAAGTCAATTCAAGAGAATTATAGCGCATCCCTCAATTCAGAACACCCATTTTTTAGTCGATTTTTTAGGTCAATTGCCTAAGAAACAAGCTTCTAAATAGATGCCCTGATTTTTTGCAAGTGCAAATATCGTACTTTTTTTTGAAATAGCACCTAAGATTGTGTAAAAATTAGCAGTTTTTTTAGTTTTTTTCTCATTTTCAGTCATTTTAAGGTCCAATCGTGTCGATAAGTGGCCATGGGGTGGTGGGGCAAATCACACGACAGTGTATGTCGATTTTTGGATATTAATAGAAAAAATGTTATTTTTGCATGACCAATTTGGGGGTTAATGATATGCGATATTCATTGTTTTGAAATAAAAATGAAGTAAATATGAAACGTTTTTTACTATTTTTATTGGCTGTGGTGGCCGTCGAGTCTATCAATGCTCAATGGTGGTGGAATCCTAATTATCCGCCCGATGATGAGACAGTTCAACTTACTAAGACCAATCTCCCTATCGTGTGGCTTGACGTGGATGGCGCTACCATCGACCGCGATGAGCGCATCACTGCTCGCATGAAGATTATCCACAACGGAAATGGCAATCTGAACTATGCCGACACTCTGGCTCATCCTGGTCAAATTGTTGATTATGAAGGGTATGTTGCCTTGAAATATCGTGGTAACTCGTCGTTCACAAGCAGCGACAAGAAACCCTATTCATTTCGTCCACTCAATGCTCCGCTCGAGGATGGTGGCACTAAGCAGAAGGTGAAAATCCTGGGAATGGGCAAGGACAATAACTGGGCCCTGCTGGCTCCTTACAGCGACAAGAGCATGATGCGCGACTTGCTCGCCTTTGGACTGTCGCGGCCGTGGATGGAGTTCTGCCCAACTGGCAAGTACTGTGAGCTGTTCCTTGATGGAATGTACTATGGCATCTATATCATGTGTGAGCTGCCCACTAAGGGTAAGCAGCGACTCAACCTGGATGATCCTGGCGAGGAGGGAGATGAACTCACTGGCGGTTACCTGCTTGAGGTGGACCGCACCGACGAGGTTACTTACACATCGAAGTATCACCCCATGACCAAGACTGGTAGCTGGATTTATAGCAAGTATATCAATTTCCAGTTTAAAGAACCAGAATATGAGGAACTAACCGAAACTCAGTACTCCTACATCACCAGCCAGGTAGATAAGATGGAAGACGCCTTCAATTCAAGCAATTACACCGACCCCGACGAGGGCTATCGCAAGTATATTGACGTGATGTCGTTTGTCGACTTCCAGATTGCACAGGAACTGTCGCACAACGTCGATGGATATCGCCTTAGCTCGAAGATCTACAAGCGACGCGACAGTCAGGACTCTCGCTTTAAGATGGTGCTTTGGGACTTCAACATCGCTTATGGCAATAGCGACTACTACTATGGATGGTACACCAACAATTGGATTTATGAGAACAATAATACCCTTAACAGCAATGGCGACACACAGCTGGTGCCATTCTGGTGGTACAAACTCAACAAGGACCCATACTACGTGGACCTGCTCAAGAAACGCTGGGCACAGTGCCGACGCACCAACATGCGTGAGGACCGCATCATAGCCACTATCGACTCCATGGCCAATGAGCTCACAGCGCAAGGTGCCATGGATCGCAACTCACAAGCATGGCCCAGGTGGGGACAATATGTGTGGCCTAACAATTTCATTGCTCAAAGCTTTGAGGACGAGGTAAACTATCTGAAAGGCTGGATTCACGACCGCCTCACATGGATGGATAGCCAGCTTGGCTTCGATCCTAATGCTGTGGTTGTGGGCGACGTCAACTGCGATGGCGATGTGACTGCTGCCGACGTCACTGCCTTGTACAACTATCTGCTCAGTGGTGACACAACCTATCTCGACACCAGCGATGTGGACGGTGACGGAACAGTTACTGCAAGTGATGTCACGATAGTTTACACCATTATGCTCACTAACTAAGATATTTTCTGATATCACTAATGAGCCAGACTCTAACTTTCAGGTCTGGCTCATTTTTTTATTGTGGTGTCCTATTAAAAATCAGGTACCTTCTGCCATCGGGTGATGTCCAATGTGATAATGCCTGTAGCAAAATGTGGAGCCTTCTTTGGCCTGTTTTTTTAATATTGTTTTCGCTTTACACATCCATTACTTTTGCGCACACATGTTCATTAAATAAATAATATATGACTATGGATAACCTCAAAAAAATATCATTTTTTGTCCCACACACCTCAAGTATGCAGCATCGCTTGCAATCTGTAACTTGATGGCATAATTTGCGCCATTTCAAACGTTAAGCACGGCGCTCTGTTTTAGTTAAAGACCGAAATAAAACATATCCATTATGATAACAGATGCTCAAAATGTAAAAATAAAAAAATTAAAAAGTGTCCCATCCTCATTTTTTTTTGGAAAGTGGTGCTTACAATCCAAAACCGAGTCACCTGAGTCAGTTGAGTCAAGTGAGTCAGGTAAGTCAGGTAAGTCAAGTGAGTCCACAAGTCACTAATTCACGAAGGTGTCGATTGGTCAACTGTTCGATACTCACTACTCGCAGCCATCACTCCACTAAAAAACACACTTCTGGGCAATAAAAGAATATTATATTTCGTTTAAAGTATAATTATATCACAGGTATGAAAAGAATATTTTATATTATACTTTCGGGCATCATGCTGGTTACCGCGGTGCAGTTCACCTCGTGTAAAACGGCTAAGATGAAAGATGCCGACGAGAAATATGAGCGTGGCGAGTATAATGCTGCCGCCGAGACTTATCGCAAGATCTACAACAAGCTGCGTCGCAAGGAAGACCGCTACCAGCGGGGGGAGGTGGCATTCATGCTTGGTGAGTGTTACCGCCATCTTAACCAGAGTGCGCGTGCTGCCGCTGCCTATCAAAATGCCAAGCGATATGAGTGGGAAGACAGCCTCATTCCTTTCTATCTGGCTCAGGCACAGCAGATGGAGGGACAGTACACACTTGCCGAGCGCAACTATAAAGCCTACCTTGACACGGCACCAAGCAACTGGCAGGCCAAGGAAGGTGTGCGCGGTTGTCAGCAGGCACCCAAGTGGCGTGAGCAGGGCTCGCGGTATATTGTGAAGAATGCCAGGGTGTTCAACAGCCGACGTGCCGACTTTTGTCCAATGTTCCTTGACAATAAGAATGATGTGCTCTACTTCACTTCGTCGCGCGATAAAGCCACTGGCACAGCCAAGAGCGAAATCACTGGTACCAAGAATTGCGACGTGTTCTTCTCTAAGAAAGATGACAAGGGAAAGTGGAGCAATCCCGAGCTTGTAGAGGGGGACTTGAACACCGAGTTTGACGAGGGCATCACTGCCTTCACACCCGATGGCATGACGATGTACTTTGCCAAAGCATTGCGTAAAACCGACTCTGGCACAAGCGTTGAGATTTACAAGGCAAGCCGCAGCGAGGCCAAGTGGAGTGGGGCAGCAAAGTTTGAGGTTACTGGCGACACACTCTCGGCCTACAATGATCCAGCTGTGAGCCCCGACGGCAAGTGGCTCTACTTCTCGAGCGACATGCCAGGTGGTCAAGGGGGTAAAGACTTGTGGCGCATCATGATAAGCGATGGACATGGCACCCTCGAGAACTTGGGTGCTCAAATCAACTCTCCTGGCGATGAGCGCTTCCCCTACGTGCGCGACGATAGCACGCTCTACTTTTCAAGCAATGGTCATGCTGGCTTTGGAGGTCTCGACTTGTTTCGTGCTCGACTTCAACCATCAGGCCGCTGGTTTGTTGAGAACATGGGGTCGCCCATGAATAGCAGTGCCGATGACTTTGGCATCACCTTTGAGAGCGAGGGAGAGAAAGGCTATTTCTCGAGCAACCGCAAGGATGCACGAGGCTATGACCACATCTTCAGTTTTGAGAAACCCGACTTGAAGATATGGATTTCTGGCTATGTGCTCGATAAGGACGAGGAACCAGTGCCCAATGCCATAATCCGCATTGTGGGTAATGACGGCAGCAACCAGAAGGCGGTTGCCAAGCCCGACGGCTCATTCCGCTTCGACTTGCAGCGGGGTGTGAGCTATGTGATGCTTGCTGGCGCCAATGGCTATCTCAATGGCAAGCAGCAGTTCACCAGCGACATCGAGGAGGCCGATGCTGAGTACGGTGTCGACTTTATCCTTGCAGCAATGACCAAGCCTCAGGTGATAGAGAATATTTTCTACGACTACAACAAGGCCACTCTCCGGCCAGAGTCGAAGGCCGCTCTCGACTCGATGGTGCAAGTGATGAACGATAATCCTTACATCACCATCGAGATGGGTTCCCACACCGATCGCGTGGGTAGTGACGACTATAACAATAAGCTCAGCGAGCGCCGTGCCAAGAGCGTGGTCGACTATCTGATTGAGAATGGAGTTGACAGCGCCCGATTGCAATATCGTGGCTATGGCAAGACGGTGCCCAAGGTGGTTACCAAGCGCATCGCAAGGCTTTATCCACAGTTCAATGAAGGCGACACGTTGCATGAAGCCTATGTGATGGCTTTGACTAAAGAAGACCGTGCCGCAGCCGACCAAATTAACCGACGAACCGAGTTCCAAGTGCTGACTACTAACTATTATCGCACATTCGACAGCTCAATAAGGCAGCCTGGCGAGGAGGAAGTGACCGACTCGGTGGCTGGTGCTGATGCCAATTCTGCTAAGATTGAAGGCGATAAGAAGGAGGATGACAAGGCAAGTGGTGGTTCTTCTTCGTTGCAAAAGGAAATTGACAAGATGCAGCAGATTCAGGAAGAACTCGACAGGAAGAAGGAACTTGACCCCGACAACAAGTATGGAGGTAAAGAACCTCCTGCTCCTGGCAGGGATGGCAATGGACGACTGGGTGGTGAACTTAACGGAGGTTCTGGCATTGGCAGTGGCTCAAGAGGCACAGGCACAAGCGGTAGTGGCACAGGTCTTGGTGGCAACAGTCGTGGCAACACCGGCGGTGGCAACACTGGTGGTGGCAATAGCGGCAGTGGCGCAGCCACAAAGCGCCCAGGGTCAGCAGGAACTGCTAATTCTCGTAAATAAACAATAGCACAAATAGAATAAGACAAAATATGTTTTCAGGTATAGTTGAAGAGGCTGCCCGAGTGGTGGCACTTGAGAGAGATGAAGGCAATTTGCACATCACATTGAAGTGCAGCTTTGTCGACGAGCTAAAGATTGACCAGAGTGTGTCGCACAACGGTGTGTGTCTCACCGTGGTTAAGCTTCCAGGTGATGGCACCTACACCGTTACTGCTATCCAGGAAACTCTCGACCGCAGCAATTTGGGACTACTCAAGGTGGGCGATGAGGTGAATGTGGAACGAAGCATGCTCATGAATGGCCGTCTTGACGGTCACATTGTGCAAGGACATGTTGACCAAACTGCCACTTGCACCAGTGTGCGTGAGGCCGATGGCAGTTGGTATTACACTTTCCACTACGATGTGGATCCAGCTATGGCGCGCAAGGGATATGTTACCGTTGAGAAGGGTAGCATTACTGTGAATGGCACAAGCCTTACTGTGTGCAACAGCGAGCGCAACAGCTTCGAGGTTGCAATAATTCCTTACACCCATGAGCTGACCAACTTCCACAACATTGTGCAGGGCACAGTGGTGAATCTGGAGTTTGACATCATTGGGAAGTACTTGGCACGGTTGATGGAGTTCTCTAATTAGTACTTAATATCTCTCTTTCATTGGTCGTTTTTTTGATATACTGAGAAATGAAAACTATAGGAATCATTAGCGACACTCATTGCTACTGGGACGACCGCTTCGCCGAGCATTTTGCCGACTGCGACGAGATCTGGCACGCTGGCGACATAGGCAACGAGAAGCTTATCGACATGATTGAGGCGATAGGACCGCAAGTGAGAGCAGTGTGGGGCAATGCCGATGGGCAGGACTTGCGGCGGCGCTTCAAGGAAACCGAAATCTTCACTGTCGAGGGTGTGAAAGTGATGCTCACCCACATTGGCGGCTATCCAGGTCGTTATGCTCCTGGCATCAAGTCGAGGCTTGAATTGGTGCAACCCAAGCTATTCGTGTGCGGGCACAGTCACATTCTCAAAGTGATTCCCGACCGCAGTCTTGGCGTGCTCACTATCAATCCTGGTGCTGCTGGCAAGCAAGGGTGGCAGAAGGTGCGCACTCTCATCCGTCTCACTCTCGATGCAGGCACTATCACAGGATGTCAGGTTATTGAGCTTGCCGACGACCGCCTCGCCCCACAAGGTCGCATTGTGGAATAAACCAGTTTATCACAATTAAATAATACTTGACATGAGAAAGATAAATAACATATTGTTGCTTATAGGGGTGGTGGCTGCTATGGCTGGATGCCACTCCACCGAGGCTAATTACAAGGAAAGCTATGACAAGGCTGTCGAGGCCAGTCGCACAGGCGAGAAGGGCGCAATGTACGTTCAAGACCTTGAGAATCGCAAGAAAGCCAACTATGTGGTTGATGGCGATAGTCTACGCTTGATGCGCAATTATTTCAATATTATCGATGATAAGCCCGATATGATAAAGGAATATAACGTGGTGGTGGCCGAGTTCAAGCAGAAGTTCAACGCTCAAAGCCTTCGTGACCGACTGCGCAGTCAGGGCCATGGATCGTATGTGGTGTACATCTCGGCCAAGAAACTCTACTGCGTGGTGGTCGAGGGATATGACGACATTGGCCCAGCAGCGGCATTTGTCAAGAATCCTGAGAAGTATATGAAGATTAAGGTGCTCTCGCCACGTGCCTGGGTGCTTAAAAGAATGTGATTAGTCTTGAAATAAAAGCATGAACAAGCAAGTCAAGATTTGGATAGAGGCAATAAGGCTTCGCACATTGCCTGTGTCGTTGAGTGGTGTGCTCATGGCAATAGGAATTGCAGTGTGGCAACATCATTTCAAGTGGGTGCCATCGGTGTTGTGCATTGTTTTCGCATTGATGGCGCAAGTGGTGTCCAACCTCGCCAATGAATATTACGACTACAAGCGTGGGGCCGACAAGAAAGGGCGGGTGGGACCGCGTCGTGGCGTGACCGAGGGTGATATCAAGCCTGCTACGTTGCGCAATGTGACCTACATTACTCTCGCTGTTGCCTGCCTGGTGGGATGCGGCTTAATCCCTTATGGTGGCTGGCAAATGATTCCTGTGGGCATAGCAATTGCTGTGTTTGCGCTTGCTTATAGCACTGGTCCTTTCCCATTGTCTTATCATGGGCTTGGAGAGATCACGGTGTTCTTGTTTTATGGCCTCGTGCCAGTGATTTTCAGTTACTATGTTATAGCAGGCCGCATGGATGCTCTTGCAGTGCTTGGCGGAATTACCATTGGTTTTATGGGGGTTAACGTGCTGCTTGTGAACAACTACCGCGACATGGACGACGACATTGAGGCTGGAAAGCGCACAGCAGTGGTGATTTTTGGCAGGAAGCTGGCTGCTGCCGCCTATCTCTTTAATGGTTACATGGCAATTGCTATGCTATCTCCATTGTGGTTAATGATTTACATTAATGGCAGCATGTCGCTGTGGACCTATGTTGTGCCAGCACTTTACCTTGTGCTTCACACTATCACATGGATAAAGCTCAACCGCCTCACTGGAGCAGCCCTTAACCCGCTCCTGGGTGCCACTGCTCGCAATATGCTCATCTTCACAGTGCTGATGCTCTTGTTCTTTGTGCTGTGATCTGCGCCAGCTACTTGCTGGGATGAAAAAGAATCACGCAACTCTCTCTTTATGAGGAATTGCGTGATTGATGTCTTGTGAAGTAGGGGGGAACCTTAGCGCTTGCGGTTACGCACTGAGCGGGTTGCGCTCTGGCTACTTTTCACCTCCTTCGACTTTTGTTGCTTTTTCTTGGCTTGTTGCTTCTTGCTCGAGCCCTTGTCGTTCTTGTTGCCGCGCTTGGTGCTACGCACGCTCTTCTTCTCTTCATCTTTATTAGCATCCTTGTCGGCATCTGCTTGTGCATCGCCTTCCTCAAGGGTCTCACCGTTTTTCTCGGCCTCAAGCTTGCGCTTGGCCTCGGCTTGAGCTTGCAGTTCCTGGCGAGAAGGTGCCCACAGGTTCTTGTCGAAGCGGTGCAGGCGCTCCTCGATGCTGTCGCGTGCATGGGCTAACGAAACCGAGTCGGGATAGAGCTGCATTAGTGACTTGTTCTGCATGTTCTTCACCTTGTAGATGTCGCCTGAGTACATCTTCAGCTTGAAGAAGTCGTCGAGATTATAGCGCATGAGGTTGTTGTCGTCGTCGGTGAAGACGAATTGCTGAGCAATGTAAGGTCTGATGTCGTTGAGCTTAACCCAGAACATGGGGAACTTGAGGATGCCGCCGTACTCATCCATGCGGTGAAGCACTGGGCACAGGGCGTCAACACGCGAGCGCATCTTGTTAGAGCGGGTGTCGAATGACCACTTCTCGATGATGTAGTAGCTCAGAATCTCATTACCTGGGATGTCAGAGTCGTCAATCTCGTAGATTGGGTTCTTCTCGCTGCTTCCTTTGGGCTCAGTGAAGAGGATGTGGAAGCGGTCGAGCAAGTCACTAACCTTGATTTTATACTCGTCGGTAAACATCTCTCGTCCATCGAGATATTCGTAGGCCGAGATTTTGTTGCCTGCCAGCAGCCGCATGACAATGAAGAAGAGGTTCTGACCATCTTCATTGGGCTCATCGGGATAGTAAAGGGCAGGGTTCTTGCCCTTGGTGAGGTCGAGCACTCGATACACGGTTTTAGTCCATTGCAGGTCGGCCTCGCTGGGCTCCGATTGCTCAAAGAAGGCCTGCTGCCTGCCCGAGACTTTTATCGAGCTGTCTTCTTTCTTGTCCTTGCGGTCCTTGCCGTCTCTTTTAACAACCTGGGCACTTGCTCCAGCTGCTGTGAAAGCAAGAATTAATGTCAAAACTATGAATTTCAAGTATTTCATATTATGAATTTATGTGATGTGACAATACTGTTTACAATGAAATATTAATTGACTATAACCTCCATGGGTGAGATGTCGCGGGTTACGCCGTCGGGGCCTTTTGCCTTGATTCGAGAGATGAAGAATCGCTCGCCACGGCGCATACGCTTGAAGCTTGCCTTCTGGCGCTCCGAGAAGTTGTTGCCTGCCGAGATCTCGGTCAAAGCTTCGCCCATTCCCATGGTGCCCATCTTGATAGTCTCGAAGCTGAGCACTTGGAACTCGATGTCGAGCAGACCGTCATCGATGGCGGCATGCAGTGTGTTGATGCCCATGAGAGTGCTCTTAGCAATAGGTTTGCCACCCTTGTAGCGGTTGTCTTGTCCAAGATTGATGTAGGGTGTTGGGTCGGGTAGCTTGCGAGCCTTGAATGTGGAAGAACCCACATTGGTCCTCACACCATCTATTTCAACCGACACGGTGATTACACAGTCGGCTCCCACTTGTGCAGGTCTTGCCACCCAGTGGTCGCCACTCTTGGTGAGTGTGCCATTGGTCATCGATGCGCTCACGGTGCCGTCGCCAATGCCAGGAACTGATATTGCCACTGGATTGTCGATGCCGGTGTAGAACACATTCATCATCATGGCACTCACTGTTGCCACTGGGTCGATAACGGTGTAGCTTGACTTGAAGTCGCGCTTGATTACCTGACCATCGCGTCCCACTACTTCAATGTATCCCGAGTAGTTAACAACGCCCGACTGGCTTGTTCCCACCTCGTAGGTGCCGTCGCGGCTACTCAATCGAGCTCCATTGACATAGACTGCAGGTCGCTGAGTGGAGTCGATAGCTGCGAGCACAATCTGAGCCTTGTATCTTGAACCACGCATCACCACTCTTGACTGTGGGATGACGAAAGCGTTAATCCAGTTTACCTTAATCTTGCTCACGTCGGCAGTCTCGAGGTCTTCGAGCTCCTCGGGGCTGATGTTGGTGAGTGTGAGCAGGTGCCTTAGAGCCTCACCCTCGGCATATCTCACATCGTTCTGCAACTTAGTGAGCAGTGTGATGGCTGCAATGGTGGGCATGCTCTGGAAGAGCGATTCTTCCCAGGTCTTGGCATCATTGATGTCGTCCTTTAGTTTATAGGGCTCGGTCGAGAGCGAAGATTCGATGTTCTTGCGCTTATCGGGGTCATCAATGTACCTGAGCAGGAAGTCTTTATAGCTTGTGATTCTCAGTCGCAGGTCGGTGCCATGATGTGTTTCGTGCGATAGCATCACGGTGTTAGGCGCGTCCACATTGTCTCGGTTCTTAATGTTGGCAAGTGTGCCCTCTGGACCGTCGGCTTCTTTCACTATCAAGAGTTTAAGGCTATCGATGTAGAAGAATAGGTCATCGGCGGCTCTCCTGATTTCATTGCCATTGTTGAAAATTTGCTCTCCACGTTCGGGATTGGAGTTATAGAAGTCCTGGAGTTTGTTCATCATCAGCATGTTGCGCGATGTGATTGTGTTGTTGGATCGCGTCAATCCTTCTTCCACCTGACTGAATCCATTGAGCACATCGTTGGAAACGTTGAGCGCAAGCATGGCCGTCAAGACGATATACATGAGGTTTATCATCTTCTGACGTGGCGACATTTTCGCCAGTGACTGATTTTTTCCAGCTGCCATTACTTAATTTAGGATAATGTGATTGTGTGTATAATGAATGATTCAGTAATTACTCGCTATAATCGTTGCCTGTAGCATTGGCGATGTCGGTGTAGGAATCGTCGGCAGGAGCGTTGTCGCTGTTCATGCCGGCCATCATGTTACCCGCCATGGGATTGTACATGTTAACGGTCATAGCCTTAATCATTTTCTCGTAAACGCTGTTGAGCTGCTTCATGTATCGAGCCATCTTCTCGGTCTCGTCGCAGTAGTGAGCGCTCTCGGCTGCCGATTTCTCATACATGTCACGAATGTCCTTGAGGCCACGGTTCACACGATCAATGCTCTCAAGCTGTGATGAGATGCTTTTGAGTTGAATCTCATAGATGGTGTTAAGGCCACCCACATTGCGGTTGAGGGCCTCCATCTGCTCGATGTATCCAGTAGTGTTATTGGTGATGCTCTCACTATTGCTGGTGATAGCCTGATAGCTTGTGAGTAGTGTCTGTTGCACGTTGTTGAGTGCATTGGTTGTCTCACTGAGCTGCTTCATCTGCTCACTGATTGCCGACATCTGGCTCAGGTATTGCTGTGTGGCATCGGTGAGTTCGGCCATTTTCGAGAGTTGGTCGCTGGCATTGTTCATCTTGGCAATGCTCTCGCTTAGCGACTTGGTCTCTTCCTCACTGAGCTCAAGGCCTTGTGGCAATCCCATCACAGCTTTCACCTCTTGCTGGCTCATGGCAGCGATAGTTGCAGCCACTTCGGGACTGGCAACCACTGTTGCTCCACCTATCGATGCTGGCAACGATGAAATGGTTACTTGCTGTGCGCCTTCCTGACCAGGAATTGGTGGGACGCCACTGTCGCCGTCGGCATCATCACTTGCTGCGGCAGTGATGTCGCCATTGATAGTCACCTGGGCAGGTTGTGTGCCATTAAGCACTTGTGGGCGGTCATCGGGGTCGCCTGTGTCGAGAATTGGGAACACGTCTTCCCAGTGATACTCTTTCTCGGGACGCTCAAAGGCAGTGATGATAAACATTAGTACCTCAGTACCCATACCGATGGTGAGCAGCAAGTTACCCATGGGCAAGTGCAGAATCTTGAATAATGCACCCCAGATAACGATCGCAGCACCTATACTATAGGCAAAGTTGAAAAAGCGCTGAGTTACCATCTGCCTTTTTCTCTTGCGCTGTATTTTTGTCCTTTTCTTGGTGTCAATATCAGTAGCCATGTTATGTTGCTATGTTAAAGTTGAAAAGAATGTATTAGTCGAGTAAATAATGTGTTAGTCGCAGCAGTTGTTTTTGCGTTTCGACTTGGTGAAGCCCACCTTGGTGCGCACGCAGCGGAAACCAATGTAGGAGCGTTGCTCGTTTTGGTATTCCCACATGCGAATGTCGCTGCGGATGTTGTGAGCCACATCTTTCCACGAGCCTCCCCTCACAATCTTGCGCGACATCTTATAGGGGTCTTCCTTTGCCACGTTGTAACGATACTCGGGGTTGAGGTCGTTGGTCATCAGGTCAATGCTCTCGGTGTAGCTCGTTGATGTCCATTCACTCACGTTACCAGCCATGTCGAATAGGCCGTTGTCGTTGGGCTCATAGGTGCCAACGGCCGACGTTATGATGCTTCCATCTCTCACGTAGTTGCCTTCGTTAGGCTTAAAGTTGGCATAGAAGCACCCTTCGTCCTCAGTTAGCGGTATGGCTCCATCCCACGGGTATATGTTCTCGTTCTTGCCTGCACGAGCAGCAAACTCCCACTCGGCCTCGGTGGGCAAGCGGAATGGCTCAATGTAAACACCATCCTTGCCCAGCGATTTCTTGAGGAACTCAGTGCGCCAGTGGCAGAAGGCATTGGCCTGCTCCCAGCTTACACCCACAACGGGGTGGCTGTTGTAGTTGCCATTGGCGAAATACATGCGCACGTAGGGCTCATTGTAGCTGTTCTCGAAGTCGTTGATCCAGCATGTGGTGTCGGGGAAAATGTTGACGATATAAGTGTTGACAAAGTCAAACTCGCTCTGCAATGGTCGAGTGATAGTTTGACGAATGATGCGTCCATCGTCGTCGACAAATGCTGTGTCCTTGCTTATGGTGGGGTTAGTGGTGGGAATAGCATGGTCGGTGTTGTAGTCGCGGGTGGCAGGGTCGAAGCGGTTGCGACGCTTGGCGGCCTCGGTGAGGTTGTAGATCTCATAGCGATAGTTCATTTGCCTTGGATCAAGCTCCTTCTTGCCAGTGATTGGGTTAATGCGATAAACACTCTCGATGGCTCTCTCCTCGTCCTCGCTGGGGTTCTTCCAGGGAATGTTGCGGTTCCAGTTGAGGTGGGGAGTGATGGGGTTGCCATCCTTGTCTTCCTCGATTTTAAACTCCTCGTTGCCTCCATAGGCGGGGTCGGCGAGTCGCTCACGGATGATGGAGTCGCGCACCCAGTACACAAACTGCTTGTACTTGCTGTTGGTGACCTCGTTCTCATCCATCCAGAAGGCGTCGACGCTCACACCACGTGCGGTGGAGTCGATGCCCCACAGCGAGTCGCGCTGAGCTGGGCCTTCCTTCATTGAACCACAGTCGATGAGCACCATGCCATAGGGTGTAGGCTCGGAGTAGGTGACTGCTCCCACGCCAGTAACTTCTCCGCCGCCGCTGTTGATTGACTTGCGGATGCCACTGCAAGAAGCTAAAGCGATAGTTGCTAAAAGAAAAATCAATAACTTTTTCATTATACTCTAGAATATGTTATCTTGTTTAGTGTGTGTTATCTTTAATTATCGTGTTCTTTAAAAACTCGTTACATGATGCGAATACTCTTGTGTTTATTCTTGTTGACTTCGCCCATGTTGAGCTTCACGTTATAGTTCAAAAACAGCTCGTGGCTTCCGTGAGTGGCCTTGTTCATTGATGAAATAGGGAAATCGTAGGCATAGCCCACGAACACATTCTTGAACTCGGCTCCAATCATGGCGCTCACAGCATCTTTGTGGCGATAAGCAAAGCCCCCTGAGATGAACTTGTTGTATCGCACACGCAATGTAGCCTCGGCTTGCCAGAACTTAGTATCGGTCTTAGCAAATACCGAGGGCTGTATTTCAAATAACGTGTTTTTTATTGGAATATTGCTACCAGCCATTAAATAAAAATACCTACCAGTGGTGAACTGGTACAAGTCTTCCTCGTTTTCGCCAGCTTTAAGGTCGATGGTGGGCGAGGTGATGTGGGTTGCTGAACCAGCAATCCAGAACCATTTGTGCGTGAACATGAAACCTGCAGCCAAGTCAAAGGCTTTGCCGTTGACAACGCCCTTTGGTATAGCATCGTCGGCACTGGTGTGGTAGTTGTTGTTTTCAGGCACGCGAATGCTGTCGCCCTTGAACGTTTGGTTAAGAAGTCCTACTTGGACACCCACACTAAGCCATCCGCCCAGCATCTTCTTCTTCCAAGCCAGCTGTGCGGCAACAGTCTGTGAGCTGAACAATCCCACGTTTTCCTGCTGTAGCATGAGTCCAGTTCCCCATCTTTTGCCAAGGAACTTGAATGGCATGTCGGCCATAGCCATGAAGTTCATGGGTGCATGCTTCACTCCGAGCCACTGCAACTTGCTGCCAGCAGTGATGTGAATGAAGTCGACATTGCCAATGGCACTGGGATTGTAGTAGGATGGTAGTGCCCAATATTGCGTCAGTTGTGCGTCAATCTGTGCTTGAGCCATGTGAGTGGCACTTGCACCTATCGTTGCCGCAACAATTATAAGCAATGTCTTGATATATGATTTCATATAGCTATTTTTTATTCAAAGTAGAATGTGAGCACCACCATGTTGTTCTTGAGCTTGCTCACGCTCTTGGTAAAGATTTCCATTGCAGGATTGTCCTGCAAGTCGGGGCGATTCTTCTCGAGAAGGTTCTTCAAGCCGAAGCAAAATTTAATTTCAGGGCACAGTTTGAAGAACGGCAGGTAGAAGTCGCATCCCATGCCCACAGTGAGCATCACATCTAAATCCTTAACTCGGAGCTGCTCAGGACGCTCCTTGCTGAGGTCGTAGATGCCCATCACACCACCAGTGAAGTAAGGCCTGATGTTGTGATGGCGGCGAGCCGAGAACTTGATGTCGAGAGGTACCACAATGTAGGTGGCTTTCACGTTTTGGCGCTGCTGCTTGATTGTTGGGTCCAGAGCGTCTTCGGGGGCGTTAGCGTTGAAGTAACGCACCACTTTGTTGCCAAAGTACATGCCTGGTGATAACCTTAGGTTGAAGTGGTTCGACAACCTGAGGTCGGCCAGGACATTCACGCAAAATCCAGGTGAATGGTTTGGAATTTCAGCAAACCATGCCTGCCCATCCTCGCTAATGTAGCCATTGTTGGTGATTTTCAAGTCCTGGAAATTTACTCCCACCGAGAAACCATAGTGAATGCGCTTCATGTCGGCATACTGGCGGTTCAAGATTTTGTCATTATCTTGAGCCACAACGCATAATGCCGTCAATAACACTGCGACCAATGTAATATGTCGTGAATTGAAAATACTCATTATAACTTTAATAACGCAATTTTTTTACTCTTATTGCAAAAAATGTACTTTTTGCGCTTTCAATAGTGCATTTTTCATCTTTGTGTCATCTTTGACAAAATGTTGTGTGTGGCCCATGCTGTGATGATGAGTAGTGGAAGCGTGCAAGCAAAGCTGTAATCATAAATCATGACGCCAAAGTGCCCCGACAATGGTGCCAAGAGGTAGCAGAACACGTTGTTGACAAGTTTCTGCATGATGTAAATTTCGAAACTGATCTCACCTATCCACAATAATGGTCGCAGGCTCAATAGCTTGCCCACGAGTCCTTCATGGCCATTGAGTGCAGTGCTTGTGGCAATTAGCAATGCCAAGGGCAGCCACCACAGTGCTTGCTGTTCGACTTGCATGGCAATGGCATTGCCGCTTGCATGTAATGCAATTAAGGTAGCAAAAATTGCAAGGACGGTAATTTCGAAGATGGTTGCTGTTGCTGTTGAGAGTTTTATCGAATTAGAACGCTCTCTCATCGATGCACCTAACAACATTCCCAAGTAGTAGTCGGCCAGTCGAGTGAGTGGGCACACATGAATGTAGCTGTGCCAGTGCTCATTAGCTACGAGGTTGATTGCTACAATGGCCACACACGCAGCAATGGCGATGCCCCATGACAACTTGTGACTGACCCTCTCAATGATTTTGAGTAACAGCGGTGTGGCAGCGATGCATGGTAATAGGGAGCTCAAGAACCAGGAATGAATGCTGTAGTTATAGAACACTTGCTCATTTGGTATCCACGATTGGAGCAATGCCACATGAAGCGGCAGGTCCCACCCGTAGTGGAACTTGCGCATTATTGCAAGGTCGAGAACAATCATTGCAGCAAGCACGAGCAAGTGGAGCGGGAAAATGCGCAGTAGGCGCCGCTTGTAGAAACGCTTGACGCTCAGTAATGTGCTGCGATGATAAGTGACAAGAAATCCGCTTAGCATGAAAAAGAAGGTGACACCTGAATAGGCCATCTCGTCAAACTCATGCATCCCAAAGTGAAAGCACACTATGCACAAGGCAAAAATGCCACGCCAACTGCCAAGTGGCTTTATAATATTTTCACTTCTCGTGTTCACTTCGTATTTGCGGGTTTCTTACACATCCTCTTTCCGCTCCACTACATTATTGACGTGTAGTTATTCTTGCGTGTGAAGAGCCCTTTAATCTTATAGCCAGTGTTGATGACAGGGCGCAGTAGTGTGAATAATGGCACTGAGAACAACAGCAGTGGCAATTGCAGCAGGTAGCAGTTGCGGAAGGTGGCAAGCATCATGGGCAGCCATGTGATCAGTAGCACGAGCACTGCAGCAATGATTACTGCAAGATTAGTGTAGCTTAGCGCTACAGCTGCTGCAAGGACTGCCAGTCGCAGCCAGTAGATTAGCGACATCCAGGCTTGGCATCGAAATTGTGCTTTGTATTTCACATGATGCGATGTGAAGTCGCGACGCGACTTGAGGATGCTGAATGCGTGTGGCAGGTCGTCGTAGTAGGTAGTTGCAATGCTTGCTGGTATCAGCTCGAGCCTGGTGTTGTGTGGTGTAGCAATCTCGCTCACGAAGATGTCGTCATCGCCCCACTTCATGTCGAGCGATTTCGAGAAACCTTTGTTGTCGAAGAACACCTGTTTGCGGTAAGCCAGGTTGTCGCTGATGCCTCGGTAAGGCTTGCCCTTGGCAGCGCTCAGTATCCATTGCATAGCAGTGGTCATCTCATCAAGGGTGCGGTAGTTCTTGCCAATGCCATGATCCTCGTGGTGAGCAAAATGTGAATAGCCCAGCACCACATCAACGCCTGGCCCCATGTTTCGCATCATTGCCATGAGCCATCGGTCGCTTTTGACTTGACAATTGGCGTTAGTGGTGAGTATCACATCATGCTGCGCTGCCTTGATGCCGAGCATCAGTGCCAGTTTCTTGCGCGAGAGCGAGCGTGTTTGGTCGGGGACTGTGACAATTTTCAGGTGGTCGAAATATACCATCATGTCACCCACCAGGTCCTTGGTGCCGTCGAATGAAGCGTCGTCCACCACAATCACCTCAAATGGTGCAGGGTAGTTTTGCTTCATGATAGTGGGGAGGAACTTGTTGAGCCACTTCTCGTCGTTGTTGGCAAAGACGATTACCGAAACCGAGGGCATGTCTTCAGGATATAGATATCGACGTGTGCGTTCTTCGTATTTTATAAACTTCAACAGCTTCATGCTGCGACGGTTATACCACACAATCCACACCAGCGACATTATCAATGCGGCGGCGAGCATGGCCCATATAGAATAATGTATATTTAGCGAGAAAAACATTTAGTCTTTTCCAGTATTCTTAAAAGTTAGTGTGCAAAGGTAATCATTTTTTTTCAAGCAGCAATTTGTTGCTGTGACTTGCTTCAAAAGCCATCATGGATCTACCCAGTCGCCGTTTTCCTTGATTAGTGCTACAAGGCGCGTTATAGCTTCGTCCTCGGGGATATTTTTCTCGATGCACTGCTTACCCTTGTAGAGACTTATCTTGCCCACTGCAGCACCCACGTAGCCATAGTCGGCGTCGGCCATCTCGCCAGGTCCGTTTACCACGCAGCCCATCACGCCAATTTTGAGGTGGGTGAGGTGCTGGGTTGCCTCTTGCACGCGGTGCACGGTGGTTTGGAGGTCGAACATAGTGCGCCCGCAGCTTGGGCACGAGATGAACTCGGTCTTGGTAGTGCGCAGGCGTGCAGCTTGTAGGATAGCAAAGGCAAATCCCACCACTTCGTTTTGATTATTATAGTTGGGCGCTTCGAGCCAAGTGCCGTCGCCGAGTCCATTGAGCAACACAGCTCCAAGGTCGGCACCAGCCTTAACCTGCAGCCACTCGCTGTCGACGTCGTTGTAGATGTTGTGAAGGATTACAGGGCAATTAATGCCAGCATCGATTAGGGCGTGAGTCAAGGCCTGCTGGCATCCACTCACGTTAATGTTGTCGTGCTTGATTATCAGTGCCACGTTTTCACAATCCTTGAGGAAGAGTAGTTGCTCCACAGGTGTGCTTGCTGGCACCTCAAGCCATTTGATGGGAGCATCGATGGTCGCATCCCAGTTGTGGAGCGTGAACAGGGGATAGGTGCGGTCCTCGCCGTGATAGTTGCTTGCGGGCACGATGAAGTTGTCGCTCTGGTTTAGTGCGCCACTTGTGCTGAAGAAGAAATCGGGGCGACGGTTTCCGATGATCTCATTGGGGCGGCATGAGGCAATGACTATGGGATTCTTGCCACCCACCAAGCCTGCGATGTTGTGACCGATGCGTCGCTCAGGCATCAATGGGTTGTAGCCCTTGCTGTAATGTCCCTCAATGTGAGGATGGCCGCTGCGGCTTGCAATGTAATCCACAAGTTTGTTAGCCACAGGCACCTCGAGCTCGGGGTCCTCGCTGAGCGAGACGCGAATGGTGTCGCCCAAGCCCTGGCTCATGAGTGCGCCAATGCCCACAGCGCTCTTGATGCGTCCGTCCTCGCCAAATCCTGCCTCGGTGACACCTAAATGCAAAGGAAAGTGCATATCCTCGGCATCCATAGCGGCCACAAGTCGTCGCACGGCTTCTACCATGACAACCACATTTGACGCTTTCATCGAGATTACCACATCCATAAATCGTTGCTCAACAAAGACTCGCAGGTATTCCATCACGCTCTCAACCATGCCTGCGGCGGTGTTGCCATAACGGCTCATGATGCGATCGCTCAGCGAACCGTGGTTCACGCCCAGACGCACTGCAGTTCCATGCTCACGGCACAGGTCGATAAAAGGCACGAGCTTGTCGTGGATGCGTTGCAGTTCAGCTTGGTATTGCTCGGTGGTATAAGTCAAGCTCTTGAATTGGCGTGCAGGGTCAACGAAGTTGCCAGGATTGATGCGCACCTTGTCGGTGACTTGTGCCGCAACCATTGCGGCGCGTGGGTTGAAATGGATATCGGCCACAAGAGGCACGTCACAGCCACGATTGCGCAGCTCGGTGCGAATTCGCCCCAGGTTCTCGGCCTCTTTCACACCTTGAGTGGTGAGGCGCACGTAGTGGGCCCCAGCGTTGGCAATGCGTAGGCATTGCTCAACGCTGGCCTCGATGTCGTTGGTCGAGGTGTTTGTCATCGACTGCACTCTTACTGGATATTGACTTCCCAGAGGAGTGTTTCCTATTTTGACAGTAATAGTGTTGCGGCGTTGATAGTTGAACATTAAATCAAATGTTTAAATTTTTATCTTAAAAATATTGATTTACAATTAATACAGAAGTTGTGGTTTAGTAAGAACTTGTGGTTAGACTTCAATGGCTCATCCAAAGAGGCGCATCATGAGCGACACACACAGCAGGCCGTTGACAAAGCCTGCGAGCACTTGCGGCAAGTCGTGGCGCTTGAGAAGCATTCGAGCCGACCCAAGCAGGCCCGATAGCCCTATGGCAACCAGCACGAAAAATAACATCCACACTGGGCTTATCACTTCGAGGTTCATGGCATCGATTTGCCACAGTAGCGCCACCACGCCTCCCATGCCTGCCATGTGGGCACTTATCTTCCACTTGATGTTGATTAAAGTAGAAATCAGGCATGATAGAGCACCACCTGCGGCAAACATAACCAGCCATCGTGGCTCATGGGTGTAGCTCATGTACCACACTGCACCCAAGTAGTAGATTGTGGCAGTGATGTAGGGGATGAGGCGGTCTCTGCGATTGATCATGCGCTTGTCCTTGATGAGCTTGAAGTTGTGCAGCACTGCAATAGTGGCCATGGGAAGCACGCATGTGATGCCAAAAACAATGAGCAACAGGTTGATGCGTGCGCCAGTGCTGTCGAGCACCTTGGGCGAGATGCTTAGTGCCATGAACAATCCGTAGCTGGGTGTGAGCAAAGGGCTGAGCATGGTGGATACCAGTCGTGCTGCCTCATCGAGAAATCTTATTCTTGCCAGTCGTGATGCCATTTTGATAAGTAATTAGTGTAGAGTTCTGTGTTTAGTGGAGGGTTTTGCGCTGTCGAGCGACTGGAATCTTGAGGCTGTCGCGGTACTTGGCAACCGTGCGCCGCTTGATGTCGAAACCTCTTTCTTGAAGAGCTTCGCACAGGCGGTCGTCGCTCAATGGCTTGGTCTTATCCTCATTATCAATCATTTCCTTGATTATCTCCTTGATGGCAGTGGATGAAGCATCGTTCTCGTTCACCCTCTTGACAAAGAAGTACTTCACGGGGAAGATGCCCCAGTTGGTGTCGACCCACTTGTTTTGCTGAGCACGTGAGATGGTCGAGGCATCATAGCCAGTGGCATCGGCCACATCCTTGAGCACCAGTGGCTTGAGGGCCTGTGTGTCGCCTGTGATGAAGAACTCCTGCTGACGCAGCATTATGGTTTTCATTATCTTGTAGAGCTTTTCCTGGCGCTGCTTGAGTAGCATGATGAAATTAGTGGCGTTCTCATATTGACGCTTGATGGTGAGTTCCTCGTCGCCTATTTTGGCATTCTTGCCCTTCTTAGATAACCGCTGGTATTCAATTTCGTAGCTCTCCGATATTTGTAGTTCGGGGATGTCGTTCACCACAGTGAGCTGTAGCTTATTGTCGTCGGTGGTGATCACAAAGTTTGGGGTGATGTGTGTGGCGTTTGCCATACGCTCGCCACTGTTGAACATGTTGCCAGGGCGTGGATTGGTGCGCTTTATAATTTTGTCGGCTTCGTTAAAGGTGTCCTTGTCGATATTGAGCACGCTCAGGATTTTGTCGTAGTGATGTCGCTCGTAGGCTTCAAAATGCTTGTCGACAATAGCATGTGCCACTTGTGCGGCCTCGATGTCGACGCCTTTCATGTCCTCGATTTGCAGCAGGATGCACTCGCGTGTGTTGGTGGCTGCAATGCCTGCTGGCTCAAGGTCTTGGATGACTTCGAGCACATCTTGCACCTCTTGAGGTGTGACAAACTCGTTCTCGCGCGAGATGATGTCGCCACATATCGAAGTGATGGGGCGTCGCATGAGACCGTCGTCGTCGATTTCGCCCACAATGTACTCGGCAATGAGCAACTGGCGGTCGGTGAGGTCGCGCTCACGCACCTGGTTCATGAGCACCTCCATCATCGATGCCTCGTTGACCACTGGGGGGCGATACACGTCGTCGGCAACTCGCTTCTTGCGCGACGATGCTATCATGGCGAGCCCGTCGTCGATGGCATCGGAGTTGTTGTCGTCATCGTCGTTTTGGGTGTAGGGCGAGTCAAATGGGTCGTCATTGCCTTGACCCACCTCGGCAGTGGTGTCGTCGTTGCCATCGTCGCTGATGTCGCTAAAGTTGTCCTGGTCGTCGCTGGTGTCGCTGGCCTCTTCCAGTGCGGGATTGTCGTTGAGCTCGGCTTCGATGCGCTCCTTGATGCCCTCGTCGTTCATCTCGATGAGTTCTCCGAGGAGCATCTGGTTGAGCGTTGCGCGTTGCGTCTGGATTTGCTCCTGACTCAACTTTTGTATCTGTTGAAAATTATCTTTCTCGCTCATGTTACACTTATTGTTGTGAATATAATCACAAAGTTACTGCTTAATTTATAATTGAACAACTCGCAACCAATTTTTTTGAAAAAAACTTTGTGGGAAGGGGGATGGTTGTTGGTTTTATAGTTGTGGTGGGGCGAATAGTCGAGTAACGAATAATCGAACAATCGATGTTATCGTGAAATATTGCCTTGTGGAATCGCCTGGCTCACCTGGCTCGCTTGATTCGCTTGACTCAACTGACTCAACTGACTCGCTTGACTCAACTGACTCAAGTGACTCACTGACTCAGTTTCGGATTGTAAGCACGATTTTTGCCAAAAAGATGAAAATGGGACACTTTTTGATTTTTTTGTTTTTGCGCTTTGAATATTTGTTATCATAATAAGTGTGTTCTATTTAGGGTTTTAAGCAAAACCGAGCGAAATGCTTAATGTTTGTAATGGCGAAAAATGTGCCGCCAGGTTGCAGATTGCAGGTGGCGCTGCGTGCTTGAGGTGTGTGGGACAAAATAAATGTTTTTTTTGTGTCATGGTTGTATGCTTTAATGTTATTAAATGAATGTGTGTGCGCGCAAAGGTAGTGGATGTGTAATGAAAAAGCAAGATTAAAAAAACACATTGTGAATAGATGTGTGGTGGTTAGTTGTGTTGATAGTAATTGTGTGCCACATTAAATAAAAAAACAAAAATATGTTGTCATTAATTGTTGTACCAATTAAAAAGTGCTATCTTTGCAAATTGTAAGCGTGGCGATAGTGCTGTGCTCATGATATTATGGAAGGACAGAAGAACGTGTTCATAAAGAGTGCCGAGCTGGGCGTGCCATTTGGTGCGTTGCTGCTTGTGGCATCGGTTGCTATGCTCTTTGGCGACAAGGTGCCGCTGCTGTCAATAGTCACGCTGGTTGTGGCGGTTATAGCGCCAGTTCTGATTTATTATTTTCAGCGCAAGCGTTATGTGGAGAGTGAAGGATTCGCAACCTTCAGCGAGCTTTGGACTCTTGGCATCTTTACGACGATAGGTGGCGGGCTGATTTGTGGATTGGCCACCTATGTGCTCATCACCTATGTGCGTCCTGATTTCGTGTATGAGCAGGCGCATTACGTAATCGATGCCTACAAGCAATTGCCTGGTGGCAATGCACGTGAATTCGTTGAGGTGCTTGAGAAGGCAGTGGATAACAACATGCTGCCCACGCCGTTCGACTTTTGCGTGCAGATGTTCTGGCTCACCTCGAGCCTAGGCTGCGTGGGAGGCGCAATCACGGCATTGATAGCCATCAAAGTGCCCCTGAAATCTAAAGAACAAAATACAGAATTTTGACAGAAATAACGAATTGCAAGACACACAAGATATATGGATATTTCGGTTGTAGTACCACTTTTTAATGAGGCTGAGTCGCTGCCTGAGCTTGCAGCTTGGATTGAGCGTGTGATGAATGAGCACAACTTCAGCTATGAGGTGCTGATGATTAACGACGGCAGCACCGATGAGTCGTGGCAAGTTATTAAGCAGCTGAGCGAGAAGAACCCCTGCATCAAGGGGGTGAGCTTCCGTCGAAACTACGGCAAGTCGCCTGCGCTCTACACTGGCTTTGAACGCGTGCAAGGTGATGTGGTGATTACCATGGATGCCGATTTGCAAGATTCACCCGACGAGATTCCCGAACTGTACCGAATGATCACTGAAGATGGTTACGACTTGGTGAGTGGATGGAAACAGAAACGTTACGACCCACTGTCGAAGACTATCCCCACTAAGCTTTTTAATGCCACAGCGCGCAAGGTGAGCGGCATCAAGAATCTTCACGACTTCAACTGCGGCCTGAAGGCTTATCGGCGCGATGTGGTGAAGCACATTGAGGTGTATGGCGACATGCACCGCTACATCCCTTATCTGGCCAAGAATGCTGGTTTCGACAAGATAGGCGAGAAGGTGGTTCATCATCAAGCACGCAAGTATGGCAAGTCGAAATTTGGACTTGACCGCTTTGTCAATGGTTATCTCGACTTGATGACACTGTGGTTCCAGTCGAAGTTTGGGGTTAAACCCATGCATTTCTTTGGCTTGCTGGGTAGCTTGATGTTCTTCATTGGCCTCATCGCTGTTATTGCCGTGGGCGTTATCAAGCTCTATAACATGCACGCTGGCAACCACTACATTCTGGTTACCGACTCGCCTTACTTCTACCTCGCGCTCACTTGCATGATACTGGGCACGCAGCTATTCCTCACAGGCTTTCTGGGCGAGCTTATTGCCCGCAACTCGGCAGGTCGCAATCACTACGAGATTGAGGAGGAAATTAAGAGTTGACAGTGAGGAGTGGGAGTTTTTTAAATTGAGATTTCTTAGGCGATGAGATTAAGCGGAAAATATTGCGCAAGCTTGGTGGTGGCACTGAGTGTCACTGCGGCACTTGTGTCGTGCAGCAACGATAACTGCATGGGCAATAGCAGCGGCATTCCACTGGCGGCCTTTCTTAATGAAGGTGCTAAAGTGACGATGCAGAACCTCACAGTTTACGGTATAGGCGCACCTAACGACAGTGCCATCATTCGCAACGCAAGTGCTGGACAGGTTTACTTGCCACTGCGCATTACTGCCCACTCGTGCCAGTATGTACTCGACTATAACAGTGACGATGTCGAGAACGATACCATCACTTTCAACTACGACATCATCCCCTATTTTGAGTCGAGGGAATGTGGAGCAATGTATAACTTCAAAATTACCTCGTGGGAGTTTACACAGAATGAAATCGATTCTGTGACAGTTCTTAACCAGCTCATCACAAATAGCGACGTGGTGACAATCAACATTCACATGCAATGAAAGCTGCGTTACTACACAGGATTGTGACCCTTGTCATTGTTGCGCTGGTGGCAGTGACAGTAGCTGCGCAAGAGAAAAATGAGCGCAAGGTCACGCCAGTGAAGCCTGCTACCAACAAGGTGCTCACGCCACCCAAGGGCACTGATGAGGAAGTAATCCAGCGTTATCTCAGTGGCGACTCGGCTCAGGCCAGGGCTAAAGAGGTGAAAGACTCGCTGGCTCGCATTTATCCTCACTATCCCAAGCTCACAGAGCTCTCGCTTGGGTTCAACTTTGGCGATGCGGTGTTTATGGCCTTCGGACAAAAGTACTCTTCCTTTGACTTGAGCGCTACACTCAACATGTGGAACCGTTTCCAGCCAGTGGTTGTGATGGGTTTGGGTAGGGCCAAGGAAACTCCACAGGACATGAATTTTACCTACACTGGCAAACTGTCACCTTACTTCAAATTGGGTGCCAATTACAATTTCTTGTTCAAGAACGAGCCGCGATATCAACTGTATGCTGGTGTTAGGCTGGGATATAGCTCATTTAAGTATGACATCACTAACGTTGACATCAATAACCCTTATTGGGGAGAGTATGGCATCAACTACGAGATGCGTGATGTCAGTTCCAATGCGCTGTGGGGCGAGTTTTTGTTAGGTCTCAAGGTGGGCATCATCAGCAATCTGGCTTTAGGATGGGAAGTGAAGTTCCATGGCATTTTCAAGGAGAAGAAGATTGACAGTGGCAAGCCATGGTACATTTCAGGCTATGGTGCTCGTAATGGCAAGTGGGCATTTGGAATCTCGCTTTATTACACAATTCCCCTCAACCGCAATCACTGGCCGGTGAAAGATGAAAAGATGAAGCCGAAGAATAAATAAAAGGGATAAGATAGTTGCCCTGATTCTCTGAACCTCGATACCACCAACTTTCGATATACTTATGATTACCGACCCAAACTTCAGTGAGATTAACAACATTGTGGCTTACCTGCAACGGGTACCATTTGACATCGCGCCAAAACGACTCTATGACGGCACCAGCCTGTATCATGGCTATGTGCATGGCGATGATGATAGCTTCAAGTCTTGTTTCGACACGGGGGTCTATAAACATTTTCTTGAAAAGGGCAAGATGACCACCAAGGTGGAGGAATCGCTTGCAAGGGCTTTGCATGATCACGCCATGCACGCTGCCTTGAACCAGTTCTTTGAGGAGTATGATAGCCGCTGCTGCGTTGGGGTGATGGGAGGTCATTCGCTATCGCGTGACGATGCCATGTATCGCACCATTGTGCTGCTGAGCAAGCAGCTCACCGAGATGGGGTTCGTAATGATAAGCGGTGGTGGTCCTGGTGCAATGGAGGCAACCCATGTGGGAGCTTGGATGGCTGGGCGTAGCCTTGAGGAAACCGACGATGCTCTGAGCATCCTTGCTCAGTCGCCCACTTTCACTGATGGATGCAGGTGGCTCGGCACGGCGTTTGAGGTCATGCAAAAGTATGATCAATCGCACTATGTGAGCCTGGGAGTGCCCACATGGCTTTATGGGCACGAGCCTTCGACACCGCTGGCCACTCACATTGCTAAGTTCTTTGAGAACAGCATTAGAGAGAACAACATCCTCACAATGGCCTACGGTGGCATCATCTATGCCCCTGGCAGTGCAGGCACTATGCAAGAGATTTTTCAGGAGGCAGTGCAGAATCACTACCTATCCTTTGGCTTCTCAAGCCCTATGATTTTCTTGGGCAAGAAGTTCTGGAGCGAAGAAATGCCCGCCTATCCATTGCTTGAAAAACTCATGGCGACGGGCAAATATAAGAACTTGAGGCTTACCGTGACCGACGACTCGGCTCACGTGGTGAAAGCGCTTCAAGATTTCAGGCAAGAGCTGCTTGCCAGCGATGGCAATTGCTAATTGAGCTTTCCTATACCCTGCAAGGCTAGGTTGTATTCGTTCACAAGCCGCTGCATCACTGTGGCCACGGACTCGATGTCATTGCCCTTTAGCAACGATGCGCCCTGACCTATCTCGAGTTCTCCATTTTCGATGTCGCCATCGAAGATTCCTACCTTGGTTTTGCCAATTCCTATAATATCGAGCAGTTCCTCGGGTGTGGCACCGCGATTCTCGGCTTCCTCAATTGCGGTGTAGAATCCACCTTTCACCAGTCGGGTGGGGGAGAGCTTGCGCAGCAGCAACTTAGTGTCGCCCTCGTTAAGGTCGAGGCAACGGCGCTTGAACGCCTCGTGTGCGCCACTCTCCTGGGTGAGTGCGAAGAGTGTGCCTATCTGCACTCCCTCGGCTCCGAGCACACGCATGGCTAATATTGCCTCGCCGCTTGTTATGCCGCCAGCTGCGATGAGAGGCAGTGATGTGGCTCGGCGTGCTGCTGGGATCAGGCACAATGTCGTGGTCTCTTCTTTTCCGTTGTGGCCTCCTGCCTCAAAACCCTCGGCAACAACGGCATCTACTCCAGCATCTTCACACTTGCGTGCAAACGCCGACGATGCCACCACATGTGCCACCTTGATGCCGCGCTCATGCAGCCATGAGGTCCATTTCTTGGGGCTTCCAGCACTGGTGAACACCACTGGCACCTGCTCCTGGGCAATCACTTCCATCATTTCGGCACTGTTGGGCTTCATCAGTGGCACGTTCACGCCAAAAGGCTTTCCTGTCGTTGCCGCCTTGCACTTTACTATGTGCTCGCGCAGCACCTCGGCAGTCATCGATCCTGCACCTATCAGGCCCAGGCCCCCAGCGTTGCTCACTGCTGCTGCCAGTCGCCATCCACTGCACCACACCATGCCACCAGCAATGATGGGGTACTCTATTCCAAAGAGTTCTGTTATTCTGCTTTTCATATTCTTGTCAGTGTTTTTTTGATTTTCAATCTCCAAAGTTAAGCACAATTTGTGAATTGTCATTAATAACTGGTGTGATTTTTTCGGCCTTTTTTATTGCCAAGGGGTGAAAATGCTTGCCTTTTCTTGTCAAATCAACATTTAAGAACTACTTTTGCAACTCATTTTACTATACTTAGATTAATGAATAAAATTGACGAAAACCGCCTATATTGGATTGATGCTATCAGATCCTTTGCTTGCCTGTGCGTGCTGCTCACTCACTCGGTTATCCCGGGTGGTACACGTGGCAATTACATTATTGCACCAATTCAATATATGGCTGTTGCTGGAGCCTCGGTGCTCTTCTTCATGATTTCGGGAGCGCTTGTCTTTAATAAGCCTAAGCCATTTGTGCCCTTCATCAAGCGCAGGTTGGCTAAGATTTATCTTCCCATGGTGATTTGGACAGTTGTGACGTTGCTCATTTTTTGCTTTACAGGTGGGCTCAAGTGGTCGCAGCTGCCCAATGCGCTCATGCTCATCCCCTTCACGCAGCAGTTTGGAACCTACTGGTTTATCTATGTGATATTCGGTATCTATTTGCTCACCCCAATGGTTGCCACATGGCTTGAGAAATGCAGCCGCACCGATGTGCTCATCTTGCTTATTGTGAGTGGTGTGGCGATGACGGTGCCATATTTGCGCATTGTTGACAAGGATTTCTCTAAAGCGCTTTATACTGAGACCGGCTCGCTCTATTACTTTGTTGGCTACCTGTGGATTTGCCTGATGGGCTATTACATTCGCCGCTATGTCAACATTCCAAAATTTAAATGGTGGCACTTGCTCGTGCTCCTGCTCGTGCTGGCATTGCCATTTGCCCTTCAATGGTTGGGTGAACCCTATGCTCTTGTTAAGAAGCGTACTACTATCAATGTGGTGTTGCTGTGTGCATGTTATTTCATCATCATCAAGCACATCAAGCTCAGCCAGCGCATGAAGCTGGCAGTCTACAACTTTGCACAGCACAGTTTCGGCATCTATTTGGTTCACATGCAGATTATCAAATTTATACTTACCCCCCTTGTCAATAGCCTTGATTTAAGCTACACTGTGTCGATTCCATTAGTATTCGTGTCGAGTGTAGTGATTAGCTACATCACTGTACACTTGATTTCTAAACTTCCTTTTAGCGAATATCTGATTGCCTATAAATCATAATCCTAACACTCACGGCTACAAGCCATTTAATCCCAAAGTGGTCTAAAAAGAACCTACCCTTTTTAGACCACTTTGGTTATAATTTGATGGCCATAATGCGGTCATCAAAATTTTGTATTTGGGTGGTTTTAACTAAATTTTAGGTTGGCGGGCTTAATTATGGCGCACCTGTACTCTAATTTTGCACTGTAAATCAATCGTGACGCTTAATTGGCGTGACCAAAATGGAGGACATTATTATGAGCAACACAAGAACATCTTTATCGACCAGTGACCAAATTTTTGCAACTCTTGAGGTGGGTGGCAAGGTGATGGCTACTGTGTGCAAGAACAATTTCGCAAGCATCGACGAAGTGGTGCGCTTCATCTATGCCATGGCTGGCAAGTTTATGGGCCTGGCGCGCCTGAACATTCGCAACAAGACACAAGGCTGGACCATGAACCTTGCGCTGGCCAGCAGGATTAGCAAGCCTTGCACTCCAAGCCATGCAGCTTCAGTTGGCCAATATCGTCAAGCATCATTATTTGCCTAATAAGTATTCAACTAATCTGATGATTTGATTGTGGCAACAATGTATTCACTCTGGGTGCCAATGCGGTACTTGCCGCCCCATATTCCCAGGCCTGAGCTCACATAGTAACGGGTGTTGCCTTTCTGATAGAATCCCCAGGCATCCTCGTACATCTTGTGCACCAGCAGGCTGATGGGCCACACCTGCCCTTCGTGAGTGTGTCCGCTCAGCTGGAAGTCGACCCCGCACTGCTGCGACTCCTCGAGGTGGTAGGGCTGGTGGTCGAGCAGAATGATGAATTTGTTCTTGTCCACTCCAGCAAGCAGCTGCTCGGTGCTCCTGCGCTGCCGATTTGAACGGTCGTCGCGCCCTGCTATCACCAGGTCGCCCATGCTGATTGTTGTGTCGCGCAGCAAAGTGATGCCAGCTTTCTTATAGAAGTCAAGCGCCTTGTCAATACCAGTAATATATTCATGATTGCCAAGGCATGCCACTACTGGTGCCTTGAGGCTGTGGAAGTCGGCAGCCATGTCTTCCTCGATTAGTGGCCTTACATATCCATCTATTATGTCGCCAGCCACAAGGATGAGGTCGGGATTCTCATCATTAATCATCTTCACCCACCGTTGCCACTCGGCCTTGCGGTTGTGATAGCCCAGATGCAGGTCGCTAAGCATCACCACGCGCAGTGGTTTAGACAGGTGTTTGGTGGTTTTCAGCTCAAGTGGTTCTCGAACCTTGTTGTTGTAGTGAATGTTGCCGTAGATGAGCAGCCCTGCTACTGCAGCAGCAATGGCGCCTGCGGTCCAGGCATTGCTGTGAAGCCACTCCTTGGGAACGAGGTGAACCAGCCTGCACAGGTCGAGAGCTACAAAGATCAAGAGCAAGTACAAGAACACTATGAGCCACGAGGTGCTCACGTCGTAGGTGAATGAAGCCAAGCCAAGTGGCATGCGGTCGAAGGCCCCAAAGATGCCCACAAACATCATCACTAATGCCGCGGTCATCACGGCCACCACGCTCCAGCGCAGCCATGTGGGTGCAGGAAGAACTTGATACACATGCCACAGCACGTAGACATGGGCAAGCAACGCAACTATTGGGATGATGAAAAATCCAATCTTCATGAGTCAAAAATAGTAAAATAGGAGTGCAAAATTAGCGATTTTAATTTTTATTCACGTCATGATAGCGATTTTTTCAATATTATTCATTATTTTTGTCCAAATTTTTTTATTCAACTTAATCAACATGAGAACTTTTCTGTTAGGCATATTAACGATTATGGCAAGTTTTTCAATCGTAGCCGAGGAGCTTCCTGCTCCTCAAACCACTGGCGGTAAGCCATTAATGCAAGTAATGAATGAGCGCAAGTCGAGCCGCGACTATCAAGAGAACCAATCTATCAGCAAGCAGGACCTGAGCAACATGCTGTGGGCTGCTTGGGGCGTTACGCATGACGGCAAGCACACCATTGCTACTGCAATGAACCGTCAAGAGCTTGTCATCTACGTTGTGACTCCCACCGAGGCATGCCGATATAATCCTGATGCTAACACTCTTACTGTTGTAAATACTGGCGACTTCCGCAAGCTTACAACGCTCCAGGACTTTGCCGCAGTTGCTCCTATCAACATTGTGCTGGCTGTCAACACCGAGAAGCAGCAGCGCCCCGAGTTCCAGGGCTACACAGCAGGTGCTGCCTCGCAGAACATCTATCTTTACTGTGCTCAAGCAGGACTGAAGAGTGTGGTTCGTGCTGGCTTCGACCGCGACAATCTGCCAGCGGTTCTCAAGATGCCAAGCAATGAGCGCATACTCTTTGTCCAGACGGTGGGCAAGTAATCGTTATAGAGTGTAACTATCATGTGTTCAAGAAAATACTACATTGTCGTTGCGCTTATCATAGCCGCAATGGCAATGGTCATGCAGTCGTGTAAGGAGGAGAAACAATATCGCGACTATTTCGACAAGAGCCAGCTCAAGTACATCGCTAAGCTGGGCAATAAACCCAAGCTTGACGACAGGCACTTGCAGGCCGACACGTCGTGGGTAGATAACGACAGCCTCCACCACATTCCCATCTATCCGTTGCCAGGAAAATATGAGGACTTGTTTGTCGACTATAATCCTGTGCAATTTCCACATGCCGAGCGCAATGGCATTGAGCCGATTGATAATCTCCATGATGCCTACAGGTTGCGTCAGCCATTGGTTAAGATTGCTTCGTGCGAGGCCTATTATCTCGACTCTTTGACCCATTCTATGCCCTATTTGGTGCCCAAGGCGGCATTGCTGCTTGAGGAGATTGGCTGCGCTTTCACCGACTCGGTTCTGGCCCATGGTGGCAGCCCTTATCAGATTGTCGTCACCAGTTGCACTCGCTCGCAGTACACTGTGGGCAGGCTCATGAAGGTGAACCGCAACGCCTCGTCGCGCTCATGCCACATGTATGGCACCACCTTCGACTTGAGCTGGATGCATTTCGAGCCTTACAAGAACGACTACCTCATCAACAACGAGGACTTGAAAAATATTTTGGGGCATGTGCTCCTTGATTTCAAGAACAAGAAACGATGCACTGTGCTCTACGAGCGCGGGCAGTGCTGCTTCCACCTGACAGTAATATAACTAATATATAAACCCTAATAACAAAATGACTGAACAAACAGCAATTGCCAATTACTTGAAATACACTGGCAAGAAATCGTTCAACTTCACCACAGCACTCGTTGACATGGACGGCGTGCTATTTGACTCTATGAAGAATCACACCCGTGCTTGGGTGAAACTGATGAAAAAGAATGGCATCAAGTGCACGCGCGATGAGTTCTACATGTATGAAGGCATGACCGGGCGCGACATTATCAAGATGAAATTCAAGAATGGTGCAGGAAAAAATGTGACCGACGACGAGGCACAGGCGCTCTACAAGGTGAAAACACGCTATTTCACCGAGCTTGGCGACGTTGAGGTGATTCCTGGCACCCTCGAGATGCTCAAGGCCCTAAAGGTTGCTGGCATCAGGTGCGTGCTGGTCACTGGATCGGGCACTGCCTCGATGCTCGACCGTGTTGATGCCGACTATCCTGGCATCTTCGACGAGCAGCGCGTCACAGCAGTCGACGTTAAGCGCGGCAAACCCAATCCTGAACCTTACCTCAAGGCTATGGCCAAGGTGGGTGCGCAGCCCAACGAGTGCATTGTGCTTGAGAACGCACCACTTGGCGTTCAGGCTGGGCACACTGCAGGCTGCTTCACAGTGGGTGTGACCACAGGTCCTATTCCCGAGAAGGACATGTACAAGGCTGGAGCCGATATGGTCTATGCCGACATGGCATCGCTTCAGGCTGCCCTGCCAACTCTGATGGAGGCTTTCAAGACTCAACAATGACGTCACGGCTGATATATACCAGCGATGTAGATGCCACCCTCAACGACATTATTGGGGGTGGCAATTACCACCATGTGATGGTGCTCGTTGACGAGAACACTCGCCGTCATGTGTTGCCGCTGGTGCATTGCCTGGACTCGGCCCATGTGATAGAGATGCCAAGTGGCGACTGTAACAAGACACTCGACACTCTCACCCTCGTGTGGAAGCGCATGCAGCAGTGCAACGCTACACGCCACTCACTGCTTGTGAACCTAGGTGGGGGAGTGGTGACCGACTTGGGCGGACTTGCTGCGGCGACATTCAAGCGGGGCATCGACTTCGTGAATGTGCCCACCACCATCCTGGCGGCTGTTGATGCGGCAGTTGGAGGCAAGACGGGAATCAATTTCCAGGGCCTCAAGAACGAGATTGGCGTTTTTGCCCACGCCCATAGTGTGCTGGTGAGCACTTGCTTTTTCGGCACTTTGCCCATCGAGCAAGTCAAGTCGGGCTATGCCGAGATGCTCAAGCATGGCATGCTTAGCGGTCACGACCAGCTTGCCACATTGCTCAGCAATGATTTCTCGAGCATCAACCATCCATCGCTGCTCAAGCTGTTGCAGGAGTCGGTTGAGGTAAAGCAGCGCATTGTCGATCAGGATCCCACCGAGCATGGCATCAGGAAGGCTTTGAACCTGGGTCACACCGTGGGCCATGCTTTCGAGAGCAAGGCCATGGCGGGCGGCAAGCCAGTGCCTCACGGCTATGCGGTGGCATGGGGGCTGGTTGTAGAGACTGTGCTCTCGCACATGATTCTGGGTTTCCCCAGTGCCGACCTTTATGCCCTGGCACGATTCGTGCGTGGCAACTATGGCGCGTTTCACATCACTTGCGACGACTACGACCATCTCATCAGCCTCATGCGTCACGACAAGAAGAGTCGCAATGGCGAGATAAATTGCACTCTATTGGCCTCATGTGGCGATGTGAGAATCGACAACACCATTAGCGACAGCGACCTCAAGGCGGCACTCGACATCTACCGCGACCTAATGGGCATATAGCTAGAAATTCAGATGTCAGATGTCAGAAATCAGATTTCAGAGGTCAGAACTCTCGCTCTCAACTCTCACTCTTAACTCACAACTCACAACTCTTATGGCACACACTTGCGAAAATTGTAAATTCCGAGCTCACTACGACAAGAAACCCACCTCGATGCTTGGCCGCTTCTGGCGGTGGCACATCAACTTCTGTCCAGGCTGGAAAGCCTTTTTCACCAGCTGCACACCCGAGCAGCAAGCCGCCCTGCGCGAGAAGTACCACTTCAGCAAGTACTGATTGCTGCTGGCTGGTGATGCCTGCTGAACATCAGTGACTTAAAAGATTCTATAACTACCAAAATCCATACTTACACGCAATGAAGAAAATCATAATTATCGCTATTTTAGCAGCTTTCGCTATTGGAGCCGATGCCCAGCTCAAGAAAGTGTATAACGACGAGATCAACCCCATCGAGCAGATTGACAAGGCGCTCGTGCAGGCCCAGCAGCAAGGCAAGTTCGTCATTTGCCAGGTGGGAGGCAATTGGTGCCCATGGTGCCTCAGGTTTGCCGATTTCATCACCAGCGAAGAGGAGATTGCCAAACTGGTCAACGATAACTTCGTTTACATTCATGTGAGCTACAACCCTCACAAGAGTGTGGACCCCGCTCGCGACCAAGCCATGCTCAAGCGCTTGGGCAACCCAGGCCGTTTTGGCTACCCGGTCTTTGTGGTGCTTGACAGCGAGGGCCGTGTCATCCACATCCAGGACTCAAGCTTCCTCGAGGAAGGCAAGAGCTACAACAAGGACAAAGTGATGCGATTCTTCAACGGATGGACACCTAACGCCGTCAACCCTAAGTGATTTCAACCCCCTAAGCAACAAATGTATAGCCTAAACTACAAAGTAACCACCAGCACTTGCGACAGCGAGGGCCACCTCAAGATTTTCTCAGCGCTGCAGATGCTGCAGGACTGCTCCGAGATGTGGATTGAGAGCGAGCCCGCAGTCAAGCGCTATTTCCACGAGCAGCACATGACCCAGCTGCTCGCCACACGTCAGGTCGAGATTGTGAGGATTCCCAGTTTCAAGGAAGACCTCACAGTCACCACCTCAGTCTATGGCGTCAAGCCAATGTTCGGTTTCCGCAACACCTTCATCACCGATGCCCATGGCGAACCTTGCATCAAGACATGGAGCTTGGGAGCCTTTGTCGACCTCACCACTGGCCGCCTCAAGCGCATCGACAGCGATGTCATTGCCACTGTTGCCATCGACGAGCAGCGCCCCATGAACTATCGCGACCGCCGCATCATCCTGCCTCACGTCGAGCCACAACTCCACGCTCTCGTGCCAGTGATGCGCGCCGACATCGACTACAACCGCCACATGAACAATGCCCACTATGCCCGCATCGCAATGGAGCTCTTGCCACCGGGCTTCACCATTGATGGCATGCGCATGGAGTATCGCCAGCCAGCCAAGCTGGGCGACACCCTCACGCCGTCGCTCTACAACATGGGCAACACCATCATCGTTGCCCTCGCCGTGGGCTCCGAGCCCAGTGCAATAATCGAGTTCACGCAAGGCGTGGGATAAGTTCAATGCACTCACTTTTTAATCGCCAATGACCGAGAAACGCATCACCGCCGCCACTGCCACACCCGAGCTCAGGGAGCTCTACGACGAAGCCTTCCCTGCCGAGGAACGCATCCCCTGGCGCGACCTCCTGCAGCTGGTGGGCACCATGCCACTCGACTTCACTGCCTACTACCACGACAATCAACTGCTGGGCTTCACCATCGTCTATCCAAGGCCCACCTTCAACTGGTTCTGGTACTTTGCCGTCAGGCCGCAGCTGCGAGGCATGGGCCATGGCCAGCGCATCCTCTCGCGCCTGATTGAGCGATACAGCTCAGGCACAAGCATCCTCGACATGGAGAGCCCAAGCCAGCCCAGCCCCAACCAGCCCGTGCGGCAGCGGCGACACCGCTTCTACCTGCGCAACGGATTTCGCGACACTGGCGTGGGACGTTCATTCCAGGGCATCGACTACACCATCATGATCATAGGCCCCGGCACATTCACCATGCACGACTACGACACCATCATCGCCGAGCTCCACGCCAAGTGGAACCCATGATTTCGCATAAAACACTAATTCCCACCATTCGCATAGTTTTCCCACTCCTATCACATCCGATATACACCCACTAAAAAAGAACGAGGCCTTGCGGTCCCGCTCTTGATGTCTTCACAACGGAATAATCCTTATTGTGAATTGCTTCAAATTTGTTCTGCAAAAGTAGTGAATAATTAGTGATGAAACAAATTTTTTTGAGAAAAAAAACAAGTTATTTACTTTTTTTGTAAATTTGCAAAAATCAAAGGAATTAAAATAAATTAATACAATGAAAAAAGTTTTAGGTTTAGATTTAGGAACAGGTAGCATTGGCTGGGCTGTTGTCAACCAGGCCGAGAACGATAATGAAAAAAGCAGTATCGTTAAGCTTGGCGTTAGGGTCAATCCTCTCACGGTTGATGAGAAAGGGAATTTTGAGAAAGGGAAAAGTATTACAACCACTGCCGATAGAACTCTCAAGCGTGGGATGCGGCGCAGCTTGCAACGTTTCAAGCAGCGGCGCAACATGCTTGTCGACATCTTGATTAAGAACAATATTATTAATGATGATACTGTTCTTTCCGAGGTTGGCAACAACTCCACTCACGAGACTCTTGAGCTGCGTGCTAAGGCAGCACGTCATGAGGTCACACTTCAGGAGTTTGCTCGGGTCTTGATGGCAATCAACAAGAAGCGTGGCTATAAGAGCAACCGCAAAGCCAATAACGATGAAGAAGGCGAATTAATCGACGGCATGGCTGTTGCTCGTCATTTATATAACGAGGGCATAACTCCAGGACAGTACGTTTATCAGTTATTGAAATCTCACAAGAGTTACAAGCCTTCTTTTTACCGTTCCGACCTTCGGGCCGAGCTTGATCTCATTTGGAATAAGCAGCATGATTATTATCCTGATATTCTTAATGATGACTCCCGCCGCGTGATTGAAGGAAAGGGAAAGAACGACACTCGCAAGTATTTTTTTGCCGCTCATCACATCGAGGCTGCCGAGGTGAAAGATCGCAAAATCAGGCAACTCAGTTATTATGAGTGGCGAGCTGACGCTGCTAATCGCAAGCTTGATATTGAGCAGCTTGTTACTGTGATTTGTGAGATTAATGGCGATATAGCTGCTTCCAGTGGCTATCTTGGTGCCATTGGCGACCATAGCAAGGAACTGGAAATCAATAAAATCACTGTGGGAGAGTACCTTTTTCAATTGATAAAGCAAAATCCTCACAATAGTTTGAAAAACATTGTCTTCTATCGCAATGACTATATTAGTGAGTTTAACACAATTTGGGCAACTCAAGCTAAATATCACAAAGAGCTCACTCCACAATTAAAGGAAAAGATTGAAAAGGAAATCATCTTCTTCCAGCGACGATTAAAGTCACAAAAGGGGCTCATATCATTCTGTGAACTTGAGGGCAAGGAAATTTGTCTTGCCAATGGCAAGAAAGTCACCACTGGACCAAGGGTTTGTCCAAAGAGTTCACCTTTGTTTCAAGAGTTCAAAATCTGGCAAGACATCAACAACGTTATTCTTGAAAACAAGAGCGTTAAGAAGTCAAGCAAAAGCAAAGCCTCAATCCCATCACTCTTTGAGGAGAGCTCAATCCAGCGATTTACCCCATTAAACCAAGAACAAAAAATCAAACTCTATAACGAGTTGTATTGCTCTAAAGAATTGAGTGCAAAAGAGGTGCTTAAGTGCTTAGACCTAAGCGATAAAGACTATGCTCTCAATTTTAAGAAACTGCAAGGCAACATCACTCAGGTCACTCTTCTTAATGCTTACAAGGGCATAGTAGAGATGAGTGGTCACGATGTTGAAAACTTCGATAAGATGGATGCAGCAAGCAAGTTGCATCTTCTCAAGGCTGTGTTTGAAACCTTAGATGCAAAGAGTGATTTCTTATTCTTCGATGCAGGCAATAATGCGTCCGAAATGCAACAAAATGCAATGTTCAAGCTTTGGCACTTGCTCTATTCCTACGAGGACGACAACACTCCCACTGGTAATGGCAAACTAATCGACCATATTTCTCAACTCACAGGTCTATCTCACGACTATGCTGCTTTGCTGACAAGAGTCAACTTCGTTCAAGATTTTGGTTCTCTTAGCACCAAGGCCATTCTTAAAATTCTTCCTTACATGAAGAACGATGGCATGGTTTATTCCGATGCATGTAAAGCTGCTGGATATAATCACTCGAGCCAGTCTATCACAAGAGACATGAACGAAGCAAGACAACTTGACAAGCATCTTGAACTCTTGCCTAAGAACACCTTGCGAAATCCTGTGGTCGAGAAGATTATTAACCAAATGATTCATGTGGTGAACAACTGCATTGATGAGTATGGTAGTTTTGACGAAATACACATAGAGATGGCTCGTGAACTCAAGCAGAGCCAGCAACAGCGTGAGGACACCACTAAGCGATTAAATGCTAAGACAAGAGAGGTCGAGGAAATCAAGAAGATTTTGATGAGCGCACCTTTCAATATCGCCAATCCGCGACGCAACGATGTGATTCGTTATCAACTCTATCAAGAACTTGCTCCCAACGGTTACAAAACTCTTTACTCCAACACCTATATAAGTAAAGAAAAACTATTCAGTCGTGACTTTGACATCGAGCACATCATCCCACAAGCCAAAGTCTTCGATGACTCGTTTAGCAACAAAACTCTTGAAGCAAGAGCTGTCAATATCGAGAAGTCTAACATGACTGCCATCGACTATGTCAAAATGAAGCATGGCGACCAGGGAGTTGACGAATACCTGAAGCGCATTGCTTTCCTCAACACGGACGGTAGTCGCACGAAGTACAAGCGATTAACCACCCCCGACGATAAAATCGAAAGTGATTTCCTAAATCGTGACTTGAGCGATTCACAATACATCGCTCGAAAAGCTAAGGAACTGCTGCTCAAGGTCACGCGTGATGTTGTTGCAACCACTGGTTCTATCACTGCACGCCTGCGCGACGACTGGCAACTTGTCGATGTCATGAAGGAATTAAATTGGGATAAATATGACAAGCTTGGCATGACTTCTACCATCAGAGATGAACATGGACATGAGATTAGGAGAATCAACGATTGGACCAAGCGCAACGACCACCGGCACCATGCCATGGATGCCCTAACCATCGCTTTCACTCGACATTCTCACATTCAGTATCTCAACAATCTCAATGCCAAGGATGATGCCAGTGATAAGGACAGCAGCATCTATGGCATTGAGAAAAAGGAACTATTGCATGGCCGCAAGTTTAAGTCACCCATTCCTCTCGACGAGTTTCGTGCTCAAGCAATGAGGCATCTTGCCGATATTCTGGTCTCAATCAAAGCTAAGAATAAGGTTGCCACCAAGAGTATCAACAAGATAAAGGGTGGCAAGCAGCAAAGCACTCTCACACCTCGCGGGCAACTGCACAATGAAACTGTATATGCGCAGCGACAACGTTATGCTACTCGTGACGAGAAAGTGGGCGCGGCTTTCAATGTTGAAAAAATTAACACAGTGTGTCGCAAGTCTTTCCGTGATGCTCTCTTGCAAAGACTCATGCAATTTGGAGGTGACCCCAAGAAAGCCTTCACAGGAAAAAATTCTCTCTCTAAAAATCCGCTCTTTGTTGACGACAACCACACTGCCAAGGTGCCCGACAAGGTGAAAACTGTTGTGCTTGAAACCTATTACACTATTAGAAAACCCATCACCAAAGACTTGAAAATTGAGAAGGTCGTCGACGAGGGAATCAAGCGAATTCTGCTCAACCGAAAAAATGAGTTTGGTGGTGACCAAGCCAAAGCTTTCTCTAATCTCGACGAGAACCCAATTTGGCTCAATAAGGAGAAGGGGATTGCAATAAAGAGTGTTTCAATCAAGGGCGTTAATGTGGCGGTGCCTCTGCACACCAAGCGTGATAACAATGGCAACATCATCATCGACGAGATGGGTAACGCTATTCCCACCGACTATGTGAGCACGTCAAGCAACCATCACATTGCCATCTTTGAGGATCCCGATGGCAACTTGCAGGAGCATGTGGTATCACTCTTTGAGGCAGCAGCTCGCAAGAATCAGGATTTGCCTGTTGTCGACCGTGATTTTAACAAGGAACTCGGGTGGAAATTCCTCTTCACCATGAAGCAGAATGAATATTTTGTTTTCCCCGACGAGAGCACTGGCTTTGACCCATCGGGCATCGACCTTTTCAATCCAGGCAACTACAGCCTGATTAGTCCTCATCTGTTCCGAGTGCAGAAGTTGACTAAAGGCGATTATTTCTTCAGGCATCATCTGGAAACTAATGTTAACGATGAGAAAAAACTGAAAAATATAACGTGGTTTAGAATTAATTCTACAAATGGTTTGAAAGGGATAGTTAAAGTACGGGTCAATCACATTGGTCAAATTGTAAAAGTGGGTGAGTACCTATGATTAAGCGCACTCTTTACTTTGGCAATCCAGCCTATCTGAGCATGAAAAATGCTCAGATGGTGCTACGCATGCCTTCTAAAGAGCAAGATGCCGACCTTGTGCGCACTTTCCCAATCGAAGACCTCGGTGTGATTATTCTCGACAACAAGCAAATCACAATAACGCAAGGCCTCATGGAGCGCTTGCTCGAAAATAACTGTGCTGTAATCACTTGCGACTCAACTCACATGCCCACTGGCCTGCTGCTGCCGCTCGATGGACACTCACGGCAGAGCGAGCGATTCAAGGCTCAACTTGCTTGCACCAAGCCCTTAAAGAAAAACTTGTGGCAGCAGACGGTGCAAGCCAAGATTGCTAATCAAGCCGCAGCCCTTGAGCAATGCGTTCCTGGTTGCAACACTGGCAACATGCGAGCATGGGTCAACGAGGTGCGAACCGACGACAATCTCAACCTCGAGGGGCGAGCCGCCGTCTACTATTGGAGCAATTTCTTTCCTGAAATTGAAGGATTTAAGCGTGACCGCGAGGGGTTCTATCCTAACAATTTGCTCAACTATGGCTATGCCATTCTGCGTGGAGTGATAGCACGAAATCTTGTTGGGTCTGGACTTTTGCCCACTATGGGCATCCATCACCGCAACAACTATAACGCCTACTGCCTTGCCGACGACATCATGGAGCCTTATCGACCTTTTGTTGATGTCCATGTCAAGAAAGTGATGGACATTTGCGATGACCCTTGGGATCTCTCAACCGATGTTAAGCGCCAGCTGCTCACCATCCCAACTCTTGATGTGAAAATCGATGGCAAGCGACGGCCTCTCATGGTTGCAGCCGAGATCACAACGGCCTCTCTTGCACGATGCTTTACTGGTGAGTCCCGAAAGATCTCTTATCCTTATTTTTAAGTAAGTTTAACAGTGCGATGGCAACATGTCAGCGATTTAGCGAGTATCGAATCATGTGGGTTCTTGTGTTTTTTGACTTGCCAACCGACACACGCAAGCATCGCAAAGCTTATGCTACTTTCCGCAAGGCTTTGATGCTCGACGGCTTCTCTATGATACAATTCTCTATCTATGCAAGGCATTGCGCAAGTGCACAAAATGCTGAGGTTCACGTGAAAAGGGTAAAAAATATGCTGCCACAAGAAGGAAATGTCTGCATCATGACAATTACCGATAAGCAGTTTGGCAACATGGAGATTTTCAATGGCAGGAGTCCTGATGTACCCAGAAGTGGAGGACAACAATTGGAACTTTTCTGAAAACAAAAAATCCACCTGTTAGGGTGGATTTTTTGTTGCTGTAATACAACTTTTTTAAATTCTAATTGATACTGTAATACATTGTTTAATAGAATGTTGTGTATATCGAGTTGTATTACTCGATACAAAGATACAAATTTGAAAGCAATTCACAACAGTTCATTGATGCGAAGCATACGCATACGGTTGTATTACTCGATACAAAGATACAAATTTGAAAGCAATTCACAACCTAGTGAAGTTTCTCGTGTTTTTGCTGTGCGTTGTATTACTCGATACAAAGATACAAATTTGAAAGCAATTCACAACACATAATAATCATATAACCTTTTTCTGTCAGTTGTATTACTCGATACAAAGATACAAATTTGAAAGCAATTCACAACTTACGGTAAAGGCCACTCTTTCAAGCGCTTGTTGTATTACTCGATACAAAGATACAAATTTGAAAGCAATTCACAACTTATTCATAGGTAATTTATATATGAACAGAGTTGTATTACTCGATACAAAGATACAAATTTGAAAGCAATTCACAACGAGTGAGTTAGTTGAGCTCAACACAACCAAGTTGTATTACTCGATACAAAGATACAAATTTGAAAGCAATTCACAACACCGACGACATCTGCGACGACCTTGCCGAGTTGTATTACTCGATACAAAGATACAAATTTGAAAGCAATTCACAACAATTTGGTATCTTCAATTGGCAACTGTGCGTTGTATTACTCGATACAAAGATACAAATTTGAAAGCAATTCACAACACAGGATGAGTTATAAAGAGAAAGATACAGTTGTATTACTCGATACAAAGATACAAATTTGAAAGCAATTCACAACAGCTCAGAAAAGTTCATACAACATTAAAAAGTTGTATTACTCGATACAAAGATACAAATTTGAAAGCAATTCACAACACTTGAGGGTATTCTTGGAAATGAGGGTGAGTTGTATTACTCGATACAAAGATACAAATTTGAAAGCAATTCACAACGTGTTTCGCTGGAGGAACCAGATGGCCCCCGTTGTATTACTCGATACAAAGATACAAATTTGAAAGCAATTCACAACTATCGCTCGTTCTGTAGTAGTCACTGTCAGTTGTATTACTCGATACAAAGATACAAATTTGAAAGCAATTCACAACAGGTGAGGTGACTTTTGCAAAGAACTCATTGTTGTATTACTCGATACAAA